>NZ_JBIVLW010000008.1:0-262549 GCF_044752765.1 Streptomyces sp. NPDC088706
GTACTGCAGGGGGGACCCTGTGGGAGAGTAGGACGCCGCCGAACAATTTTTCCGGGAAAGCCCCGCACCGTATGGTGCGGGGCTTTTCTGCGTTCAGGCACCGCAGACCGCCGCTTCCGTCCACCCCTGTGCATGTGCCGACGGAAGCTGAGGGTAGGGTCGGGGAGCATCATTCGCACGTTCCTCACAGGAGGCCCCCGGGTGGAGGTCCAGGAGACTCGGGTCCAGACGGACCGGGTCCTCACCATCCCCAACATCCTCAGCATGGCTCGCCTTGTCGGGGTCCCGCTCTTCCTGTGGCTGATTCTCCGCCCCGTGTTCGGCGGGCCCAACAGTGATGGCTGGGCGCTGCTGGTACTGATGCTCAGCGGCATCAGCGACTACCTCGACGGCAAGCTCGCCCGCCGGTGGAACCAGATCAGCAGACTCGGACGGCTCCTGGACCCGGCCGCCGACCGCCTCTACATCCTGTCGACCCTCCTCGGCCTCACCTGGCGCGAGATCCTGCCGCTCTGGCTCACCGCGGCCCTCCTGGCCCGTGAGCTCATGCTGCTGGTGATGGTGGCCATCCTGCGGCGCCACGGCTATCCGCCGCCGCAGGTCAACTTCCTCGGGAAAGCTGCAACCTTCAACCTGATGTACGCGTTCCCCTTGTTGCTGCTCAGCGACGGGAGTGGTTGGCTGGCTGCGGTAGCCGCCATTTTCGGATGGGCGTTCGCAGGATGGGGTACAACTCTGTATTGGTGGGCAGGGATCCTTTACGTGGTCCAGGTCCGCCGGCTCGTCAAGGCGGATGCAGTAGCCGAATGAGCTCGTTGTTGCGGTGCCGTGCAGTGTGGCCGGCCCGCGGTCCGACGTCTTGACTGATGCCCCGACGGGCGAACTCGGCTGACCGTCGTCTCTTTGAGGAGGACGTTTCCGACATGAAGGCCGTCGTGATGGCTGGTGGCGAAGGCACACGCCTGCGCCCCATGACCTCGAGCATGCCCAAGCCGCTCCTGCCCGTGGCCAATCGGCCGATCATGGAGCACGTACTGCGGCTGCTCAAGAGGCATGGGCTCAATGAAACTGTAGTTACCGTCCAGTTCCTCGCCTCCCTCGTCAAGAACTATTTCGGGGACGGCGAGGAGCTCGGGATGGAGCTCACCTATGCCAACGAGGAGAAGCCACTCGGCACCGCGGGGAGTGTGAAGAACGCCGAGGAGGCGTTGAAGGACGACACCTTCCTCGTCATTTCCGGTGACGCGCTCACCGACTTCGACCTCACCGACCTCATCGCCTTCCACAAGGAGAAGGGCGGACTCGTCACGGTCTGTCTGACCCGGGTCCCCAACCCGCTGGAATTCGGCATCACGATCGTGGACGAGGACGGCCAGGTCGAACGGTTCCTGGAGAAGCCGACCTGGGGCCAGGTCTTCTCGGACACCGTGAACACGGGCATCTACGTCATGGAGCCCGAGGTCTTCGACTACGTCGAGGCCGACACCTCCGTCGACTGGTCGGGTGATGTCTTCCCCCAGCTGATGAAGGAAGGCAAGCCCATCTACGGCTATATCGCCGAGGGCTACTGGGAGGACGTCGGCACGCACGAGAGCTACGTGAAGGCCCAGGCCGACGTCCTGGAGCGAAAGGTCGACGTGGAGCTCGACGGCTTCGAGATCTCGCCCGGTGTATGGGTGGCCGAAGGCGCGGAGGTCCATCCGGACGCCGTGCTCCGCGGGCCGCTGTACATCGGGGACTACGCAAAGGTCGAAGCGGACGTCGAGATCCGTGAGCACACGGTCGTGGGGTCCAACGTGGTCGTCAAGACCGGCGCCTTCCTCCACAGGGCCGTGGTCCACGACAACGTCTACATCGGACAGCACAGCAACCTCCGGGGCTGCGTGGTCGGCAAGAACACCGACATCATGCGCGCGGCCCGGATCGAGGACGGCGCTGTCATCGGTGACGAGTGCTTGGTCGGCGAGGAGTCGATCATCCAGGGCAACGTACGGGTGTACCCGTTCAAGACCATCGAGGCCGGCGCGTTCGTCAACACCTCGGTGATCTGGGAATCCCGCGGACAGGCGCATCTCTTCGGAGCGCGCGGCGTCTCCGGGATCCTGAACGTCGAGATCACCCCCGAGCTGGCGGTGCGGCTGGCCGGCGCCTATGCCACGACCCTCAAGAAGGGGTCGACGGTCACCACCGCCCGTGACCACTCCCGAGGCGCGCGAGCCCTCAAGAGAGCCGTCATCTCGGCTCTGCAGGCCAGCGCCATCGACGTACGGGACCTGGAGAACGTACCGCTGCCCGTGGCCAGGCAGCAGACGGCGCGGGGCAGTGCGGGCGGCATCATGATCCGTACGTCGCCCGGAGTGCCCGACTCGGTGGACATCATGTTCATCGACGAGCGGGGCGCCGACCTCTCGCAGGCGCAGCAGCGCAAGCTGGACCGGGTGTACGCCCGCCAGGAGTACCGACGGGCCTTCCCCGGCGAGATCGGGGACCTGCACTTCCCGTCCAGCGTCTTCGACTCGTACACCGGCTCCCTGCTCCGCAACGTCGACATCACCGGGATCGCCGACTCCGGGCTCAAGGTCGTCGTGGACGCCTCCAACGGATCCGCCGGGCTCGTCCTGCCCAGTCTGCTCGGGCGGCTCGGGGTGGACGCGCTGACGATCAACCCGGGACTCGACGAATCGCGGCCCACCGAGTCCGCCGAGACGCGCCGCGCCGGCCTCGTCCGGCTGGGGGAGATCGTCTCCTCGGCGCGAGCGGCCTTCGGTGTTCGGTTCGACCCGGTCGGTGAGCGGCTCTCCCTCGTGGACGAGCTGGGCCGGATCATCGAGGACGACCGGGCCCTGCTGGTCATGCTGGACCTCGTCGCCGCCGAGCGGCGCAGCGGACGCGTCGCCCTGCCGGTGACGACCACGCGCGTCGCCGAGCAGGTGGCTGCCTACCACGGCACCCAGGTGGAATGGACGACCACCTCGCCCGACGACCTGACCCGGGTGGGACGCGAGGAGACCACCATCTTCGGAGGAGACGGCCGCGGCGGGTTCATCGTTCCCGAATTCAGCAGTGTCTTCGACGGGACGGCCGCCTTCGTCCGGCTCATCGGACTCGTCGCGCGGACCCAGCTCACCCTGAGCCAGATCGATGCGCGCATCCCCCGGGCCCATGTCCTGCGCCGCGACCTGGCGACGCCCTGGGCGGTCAAGGGCCTCGTCATGCGCAGCGTCGTCGAGGCGGCCGGGGACCGGAGCGTGGACACCACGGACGGCGTCCGGGTGGTCGAGGCCGACGGGCGGTGGATCATGGTGCTGCCCGACCGGGCGGAGGCCGTCACCCATCTGTGGGCGGAAGGCCCGGACGACGCCTCGGCGCAGGCGCTGCTCGACGAGTGGTCCGCGGTGGTGGAGAGCGCGGGCGAGTGACCTCGTGAAGCCGGTGCACCGGAACTCCCCGACAGGGACTTGCGGTGCACCGGCGTCACCGGTGGGGCCATTCGGCGGCAGCCCGGGTGACGTGCGACGATGTGCGGCATGTCGCAGCAGCACCCCGATCGGAGCACACCCTCGCCGCCCGCACGTCCCGACGCCTCCATGTCGCTGCTGAACAACGTGATGGACCACAGCCTCGACGACGGTTACGCGGAGGCCTCGGCTCGTCGCAGGGCCGACGGGAGCGCGGGGCTGCCCCGTACGCTCAAGTCGAAGCTCGGCCTCGCCGCCGGTCTGGTGGTGGCCGCCCTGGTGGTCACCCTCGGTGCCGCCGAGGCACGGGTGTCGGCGCCGGTCGTCGCCAAGGAACGCGAAGAGCTGATCGACCGGATCGACGACGAGACGCGCGCGGCCGACGCGCTGGAGTCGGATGTCGACGAACTCCGCAGCGATGTGGGCGAGCGCCAGCGCAAGGCGTTGGAGCGGCACGGTGGGGACCAGGGGGAGCTGGTGGCCCTGCTGTCCGGGGCGACCCCGGTCGAGGGCCCCGGGGTGAAGCTCGTCGTGGACGACGCAGAGAACACCGACCAGGGCGGCGACGGGCCCCGCGAGTCATCGAGCTTCGCCGACACCGGCCGGGTGCGCGACCGGGACATGCAGCGGGTCGTCAACGGTCTGTGGGAATCCGGCGCCGAGGCCATCGCCATCAATGGGCAAAGGCTGACGGCGCTGTCGGCGATCCGTGCGGCGGGCGACGCCATACTGGTCGACAACAGGCCGCTCGTACCGCCGTACACGGTGCTCGCGGTGGGGGACGGGAAGAGGCTCGCCGTCGCGTTCCAGGACAGCGCGGACGGCCAGTACCTCAACGCGCTGAAGGAGAACTTCGACATCCGCACCAGCTTGTCCGAGCAGGGGAAGGTGCGGCTCCCGGCCGCGCCGAGCCTGATCGTCCGTACAGCAGAGCCGAAGGCCGCCGGCAGTGGAGCGGCAGAATCAGGGAAGGGCACATCGTGATCGCCGTACTGGGCCTCGTCGTGGGAGTCGTGGTCGGACTGTTGGTCCGGCCCGAGGTACCGGCGGTGGTCGAGCCCTATCTCCCGATCGCCGTGGTCGCCGCGCTCGACGCGGTCTTCGGAGGTCTGCGGGCCATGCTCGACGGCATCTTCGTGGACAAGGTCTTCGTGGTGTCGTTCCTGTCCAACGTCGTGGTCGCCGCGCTGATCGTGTTCCTCGGCGACAAACTGGGTGTCGGCGCTCAGCTCTCCACCGGTGTGGTGGTCGTGCTCGGCATCCGGATCTTCTCCAACGCCGCCGCCATCCGTCGGCACGTCTTCCGGGCTTGAGGCCGATGAACAACGAAGAGAACCCGCGCAACCGACCGCCCCGGCAGCCGGACGCGGGCCCGTCCGCCGTCCCGGACGCCCCTGCGCCGCCGCCCGCAGCCAGGGAGGTATCGGGGCGTCAGAGGCTGCTGGCGGGCCTGTGGCCGCCCCGGTTGAGCCGGGCTCAACTCATCGTCGCCGTGCTGCTGTTCGGGCTCGGCCTCGGACTGGCCATCCAGGTGCGGTCCACCAGCGACGACAGTGCGCTGCGCGGAGCGCGGCAGGAGGACCTGGTCCGGATCCTCGACGAGGTCGACGACCGGACGCAGCGTCTGGAGGACGAGAAGCAGCGTCTGGACGACCAGCGCACCGAGCTGGAGAACAGCTCGGACCAGGCCGAGGAGGCCCGGAAGCAGACGTTGGAGAAGGAACGGCAGCTGGGGATCCTCGCGGGTACGGTGGCGGCCCAGGGTCCCGGCATCACACTGACGATCAGCGACCCGTCCGGCGCGGTCGCGGCCGACAAGCTGCTCGACACCGTCCAGGAGCTGCGTGCGGCCGGGGCCGAGGCCATCGAGGTCAACGGCGTCCGGGTGGTGGCCAACACGTACTTCGCCGGGGACGGCGGTGACATCCAGGTGGACGGCAAGAAGATCCAAGCGCCGTACGAGTTCAAGGTGATCGGCAAGCCGCAGGACCTGGAGCCCGCCCTCAACATTCCCGGCGGTGTGGTGCAGACGCTGGAGAAGGAGCAGGCCACGGCGGTGGTGGAGCGGTCCGAGGACATCGTCGTCGACGCCTTGCGACCGGCGGAGCGGCCTGACTACGCTCGGTCGTCGTCCCCGTGAGCGCGCCGGGCCGAAGGGCCGGTGGACGAGGGCGCGAGGTTGCGGGGGGTCGGCGCACCGGATTGGCGGTGCGTGGTGGAAACTGTCGGGTGGATACGGACGTTGTGAAGATGTCCGGGTCGGCAGGTGTGTTCATTCAGGGTTCGTCCTGCCCCACGGGCGGGTCTATGTCGGTCAAGGGGAATCGCCCGTGAAGTTTTTTGCGAAGTTGTTCGGGAAGAGCGCACGCGAGGACAGCAACAGTGCTGCTCGCCACCGTGCTCCGCGCCACGGCCAGGGCGGGGAGCAGGAGGCGGAGCGTCCGCTCTTCCGCGATGAGGTGTCCGGTGACGCCACTCAGACTGGTCTCGACGTGTCGTCCGTCGACCCTGCCGGTGCCGGCCGCATAGGTTTCGGCGAACCATCGACCTCGCGTTCGGGTGGAGGGTTCACCCCGGAGGGCTCGTCGATGCCGGTCTGTGCGAGGTGCGGTCACCGCAATGCGCAGGCCAGTCGTTTCTGCTCCAACTGCGGCGCGCCGCTGCGGGGCGGTGTCCCCGAGCGTGCCTCGGAGACGACGTCCACGATCTCCATCTCCGGCCTTGAGGCGTACGAGGCCGAGGCGACCGGCCAGACGGCTCTGCCCTCGCTCTCCGCCGAGGCCCAGGCGGCCGTGGACGCGCTGCCCGGCGGTTCGGCGCTGCTGATCGTGCGCCGCGGCCCGAACTCCGGGAGCCGTTTCCTGCTGGACAGTGACCTCACCACCGCCGGCCGTCACCCGCAGAGCGACATCTTCCTCGACGACGTGACCGTGTCGCGGCGTCATGTGGAGTTCCGCAGGGGCCCGGACGGTAGCTTCACCGTGGGTGATGTCGGCAGCCTCAACGGCACCTATGTCAACCGTGAGCGCATCGATTCGGTCCTGCTGGCCAACGGAGACGAAGTCCAGATCGGAAAGTACCGCCTGGTCTTCTACGCGAGCCCGCGGGGCGTGTGACCCGCCCCCGGACTCCGTCCGGGGGAACCCCCAGGAAGGCCCATGCTGCGAACACCGACAGGCGGTGCCGGCGACGGCACCGCCACCGCGGAAGCCCGCTGGATGAGCATCGGAACGGTGCTCACCCGGCTGCGCGAAGAGTTTCCGGAAGTCACGATCTCCAAGATCCGCTTTCTGGAGGCCGAGGGTCTCATCGAGCCGCAGCGGACCCCGTCCGGGTACCGGAAGTTCGCTCCCGGCGACGTGGAGCGCCTCGCGCAGGTGCTCAGGATGCAGCGGGACCACTATCTGCCGCTGAAGGTCATCCGGGAGCACCTGGACGCCCTGGCCCGGGGTGAGCAGCCCGCGCTGCCCTCACCGGGCGCTCAGCGGGACCTCGGCGACGGTGTGTGGGAGTCCGGTCCCGGCGTGGCGACCGCCGCGCGGATCGGGCGCGCCGAGCTCCTGGCGGCCGCTGAGGTCGACGAGGAGCAGCTGGACGAGTGGGAGTCCTACGGGCTCATCGTCCCGGCTCCTGAGGGCGGCTACGACGCCGAGATGGTGACCGTGGCGAAGCTGGTGGCGGATCTGGGCCGGTTCGGCCTGGAACCGCGCCACCTGCGTGCCATGCGCGCCTCCGCGGACCGGGAGGCGGGGCTGGTCGAGCAGCTGGTCGCGCCGCTGCGTCTGCACCGTAATCCACAGACCAGAGCGCACGCCGAGGCCACGGCGAACGAGCTGGCCGAGCTCTCCGTACGGCTGCACGCGGCGCTCGTCCAGACGGCTCTGCGCAGCCGTCTGCACTGAGCTCGGGGGAGCCCGACTACCCAAACATGGCGAGCACGTCCTAGGGTTGCTGTGTGAACGAGCTCGACGTTGTCGGTGTCCGGGTGGAAATGCCCTCCAACCAACCGATCGTTCTCCTGCGTGAAGTGGGAGGCGACCGGTACCTCCCCATTTGGATCGGTCCTGGGGAGGCGACCGCCATTGCCTTCGCCCAGCAGGGCATGGCTCCGGCCAGGCCGCTGACCCATGACCTGTTCAAGGATGTGCTCGAGGCCGTGGGCCAGGAGCTCACCGAGGTCCGCATCACGGACCTGCGCGAAGGGGTCTTCTACGCGGAGCTCGTCTTCGCCAGCGGGGTCGAGGTGAGCGCCCGGCCGTCCGACGCCATAGCGCTCGCCCTGCGCACCGGCACGCCGATCTACGGCAGTGACGGCGTGCTGGACGACGCGGGCATCGCGATCCCCGACGAGCAGGAGGACGAGGTGGAGAAGTTCCGCGAATTCCTCGATCAGATCTCACCGGAGGACTTCGGTACCAACAGTCAGTGACCGTCCCGCAAGGATGTCGTCAGCGCATCCGACAAGCCTTTCCCGGAGACGAGACACGGGAAACCACCCTCAGGGTGGTTATCACTCGGCGTGCCGAGTGTGGCGATCGTTGACGCACCCCCAGTGACTGCCTACCTTCGAGTGGGCAGGTCAAGGACGGAGGTCGGCGTGAGAAGCAGCGGCGACGGTACGGCGGCGGGTGGGCCGTATCCGCAGCACGGCAGTGGAG
Organism: Streptomyces sp. NPDC088706; assembly: GCF_044752765.1. Classification (NCBI taxonomy): domain Bacteria; kingdom Bacillati; phylum Actinomycetota; class Actinomycetes; order Kitasatosporales; family Streptomycetaceae; genus Streptomyces; species Streptomyces sp. NPDC088706. The sequence goes on from NZ_JBIVLW010000008.1 coordinate 8,117, forward strand.
CCGACCACGCCATCAGGCAGCCGGTTCAGCCGGCGGCGGTGGCAGCGGACGGTGTGGCCGCGGCGAGCGATATCGGCTATCGCGGACCGACGGCATGCGCGGCGGCGGGGATCACCTACCGCCAACTGGACTACTGGGCGCGCACCGGGCTGGTCGAGCCGAGCGTGCGGCCGGCCTACGGGTCGGGGACGCAGCGTCTCTACAGTTTCCGGGACGTGGTGCTCCTCAAGATCGTCAAGCGCTTCCTGGACACCGGGGTAGCTCTCCAGAACATCCGCACCACGGTCCAGCACCTACGGGACCGTGGTTTCCGGGATCTCGAGCGCATGACGCTGATGAGCGACGGGGCGACGGTCTACGAGTGCTCCTCGCCCGACGAGGTCGTCAGCCTCCTCCAGGGCGGGCAGGGCGTCTTCGGGATCGCCGTGGGGGTCGTGTGGCGGGATGTGGACGCGGCGCTCTCCCAGCTCCACGGCGAGCGGGTCGACACCGGCGAGACCCTCATCGGCAACAATCCGGCCGACGAACTCGCCCGTCGCCGCAACCGTGCCGGCTGAGCGGCCGACAGCACCTGACAGCACGGAAACGGGGCGGCCCGGCTCTCCACGGAGAGCCGGGCCGCCCCGTTGTCAGTGGCGTAGGGCAGCATCGGTGGTGTGAGACCCGCGCCGACCATCCTCCACCTGGACATGGATGCCTTCTACGCCTCGGCGGAGCAGGCGGCCAAGCCCAGCCTGCGCGGGAAGGCGGTCGTGGTGGGCGGCCTCGGCCCCCGCGGGGTGGTCGCCACCGCCTCGTACGAGGCACGGCTCCTGGGCGTCCACTCCGCGATGCCGACGGCTCAGGCCAGACGGCTCGCGCCGAACGCCGCCTATCTGGTGCCCCGCTTCTCGCTGTACCGGTCGGTGAGCGAGCAGGTGATGGAGCTCCTGGGGCGGCTCTCGCCACTGGTGGAGCCGCTGAGCCTGGACGAGGCCTTCGTCGATCTGGAGGCGGGCGGGATGGCGGACGACTCGGTGTCGGCCCGGACGACGGGCGAGCGGCTGCGCACGGCCATCCGGGAGGTGACCGGGCTGAGCGGGTCGGTCGGGCTCGCCGGTTCGAAGATGCTCGCCAAGATCGCCTCCGAGCAGGCCAAGCCGGACGGGCTGACGCTCATCGAGCCGGGCACCGAGTGCGAGCTGCTGGCCCCGATGTCCGTACGGACGCTGCCGGGCGTCGGGCCCGCCACCGGGGACCACCTCCGGCGGGCCGGCATGACCACCGTCCACGACCTCGCGGAGGCGGGCGAGGCCGAGCTCGTACGACTGGTCGGCAAGGCCCACGGCCACGGGCTGTACCGGATGGCACTGGGTCTCGACGACCGGCCGGTGGTCGCCGAGCGGGACGCCAAGTCCGTATCGGTGGAGGACACCTTCGATGTGGACCTGCACGACCGGGTGCGGGTGCGCGCGGAGGTGGAGCGGCTGGCCGTGCGGTGCGTGGAGCGGCTGCGGTCCGCCGACCGGTCGGGGCGCACGGTGGTGCTGAAGGTGCGCCGCTTCGACTTCTCCACCCTGACCCGCTCCGAGACGCTCAGAGGGCCCACGGACGACCCCACGGTGGTCCGTGAGGCGGCCGCGAGACTGCTGGAGCTGGTGGACACCACCGGTGGTGTAAGGCTCCTGGGCGTGGGCGTCACGGGGCTCGCGGACTTCACCCAGGAGGATCTGTTCGCGCAGGCCGCGGACGCCAGGGAGCTGGCGGAGCGGGCGCGCACACCGGAGAATCCGGTGCCGGACGACGCCGGGCCGGGCGGCGGACCGGCGGACGAGGAGCCCGTACGGGACAGCGCGGAGCAGCTCGCCGCCCGGCGCTGGCCCGCCGGGCACGACGTACGCCACACGGTGCACGGGCACGGCTGGGTGCAGGGGAGCGGGGTGGGCCGGGTGACGGTCCGGTTCGAGGAGCCCGGGGGGCCGGTCGGCCGGGTCGTCACGTTCCGCGTCGACGACCCGGAGCTCAGCCCGGCCGATCCGCTGCCGCTGGTCCGCGACCCGGTCGACTACTCCTCCTGGCCGGCCAGCCTGCCGAAGTCACGGTCGGGGCCGGTCTCCGCCGCCGGCGGGGAGTCCAGACCGTAATGGCGGTAGAGCTGCAGCTCCTGCTCCGGCGAGAGGTGCCGGCCCACCCCGAAGTCCGGTGCGCCCTTGATCAACGCCCGGTCGAAGGGGACCCGCAGGGTGTCCTCGACGAATTCGCTGGGTTCCAGCGGGACGAAGGCGTCCCTGCTGAACAGGCCGGTGCGGACGGCCGCCCACTCGGGGACCCCCGTCGCGTCGTCGAGATAGACCTCATCCACCGTTCCGATCTTGGCGCCCCTGCGATCGAACGCCTTACGGCCGATCAGGCGGCGCGGATCGATATCCGTCTTCACGGTGCCTCCCTCTGGTCGCCACTGCTCAGGGGGGTCCCCTGTCGCTCCACCAGCACCAGACAAGTGCAGATCCGTGGCGTCGGCCACTCGAGGGCTCCGCGAGGACGGCCGCTGGTAGGCTGGCAGCTGGCTGCTGACCCCGTGCGGGAGAGTCCTCCGGTGCGGAATCCGGAGGCGCCGAAGGAGCAAATCCTCCCCGGAATCTCTCAGGCCCCCGTACCGCACGGACGAGGTCACTCTGGAAAGCAGGGCGGGTTCGTGCGGGCGCATGCCGGGACGGGCTCGACCCTCACCGACGGTGAAAGTCGGCACGCCCCCGGGCGGGCCGGTGAAGCTCTCAGGTTGACATGACAGAGGGGGAGGCCGTTCGGGCACCCGCGCCGTGGTGCCCCTCGCAGGTCGTGACAGACCAGGAGGCCTCCACCATGACCCCCCGTCGCACTCCGCTCTCCCAGCTGGAGCAGGGCATTCCGTTCGAGCAGCGCCACATAGGGCCCGACGCCGGCGCCCAGGCGAAGATGCTCGCCCAGGTCGGCTACGGCTCCCTCGACGAGCTGACCGCCGCCGCGGTGCCCGACGTGATCAAGAGTGCGGAGGCCCTGAACCTTCCCTCGGCGCGCACCGAGGCCGAGGTGCTGGCAGAGCTCCGCTCGCTGGCCGACCGCAACAAGGTGCTCGCCCCGATGATCGGCCTCGGCTACTACGGCACCTTCACGCCGCCCGTCATCCTGCGCAATGTCATGGAGAACCCCGCGTGGTACACGGCCTACACGCCGTACCAGCCGGAGATCTCCCAGGGCCGCCTGGAGGCCCTGCTGAACTTCCAGACGATGGTCGCCGAGCTGACCGGGCTGCCCACCTCCGGCGCCTCCCTGCTCGACGAGGGCACCGCGGCCGCCGAGGCCATGGCGCTCGCCCGGCGCGTCGGCAAGGTCAAGAACGGCGTCTTCCTGATCGACGCCGACACCCTGCCGCAGACCGTCGCGGTGATCCAGACCCGTGCCGAGCCGACCGGCGTCGAGGTCGTCGTCGCCGACCTCAGCGACGGCATCCCCACGGAGATCGCCGAGCGCGGCGTCTTCGGCGTCCTGCTCCAGTACCCGGGCGCCTCCGGTGCCGTGCGCGCCATCGGGCCCGTGATCGAGCAGGCCCACGAGCTCGGGGCGATCGTCACCGTCGCCGCCGACCTGCTCGCCCTCACCCTGCTCACCTCGCCCGGAGCCCTCGGCGCGGACATCGCGGTGGGCACCACCCAGCGCTTCGGCGTCCCGATGGGCTTCGGCGGCCCGCACGCCGGCTTCATGGCCGTCCGCGAGAAGTTCGCCCGCTCCCTGCCCGGCCGCCTCGTCGGCGTCTCCGTCGACGCCGACGGCAACAAGGCCTACCGCCTGGCCCTGCAGACCCGCGAGCAGCACATCCGCCGCGAGAAGGCCACCAGCAACATCTGTACGGCGCAGGTGCTGCTCGCCGTCATGGCCGGCATGTACGCCGTCTACCACGGCCCCGACGGGCTGCGCACGATCGCCCGGCGCACCCACCGCTACGCCACGATCCTCGCCGAGGGCCTGCGCGCCGCCGGTGCCGAGGTCGTGCACGGCGCCTTCTTCGACACCCTGACCGTCCGGGCGCCCGGCAAGGCCGCGGACATCGTCGCGGACGCCCGGGAGCGCGGGGTCAACCTCCGCCGCGTCGACGCCGACCACGTCTCCATCGCCTGCGACGAGACCACCACCCGCGCCCAGCTTTCCGCCGTCTGGGCCGCCTTCGGCGCCGACGCCGACATCGAGGCGCTGGACGGCTCGGCCGCCGACGCGCTGCCCGAGGCGCTGCTGCGCTCCGACGACATCCTGACCCACCCGGTCTTCCACCAGCACCGCTCCGAGACCGCGATGCTGCGTTACCTGCGCAAGCTCGCCGACCGTGACTACGCGCTGGACCGCGGCATGATCCCGCTCGGCTCCTGCACCATGAAGCTGAACGCCACCGCCGAGATGGAGTCGATCACCTGGCCCGAGTTCGGCGCGCTGCACCCCTTCGCCCCGGCCGAGCAGGCGCAGGGCTTCCTCACGCTCATCCGCGAGCTGGAGGAGCGCCTGGCGGAGGTCACCGGTTACGACGCCGTCTCCATCCAGCCGAACGCCGGCTCCCAGGGCGAGTTCGCCGGGCTGCTGGCCGTCCGCGCGTACCACCGGGCCAACGGCGACGACCAGCGCACCGTCTGCCTGATCCCCTCGTCCGCGCACGGCACCAACGCCGCCAGCGCGGTCATGGCGGGCATGAAGGTCGTCGTGGTCAAGACCGCCGACGACGGCGAGGTCGACATCGCGGACCTGCGGGCCAAGATCGAGCAGTACCGCGACGAGCTCGCCGTGCTCATGATCACCTACCCCTCCACGCACGGGGTCTTCGAGGAGCACGTCGCCGACATCTGCGGCGAGGTGCACGACGCGGGCGGCCAGGTCTACGTCGACGGCGCCAACCTCAACGCGCTCGTCGGCCTCGCCAAGCCCGGCAAGTTCGGCGGCGACGTCTCGCACCTGAACCTGCACAAGACGTTCTGCATCCCGCACGGCGGCGGCGGCCCCGGCGTCGGCCCGGTCGGGGTCCGCGCGCACCTCGCCCCGTACCTCCCCAACCACCCGCTCCAGCCCGCCGCGGGACCGGAGACCGGTGTGGGCCCGATCTCCGCCGCCCCGTGGGGCTCGGCGGGCATCCTGCCGATCTCGTGGGCGTACGTCCGCCTGATGGGCGGCGAGGGGCTCAAGCGCGCCACGCAGGTCGCCGTGCTGGCCGCCAACTACATCGCCAAGCGGCTGGAGCCGCACTTCCCGATCCTGTACAACGGCCCGGCCGGACTGGTCGCGCACGAGTGCATCGTGGACCTGCGGCCGATCTCCAAGGCGACCGGGGTCTCCATCGACGACGTCGCCAAGCGCCTGATCGACTACGGCTTCCACTCGCCGACCATGTCGTTCCCGGTCGCCGGCACGCTGATGATCGAGCCGACCGAGAGCGAGGACCTCGCCGAGCTCGACCGGTTCTGCGACACCATGATCGCGATCCGCGCCGAGATCGAGAAGGTCGCGTCCGGCGAGTGGAGCGCGGGCGACAACCCGCTGTCCAACGCCCCGCACACCGCGGCCGCGCTCGGCGGCGACTGGGACCACGGCTACAGCCGTGCGGAGGCCGTCTTCCCGGCCGGGGTGTCCGCCGCCGACAAGTACTGGCCGCCGGTCCGCCGCATCGACGGTGCCTTCGGCGACCGCAACCTGGTCTGCTCCTGCCCGCCGCTGGAGGAGTACGACAACTGACGCTCAGGACGGACGCCTGACATGCGTCGGGGCCGGTGCGGGGATCTCCCCGGGCCGGCCCCTTCTCCGTACAGCCTTCTCCGTACGTCCGCCTCAGGCGGCCTTCATCACGCTGCCCGCCGCCAACGGCCGGTGCGGGGCGATGATCTGCCCGTCCGGCAGCAGCTCGCCGGTGTCCTCGAAGAGCAGGACACCGTTGCACAGAAGGCTCCAGCCCTGTTCCGGGTGGTGTGCCGTCAGGCGGGCCGCCTCCCGGTCGGGGGAGTCGGCGGTGGGGCAGGGTGGCTGGTGCTGGCACATGGATGCGTTCTTTCGCTGCGTCGAGTCGAATGTCCTGCGGCTGGATGAGAGGTTCATGGCCGCCCCCGTATCAGTCGGTCCGGTCCCAGTGTTGCCCTACGGGGGTGATTCCGCAGGGATTTCGCGGCAGCTCCCGTACTCCTCTCATGACGCGTCACCCGCGCGGACGGTTCACCGCAACTGCACTGTCACTTCGGGTGGTTCGGGGTGGCCGGACCGGGCTAGTCCGAGTGGGTAAGAGGGAGCCCCCGCGGTGACCCGTTCCGCCGGCGGGCGTGCGGGTCACCGCGGGGGCCGGTCGTCGGCCGCCGGTCAGGCGGAGCTGAGCAGCGGGCCCGGTGCCACGCGCAGGGTCATGACGGGCAGCAGATCGGCGACCCGGTACGGCCGGTGCGCGGCGATGCCCGGCGGCGCCGGCGCCAGGGGCACCAGGACGTCGGCCGGGGCGAGCACACCGCCGGAGGCGTCGGAGGCGTCGTCTGCGGTGTCGTCGTGCAGCCAGAGGGTGAGCATGTACAGCTCGGGGATGGAGAGAAGTCTCGCCTGGTACGCCGTGGGCGAGGCTTCCGCCTGGCGGACCGCGAGCTCCGTCGAGGCGAGATAGGGGCCCTCGAAGAAGTGCGAGAAGCTCCAGCCGTCCGGGGTGAGCATGGTGTCCGCGGCGGCGATCGTGCGGCCCTCGCTCCGGATCAGGAAGCGCCAGGCCGCGAGGCGGGTTCGAGGTGCGGTCCCGGTCGGAGCGATCCGGTCCAGAACGTGCACGGGAAGCGGCAGTTCGGGGCTGAGCGGTCCCTGGACGGACCGGAGGGCGGAGGTGCGCGCCTGGCGGACCGCGGTGGGGGAACCGAGGGCCGCGGACACGCTGCGCAGGGCGGGCGCGGGAGCCGAGGGGACATGCAGCGGCATAGTGGGTCGCCTCTCACTTCGGAGACACGGTGATGCGTGGGCGGGTGCAGACGGCGCTGTCGGCAGAGTGGGGCCGGAGGAGGCCGGTGACGGGCCGGTCGCGTCAACTCTCTGCCTCGTCAGGCGGAGTTTATACGACACGTGTTCACTGAGTGTTTCCGCTAGCTGCCGGGGATATTTCGCGCAAGGCGGCATCCGGACTTCGACATGCGGTTTTTCTGGTGATCTGATCGACCGTTCCCGGCTTCGGCCTGCGCCTCTTCCGGCGGAGCGGTAGGCCGAAACCTGCCGGTGTTTCCGCCACGCGCTTTCCGGGTGAAAATGCCGTCCGCCGGGTGCCGTAGGAATGTGCCCCCGGTCTCCGTCATCCAGCCTAGCGGGTTTCCGGTGCTCCGTGGGGCGTTACGGATCACTCCCGCTGGGCATTATCGATCGTGATGCGAACGGCCCGGTCAGCGGGCCGACCACTGGAGGAGGGACCCCTCGATGGGGGAGAAGGTCGTGGCGGGAGCCTTTGACCTGTCCGATCGGCAGGCCTACCGCACCAAGCTCAACCAGTGCCTGGAGGGGCTGGGCAGACTGCTGACGGAGCAGAGGTTCGACCGTCCCAGAAACATGATGGGGCTGGAGATAGAGCTGAATCTCGCGGGCTCCGACGGCATGCCCCGGATGATGAATCAGGAAGTGCTCCAGCGCATCGCGAGCCGGGATTTCCAGACCGAACTCGGGATGTTCAACCTGGAAGTAAATGTCGTTCCGCACCGGCTCGGTGGCCGGGTATTCGATCAGCTCTCGGAGGAGCTGCGGACCGGTCTCGCCTACGCGCACCGCAAGGCCGGTGAGGTGGACGCGGGGATCGTCATGATCGGAATCCTGCCCACGCTCGGCGAGCACGACGTGGTTTCCGCGAATCTGTCGGACGTGGACCGCTACACCCTGCTCAACGACCAGATGGCGGCGGCCCGGGGGGAGGAATTCGCCTTGGACATCGAAGGCGTCGAGCATCTGGTCTGCTCCTCGCCCTCGATCGCCCCCGAATCCGCCTGCACCTCGGTGCAGTTGCACCTCCAGGTGACACCCTCCCGGTTCGCCGACGTGTGGAACGCCGCCCAGGCGATCGCCTCGGTCCAGATCGCGCTGGGCGCCAACGCCCCGTTCCTCTTCGGCAAGGAGCTCTGGCGGGAGTCGCGGCCCCCGCTGTTCCAGCAGGCCACCGACGTACGGCCGCCGGAGCTGGCGAACCAGGGCGTACGGCCGAGGACCTGGTTCGGGGAGCGCTGGATCACCTCCGCCCAAGAGCTCTTCGAGGAGAACCTGCGCTATTTCCCGCCGCTGCTGCCGATCTGCGACGAGGAGGAGCCGCTGCGGGTCCTCGACGAGGGCGGGGTCCCGGCGCTGGCCGAGCTGGTCCTGCACAACGGGACGGTCTACCGCTGGAACCGCCCGGTGTACGACGTGGCCGACGGCGTCCCGCACCTGCGGGTGGAGAACCGGGTCCTGCCGGCCGGGCCGACCGTCACGGACGTGATCGCCAACGCCGCGTTCTACTACGGGCTCGTCCGGGCGCTCGCCGAGGAGTCCCGGCCGGTCTGGAGCAAGCTGCCCTTCGAGGCCGCGGCGGAGAACTTCACCGAAGCGTGCCGCCACGGCGTCGAGGCCGAACTGCTCTGGCCGCGACCCGGAGGCCGCTCCGGCGGGCTGACCAGGATCCCCGCCGTACAGCTCGTACGGGAGGAGCTGCTCCCGCTGGCCGCGGCCGGGCTCGACGCCTGGCACATCGAGCCCGCCGACCGGGACCGCTACCTCGGGGTGATCGAGGAGCGGTGCAAGCGGCGGGTCAACGGGGCTTCCTGGCAGGTCGCCACCTACCACCGGGCGCTGGAGGCGGGGCTCGGCCGGGACGCGGCGCTGGCGGCGACCACCCGGCGCTACGCCGAGCTGATGCACGCCGGGGAGCCCGTGCACACCTGGCCGGTGGGATTCCCGGCACCCTGAGGCGTGCTCGTACGCGGATGAGGGCGGCGGACCCGGCCGGGGCGCCGCCCTCACTCCTGGGCGGCGCGCCCGTTCTGTCCGGCGCTCATGATGGCCCGCAGGATGACGGCCTGGATCTCCACCGGGTCGCTCACCTCGTACCCGTCGCCCCCGGTGGCCCGCGCGATCTGGGCCACCTCCTCGCGGTCGGCGTCCGGGCCCACCGCGATGGCGATGATCGGAACGGGACGCTCCGGGTCGGCGAGCTCCTGGAGCCGGGCGATCAGCGCACTCCGGGAGATGCCGTCCTCGTCCTGGTTGGAACCGTCGGTGAGGATCACCAGGGCGTTGAACTTGCCCTTCCGATACGTCGACCGGGCCTCCTGGTACGAGGCCAGCACCGTGTCGTACAGCCCGGTCGCCCCGCCCGGCACGGGCTGCAGCCCCGCGAAGGCCGCCGACAGCTTCTCCCGGTGGGTCGAGCCGCCCTGGGCGGGGTCGCCCAGCCGGCGGGTCGGCATGAGCTCGCGGTAGTCCCTCTCGCCGTCCAGCGCCGTGGCGAACTCCCACAGGCCGATCTCGTCGTCCGGCGTGAACTGGGTGAGCGCCTGGATGAGCGACTCCTGGGTGACGTCCATCCGCGACCGGTCGCGGCCCGGCACCGGGGTGGACATCGAACCCGAGGCGTCGACCACCGTGGTCAGCCGGGCGCTCTGGACGGTGATCGTCCACATCCCCAGCACCTCCTGGAGCTCCTTCGCCGACGGCGCCTCGGCCGCCGGTGCGGCGTACGGCTGCGGAAACCTGCCGCCCGCCGACGCGACCACGGTGTCCTCGGCCTCCCCGTGGGCTGGCCGGAACCCGTGCCGGGCGAACACGGCGCGTGAGCTCTCATCGTTGAGCAGGGTCATGAAGCGCAGCGCCGCCCGGCACTGGGCGAGGGTCAGCCTCTCCTCGTCTACCAGCGTGTACGGGTAGTCGAGCAGCGGGGTGCCGTCCTCGGGGTAGAAGAGGTCCAGCTCGCCGCTGTCGGCGGCCTCCGCGTTGTGGGTGAAGGCGGCCTGCTCGGACACCAGGACGGCCTGGTTACGTCTCGGGTTGCCCTCCTCGGCGCCGGAGCCGCTCCGCGCCAGCGTCTCCAGCACCTGCGCGTCGCTGTCCGACATCCGCTCGGCCAGCACCTTCGCGGTCTCCGCGACCGTGGTGCCGCTGTCCCCGCCCTGCTGCTCGGACGAGGCGGCGATGCTGGTGAGGGCCAGCAGGCCGGTGGCGCTGCGCGCCGGATCGGCCGCACCGAGGCGAACCCGGTCCGCCCGGAGCGCCGCGGTGACCACCTCGGCCCAGGAGTACGTCTTCCGCGGCCATCCCAGACGCCGCGCCGCGGACGGCACCATGGCGAGGCCCACCGGCGACGAGGCCACCGAGTCCGAGGGGGAGATGGGGATGCCCGTACCGAGCCCCTCGGCCCGGTCCAGCCAGAGGTCGGAGTCGGGCAGCCAGACCTGGAAGCCCGGCGTCTCGCCCCCGCCCGCCAGCGCGTCGGCCACCTTGTAGGAGTCGCGGGCCACCACCTCCACGTCGAGGCAGCGGCCGCCGGATCTCACCTCGTCGACACGGGTCTGCTCGGCTATGGCCCCGATCGCCGGCGCGATGTCCGGGGAGGCGGCGACGGACAGCCGCACGGCGGAGTCCTCGCAGGACTCGGAGAACGACAGCAGGCCGCCCTCGACCGCCACCCCGGTTCCCGTCGCCACCGCGAGGACGAGCAGGGTGGCGATGACGATGGTGCGGTGCCGGCGCTTGGGAGAGGCGTCCCCGCGCTCTTCCCGCGCGTAGGCGTCGGGCAAGCTGTGACGTCCCATGCCGGTGGTGCCCCCCTGAAGACGAACGACGAACGACGAACAGGGAGAGAGGGGGACCGCACCACCGGTGAAGGTGGTCGTCCTGCGGCCTGTCGCGCATGATCTTCGTACCTGCATTCGAGACCCTAGCGGGACAGTGGGCGGGATGAGACGCGATTGCAGAACAAAAGGCAGGTGTACCGGTGGAGGTGGGGCGCGTGGCTGATTCTCATCCCCAAGAGGGTGTGACACGAAGGATCTTGCGGTCGGAGACCATGCTGGTCCTGGCGCTCTCCCTGGGCGCGAGTGCGGTGTCCGCGCTCATCAGTTTTGTCGGATCACTGACGAAGCCGGGTGGTTTGAAGGACCAGGCGGCGACGCTGAACGGTTCCTACGCCCCGGGCCGTCCCTGGCTTGACCTGGCTTGGCAAATGTTCGGAATCGCAACGGCCCTGGTGCCGGTCGCCCTCGTGGCGCACCTGCTCATCAGGGAAGGGGCGAGCCTGCGGACCATCGGATTCGACCGCACCAGGCCGGCGTCCGACCTCGGCCGCGGGACCCTGGTCGCGGCCGGGATCGGCGGCGCCGGGCTCGCCTTCTACCTGGTCGCCAGGGCGAGCGGCTTCAACCTCACCGTCGTACCGGAGTCGCTGCCCGACGTCTGGTGGAAGTTCCCCGTGCTGATCCTCTCCGCGGCGCAGAACTCCGTGGTGGAGGAGGTCATCGTCGTCGCCTACCTGCTGCGCCGGCTGGACCAGCTGGGCTGGACGCCGATGGCCTCGCTCGCGGCCAGCTCCGTGCTGCGCGGCTCGTACCACCTGTACCAGGGCATCGGCGGCTTCATCGGCAACCTGGTGATGGGCCTCGTCTTCGTGCTGCTGTACCGGCGTTGGGGGCGGGTGGGCCCGCTCGTCGTCGCCCATACGCTGCTCGACATCGGGGCGTTCGTCGGGTACGCGCTGCTGGCGGGGCGGGTGGGCTGGCTGCCGACGCCGTAGGAGGGGAGGGGCGGCGCAGACGGTCCCGTACGCCGCCCCTGCGGGCCGTCCGGGTCGGGACGCGCGCCGCCCCTGTCCTTCAGAAGGACGTCAGCAGCTCGCCGTCGATGACGGTGACGGCCGTGCCGGTCAGCAGGGTGCGTTCGCCGCGCAGTGCGGTGCGTACGAGCCCGGAGCGGGCGGACGCCTGCAACCCGGTGAGGTCCACCTCACCCAACCGGGCCGACCAGAACGGTGCCAGCGCGGTATGGGCGCTGCCGGTCACGGGGTCCTCGTCGATGCCGACACCGGGGAAGAACCCCCGTGAGACGTAGTCGTAGCCGCGGGCCGGGTCCTCGGCGGCGGCCGTGGCGATGACGCCGCGCCGCGAGTGGGCCCCGAGGGCGGCGAAGTCCGGGGACAGAGCCCGTACGGTCGCCTCGTCGCGCAGTTCGACGAGCAGGTCGCCGATGTGCTCGCCGGTGTCGTGGACCGACACCGGCTCCGCCCCCAGCGCCTCGGCGAGCCCGGGCGGCACGGCCTCCTCGCGCAGCGGGGAGGTGGGGAAGTCGAGCGTGAGGGAGCCGTCCGGGTGGGCGGTGGCGGTGAGGATGCCACAGCGCGCGGTGAAGCGGACCATGCCGGTGGCCCGTCCCGTGGTGTGCAGGACGTGCGCGGCGGCCAGCGTGGCGTGGCCGCACATGTCGACCTCGGTGACCGGGGTGAACCAGCGCAGCGCCCAGTCGGCCTCGCCGCCCGGCGGCAGCGGGTGGGCGAAGGCCGTCTCGGAGAGGTTGACCTCGGTGGCGATCTCCTGGAGCCGTTCGGCGTCCGGGAATCCGGCGGATTCCAGCAGGAGAACGCCTGCGGGGTTGCCGGAGAAGGGGCGATCGGTGAAAGCGTCGACGATACGAATCCTCATGGGGCGACCGTAGAGCGCCGGCGCGGCCACCGGCCAAGGCCAATCCGGGGTTTCTGGCCCCCTGTCCCAGCTGCCGTCCCGACCGGGCGGCGCGGACGACCGGGGAGCGAACCGAGAGCTCAGGGGCAGGGGGCGCCGTCGCGGTGGGTGGCGCCGGGGCTGGTGGCGCCGGGACGGGTGTCCAGCGACCAGGTGTGCGTGCAGCCGGGGCACTGGAGGTGCAGGACCGGGCCGTCGTTGGAGATCAGATGGCGCCAGTGCTCGCGGCAGGTGCGGCGGTCCGCGCAGGTCGCGCAGTGCCGGGCGTCGTCGCAGGCGGGGCAGGCCACCCAGGCGCGCCGGGCGATGTCCGCCTGCGGATCAATGGGCAGCCGCACGGCCCGGGCCCTCGCTCGGCAGGACGCCGGCGGCCACCAGCCGGTCGTAGGTGCGCTGCTGATCGTCGTCCAGGCCCGAGTAGAGCAGGGCGTAGGCCTCGTTCTCGCTGCTGAGGGCGGCCACCGGATCCCAGTCGGGCCCCAGCGCGGCGACGACCTCGGCCCGCCGCCGTGCCTCCTCGAAGGTCAGGTCGATCGTGAAGGGGATGAGGCCGCTGGTCCTGTCCTGGTGCATGGCTGCGCTTCCGTCGTGGGGGTGAAACCTCACCATCTGTACCAGGCCGCCGCTGCGGTAGGGAAGGGCGACCTGAGTCGCCCGGCGCGGGCCGGTGGGGGTTCGCCCTCGCGGTCTCGGCTCCGCGTCCTTCGATCGGCGGGCGAGGGCGGGCGGTTGCGGGTACGGGGGCGCCGTCGGCGACCTCGGTCGGTGCGTGGTGCTGTGGTGGAGGTCATGGTCGGCGCGGTTGTGCCTGTGGCCCTCACAGAGCCACGTGTTCTCCCGGACCGGTGTCCTCATCCGTGTCGGCCTCCGAAGAGGTGTCGACATAGACCGCGCTGCCGATCAGCATCACCAGCGCTGCCAGCCCACCGAGAGCAACGACCGTGCAGAGTTCCATGTCAGTGCACCTTCGGGGCAGCGCGGCCAAGGATCCCGTATCCCTCGGCGGCCGGGAATCGCCAGAGGCTGTAGAACATCATCTCGTCGTATCATCCGCGCTTCACGACACGCTGGTCGTCCTGATCACACCCGGACGCACCAACCGCCTGCACGCCGGACCTCACGGGGAGCCATCACCGTGATCGTGCACTGCGGGACGGGGCCGGCCGGATGGCCGGGCCTCACCGCCGACGTCGTCTTCGGTCATCCGACCGGTGTCCGGTTCCCGCTGTAGGGCGGGGGCCTCGTCGTCGCTGTGCGGGCGGGGAGATACGGAGACGCGCCGCCGCCGGCGGACCGTGGGATGAGCGCAACCGTTTCGACGTCCCGAGTGTCACACCATACAGGAGTAAAAACTCCAAAGATCACAAGGGGGAAAAATGAGACTCAAGCGCCCAGCTCTGGCCGCCGCCGTGGTGGCCGCCCTGTCGGTGGGGGCCACGACCGCTCTGGCGGCTCCCGCCTCCGCCGCACCGAACACCACGCCGCAGAAGGTCTGCGGAAGTGCCTACAAGACCGTGAACTCAGCGCCCGTCGGCTCGCTGGGCACCGTCTACCTGACGTACAACTCCTCGAACGGCGAGAACTGTGTCGTGACCATCCGCAAGAACCCGGGAACGGCCGTGGACATGTCCACATGGATCCACGTCCCCGACACCGGGGACGCGGCCGAGGACTACGGACGGTTCTCGTCGTACGCGGGACCGGCCTACGTCTACGGCAGAAGTCACTGCGTCGACTGGGGCGGCCACATCCGCAACGTGTACGTACAGGTAAGTGGCTCCAACTGCGCCACCCTCAAGGAGAACCGGGTCACGTTCACGCGCTGACCGGGCTGTCCACCCGGCTACCCGGGGCGCGCGCCGCCCCGGTCTCGTCGGCGGGCGCGGGGCTGAGGGTCGTCGACCCGGCGCTCGTGGCCCGATGACCTCGAGAGACCGAAGTGGTCCGGCTTGCCCTGGCAGACCCGCTGAGCCCCCTGCCAGGGCAAGGGGCTCAGGCGTGCCATGTTCTTCTCGAACTCTTCGGACCGGACCGCCGCTTCGACCGCCGCCCGCGTGCTGCCGGCGGCAGGACGCTGAGCGTGCTCGTCCACCCCGCGGCGCGCTCGTCTCCCGGCGCTGGGGGCGCAGCGATCACGTCAAGGACCGTGACTTCCCTGTCCCCTCCGCCGAGTGTGCGCGGTGGTCAGCGTCTGACGGGCAAGCACTTCGCGGAACCGGATGACGTCTTCGGCTGGTGCTTCGATGGCGGACTCGGTCTCGCCGTCGGCCGGTCGCGGGTTTTCCAGCGCGTCAGAAGTCAGTGAGACGCGGAGGACGTTGCCCGTCAGAGCGGCTTCGCGCACACAGCCGCACGCGGTGCCCCGATCAGCTGTGACCAGGCAGTGCGTGTCCATCCCCGGAGCCATCTCCTGGTCGTCACGGCGTCATATCAGCGCGTCCCTGGACGTCATGTGGTTGCAGCGGGCGGGACGGAAGACCCTCCAGGACTTCAGGTGGGCAAGGCCCCGCTCCGAGGCCCGGCAAGCGGGAGTTGACCCTCCCCCTACGTCAGGCTTGAGGCTGTGTACCGACGAAAGGGCAGGTGGATGAGCTACTCCGTGGGGCAGGTCTCGGCCTTCGCCGGGGTGACGGTGCGGACTCTGCATCACTACGACAAGGCGGGGCTGCTCTCGCCCAGTGACCGCAGCCCCGCCGGATACCGGCTCTACAGCGAGGCTGACCTGGTCCGTCTCCAGCGGAGCCTCTTCTACCGTGAGCTCGGCTTCCCTCTCGACGAGATCGCCGCGATCTTCAAGGATCCGCAGGTGAACCCCCTGGAGCGGCTCCGGGCCCGGCAACGGCAGCTGCGTGAGGAGATCGCCAGGCTGCAGCGGCTGGCCGAGGTGGCGGAGCGGGCGGTGGAGGTCCAGAAGACCGGGGTGCCCCTGACTCCTCAGGAACGCTTCGAGGTCTTCGGTGAGATCACCTTCGACCTGAGCTACGCCACCGAGGCGGAACTGAAGTGGGCGCACTCGGACGGACAGCGCGAGGCGATGGCGCGCGCGGGCGCTCACACCAAGGAGGACTGGCGTCAGCTCATGGGCGAGGCCGCCGCCTGGCGCACGGAGCTGCTCGCGGCCTTCGACGAGGGGGAGCTGAGCAACGGCGAGCGGGCCATGGACCTCGCCGAGGAGCACCGCCTGCACATCTCACGATGGTTCACCTCCCGCCCGCCCGACATGCACCGGCGCATCGCGGACGACTTCGTCACCGACCCGCGCGCATTCGCCCTGGTCGTACCGCCGTCACAGCAACGCCCGGGCCTGGCCGCCTATACGCGCAAGGCGGTGCACGCCAACGCGACCCGCCACGCAGGTGGCCCTACCGATTCCGAGGAGGACCGATGAGGATCCTGATCGCCGCAGCCGGATCGCGCGGTGACGTCGCGCCCTACACGGGTCTGGGCGCCGAACTGTGCCGGGCCGGATACGACGTCACCCTCGCCACCACCGACACCTTCGCACCCCTCGTACGCGACGCAGGGCTGGAGTTTCGCGGCCTCCCCGCCGGCACACGGGTGCGTGGCAGCGGCACAGGCAAACGTGAACTCATGCGCACCGCCGCCGCGTTCATCACCGAACTGGGTCAGGGCTTCGCCGACGTGATGGACGATGGCACGGACCTGCTCCTGCTGTCGACCACCACGGCTCCGCTCGGCTGGCACCTCACCGAGGCCACGGGCACACCGAGCCTCGGCGTGTACCTCCAACCCGCCGCACCGACCGGCGACTTCCCGCCTGTCGTCACAGGCTCCCGCTCACTGGGCCGCCTCGCCGACCGCGCCACCGGACGCTTCGCACTGCGCATGGCCGACCGCGTCTACGAACAGGCTGTCGCAAAGCTGCGCCACCGCCTCCAGCTGCCCCCGGCCTCACCCTCCCGGACGCGTCGACGACGGGAACTGGCGAACTGGCCCATCCTGCACGGCTTCAGCACGCTCCTGGTACCTCGTCCCTCCGACTGGCGCTCCGGCCTGGAGGTCGTGGGCAACTGGTGGCCTCATCATGAGGCGGCCGACCGGCTGCCCACTGATCTGGAGGACTTCCTGCGTGCCGGACCCCGACCCGTCCTCATCGGCTTCGGAAGCATGGCGGCCGGTGACGGGGAGCGGCTGAGCGAGATCGCTGTGCAAGCCCTGCGCCGCGCCGGGCTGCGCGGCATCCTCCAAGCCGGCAGTGCCGGGCTTGCCGCCGACAGCGACGACGTGCTCACGATCGGGGACGTACCGCACGCCTTGCTGTTTCCACGGCCGGCTGCGGTGGTCCACCATGGCGGGGCCGGCACCTCGGCCGCCGCGTTGCGTGCTGGAGTGCCCGCGGTCACCGTACCGGTGACCGCGGACCAGCCGTTCTGGGCGGGGCGGCTCGCCGCGATCGGCGCCGCCACCGACCCGATCCCCTTCCGATCCCTCACCGCCTACCGGCTTGCCGACTCACTTGACCGCGTGGTGAAGCAGCAGGCACACAGTCGAGCCGCCGCGAGGGGAGCGCACCATCTGATGACCGAGAACGGAGCGGGTCAGGCGCTCAAGGTCATCCAGCGGCTGACCGGCGGATGACGCCGATCCGCTCCTCGCTCCTGCGCTTCTTCAGGCCGGGCACCGATCGGGTGACGGCTGAGCCCCCGGGGCGCAAGTCGCGGTCCACGAGGTTACGAACCCTCTGTGAACGCGGTGGCGTGGTCGGCGGCCCACTGGCGAAACGTTCGCACGCGCGCGTCAAGGAGTCGGTCGATGACGACGCGGCCGACCCGGCCCGTCGCCCCGGTAACGAGTACGGGAGGAATGTCTGTCTGATTCACGCTGCCCACAGAAACGTTACTCGGTAAAAAAGGCAACCTGGTAACACGAGACGTGACGGACGCCCTCGACGGGGGCGTCGTCCAGGCGCACCTGTGAGCCGCCCGAGCCGTAGGCCCGTTCGGGCTGCTTCCGCGGACAGGAGTCTTGCCGGGCGATAGTTTCCGATATATCGTTGATGCATCACGACAGATCAACGACAGAAGGAGCGTAGTGATGCGTTCACACGGATACGAGCACGAGCATGAGCACGGACCGGGGCACTACGGGCCCGGTCATCACGGTCGACGTGGTCAGGACGGGCGCCGAGCCGCCTTCGGGCCGTTCGGGCCGCCGTTCGGTGGCGGGCCATTCGGTGGGGGGCGTGGCCGGGGTGGGGGCCGGGGCAGGGCGCGGCGCGGTGATGTGCGCGCGTCGATCCTGGCTCTGTTGAAGGACCGGCCGATGCACGGGTACGAGATGATCCAGGAGATCGGCGAGCGTAGTGGCGGGGCCTGGAAGCCCAGCCCCGGATCGGTCTATCCGACGCTCCAGCTGCTGGAGGACGAGGGGTCGATCGTCAGCGCGAGCGAGGGCGGCAAGAAGCTCTTCACGCTCACCGACTCCGGGCGCGGCGAGGCCGAGTCCGGTCCCGAGGCTCCCTGGGAGGAGGCGGGGCGCGGTGCGGACTGGGAGGGCGTCAACGAGATCCGGCAGGCCGGATTCGGTCTGATGGAAGCGTTCGGGCAGGTCTGGAAGACCGGCTCGGCCGATCAGCGGCAGAAGGCGCTGACCGTCATCAACGACGCCCGTAAGAAGCTGTACCTGATCCTCGCCGACGAGCACTGATCGGTGTTCGGCCACCGCGGATGCGGCAGGGGCCCACGGAGAGCGACGCCCCTGTCCGTCCCCGCGGTGAGGGTCAGGGGGTGACGAGGCCGGCGAGTCTGCGCAGGGACTCCTGGAGCGCCGCCGTCGCGGAGTCCTTGAGCCTGCCGCCCATCAGGGAGACCGCGGCGCTGGTGAACTCCCCGTCGATGCGCACCGCGGTGGCGCCCCGGTCCGGGGACGGGGTCAGGGAGTAGCGCATGGTCAGGTCGACCCCCATCGGGCCCTTGCCCCGGGTCGTCAGCAGCCTGCCGCCCTCCAACTCGTCGACCGTCCACGTCACTTCGACGGGAAAGCCCATCAGCTTCATGTTCTCCTCATAGGTGGCCCCGCGCTCCAGCAGGGCCGGGCCGCCCTCGGGGAAGCTGGTGTGGGTGGCGTTCCACTCGCCGTACGACGGGAAGTCCGTCAGCTGGGCCCAGACCTTCTCCGTGGGCGCTGCGATGCGTGCCTCGGCGCTGACTTCGGCCATGCGACCGCCCCTGGTTCCGTCCGGTTGCGGTGTCGCGGAACCTAGCGGCAACGGCTCGGACCTTCAATGCTGATGAGTCGTCAGGTGTGCTGGCGCTGCCGGTTCCACCAGATCACCGCCGCGTCGAAGCGGTCCGACGCGCGTGGGTGCGGGCCCTCCTCGTGGCAGTGGAAGGCGGCCCAGAACAGGTCGGCGGGCAGCGCGTCCTCGGGTGCGTACACGCGGTAGACGTACTGCATCCCGTCCTGCGCGAGCAGGGCGACCAGCCAGAACACCCGTGCTTCCCTCCGCCCGGAGCCGATACGTGCTGTTGCGGTTGCTGTTGCGCATTGTGGCCTGAGTGACGTGTGTGCGGGGGTCGGCGGTTGCCCCGGGAGCGCGGCGCACCCCCTGACGGCGATGGTTGTACGCCGCTGCGCGATCTCATCCGCAGGGATGAGGGGTCGCTCCGGTGCGCCCGACTTGGGTGGGACCCGGGAATGGGCCGCTCCGGCGATGCCGTGGCGCCCAGGGACTGATGGGGTGGAGAGGTGCAAAACCGGACGCTGCGAATTCCTGAACAGCCCGCCCAGAACCCCGTCGGAGCCGACGCCGAAGGCACCGTCGAACTGGCCCCGGTGGTGACGGGTGCGCGCAGGCGTGCGCTGCGCGACGGTGACCGCCAGATCGACACAGCCCATCTGCTGCACTCCCTCATCGAGAGCGATCCCGAAGTCCGCGAGGTCTTCGACGGCGGTTCCCGGCTGGCGAGGGTGCTCGGCTACCTGGTGCAGCGCAGCATCGGTTACGGGCTCCGCTGGCAGGGGTCGGTGGAGGAGTCCGGAGCCGTTCCCGTCGTGCGGGACCCTGCCGCGGAGGGCTGGTCGCCGTCGGCGGTCACCGCGATGCAGGACGCCTTGCACAGTGCCGGTCTGCGCGGGGAGCCGCGCGCCCGCGGGCTCGACCTCCTCGCCGCGCTGGCCGCCGACGGCGAGTGCCGTGCGGTGGAGGTGCTGACCCGGGCAGGTGTGGACGCGCGATGGCTGTCGGGTCGGGCGGTGGAGCGTGCCGGCCGAGGCGTCTTGGCGGGTGTGACGGTGGGGTGTGCGGCCGAGGCGTCTTGGCGGGTGTGACGGTGGGGTGTGCGGCCGAGGCGTCTTGGCGGGTGTGACGGTGGGGTGTGCGGCCGAGGACTTTCGGCCGGTGTGAGGGCGGACCGTACGGCCTCAGCGTCTCGACAGGTGTGACAGAGATGACGGTGCTGTCGCCTGCTGTCATGATGTGCCGATGCACGCGTCTCGGGGTACTCAGAAGAGAAGCGCCGGCCTGGGGCTCGCCCTGCTGTCGGCCTTCGCGTTCGGCGGCTCGGGGGTGGCCGCCAAGCCGCTGATCGAGGCGGGGCTCGACCCGCTGCACGTGGTGTGGCTACGGGTGGCGGGCGCCGCCTTCCTCATGCTGCCGGTGGCCTGGCGCCATCGGAACCTGGTACGTGAGCGGCCCGCTCTGCTGGCCGGATTCGGCCTCTTCGCCGTGGCCGGTGTGCAGGCCTGCTACTTCGCCGCGATCTCCCGCATCCCGGTCGGAGTGGCCCTCCTCGTCGAGTACCTGGCGCCCGCCCTGGTCCTCGGGTGGGTCCGCTTCGTCCAGCGCAGGCCCGTCACCCGGGCCGCGGCGCTCGGTGTGGTCCTGGCCGTCGGCGGCCTCGCCTGTGTCGTCGAGGTCTGGGCCGGGCTCAGCTTCGACGCCCTCGGGCTGCTCCTCGCCCTGGGCGCCGCCTGCTGCCAGGTGGGCTACTTCGTCCTCTCCGACCACGGCGGTCAGGAGAGTACGGGGGACGAGGGCCGGCGCGTCGAACCTCCGCATCCGCTCGGCGTCATCGCGTACGGGCTGATCGTCGGTGCCGCCGTCCTCACCGTCGTGGCGCGCCCCTGGGGAATGGACTGGTCGCTGCTCGGCGGAACCGCCGGGATGAACGGCAACGGGGTCCCCGCCTGGCTGCTGCTCGGCTGGATCGTGCTGATCGCCACGGTGCTGGCGTACGCCAGTGGTGTCGTCTCCGTGCGGATGCTCTCGCCGCAGGTCGCCGGGGTCGTCGCGTGCCTGGAAGCGGTCATCGCGACCGTGCTGGCGTGGGTGCTGCTCGGCGAGCACCTCTCCACCCCGCAACTCATCGGCGGCTTCACCGTGCTGACCGGCGCATTCATCGCTCAGTCGGCCGCGCCCAAGCCGCCCTCGGGACCCGTCGCCGCAGGTGCGGGTGCGGCGGCCGGGGCCGCCGAAAGCGAGCTGTCCACCGAACGGCTCCCGCACTAGTGGGACGATCATGCATCTGACTGTGCTGCCGCCGCCCGCCGCCCAGCGCGGGCGGCCACTCCTGACGAGGACCGGGCTCGGGCAGTCCCCGAGCGGTTCGTCGCTGCCCGCGTGCGGAGGCCGAGCGACCACCACCACCCTGTCCTTCGCTGGAGAAGTCACATGCCCACCCCTGTTTCCGGGGTCCTGACCGCCGTCGGCACCCTGCTCCTGCTGACCGCCGTCGCCGGCCGGCCCTGACCGAGGCGCGCGGCGCCTCGGTCACGCGCCGGAGGCAGGCCGGGGCCGTGGCGGTGTAGCGGCCGGGGCGGTGGACGGGCCGGCAGCCGGGCGCCGAGGCTGCGGGCCCGTCGACCCACCGTGCGTCCAGGATGCTTCCCAGCCTCCCGGGGAGCGCGAAATCACAGCGCGTGGAGGTAGCCCGGCACCGTGATGGACGGGTCCAGGTCGTCCGCCGGGACCGGCTGCGCGTAGCCCCGGGTGAGCGGCACGATGCCGGTCCAGTGGGGGAGGGTGATGTCCTCCGGCTCGTCGTCGGGGCCGCCGGTACGGACCTTCGCGGACACCTCGTCGAGGTCCAGCCGGATCACCGCGGTGGCGGCCAGCTCCTTGGTGTTCGCCGGGCGCGAGTCCCGGGAGCGTCCCGGGACGGCCTGCTCGACGATCGCGTCGAGGGCGATGCGCCGCTCCTCGGGATCGGTCACGGCAACGGCGGTGCCGTGGACCACCACGGAGCGGTAGTTCAGCGAGTGGTGGAAGGCGGACCGCGCCAGCACCAGGGCGTCGACATGGGTGACGGTCAGGCAGACCGGCAACCCCGGGTCCGCCGCGGCGCGGGTGTTCCGCAGCGGCCGGGAGCCGGTCGACCCGTGGACGTACAGGTGCTCCCCGACCCGCCCGAACATGGTCGGCAGCACGACCGGCGCCCCGTCCCGGACGAAGCCGAGGTGGCAGAGGTAGGTCTCGTCGAGTATCGAATGGACCAGCTCACGGTCGTAGGAGGCGCGCTCCTTGGCCCGGGTGGGCACCGTGCGCTCGGTGGGCGGGTAGGGGGTGGTGGCGCCCGGGCCCGTCGTGGCGGGCGACGCGGTGTCCTGCATGGCGAACTCCATTGCACTAGTGCATACTGTTTTTTGTGCTAGGAGGGTATCGGATCAATGGGCGGCGCGCAGCGGAGATTGCCGCCAGCGTGGAGCGCGGGGTCGGCTCGGGGGACCTCGCGCCCGGCCATGTGCTGCCCCCGCTGCGGGAGTTGGCCGCACGCCTGGAGGTCAACCCGAACACGGTGGCCGCCGCCTACCGGACGCTGCGCGAGCGTGGAGTCATCGAGACGGCGGGCCGCCGGGGGAGCCGGGTGCGGGCCCGTCCGGCCAGCACCCCCCGCGGCTCCCTGCGGATCGAGGCGCCGCCGGGCGTGCGTGACCTCGGCGAGGGCAACCCGGACCCGGCTCTGCTGCCGGAGCTCGGCCCGGCGCTCGCCGCAGCGGCGGCGGCCGACGCCGAGAACCCCGGCCTGTACGGGGAAGCGCCCGTGGTCCCGGAGTTCGCCGCGTACGCGCGGGGGGCGATGGACGCCGACGGGGTGCCCGGGGGGCCGGTCGCGGTGACCTCCGGCGCCCTCGACGCCATCGAGCGGGTCCTGGCGGCCCACCTGAAGCCGGGCGACGCGGTGGCGGTGGAGGACCCCGGGTGGGGCAGCGTGCTCGACCTCGTGCCGGCGCTCGGGCTACGTGCCGTGCCGGTCGGGGTGGACGAGGACGGCCCGCTGGTCGCGGACGTGGAACGGGTGCTGCGGGCCGGGGCGCGGGCGCTCGTCGTCACCGACCGGGCGCAGAACCCGACCGGGGCCTCGGTGAGCGCGGGCCGCGCCAGGGAGCTCAAGGCCGTGCTCGCCCGCCACCCGGACGTGCTGCTGATCGAGGACGACCACGGCCACGCCATCGTCGGCCTGCCGCTGCACCCGCTGGCGGGTACCACGGACCACTGGGCGTTCGTCCGGTCGGCGGCGAAGGCGTACGGCCCCGACCTGCGGGTCGCCGTGCTCACCGGGGACCCGGTCACAGTCGACCGGGTGGCGGGGCGGCAGGGGCTGGGGCCCGGCTGGGTCAGCCGGCTCCTCCAGCGCGCGGTGCTCCACCTGTGGACCTCCAACGCCGTCGACACCGCCGCCGTCGCCCGGTCGTACGGGGAGCGGCGCGACGCCCTCGTGCGCGCCCTGGCCGAGCGTGGGGTGGCGGCCCACGGGCGCAGCGGGATGAACGTGTGGGTGCCCGTCAGGGACGAGACCGGGGCCGTCACCCGGCTGCTGCACGCGGGGTGGGCCGTGGCCCCCGGAGCGCGCTTCCGGATGGCCACGCCCCAGGCGGTGCGGCTCACCGTGTCCCGGCTGACCACGGCGGACATCGGGCCGCTGGCGGACGCGGTGGCGGCGGCGGCCGGACCCGTACGGCCGGTGACGTACGGCTGAGACGGCCGGCGCGGTTGCCCGGCGGGCACGCCGGGCCGAGGTGGCCGAGGCGCGTGCGGTCGCCCGCCGTACGCGGGATCACGTCCCGCTGAGACGCTTCGTCCGGTCGTACGCGGGATGATGTGAGGCTGAGGCGCCTCGTCCGGCCGTACGTGGGATCAGGTACGGCTGAGACGCTTCGTCCGGCCGTCCGCTGTACGTCCGGACCGTGCGGCGGAGCCTGCTGGGCGGCTCTGGGTGAGGGCCGCTCCGGCCAGCACGATCACCGCGCCCACCGGGGTGTTCCAGCTCAGCTGCTCGCCGAGCAGGGCGACGCCCGCCGCCGTGGCGATCACCGGGATGAAGTAGGTGACCATCTGCCCGGTCGTCGGGCCGACCTCCTGGACCAGCTCGTACTGGAGCAGCACCGCAAGACCCGTACCGAGCGCGCCGAGCGCCAGGACCGACAGCGTGGGCAGCAGCGGGAACGTGTCCGGGGCCGAGGTGAACACCGGGGTCACCACGGCCAGTTGCAGCGTCCCGACGAAGAGCTGGCTGCCGGTGAGCGTCAGCGTCGAGGAGCCGGTACCGGCCAGCGTGCGGCGGACGTAGATCCAGCCGACCGCGTAACTGAACGAGGCCAGCAGCGCCATCCCCGTACCCGGCAGGTCCAGGCCGGAGAAGCCCTGCCAGGCGCCCAGTACGGTCAGTACGCCGAGGAAACCCACGCCCAGGCCCGCGACGCGGCGGCGGGTCGGGCGGTCCTCGGAGAGCGCGACCACCGAAAGGGCCATGCCCCACAGGGGGGAGGTCGCGTTGCAGATGCCGGCGAGGGTGGAGGGGATGGTCAGCTCGGCGTAGGAGAAGAGGGAGAACGGCAGCGCGTTGAGGAAGAACGCCGCCACCGCGATGTGGCCCCAGGTCCGGGCCGAGCGGGGCAGCCGCGCCCGGCGCACCGCCATGGCCACGCCCAGTACGGCGGTCCCCGCCAGCAGTCTGCCGAGCGTGACCTGGAACGGTGCGTACCCTTCGGTGCCCACCTTGATGAGCAGGAAGCTGAACCCCCAGATCAAGGAGAGCGCGGCGAACCGGATCCGCCAGTCCACGGCCGGACGCCGGGTGCCGGGGGCGGGCGGGAGTGGCGGCGGGGGCGCGGCCACAGGGGGGGCGGGCTGCTGGCAGGGGGCGCTCATGGCTCCACGATGACCAACACAACTGCTTAGAACAAGCGAGAGTTTCTGTGCTGATTCACGTAGCATCGCTTACATGTTGAATCTGGAGCGGCTGCGCACCCTCGACGCCCTCGCCCGGCACGGCTCGGTGAGCGGGGCCGCCGGGGGGCTGCACGTCACCACGTCGGCGGTCTCGCAGCAGATGGCCAAGCTGGAGCGCGAGGTCGGACAGCGGCTGCTCGCCAGGAACGGCCGCGGGGTCCGTCTCACCGACGCGGGCCGGCTCCTCGCGGACCACGCCGCGCGCATCCTGTCGCAGGTGGAGCTGGCCCAGTCCGACATCGAGGCCCAGCGGGGCGAGGTGGTCGGCGAGGTGACGCTCTGCGCCTTCCCCACGGCGGCGCGCGGACTGCTGCCCGCCACGCTCACCGCCCTGCGCACGGACCATCCCGAACTGAGGGTGCGAACCCGGGAATTGGAGCCGGAGCAGGGGCTCCTCGCGGTGCTGCGGGGCGATGTCGACGTGGCCGTGGTGCTCGACTGGAGCAACAAGCGGCTGCCGGTCCCCGGTGGCCTGACCAAGGCCGAACTCCTCGACGACGCACCGGACATCGCCATGCCGGCCGGACATCCACTGGCGGACCGGGCCGAAGTGGATCTTGAGGACTTCGCGCGGGACGAGTGGGTCTCCTGGCCCGAGGGTGAGTTCTGTTACGAGTGGCTCATGTTCACCCTGCGCTCCCGGGGGATCGAGCCGCGCATCTCGCACCTGGCCGGTGAACACCACACGCAACTCGCGCTGATCGCGGCCGGGTTCGGTGTCTGCGTGGCGCCGCGGCTGGGGCGCGGCCCGGTCCCCGAGGGGGTCTGCCTGGTGCCGGTGCGGCAGACCGTGCGCCGCCACGTCCATGCCGTCTGGCGCACGGACGCCGACGCCCGCCCCTCGGTCCGGGCCGCGGTCCAGGCGCTGCGGGCGGCGGGGGAGCGGGTGGCGTCCGGTCGCCCCGCCGGTGGCTGACTACCGTCCCGGATCCGGGAGTTTGCGGAAGTCCCACGAGGTGACGGTGTCCGGGGTGAGCCGCAGCCACTCGTGCCGCCCGTCGTGCGGCATCTCCACCAGACCGAAGTATTTCGCGGGGAACAGCCGCTCCGTTAAGTCGAGTTCGGGGCACGGCTCACCCGTGCGCGGGGACTCGCCGACGAACTCCGCCGTACCCGACAGCTCCACGCCGCGCAGCTCGTCGTACGCCTCCCCGTCGTCGACCACGACGGCGATCCGCGGGTCCTCGCGCAGCTGGGACCAGCGCAGGGAGCGGGTGATCGAGTACAGCCAGAGCGAGGAGCCGTCCCAGACGAACCAGAGCGCGCCGATGTGCGGCGGGCCGCCGGCGGAGAGGGTGGCGACCCGGCAGGTGCGCTGCTCGCCGAGGTAGGCGTCCCGCTCCTCGGGGGTCATCATGATCCGGCGACCGCGTCGCTGGGTGTCGGTCATGGGGTGTCCTCCCCTTGTCATCTGACGCTATGTCAGAAATCATGGAGGCTCTCCCCGCGCGGCGCAATGCCGTCCGCCGCACGGCGGGACCACCAGGCACAGAAGGAGGAGCGCCGTGGCGTCCAGGGATGCGCGGGAACGGCTGGCCGCGCTGCTCGACCCCGCCACCACCGTACTGCTGACCGTCGAATGCCAGCAGGGGGTCGTCGGGCCGGACAGTGCCCTGCCCGAACTCGCCGCCGCCGCGCGCTCCTCGGGCGCCCTCGACAACATCGCCCGGCTGGTCGCCGCCGCCCACGAGGGCGGGGTCCAGGTCATGCACGCCGTCGCCGAGAGCCGCCCCGACGGACGCGGTGCCAACCGCAACGCCCGGCTCTTCCGCGCCGCCGCCCGGCTCCCCGTCCAGCAACACACCGGCACCACCGCCGTACGGGTCGCGGCACCCATCCAGGTGGCGGACGAGGACCTCGTCGTACGGCGGCTGCACGGGCTCTCGCCGCTCGCCGGCACCGATGTGGACGCCCTCCTGCGCAACCTCGGCTGCCGCACGCTCGTCGTCACCGGGGTCTCGGCCAACGTCGCCGTCCCCAACGCCGTGTTCGACGCCGTCAACCTCGGCTACACGGCCGTGGTCCCGGCCGACGCGATCGCGGGGGTGCCCGCCGAGTACACCCCCGCCATGATCCGCAACACCCTCGCCCTGGTCGCCACCATCGCCACCACCGATGACATCCTGGGCCGCTGGAAGGGGCCCCGCAGGCGGTCCTAGGGCGTCGGAACCCCCTACGCCAGGGTGATCGACCCGCCCTCCACCGAGATCTCCCGCGCGGGCAGCGGCTGGGTGGCGGGCCCGGCAGTGGGGCTGCCGGTCGACGCGTCGAACGTCGAGCCGTGGCAGGGGCAGGTGATGACACCGTCCGTGACGTCCTTGACCGCACACCCCTGATGGGTGCACGTGGCCGAGAAGGCCTTGAACTCACCGGCCCTCGGCTGGGTCACCACGACCTTCTGCGTGGCGAAGACCACCCCGCCGCCCTCCGGGATGTCCGCCGTCCGTGCGAGGACGGCCCCGTCCTTCGCCGGCGGCCCGGCCGACTCCGCGCCCCCCGAGTCGTCCGAACCTCCGCACGCGGTGAGTGCGGCAGCCGCCCCGGCCGCACCCACCGCCAGGACGACGGTGCGGCGTTCGAGGAGGATCGGACGCTCCTGCGCTGCGCTCATCGCGGCATTCCCTTCATCGGTGTCCATGGCTTCGGCCATGGGTACGGAGAGCGGGGCGCCGGTGTTCAGCGCGGGCACTCCTCATCGCCCCGGGGACGGGTGGCGGTCAGGATGAGGACGGCCTGGTCGTCGTCGACGTCGCGGCCGTCGGTGAAGTCGCGGACCGCGGCGGTGAGGGCGTCCAGGACGTCCGAGGCCCGCCGCGGCGACGGGATGAGGGCCTGGGCGAGCCGGTCCTCGTCGAACAGTTCGTCCGCACTGTTGCGGGCCTCGGTGATGCCGTCGGTGTACAGGACGAGGCTCTCCCCGGGGGCGAGCCGGAAGCGGCCGGAGCCCAGTGGCGGGTCCGGCAGCACACCGAGGAGCGGCCCGTCGCTGCTGACCGGGCGGGCTTCGTGAGCGGTGATGTGCAGGGGGAAGGTGTGGCCCGCGCGCACGAGTTCGATGTCCAGCCCGGCGCTGGTGGGGGTGAAGTGACCGTAGACCAGGGTGACGAAGCCGGTCCCGTGGCTGCCGTGCCGTCTGATCAGGGCGTGGTTGATGGCCTGGACGACGGCCTGCGGGCCGGGCAGGAGAGAGGCGACGGCCCGGGCCGTGTGGCGGACCAGGGCGGTGGTGGTGGCGGCCAGCGCGCCACGGCCGCAGACATCGCCGAGCATGAACGCCCAGCTGCCGTCGTCCAGGGGGAAGACGTCGTAGAAGTCCCCGCCGATCTCCAGTCCTTCACCTGCGGGGTGGTAATGGGTGGCCAGCTCCGCGCCGGGCAGGGCGGGCAGGTCGGGCAGGAGCAGACCGGCCTGCAGATCGCGGGCGAGGGCGGCACGCTGGGTGTACTGGCGGGCGTTGCGGGCGGCGGTGGCGGCGCGGCGGGCGAGCTCCTCGGCCAGGGCCACGGCATGCCCGTCGAAGACGTGGTCGCCGGTGGTCAGCAGCGTCAGGGTGGCGAAGGTCTGTCCCCGGTCGGTCAGCGGAACGCACAGGTAGCCGGTGACGCCCAGGTCCTGCCAGGGGCCGGGCCCGGTGGGGGTGCGGCGGGCGACCTCGGTCAGCGCGGAGGCCAGCACGCGGGCGACCGCGTCGTCGGCGGCGTCGTAGACGGGGATGTGCGCGGCCAGCAGCTGCTGTGCGTGCTCGGTGGGGGCGGCGGTGGCGATCCGGCGCACCCGCCCCTGCTCGACGACGTCGACAGCGCACAGCGGAGCCAGGGCCGGCACGCACAGGGCGGCCAGCCGCTGGAGGCTCTGGGCGTAGTCGAGATCGGCGCTCAGCGCGGTACTGGCCTTGAGCAGGAACGCCAGGTCCTCCCGGGCGGCCTTCTCCCGGGCCTCGGCGGCCAGCCGGGCCCGCTCGGCACGGTGGCGTTCGATGGCCAGTGCCGCGGTGCCGGCGAAGACACCGGCCAGCGCGAGGTCGGCCTCGACCGGAGATCGGGGGACATGGTGGTACATGGCGAAGGTCCCCAGCAGCTGCCCGTCCCGGGCCAGGATGGGGGTGGACCAGCAGGCGGCGAGACCGGCACGTTCGGCCAGGTCGCGGAAGTCGTCCCAGAAGGGGTCGGTGGCGATGTCGGAGACGATCACCCGCTGCCGGCGGTGGGCGGCTGTTCCGCAGGAGCCGACGCCTTCACCGGTGGCGATGCCGTCGATGGCTTGGTTGTAGAAGTCCGGCAGGCTGGGAGCGGTTCCGTGCCGCAGGTGAAGACCGTCGGGGTCGGCCAGGAGAACGGAGACCAGCACGCCGGGCGACAGGACCTCGATGGCCTTCGCCATCCCCTCCAGGACCTGTTCCAGGGGAGCCTGGAGGGCGATCTGCTCCAGCAGGACACGGTGTTCGGCGGTCAGCCGCTGGGCGTGCTTGACCTGGGTGGTCTCCACCCCGATCATCCGCACCCCCATGACGTTGCCCCCCGCGTCACGGCGCGGCTCGTAGGTGAAGTCGAAGTACGCCTCACGCACCTGCGTGCCCTCTCCGAGCAGCACCCGCGCGCCGCGTCCGGTGTAGGGCTGGCCGGTGCGGTAGACACGGTCCAGGAGCGCGATGAAGCCCTGCTCGGCCAGCTCGGGCATCAGCTGCCCGATCGGCAGCCCGGTACGTTCCGAGGCACGGCCGACGGCGGTGAAGAACGCCGGGTTCGCGGTCTCCAGAAGATGGGCCGGACCGGACATCGAGGCGAACACGACGGTCGACTCACCGAACAGCGCAAGCAGATCCGCCTCGGCGGCGGGCGTCGCTTCGGCTCCGGGGTTCCGCAAAGCAGCCGGCCGCCTTGGTGTGCTGGTCATCCCCTACCCCTTTCCCGAACAACGATCTCCACACTGTCATCGGCCGCCCGGCCGCCGGTGCTCCGGGCGACGGCGAGCGCCTCCCCGGTGGTGGCGTGTACGGGGATCACCTGGTCCAGCCCGGTCAGCGAGAGCACTCTGGCGACCGGCGCGGGCGCGGCCGCCAGCCGCAGCTGTCCCCCCTGGGCCGACAGACGCTGGTAGAGGCGGACCAGGCCGCCGATACCGGAGGAGTCGCAGAAGCTGAGCGAGGCGCAGTCGATCACTATCACCCGAGGCACCGGCCGTACGGTCAACGCCGCCGCGGCGGCCTCGTCCAACTGCACCACACTCTCGAAGTCCAGTTCCCCTCGAAGCTGGAACACCGCGGCCCCAGCCACCGGGCCGACTTGAACCGAGAACATCTGGCGCCCGCCTCCCGCTCGCCGGTACAACAAGACCCTCATCGTAGAAGCGTCCCTGCCTGCCGACGAAGCCCACCCCGGCCGGCACGGCCGCCCCGCGGCGGTGAGGGCGGCGGCCCCGGGGAGTCGGCCGCCAGCGGATGACCACGGCGGGAGACGAACGGCGACCACTTCCCCGGCGGGATCAGCGCACGCGGCGAATGCGGATCGGGCCGTGCGCCTCGGCGGGGTCGACCGCTCGGCCGCCCTGGGTGATCTCCACCTCGCCGGCGGAGACCAGCCGCCGCGCCGCCCTGCGGGCCGGTTCCATGAGGGCGCGCCAGCCGTCATCGTCTCCGTCGTAAACGGCTCGCGCGGCATCGGACGGGCAGATCGTCGCCGCGGGCGCGCGCTTGTCCAGCAGCTCCCGGATGGCCTGTTCGAGCCGCCGGGCCTGTTGCCGCTCGGATTCACTCATGCCACCAGTGTCGCATTCGCCCGGAAGATCCTCGGTCCCGCCGAGGCAAGGGGATGCCACGGGTCCGAGAGGAGGGGGCCTGCGCGGTGGGCAGGACCCAGCAGCAGGGACCGGGCCGCGTGGCCGGCGCACTCGCGGTCGCCGCGGTTGCCCGGCGGGTACGCGGCGACGGGTGCCGGCGGTTCGGATGGCGTAGCCCCGCTCGGTGGGGGCGGGGCGGACGAGGACGGCAGACTTCGACGGGCTTACCTTGCTGCGATCCCGTTGGCCTGCGGACATGGAGCGAACTCGTGCCTGCCCTCTGCTCAGCACTACGACCGAGGTGGAGCGGACGGAGTGGATCCCGCTCGCCTCCACGTTGGACTTGATTACCGAGGGGTTGGTAGAGAACGCCGACACCTTGATCGCACTGCTGTTTGTCCTTTCGTAGGACTGGGCGGTCCTGTCGCGGCGGGTGGGGGCGCCACGAGGAGCCATGGAATCGAGCGAGGTGAGAAACCTTCACCGCCGGGTTGTCGTAGCAATCCGGGTGCGGCTGGGGGAAGTCCGGTTCGGGGAAGGCCGTCGTGTACAAGGTCGCCGGTGTGCCTGGGGCACAGGACCGGTCAGCGGTCCCGCAGGACGGTTCAGATGTGCTTCGGCACACCTACGCCCCGATCATGTTGGAGCTGGGGAGTCTGTCGTGACCCTTGCTCGGTGGCTCGGGCACTCCTCGCCGACGATCACCCTCGGTTACTATGCTCACTTCATGCCGGAAGCCGGCAGCAAGGGGCGCGGCACCATCGACGGTGCGCTTGGGGGGCGGGGGGATCGACTCACCGGCCAGAACTCCCCGGATTCTCCCCAGCACCGTCGACCGGTGATTCCTGGCGCCGCGCCCCCAGAGGCCGTCAGCGGATGGCAAGGCGGAGAAGATGGGTGGCCTGGGAAAGTGTTGAAGGAAGTCGTAGCGACCCGCTATGTCACACCCTTGCGTGAGGGCGGCTCGCTCCCCGGGATCGTCGAGGCCGACGACCTCGGCACGTACGTCACGAAGTTCACCGGGGCCGGCCAGGGCCGCAAGACGCTCGTCGCGGAGGTCATCTGCGGGGAGTTGGGGCGGCGGCTGGGGCTGCGGGTGCCGGAGCTGGTGACCATCGAGCTCGACCCGGTCATCGGTCTCGCCGAGCCCGACCAGGAGGTGCAGGAGCTGCTCAAGGCGAGCGGCGGGCTGAACCTCGGCATGGACTACCTGCCGGGCTCGCTCGGCTTCGACCCGCTCGCCTACGAGGTGGGGTCGGCCGAGGCGGGGCGGGTCGTCTGGTTCGACGCGCTGATCAACAACGTCGACCGGTCGTGGCGCAACCCCAACACGCTGGTCTGGCACGGTGACCTCTGGCTCATCGACCACGGCGCCACCATGATCTGGCACCACAACTGGCCGGGGGCCGAGGCCTCGGCGGCGAAGCCGTACAACGCCTCCGACCATGTGCTGGCCCCCTTCGCCCCGGACATCACCGCCGCGGCCGCCGAGCTGGCGCCGCTGGTCACCGAGGAGCTGCTCACCGAGGTGGCCGCCGACGTTCCGGACGTCTGGCTGGTGGACGAGCCCGGGTTCTCCTCCATCGACGAGCTTCGCCGGGCCTACGTGGCCCCGCTGCTGGCGCGGGCCGCCACCATCCACGAGCGGATCACCCTGGACGCGCCGGCCGCGGACCGGCCCTCCCAGGCCCCCGGCTGGCTCACCGAACGCCTCCCGCCCCGGGCGCAACCGGCGGGCGGGGACCGCGCCGCGGCAGCCGCCCGCACCGGCGAGGAGGCCGGCCGATGACGCGCCGCGATGTCTTCGAGTACGCGCTCCTGCGCGTCGTCCCCCGGGTCGAGCGCGGGGAGTGCTTCAACGCCGGGGTCCTGGTCTACTGCCGGGCCCACTCGTTCGTCGCCGCCCGTACGCACCTGGACGAGGCGAAGCTGAGGGCGCTGGACCCGGACGCCGACGTCGTCGGGGTGCGGGCCGCCCTCCGCGCGGTCGAAGGGGTCTGCGGCGGCGGGACGGGGGCCGGTCAGGCGGCCGGCGACGACCCCGGGCGGCGCTTCCGCTGGCTGATCGCCCCGCGCTCCACGGTCGTCCAGCCCGGAACCGTGCACAGTGGGCTCACCACCGACCCGGCCGGGGAGGTCGAGCGGCTGCTCGACCTGCTGGTGCGCTGAGCCTCCCGCGGGCGGGGCGCCGGGTGTGACGTGCGGCCCCGCGCGCCGCGCGCCGTTGACACCGGGTGCCAGGGCTTCTAGCGTCTCGTCTGCTGAAGGTACTAAGCGGTTGCTCAGCCATCGGGTCTCTCTGTCAGGGAACGGCCACGACGTCCGCTGAGCCGCTATCCAAGGGCGAGGAGAACCAAGCATGTCCACCACCGAGCAGCGCGTCGCCATCGTGACGGGAGCGGCGCGGGGCATCGGCGCCGCCACCGCCGTACGCCTGGCGGCCGAGGGCCGCGCCGTCGCCGTACTCGACCTCGACGAGGCGGCCTGCAAGGACACCGTCGAGAAGATCACCGCCGCCGGAGGCACCGCGCTCGCCGTCGGCTGCGACGTGTCGGACAGCGCCCAGGTGGAAGCCGCCGTCGCGCGGGTCGCCGCCGAGCTGGGTGCCCCGACGATCCTGGTGAACAACGCGGGCGTGCTCCGCGACAACCTGCTGTTCAAGATGAGCGAGTCCGACTGGGACATCGTGATGAACGTCCACCTCAAGGGCGCGTTCCTGATGGCGAAGGCCGTCCAGGCGCACATGGTGGAGGCCAAGTTCGGCCGGATCGTCTCGCTGTCCTCCTCCTCGGCCCTCGGCAACCGCGGCCAGGCCAACTACTCCGCCGTCAAGGCGGGGCTCCAGGGCCTCACCAAGACCCTCGCCAAGGAGCTCGGCAAGTTCGGCGTCACCGCCAACGCCGTCGCCCCCGGCTTCATCGTCACCGAGATGACCGCGCAGACCGCCGCCCGCGTCGGCATGGGCTTCGAGGAGTTCCAGGCGGCCGCCGCCACCCAGATCCCGGTCCAGCGCGTCGGGCGCCCCGAGGACGTGGCCAACGCCATCGCCTTCTTCGCCGGTGACGACGCCGGCTTCGTCTCCGGCCAGGTCATCTACGTGGCCGGCGGCCCCCTCAACTGACCCGAAGGGCAGCGGACGACATGACGATGCAGGACAGCGGGAAAGTCGCCCTCATCACGGGCGCCAGCCGGGGCATCGGCTACGGGGTCGCCGAGGCGCTCGTCGCGCGCGGCGACCGGGTGGCCATCACCGGGCGGGGCGAGGACGCCCTGAAGGAGGCCGTGGAGCGGCTCGGCGCCGACCGGGTCATCGCCATCCCCGGCAAGGCCCACGACGAGGCCCACCAGGCGGCGGCGGTCGAGCGGACCATGGAGGCGTTCGGCCGGGTCGACTACCTGGTGAACAACGCGGGTACCAATCCGGTCTTCGGCCCGATGGCCGAGCTCGACCTCAACGTGGCCCGTAAGGTCTACGAGACGAACGTGATCTCGGCGCTCGGCTTCGCCCAGCAGACCTGGAAGGCCTGGCAGCGCGAGAACGGCGGGGCGATCGTCAACATCGCCTCCGTCGCCGGCGTCTCCGCCTCGCCGTTCATCGGCGCGTACGGGATGTCCAAGGCGGCCATGGTCAACCTGACCCTCCAGCTGGCGCACGAGTTCGCGCCGGTCGTCCGGGTCAACGCGATCGCCCCCGCCGTGATCAAGACGAAGTTCGCCGAGGCGCTCTACGAGGGCCGTGAAGCGGAGGCAGCCGCCGCCTATCCGCTCGGCAGGCTCGGTGTGCCCGAGGACATCGGGGGCGCCGCGGCCTTCTTGACCTCGGCGCAGTCGGACTGGATCACCGGGCAGACGCTGGTGGTCGACGGGGGAATCTTCCTCAACGCCGGCGTGGGCTGAGCGCGGCCTGAACCGGTTTGGCCCTGATTGACTCAAGTGCCCCGCTGGACCGTCGGATTGCTGCGGCGGGGCGCTGCGGTATGGTCTGCCGACCCATGGCTGATCGAGGAGCGTGCACGTGTTCTACCGGGCCAGTCTGCAGGCCGCTGCAGCCCTAGCATCCCTTTCTCTGCTGGCCGGCTGCGGTCTTCTCTCCGACAGCGGATCGGAAACGGAACAGAAGATAACCGTCGGGACGACGAGCTCCCCGTCCACGCTGGACCCCGCGGCGGCCTGGGACGGCTCCTGGGAGCTGATGCGGAACATCTACCAGACCCTGGTGAGCTTCCCCACCGGCAGTACGAGTCCCGAGCCGGACGCGGCCGACTCCTGCACGTTTACCGACGCCACGAGCATGGCCTACCGGTGCACGCTCAAGAAGAACCTCAAGTTCTCCAACGGCGAGAAGCTCGACGCCCAGGCCGTGAAGCACTCCATCGACCGCGTCGTGGGCATCCACTTCAAGGGCGGGCCGGCCGGCATGCTCGGCTCGCTCGACCGGGTGGAGACCAAGGGCGACGACACGGTCGTCTTCCACCTGAACAAGTCCGACGCCACCTTCCCGTTCATCCTCGCCACCCCCGCCATGTCGCTCGTCGCCCCCGGTGACTACCCCAAGGACAAGCTCCGCGACGACGGCAAGGTCACCGGCTCCGGGCCCTACCTCCTGGACTCCTACGAGCCCGGCGTCACCGCAGAGCTGACGAAGAACCCCGACTACAAGGGCTTCGCCAACCGGAAGAACAACGCGGTCACCATCCGGTACTTCGAGAAGTCCGCCCAGATGGTCTCCGCGCTGCGGGCCGAGGAGATCGACGCCACCTACCGCGGTCTGACCGCCGGGGATGTCGTCGGCCTGAAGGACAAGAAGGAGGGCAACGAAGGCCTCCAGATCATCGAGACCACCGGCGCGGACATCCGCTTCCTCGTCTTCAACCCCAAGGACCCGTCCGCCGCCAAGCCCGCCGTCCGCAGGGCCATCGCCCACGTCGTGGACCGGGACGCCCTGGTCGCCAAGGTCTACCGGGGCACCGCCGAACCCCTCTACTCGATGATCCCCAAGGGCATCTCCGGGCACACCACCAGCTTCTTCGACACCTTCGGCGACCCGGACGTGAGGAAGGCGAAGGACATCCTGACCGACGCCGGGATCACCGCGCCGGTGAAGATGACCTTCTGGTACACCACCGACCGGTACGGCTCCTCCACACAGCCCGAGTTCGAGGAACTGCGGCGGCAGCTGGAGAAGTCGGGACTCTTCGACATCACGCTGGAGAGCGCACCCTGGAAGACGTTCCAGGAAGGTTTCACGCAGGGCGAGTACCCGGTCTTCGGCCGCGGCTGGTTCCCCGACTTCCCCGACCCGGACAACTTCATCGCCCCCTTCGTCGGCGAGGAGAGCGTCACCGGGACCCCGTACCGCAACAAGGAGATCACCCAGCAGCTGATCCCCTCCACGCGCCAGGAGAGCGACCGGGGCGCGGTCAGCAAGCAGTTCGAGCGGGCCCAGCAGATCATCGTCGACGACGTCCGGCTGCTGCCGCTGTGGCAGGGCAAGCTGTACGTGGCCTCCGGCGAGGACATCGGCGGCGGCGAGCGCGCGCTGGACCCGCAGACCGTCATGCAGATGTGGGAGCTGTACCGCAAGACCAGCTGGTAGCGGGTGTGCGGGCCCGGGGAGTCCGCCTCCCCGGGCCCGTTGTCAGTGGTGGGCGGTAGGTTCGGGGATCAAGAACCTGTTGCTCACCGGAGGTTGTGGACGTGACCGATATCGACCTGCTGCCCGAGTCCTGGCGCGGCGTCCTCGGCGAAGAACTGCGGAAGCCGTACGTCAAGGAGCTGGCGGACTTCGTCGAGGAGGAGCGGGCCAAGGGGCCGGTGTACCCGCCGCGCGAGCAGGTCTTCGCCGCCCTCGACGCCACGCCGTACGACCAGGTCAAGGTCCTCGTCCTCGGCCAGGACCCGTATCACGGGGAGGGCCAGGGGCACGGGCTGTGCTTCTCCGTGCGGCCCGGTGTGAGGACGCCGCCCTCCCTGCGCAACATCTACAAGGAGATGCATCAGGAGCTCGGTCTGCCGATCCCGGACAACGGCTATCTGATGCCGTGGGCCGAACAGGGCGTCCTCCTGCTGAACGCGGTGCTCACCGTGCGCGGCGGCGAGGCCAACTCCCACAAGGGCAAGGGCTGGGAGAAGATCACCGACGCGGTGATCCGCGCCGTCGCCGAGCGTCCCGACCCGGCCGTCTTCGTGCTCTGGGGGAACTACGCCCAGAAGAAGCTCCCCCTGATCGACGAGGAGCGCCACATCGTGGTGAAGGGCGCCCACCCCTCCCCGCTCTCCGCGAAGAAGTTCTTCGGCTCCCAGCCCTTCACCCGGATCAACGAGGCGGTCGCGGCCCAGGGCCATCAGCCGATCGACTGGCGCATCCCGGACCTCGGCTGAGGCCGGCCGGGCCGCCGCCCGTGCCTGAGCGGTATTGCCTGAGACCGGCGCTAGCGTCGGGGAGGAACCGGTACCGACCGGCCGCACGGGCAAGAGGAGACCGCAGTGGTGGAGCAGCAGGAGGCGTCCGAGGACGCCGTCATGACCAGGATCGGCCAGGCGGTCATGTTGCTCCACGGCGGTGACCGGGAGGAAGCCCGCAACCGCTTCGGCCTCCTGTGGTCGGAGCTCGGTGCGGACGGTGACGCCCTGCACCGCTGCACCCTCGCGCACTACCTGGCCGACACCCAGGACGACCCCGGGGACGAGCTCGCCTGGGACCTGCGGGCCCTGACGGCGGCAGAGGGGCTGAGGGCCGAGCGGTCCGCCGGGCACCGGGACTTCCTGGCGGTCCAGGCGTTCTACCCCTCGCTCCACCTCAACCTGGCGGCGGACTACCTCAAGCTTCAGCGCCCCGACGCGGCCCGCATCCACCTGCGGCAGGCCCGTGACGCCGCGGACGCGCTGGACGGCACCGGACCCGGCGGTCGAGACGGTCACGGAGGTGGCGGCGGGGGTGTGCGGGCCGCCATCGAGCGGCTGGAGCTGCGCATGAGGGGGCAGTGAGCCGGGGGGCCCGGTCGTCCTGCCGGCCGTCAGCGCCCGTACGCCTCCTCGCAGACCCCGGCCTCCTCGCTGCCCGCGGGCCAGCCACCGTACCCCCGGCCGATCGCACACACGTCGGGTACACCGCCCCGGACCTGCGGCAGGGACGGCAGGACGCCGGGAGGGATGCGCGGGACCTGCCGCGGCACTGTCCGTCGCTGCGGTGGCGCGGCGCGCTCCGGTGACCGGGGGGCCGACGGAGGTCCGGCGCGCCGGGCCCGCGGGGGTCCGGCGGCGGAGGGGGAGGGCAGGGCGCTCCCGCCGGGCGACGGGCTCGGTTCCGCGATGGTCTCCAGCGCCTCACGCCCGGGCGGCTGCACGACCTGCGGGAACACGTCCTGCACCGGCCGGCTGCTCTCAAGAGGCTGCCGGGGGGTCGCCCGCGGCTCGACCGACACGCATCCGGAGACGGCGGTGACGGCCACCCCGACCAGGAGTCTCGTGGTGAATCTGGTTCGCTGCACGCGGGTAACTCTGCGGTGCGGGCGGGCACTCGGGCAGCCCGAGGCGCCGGAATGGCCCGCACGAGTGACCCGGTCAGCACGGCGCCCGGCCCCGCCCCCGGTGGGGCGCGGACGACCGGGAACGGTCACACACCCGTCGCGTGGTCGACGCGCTCGCGCACCAGGGCCGGGTGGTCGTCGTGCCGGGTGGCCAGGGAGGGGCCGACCGCCTCCCCGTATGCTGCCGGAACCGGAACATCATCACGGCACGCCGGTCCGGACACCGGACGGCACGGCGAGAGGGAGACCCCTGTGAAGGTCGGTTGCATCGGGCTCGGCGACATCGCGCAGAAGGCGTACCTGCCGGTGCTGACCGCCGTCCCGGGGGTCGAGCCGCACCTCCAGACCCGTACGCCCGCCACGCTCGACGCCGTGGGCGACACCCATCGCATCCCGGCCGGCGCCCGCCACACGACCCTGGACTCGCTGCTCGCCGAAGGGCTCGACGCGGCGTTCGTGCACGCCCCGACCGCCGTCCACCCCGAGATCGTGGGACGGCTCCTGGCAGCCGGGGTGGCCACCTATGTCGACAAACCGATCGCCTACGAGTACGCCGAGTCCGAGCGGCTGGTGAACCTCGCGGAGGAACGCGGCGTAAGCCTCGCCGTCGGCTTCAACCGCCGCTTCGCCCCCGGCTACGCCCAGTGCGCCGAGCACCCGCGCGAACTGATCCTGATGCAGAAGAACCGGGTCGGGCTGCCCGAGGAACCCCGCGCCCTGGTGCTCGACGACTTCATCCACGTCGTCGACACCCTGCGCTTCCTGGCTCCGGGACCGGTCGACCGCACCACCGTGCGGGCCCGGATCGTGGACGGTCTGATGCACCACGTGGTGCTCCAGCTCTCCGGCGACGGCTTCACCGCGATCGGCATGATGAACCGGTTGAACGGTTCGACCGAGGAGATCC
Organism: Streptomyces sp. NPDC088706; assembly: GCF_044752765.1. Taxonomy (NCBI): domain Bacteria; kingdom Bacillati; phylum Actinomycetota; class Actinomycetes; order Kitasatosporales; family Streptomycetaceae; genus Streptomyces; species Streptomyces sp. NPDC088706. The sequence goes on from NZ_JBIVLW010000008.1 coordinate 47,204, forward strand.
TCGAAGTCTCCGGCCGGGACACCAAGCGCCAGGTCCTCAACCTCGCCGACATCGTCGACCACGAGGGCCGGCCCAGCGTGCGCCGGCGCGGCGACTGGGTGCCGGTGGCCCGGCAGCGGGGGATCGAGGCGTGCGTCCACGCGTTCCTGGACGCGGTCCGCGCGGGCACGGTGCTCAGCGCCCGGGACGCCCTGGCGACCCATGAGCTGTGCGAGCGGATCGTCCGGGAGTCCCTGGAGCAGGCCTCCTCCTGAGCGCCCGCAGCCCCTCCACGGCACAGAGGGCGGCCAGCGCCGACAGGGCGCCGTACACCGCCCAGTCGCCGAAGCGGCCGTAGAGCGTGGCGCCGCGGGCCAGCGGTACGTCGTACACGGCTGCCGCGCTCTCCCGGGTACCGAGCGGCTCACCGATGCGTTCCCCGCGCGGCCCGTACACCGCGCTGATCCCGGTGAGCGTCGCGTGCACCACGGGGCGGCCGTTCTCGGCGGCCCGCAGCGCGCCCAGCGAAGCGTGCTGAGCCGGTGCCCAGCTCTCCTGGAAGGTGGAGGTGGCGGACTGCGCGACGAGCACCTGGGCGCCGTCCCGGGTCAGCCGCCTGCTCATGTCGGGGAACGCCGACTCGAAGCAGACCAGCGGGCCGATCCGCAGCCGCCGGTCGTCCTCGGGCAGAGCCATCACGACCTGTCGGTGGCCACGCAGCCGGTCCTCGCCCGCCGCCTTGCCCACGGAGGTCGCCCAACCGAGCAGGGAGCGCGCCGGGACGTACTCACCGAACGGCACCAGGCGCATCTTGTCGTACCGGTCCCCGGTCGGCCCATCCGGTCCCACGAGCACCGCCGACTTGAAGATCCCGCTCCGGCCCGATCCGTCGCTCTGCCGGGCGTCCACGTTGACCAGCAGACCGGCCCCGGTCTGCCGGGAGAGCGCCGCGAGCCGCCGCGCGGTCCTGGGGTCCCGCCAGACACCCGCCCCAATGCTGCTCTCCCCCCACACCACGAGGTCGACGTCCCGCCCCGCCACCGCACGGGTCAGCTCCTCGCCCCGGGCCAGGCGCCGCTCGACACTCCCGGGACCGACGACGACCCCCGGTTGTACGACGGCGATCCTGGCCGTCCCCGTGGTCACCGGCTGCGGCGCCCAGGCCCACACCGCTGACCCGGCCAGGGCGCACCCGGCCAGCAGCACCCCGCCCGCCGCCCGGGCGCCGGTGCGCACGACCGTCAGCAGGGCGAGCGCGGTGTTGACCGACACCACCAGCAGGCTCACCAGCCACACCCCGCCCACCGACGCCACCCGCAACGCCGGGGCGACCTCCCACTGGCTCGCGCCGAGAAGCCCCCAGGGTCCGCCGAGCCCCTCCCAGGAGCGGACCAGCTCGATCACCAGCCACCCCGAGGGCACGGCCACCACCGCGGCGGTGGCCCGCAGTGCGGAGGGCCTGCCGCCGAGCAGCCGTTGGACGAGCACACCCCAGGGCGCCCACAGCAGACCGAGCAGCGCGGCCAGCAGCACGATGAAGACGTGCAGGCTCGGCATCAGCCAGTGGTGGACGGCGATGACGAAGCCGATGCCGCCGATCCAGCCGTCCAGCGCCGCCCGGCGCGTCGTGGGTGCCGAACGGATCAGCAGCAGCCAGGGGACGAGCGCCGCATAGCCCCACCACCAGAGCGAGGGGGCGGGGAAGGCGAGCGCGGGGAGCGCCCCGGCGAGGAGCGCCGCGGCCCCCCGGACCCCGCCGGACGCCGGAAGCGACCGGCGGGCGGGGCCCGCGCCGTCCGGGTGCGGTTGGTCCGGCGGTGACGCGTCCGAGCGCGGTACGGATGGCGACGCTCCGCCCGGGTGCGGTCCGCCCGGGTGCGGTCCGTCCGGCGACGACCCGTCCCGGTGCCGTCCGTCAGGCGGTGACCCATCGGGGTGCGACCCGCCCGTCGGCCGCCCGCCCCGTGGCCGTTGGCCCCTCGGCTGCCCGTCCGCCGACAGCTCACCCCTGGGCCGCCCGCCCCCCGGCCGTCCGCTCCTCGGCTGCCCGTCCGCCGGGTCACCTCCGCCCCGCATCCGCATGCCGTGCCCTCCTCGTCCCGTGCGGGTGAGCAGCCGCGTGATCTGCCGGGTCAGCTCCGCGTTCCCAGTGTGGGGGAGGTGGTCCCCGCCGGACCCGGGACGCGGCCGGGGCTCCCGACGAAGGGGCTCGGCGAGGGCGGGGTTCAGGCCGGCCCGGGGGCGCGGCGCCACTTCTCGTGGACGGTGACCGTACGGATGCGCCAGCCCGGGTCCGTACGGTGCAGCTCGAAGGTGTACCGCCCGCCGGAGACGAAGTCGGGGGCGGTGTCGCCGGCCGGGGTGGGACCGCCCTCCCGCGCCAGGCGCATCGGGTTCAGGTAGTCGGCCCGCACCTCTGCCCGGTCGCCCGGGTAGCCGCCCAGGTCCTGGAGGTCGATGCGCCGGTTGACGATCAGGTGCTGGCGGACCGCGAAGAGGCGCATCGTCCCGGTGAGCCACCGCGCGATCTCACCCGACGGGCCCGCCACCCCGCCCGCGCCGGTGTAGTCCGCGCGGCCGTCCGGGGTGAACAGGGCCTCGTACGCCGGCCAGTCGCCGTCGTCCACGGTCATGGCGTACCCGGTGATCAGGTCGTCGATGGCGAGCCGGTCCATCACGGTTGCGAGTGCCACACGCTGTGTCATCGGTCAAGTCTGGGTCAAGCGGCCCGCCACGCCAAGGGGCCTGCGAGGGCGGGAGCCGACGGGGTGACCGGGTCAGCAGGGGACGACGGCGACCGGACCCAGCGCGTGCGTGACCGTCGTCTGCGCCACCGGGGAGAGGCCGAGACCGAGCGACTCCCCGCCCTTGCGGCGGCCGATCACCGTCAGGGCAGCCGTGGCGGACGCCGTCACCAGGGTGCGTGACGCGGACCCGTTGACCGGCTCCCGTACGACCTCCACCCGCGGGTACCGCTCCTGCCATCCGGAGGTCAGCTCCGCCAGACCGCGCCGGGCCGAGTCCGCCGCGGCCTCCCGGTCGAACACCGGTCCGCCCGCCAGCATCGAGGAGAACATCGTCCAGCCGTGCACGATCCGCAGCCGGGCGCCGGGCCGGGTGGCGGCGGTGGCGAAGGCGAACCCCAGGACCGCCTCGCTGCTCTCGTCGGCGGCCACCCCCGCCACGATGTCGGAGAAGGGCTCGGTGTCCGCCGGCCGGTCGTCCTCGTCCGAGCCGCTGTCCTGCACGATGACGACCGGGCAGCTCGCCATCGACGCGGTGGCCAGGCTGTTGGAGCCGATCATCAGCGACCGGAAGCCGCCGAGCCCCCGCGAGCCGACCACGACCATCGACGCGTCCCGGCCGAGCGAGACCAGGGCCGCCGCCGGGAAGTCCAGCGGGGCCAGCGTCGAGGGGCGCGAGGCCGGAGCGATCAGTTCGCTCCGCCGGACGGCCTCGGCGAGAAGCTCGTCCGCCTCGCGCAGCTGGGTCGCCTCGTCCACGGTCCGGGTGAGCGGCCTGACGTGGACGATCAGCAGCGGCAGCCGGCGCCGTGCGGCCTCCTGCGCGGCCCAGTCGAGCGCCTGCCGGCTGTGTGTCGAGCCGTCGACGGCGGCGATCACGGGAAGATCATCGGTTGTCATGGACCCGAGCGTACGTTGCCGGGCGCGGGCGCCGGTCAGTCGTGGTCGTGGGTGGAGGAGGTGTCGTCGGGAGGTGCGGTCCGCCCGCCGTCACTCCCGCCGGCCACCACCACGACCAGCGCCACCATGACCCCCACCACCGCGAGCCGGCCGCCCAGACGCAGCGCCCAGCCCGTCCGCGAGACGGTGGCACCGGGCAGGACGGGCAGCCTCTCGGAGCGGCGCGCCGGGCGCAGCAGGCGCACGAGCAGCAGCGCCGCGACCGGCAGTTGGAGCAGCCAGACGCTGGTGCGGAACCAGCCGTCGTACCAGACGTTCGTCCCGTACAGCAGGGTGTGCCACACGCTCAGGACGTAGACCACGATCACGAAGCGGTGCAGGACGCGCCAGGTCTTCGGACCGATGCGGTGGCGTACGTAGAAGAGCAGGCCGAGCGGTATGGCCAGGTACAGCGCCGCCTGGCCGACCGGGATGGCGATCTGTCCGGTCCCCGAGTCGTAGCCGCCAGGGACGAACGTCTCGACGAAGGCGGTGGCCAGCGCGGAGTTCCAGGCCGCCGTGTCGTGCCGCACCAGCTCGGCGCCGAACAGCAGGGCGTGGGCCGTGATCAGCGCGATGGTGTTGAGGCTCGTGGTGCGGTGCAGGCGCTCCAGGCGGGGGCCCGAGAGCGGCAGACGCCCCGGGCGCGGGCCGGACAGCAGGAGTCCGAGGACGACCGTCCCCCACGCCCAGAGCAACGCGGACCAGCCGAACGCCTGGCTGAGGAAGTACATCCAGAAGCCGCCCGCGTCGGCCATGAACGGCATCACGGAGACCGTGGAGGAGGTCTTGTTGCGGATGCGTACGTAGAGCAGGACGAAGACGGCCGCCGTCACCAGGAGCGCCACCAGGCCGTCGGGCCAGGAGGCACGCAGATCGGCGCGGAGGGTGATGCGCTGCGCCGGGCGGGGCTGCCGGGGGCCGGGGAGCTGGGCGTCCGGCGATGCGGACTCAGGGGACTGGGTGAGGACTTCGGCGGCCGCTGCCGGTTCGGGTGCGGGGGGCGGGTTCGTCATGCGGCCTCTTCGGGGACGTCGGCTGGCGGATCGGATGCGTCGGCCCCGGGCCACGAGGCGTGTGCGGGCGCGTCGTTGGAGCAGTCGGCGGTGGAGGGGCGAAAGTTCCCCCGGAGGCCCCCGGGATGCGATGTGATGTGAATCACATGGGTGGGGTCTGGGGCAAACGGGGTGAACTCCTTTTGTTTCCGCGTCTGCTGGTCTTCCCGGCTGGGTGGGTGAGGCTGGCACGATGGCCGTCATGGGAGCCGGAACCGCACTCCGCCTCGCCCGCACCGCGCTGTTCGCGGTCGTGTGCGTCGCCGTGTCCGGGCTCGGCCATGCCCTGATGGCCGACGGCCCCCTGCCGCTGCTGCCCCTGGCGGCCGTTCTCCTACCGGTCGCCGGCGCGGGCTGGTGGCTCGCCGGACGCGTACGCGACGCCCCGGCCACCGTCTCGGCCCATGTCCTGGGCCAGTTGGGGCTGCACGCCTACTTCACCGCCGCCGGCGCCTGCTTCCCGGCGGCTTCCGGAGGAGGTGGCACGGGGAGTGCGCACCACGCGCACGGTTCGATGCCCCACGCCTCCCACGCCTCCCACGCGGGTCCGGCCGGAGACGCCTCGCTCCCGATGGAGCTGGCGGCCGCCTTCGACGGTTCGGTGTTCACCCTCGGCATGGCCGCCGCCCACGCGGCCGCCGGACTGGTCTGCGGCTGGTGGCTGTGGCGCGGCGAAGTGGCTCTGGCCCGGCTGGGCCGCTGCCTGGCCCTCTTCGTGCGGGCCCCGCTGCGGACGGCCTGGCGTCTCTGGACGGCGGCCCCGCTCCACGCCGGAGGGCCCGTACGGCCACGTGCCCGCCGCCGGCCGGGCCGCCGTCCGCAGGACCTCCTGGCCCTGCACGCGATCTCCCGACGCGGTCCACCGCCTCCCGTCCCCTCCCTGTGACCTCCGACCGCCCACCCGGTTCCGTGTGACCCGGTGGCGGTACGGGTGTGCGCTCGCGCCCACACCCGTAACAGGCATGCCGGTACCGCCGGACCGCCCCCCGGGCGTCCGCGCGGCCGGCCACGCGGAGCCGGGCGGCTGACGCACCACGGCTCCGCCAGGACGCGAAGGACTGCTGTGACCCTTACTGCCACCCCGACTCCCCCTGCCCGGCCGCCGGCCGCCCCGGCGCCCCGGCCCCGGGGGTACGCCGCCCGGCAGAACGACGTACAGATCACCGACTGGGCCCTGGCCGCCGGTGGCGGAGACCGGGAGGCCGCCGACCGCTTCGTCCGGGCGACCTACGAGGACGTCCGGAGGTTCGTCGCCTACCTCAGCGCCGACGTCCCGGGCGCCGACGACCTCGCGCAGGAGACCTACCTGCGGGCGATGAGCGGACTGGCCCGCTTCGCCGGACGCTCCTGCGCCCGCACCTGGCTGCTCTCCATCGCGCGGCGCGTCGTCATCGACCGCCACCGCACGGCCGCCGTGCGCCCCCGGACCGCCGACACCGCCGACTGGCAGGGCGCGGCGGAACGGGCCCAGCCGCGCCACGTCCCCGGCTTCGACGAGTCGGTCGCGGTCTTCGACGCCCTGCGCCGCCTGGACCCGGCACGCCGCCAGGCCTTCGTCCTGACCCAGGTGCTGGGGCTGTCGTACGACGAGGCGGCGGACGTCGCCGGATGCCCCGTCGGTACGGTGCGTTCGCGCGTGGCGCGCGCCCGCCGGGAGCTGGCGGGCCAGTGGCGTGCCGAGCCGGGGGAGGGGGTGGCGGTGGCCGCCGGTTCAGCCGCCCCCTAGGCCGGGCGACGTGCCCGCCCGGGGCCCCGGCCGGCCCCGGGCGGTGCGGCGGCTCAGCAGCAGCACCGGCAGCAGCAGGCACTGGAGGCAGACCGCCAGCCAGAACGCCCGCGCCGAACCGGCCGACTCCGCCGCCGCGTACAGCTGACCGCCCACCACCCCGCTGGCGAACGCGCCGATGCCCGCCGCGAGCCGCTGCCGGCCGAACACGGTGGCCGGGGGAGCGGAGCTACGGGCCAGCGCCTCCAGGTCGTTCTTCAGGAAGAGCACGATCTCGCCCAGACAGAGCAGCGCCCCGCCCACCGCGATGCCCGCGTGCCCGCCCCCGGCGATGGCCGCCATGCCCGCCGCCATGGCACCGAACCCCCACCGCAGCGCCGCCGGATAGCTCAGGGCGGCGATCCTCTCCGCCAGCAGCGGCTGGGCGACGACGAGGAGGGCCGCGTACCCCGTCAGCACCACCCCGTAGAACCCCGCCGACGTGCGGGGGACCGCGTACAGCGCCAGGTAGTGCTGGAAGAACATGAACGCGTAGACGCTCACCACCGTGACCAGGAACGGCGAGAGGCCCGGCCGGCGTACGGTGCCGCCCGGCGCGGCCGCGACCGGCTCCGGGCGCTCCTGGCCGCCCGGCAGGAACGCGTGCCCCACCCCGACGAGTGCGAACAGCCCGGCGACGCCCGTGAAGAGAGCCCCGGGGGAGCCCAGCACGAGCGGGGCCGCCGCCGGAGGGCCGAGCGCCATCCCCGCGTTGAACGCCGAACTGCTCGCCGACAGCAGCCGCGGCCGGTCCTCATCGGGGCAACCGGCGACCAGGTACGCCTTGTTGGCGGGCAGATAGAGCGCCGCGCCCGCCGACACCAGCAGCAGCGCGCCGATCGCCAGGACGGGACTGGCCAACCCCGGGACGAACGCGGCGAATCCGGCCGTCCGCAGGGCCAGCGCCAGCAGCATCGACCGCCGCAGCCCGATCCGCCCGGCGACCGGACCCGCGACCACGCCCCCGGCGAACTGGATCAGCGAGGCCACCGCCAGCACGACGCCGACCGTGCCGAGACCGAGGCCGAGCCGCTGGTGCAGCAGCACCGACATGTACGGCAGCACGGCGAAACTGCCGAGCGTGATCAGGAAGGAGCCCGCCAGCAGAAAGGCCCGCGGACCGGTGAAACGCCGCCGCACCGCCGTCGTCCGGCGCGTGCTGGTCCCCGCCGTCCGGTCGGCGCTCACCCGGCTCTCACGCCGTGTCCGCGATCACCGGGCGCACCCGGACCGCCGCGCTCCACGCCCGGTGCTGGGCCAGTTCCGCCGTCGCCGCCCGGGCCAGCACCATGCCGGTGCACCCCCGCTGATCGCCCACCTGCGCCAGGCTCTCGCCCGGGACGCGTACGGGGTACCACTCCACGGACCCGGGAAAGGCGGCGAGTTCGTCGAGGCCGTGCCAGCCCTTCAGCACCCCGGGCCGGTCCGCGTAGACCAGGACGAAGCCGTACGCGGGCCCCCGGCCCTCCAGCGGGGAGTCCAGCAGCCGGGGGCGGCGGCCCAGCGCCTCGTCCATCATCGCCGTGTACACATTGGTGCCCAGCGTCCGGCAGAGCACCTCGCCGACCAGCGCACCGCCGATCCGCCGGTTGACCTCCACCAGCTCCGGGCCCTCGGCGGTCAGGATGAACTCCACGTGGGCGAACCCCCGCCGATGCCCGGCCACCTCCAGCACCCGGCCCACCCACGCCTCGATGCCCTCCCGCTCCCCGTCCGGCAGCGCCACCGGAAAGGCCGCGGCCTCCTCCCGTACCACCGCCGCCCGGGACGTCTGGCGGCTCAGTACGCCGAGCAGCCGGGTGGTCCCCTCCCAGCTCAGGGTCTCCGCGCTGTACAGCGGGCCGGCCAGGAAACCCTCCGCGAACAGCGCCCCCTTCAGCGTCCGCCCGGCGGCCTCCGCCAGCGCCCGGTGCAGCGCCTCCTCGTCGTGCGCGATCCACACGTCGCGCGAGGAGGTGCCCGCCGAGTCCTTCAGCACGGCGGGCAGCCCCACCGTCCGCAGAACCGCGTCCGCACCCTCCGGTCCGGGCACCACGGCCACGGCGGCCGACCGGCTCAGGCCCCGCGCGTGCAGCGCCTCCCGGACCCGGCGCTTGTCCCGCAGCAGCCGGACCGCCTCCGGGTCCGGGCCCGGCAGCCCCAGCTCGGCGGCGAGATCGGCGGCCGGCACGCTCCAGGTGTCCGTCGTGTTGATCAGCCCGGCCAGGGCGGGGACGGCGGCCAGCGCCCGACGGACCGCCTCCGGGTCGTCGGTGTCGACGTCCACCACGTCCAGCGCGTCGGCGGGCAGGGTGGCCAGCTCGTGCCGGTACACCGCACGGTCACCGGTCAGCAGGCACAGCCGGTGCCCGGTGGACGCGGCGGCCTCGGCCATCCTGCCGAGGCCGAAGGACAGGGACTCCAGGGCGGCGATCGTCATGGCAGCAGCTCCACGGTCGGTACGGGGGCGGGGAAGCCCTGTCCGGGCAGCCGGGCGGCCTCGGGAGCGGCCCGCCGCCCCCACTCCATCACCGACCACGGCGGTCGCAGCGCGTCCAGCGACGCGATCGGCCGGGGGCGCAGTCCGGCCGGGTCCAGCGCCTCGGTGTGACGGGCGAACACCCGCTCGGTGTAACGGTGTCCGGTGTCGGCGCCCAGCACCAGATGGAGCCGGCCCGGATCGCGCTCGGCCTCCCAGGAGGCCGCCAGGTGGGCCGCCCCGGTGGAGAGGCCGGCGAACACCGCGTGCCGGCGCAGCAGTCCCACCGCACCGGCCATCGCATGGCGGAAGTCCAGCCAGTGCACGGTGTCGTACAGCTCGTGGTGGACGTTCCCGAACGGGATGGAGCTGCCGATGCCCGCGATGATCGCCTCCGGATCGCTGAACTGCTCGCTGCCGAAGGTGACGCTGCCGAACGGCTGGACCCCCACCAGCCGCACCGCCCGCCCCGACTCCCGTAGCGCGCGGGCCAGTCCGCCGGTCGAGGCACCCGTGCCGACCGCCCCTACCACGGTCAGCGGACCCTGGGGCAGCGACGCGGTGAGCAGCTCGGCGAACTCCCGGTACCCCTCGTGGTGCACGGCGTCGTGGTACTGCCGCATCCAGTGGAAGTCCGGCCGCTCCGCGAGGAGCCGGCGCACATGGCGCACGCGCAGCTCCTGGTCCAGCCGCAGGCTCTGCGAAGGCGGCATCCGGTCCACGGTCGCGCCCAGGATCTCCAGCTGGACGAGCATCGTGGCGTCGACGGTGGTGGACGCCACGATGTGGCAGCGCAGCCCGTAGCGGTGGCACGCCATGGCCAGCGCCACCGCGTAGATGCCGCTGGAGCTGTCGACCAGCGTCTGGCCGGGCACCACCCGGCCCCGGCGCAGCAGCGAGCGGACCGCGCCGAGCGCCGCGTACACCTTCATCGTCTCGAAGCGCGCGAGCACCACGTCACCGTCCAGCCGGATCAGGTCCGGGCTCTTCACGGCGTCGGTGATGTGCTCGTGCACAGTCGCGCTGGCGGCGGACGGCCGCGCCCCGGACCTCACTTGCGCCGCCCGCGGACGATGAGCCGGTCGGAGTGCTGGTCGTACCCCGAACCGTCGAAGCCGCCGAAGCACTCCACGTCGGTGAAGCCCGCCTCCTCGAAGAGGGAGTGCAGCTCGGCGGCGGAGTAGAGCCAGGAGTGGATGGAAGCCGTACGGGCCGAACTCCCTTGCACCAGCGTCCAGTCGGTACGCAGCTGCCGCCAGCTGTCCAGGACGGTGTCGCGCTGGACGACGTACGAACCGTCCGGCAGGTCCACCGCCTTGGGCCGCCCGATCCAGCCCGCGAGGACTTCCTTGCCCATCACGTCGACCAGCAGCTGCCCGCCCGGCGCGAGGCTTGCGTACGCGTTGCGCAGCACCTGGAGGTTGTCCTCGGCGTCGTCGAAGTAGCCGAACGAGGTGAAGACGTTCAGCACCACGTCGAAGGCGCCGGGTTCCGTGTACGTGAGCATGTCGGCCCGCTCCAGCAGGACGTCGGACCCCGCCGCCTCGCAGGCGGCCCGGGCCCGCTGAAGCATCGAGGGCGAGAGGTCGACGCCGGTCACCGCGTACCCGCGCGCCGCCAGCGGCACCACGAACAGCCCCGGTCCGCACGCCAGGTCCAGTACCCGTGAGCCCGGTGGGAAGTCCAGCAGGGGGGAGGAGGCGACGAGGGCGGCGGCGGACTCGGCCCGGGCGGGCGGGAACATCGTCGAGGCGAAATCGGACCAGAGCGCGTCGTCCTCGTACCAGTGCATGCCTCTCGGCCTCCTCCCGGCCCTCGTGGGGCCGTCGTGCTGCCGCACCTGTCGCTGAGCTGTCCTGGAGTAGTCGGCCGCCCGGCCGGGGAAGTTCCCGCCACCGCCGACCGGTGGGGGTGTCCTACGATCACCGGCAGGGGCGGGCCGGACGGCCCGGGGACGGAGTGCGGACGATGACGTGGGAAGAGGTGCCGGTGGACACCGCGCCGGCGGCGGGAGCCGTCCTGCTGAGCGGCATCCCGGGCAGCGGCAAGTCCACGGTGGCCGCCGCGCTCGCCGCCCGGTTCACCGCCTCCGCCCACATCGAGGTGGACGCCCTCCAGGAGCTCATCGTCACGGGTGGCCGGTGGCCGGTGGCCCTCGACGGAGCGGGACGAGGAGGCGGACCACGACGGACTGGTCCTTCCTGGACACGGCGATGCGCGCCGAACTGGCCGACGAGGGCAGCTGGCTCGACAACGCCGAGCTGACGGTCCAGCAGACGGCGGACGCGGTCCGGGCGGCTACGGGACTCGCAGCGCACCGAGCAGGCGGGGCACACCGCCGCACCGGCGTTGTCAGACCCCCGCTCTACGGTGGTGACATCTATCCGCGCTGCTGGCTGCTGCGCTGCTGGATCGCCCCGCCCGGCTGCTCCCGGGCGGGGCACAGACCGGCCCTAGCCCGCGGACTCACCCGCGTGCGGGCTCAGCACGCCGGCCGAGATCAGGATGAAGAGGAGGATGCCCAGGGCCACCCGGTAGATGACGAACGGCATGAAGCTCTTGGTCGTGATGAACTTCATGAACCAGGCGATCACGGCGTATCCGACGAAGAACGCCACCACCGTCGCGAAGATGGTCGGCCCCCAGGACACATGGCCCTCGCCCACGTCCTTGAGTTCGTAGGCGCCCGAGGCGAGCACCGCGGGGATCGCCAGCAGGAACGAGTAGCGCGCGGCCGACTCGCGGGTGTAGCCCATCAGCAGCCCGCCGCTGATGGTCGCGCCCGAGCGGGATACGCCAGGGATCAGCGCCATCGCCTGGCAGAAGCCGTAGATCAGGCCGTCCCGGATGCCGAGGTCCTTGAGCGTCTTGCGCTCCCGCACCGCGCGGTGCTTGCCGCCGTCCTCGTCGCGCGCGGCCAGCCGGTCGGCGATGCCGAGGACGACGCCCATGACGATGAGCGTCGTGGCGATCAGCCGCAGGTCGCGGAACGGGCCCTCGATCTGGTCCTTGAGCGTGATGCCGAGCACCCCGATGGGGATCGAGCCCACGATGACCAGCCACCCCATCTGGGCGTCGTGGTCGCCGCGCATCTCCTTGTCCGTCAGCGACCGGAACCAGGCCGAGACGATCCGCGCGATGTCCTTGCGGAAGTAGATCAGCACCGCCGCCTCCGTGCCGATCTGGCTGATGGCGGTGAAGGCCGCCCCCGGGTCGTGCCAGCCGGCGAACGCGGCGGTCAGCCGCAGGTGGGCGCTGGAGGAGATCGGCAGGAACTCGGTCAGTCCCTGAACGAGGCCCAGGACGAATGATTCGAACCAGCTCATGGGGCTTAGGCCATCCCGGAGGTGATCGTGCATCGGCCACGGGCGACGGGCCCGCCGACTGCGTGCGGAGTGCGGAGCGACGTCAACGACATCGAGGTCGCGGGCAGCGTATCGCCTGAAAGTGAACGCCAGGCTGACCGCACCGGTCGTTCCGGTGCCGCCGTCCGCCCGGTCCTCCGGCGTATCCCCCTCAGTCCTTCGGCGTGTCCCGGCCGAGCCGGTGCCGCTTGCGCCAGGCCACCAGCGCGCCCCCCAGACCGGACACCACGATGAAACCCATCGCCGCCAGGAACAGGGGCGAGGTCGGCGAGGCGGCCTGGCTGCCGGCTATCACGTACGCCGCCGTGTTCGGGATGGAGCCCAGCCCGGTGGCCAGGAGGAAGGGCGGGTAGCCCATGCGGGAGGTCGCCGCGCAGTAGTTCGCGGCGGCGAACGGGACCCCGGGGAAGAGCCGGAGCGCCAGCACCGAGCGGAAGCCGTGCCGGCTCAGCACCCCGTCGGCGGCGGTCAGCAGCTTCCCGCGCAGCAGGGTCCGCAGCGCGTCCTGGCCCAGCACCCGGCCCAGCATGAACGAGACGCCCGCGCCGAGCACCGTGCCCGCGAGAGCCGCCGCCAGACCGGTCTGCGCACCGAACAGGGCCCCCGCGGCGAGGTTGAGGAGGGGGCGCGGCACGAACGCCACGGTCAGCCCCCCGTACGCGAGCCCGAACAGCATCGCCGCACCGCTGCCCGTCAGCTGCTCCGGCCAGCCCGAGGCCAACAGCCGCTGTGGTTCGAACAGCAGCATCGTGGTCGCGGCGGCCAGCAGGACCGCGACGAGGAGGGAGAACCGGGACCACGGCGAGAGCAGCGCCTTCGAACACCGCAGGGCCGGACCACCGGTGGGACGGGAGGTGTTGACGGGGTCGAACATTCGGGGAGAGTAACCGAAATCGGTGTGTGATCGCCGTAATGTGCGTCGCGTGGACCCCGCAGCAGCCCCTGCCCCCGCCCTGCCGGACAGCCCGCTCGCCGACACCGTTCTCGCGCGGCTGACCGATCTGTACGCCCCGGCCGCCGATCCGGAACGGGCCGAGGGCGCAGCCGCGTACATGAAGCACGTCGCCCCGTTCCTCGGGATCCCCGCCCCGCGCCGCCGGGCCCTGTCGAAGGCGGTGCTGGCGGGCGTCCGACGGCCCGACGAGCGGGACTGCACGGCGATCGCGCTGCGCTGCTGGCAGCTGCCCGAGCGCGAGTACCAGTACTTCGCCGTCGACTACCTGCGCCGGTACGTGTCCTGCTGCTCCGCCGGATTCCTGCCCGTCCTGCACCACCTCGTCACCACCACCCCCTGGTGGGACACGGTCGACGCGCTCGCCGCACATGTCGCGGGGCCGCTGGTCGCCGCCGATCCGGCGCTCGCCCGGTCCATGGACCGGTGGATCGACGACGACGACCTCTGGGTCGCGCGTACCGTCCTGCTGCACCAGCTGCGCTACAAGGAGACCACCGACGCCGACCGGCTCTTCGGCTACTGCCTGCGCCGCGCGGACCACCCGGACTTCTTCATCCGCAAGGCGATCGGTTGGGCGCTGCGGGAGTACGCGAAGACCGACCCCACCGCCGTACGCGACTTCGTCGAGGGTGCCCGGCGGAGCCTGTCGCCGCTCTCGGTGCGCGAGGCGCTCAAGAACCTCTGAAGCGCGGGGACGCCGCGGGAAACCATTCGACGCGGCGACCGGGCGCGGCCATGATCAGGGACATGTTCCGGTACGCCTTCCTCGCAGCGCCGTCCGCAGTCGCGGACGCGTCGAAGGCTGCCGTGAACGACGCGGTCGCCGAGGCAGTCGCCCCGGCCGCAGTCCTCGCAGCAGCGTTCACCGCTGCCGCAGCGCCCACCGGCGGCGCCCGAAGCTGACCCTCCCCCGACAGTCCGGCGGACCCCACAAGGGGAGGGTCGGCCGGGCCCTGGGGTCTTCTCCTCCCAGCTTCGAGTTCTCAAAGGAACGAGCCATGTCCAAGACGGCATACGTGCGCACCAAGCCGCACCTCAACATCGGCACCATGGGCCACGTCGACCACGGCAAGACCACCCTCACCGCCGCCATCACCAAGGTCCTCAGCGAGCGCGGCGGCAGCAGTACCTCCTACGTGTCGTTCGACCGGATCGACCGGGCCCCCGAGGAGGCCCAGCGCGGCATCACCATCAACATCGCCCACGTCGAGTACGAGACCGACACCCGCCACTACGCGCACGTGGACATGCCCGGTCACGCCGACTACGTCAAGAACATGGTCACCGGCGCGGCGCAGCTCGACGGGGCGATCCTCGTCGTCTCCGCGCTCGACGGGATCATGCCGCAGACCGCCGAGCACGTCCTGCTGGCCCGTCAAGTGGGCGTCGACCACATCGTCGTCGCCCTCAACAAGGCCGACGCGGGCGACCCCGAGCTGACCGACCTGGTCGAGCTGGAGGTCCGCGAGCTGCTCTCCGCGCACGGGTACGGCGGTGACACCGTCCCCGTGGTCCGGGTCTCCGGGCTCAAGGCGCTGGAGGGCGACCCGCGCTGGACGGCGGCGATCGAGGGCCTGCTGGACGCCGTCGACACGTACGTGCCGATGCCGGTGCGTTACACCGACGCGCCGTTCCTGCTGTCCGTCGAGAACGTCCTGACCATCACCGGCCGGGGCACGGTCGTCACCGGCGCCGTCGAGCGCGGCTCCGTCCGCGTGGGGGACCGGGTCGCGGTGCTGGGCGCGGACATCGAGACGGTCGTCACCGGGCTGGAGACCTTCGGCAAGCCGATGGAGTCCGCCGAGGCCGGGGACAACGTGGCACTGCTGCTGCGCGGGGTGGAGCGCGACCGGGTCCGCCGCGGCCATGTGGTGGCCGCGCCCGGCAGCGTGGTGCCCAGCCGCCGGTTCACCGCCCAGGTGTACGTCCTGTCGACGAAGGAGGGCGGCCGGTCGACCCCGGTCGCCACCGGCTACCGGCCGCAGTTCTACATCCGTACGGCGGATGTCGTCGGTGACGTCGACCTCGGCGAGGCGGCGGTCGCTCGTCCCGGCGACACGGTCACGATGACCGTGGAGCTCGGCCGTGACGTGCCCCTGGAGTCCGGCCTCGGCTTCGCCATCCGCGAGGACGGCCGTACGGTCGGCGCGGGTACGGTCACCGGCCTGCTCTGACGGCCCGCTCGCCCGCTACCCCCGCACGCGGGGGTGGCGGGCGGCGAGGCCGCGCGACAATGGAGGGGTGAACGAGCCGATACCCGTCATCCGCGAGGTCGACCGCGGTACCGCGAGGCTGCTGCCCGACGTGGACCGCGACCGGGCCTGGCTGCTCACGGTCGACGACGCACCCCAGTCCTACGTCGACCTCGACGACCCTTCGTACCTCGAGTTCGAGTACGTACGGCGCCTCGCGCACGTCGTGGACTGCGCGGCGCCCGGGGACGCCCCGCTGGACGTCCTGCACCTCGGCGGCGGGGCGCTGACCCTGCCGCGGTATGTCGCGGCGACCCGCCCCGGCTCCCGGCAGGACGTCGTCGAGGCGGACCGGGAGCTGCTGCGGATGGTCCGCGAGCACCTGCCGCTGCCCGACGGCAGCGGTATCACCGTGCACGCGGCCGACGCCCGGGCCCGGCTGGAAGCGGCTCCGCCGCAGTCCGCCGATCTCGTCGTGGCGGACGTCTTCGGCGGCTCCCGGGTCCCCTCCCACCTCACCTCGGTGGAGTACGCGCGGGCCGCCGGACGGGTGCTGCGCCATGACGGGATCTACGCCGCCAACCTGGCGGACAGCGCTCCGTTCGCCTTCCTCCGGTCCCAACTGGCCACCTTCGCGGCCGTCTTCGCTGAGCTGGCGCTGATCGGGGAGCCGGCGGTGCTGCGCGGGCGGCGCTTCGGCAACGTCGTCCTGCTCGCCTCGCACGCCCCGCTCGACACGGCGCCGCTCACCCGCCGCTGCGCCGCCGACGCCTTCCCGGCCCGGGTCACCCACGGGGAGGCGCTGGCCCGGCTCGTCGGCCGGGCCCGCCCGGTGCCGGACGCGGACGCCGTCGCCTCGCCCAAGCCGCCGGACGGCGCCTTCAGCGTCGGCTGAGGGCGCCGCGGTCCATGCTCCCCGCGCCGGGGGACAGCGTTCCCGGGCCGGGAGAGCGGGCGTCAGCCGGTCGGCTTGCCGGCGAGGCGGACCGTGCTCAGGATCTGCTGGATCGTGGTGTCCGGGAGCTCGCCCTCGACGCCCTTGGGGCCGTAGAGGACCCAGGTCGAGAACTCGTCGTTGCCGTTCTTGAACGAGAAGGCGATCGACTTGCCGTCGGTGTCGCACTTCTCCTTCTTGGCCAGACCGGTCGCGGTGGCGGTCACGACACTGCCGGAAAGGCCGGACTTCGTGGTGAACGGCTTGGGCGGCGCGATCTTGACCTTCTCCTTCGGGTCGGTCTGGGCGTAGGCCGCCCAGACCCAGGTCCCCGCCTCGCTCCGCGCCGCCTGGTCGGCGCTCTTCGCGCCGCGCGCACCCTTCGTGCCGACGCCGGCCAGCTCGGTCTCCTCGTCGCGGCCGTCCTTGTCGGAGTCCTGGACGCACCACTTGCTCTTGTAGTAGGCGGGAGCCGAGAAACCGGCGACGGGCGCGGCCGTGGGGTCCTTGGTGTCCTCGAAGCCGGCGAACGTGCCCGAGCTGGAGACCTCCCAGTCGCCGGGGACGTCGAACTGTGTACCCCACTTGGGGTTGGTGACGACCTTCCAGCCCGGGATGAGGGGCTCGGGGTCGCTCTCGGAGCCGCGCGGGTTCTCCGCCGGGGCGGAGCTCGCGTCGTCCGACGCGTCCGGCTTCGCGCTCGGGGAGGCGGACTTCCTGTCGCCGGCGACGGTGGAGCCGCCGTCGTCGCCGCTGTCGTTCAGCACGATGACGCCGGTGACGACGGCGGTCACGACGACAGCGGTCGCCGCGACGATGGCGACGACGGTCGTCTTCTTCTTGTCGCCGTCCGGCTTGGGCCCGCCGGGCGGGCCGGGCACCGCGTACTGCGGGACGGTCGGCTGCTGGTACGGATTGGGCTGCCCGTAACCCGGCTGCCCGTACCCGGGTTGGCCGTACCCCGGCTGCCCGTGACCGGGCTGACTCGGCGGCCCCGGCGGGTACCCGGGCGGCCCGGACTGCCCCGGCTGCTGCCCCTGCTGCGGATATCCCGGTTGCTGATAGGGATTCGGCTGCTGGTACCCCGGCTGCTGGTACGGGTTCTGATTCGGGTCCTGCGGGTTCTGCTCGCCCCCGGGCGGCTGCTGTCCTGGCCACATGGCCAGTAACCATAGATGGGTGGCGTGTTCCCTGCTACGGCCGCCCCTGTCCCGGTGCTGTCCCGGTGCTGTCCCGGTGCTGTCCCGGTGCTGTCACGGGGGGATGGCCAAACCTGGCTACTCGTGAGTAA
Source organism: Streptomyces sp. NPDC088706 (assembly GCF_044752765.1). Classification (NCBI taxonomy): domain Bacteria; kingdom Bacillati; phylum Actinomycetota; class Actinomycetes; order Kitasatosporales; family Streptomycetaceae; genus Streptomyces; species Streptomyces sp. NPDC088706. Next base: position 64,881 of record NZ_JBIVLW010000008.1, read on the forward strand.
CCTTCGGTCCATGAGCGCTGAACAGATGACCGTCGGCGAGATGCTCGTCGCGACGGTCCCGATGGCCCGGACCCTCAACCTCGAATTCCTGGAGACGACCCCCGAGCGCGCCGTCGTCCGGCTACCGGACCAGGCGGAGTACCACAACCACGTCGGTGGACCGCACGCCGGAGCGATGTTCACGCTCGCCGAGTCCGCCAGCGGCGCCATCGTCATCGCCGCCTTCGGCGACCAGATGTCGCGGGCCGTACCGCTCGCCGTCAGGGCCGAGATCGGCTACAAGAAGCTGGCCATGGGTGAGGTCACCGCGACCGCCACCCTGGGCCGCCCGATCGCCGACGTCGTCGCCCAGCTCGACGCCGGGGAGCGCCCGGAGTTCCCGGTCGCCGTCGAGATCCGGCGGGCGGACGGCGCGGTCACCGGCGAGATGACCGTCGTGTGGACCCTGCGCCCCAACAGCTGACGCCCGCGGGCGCGTGTTCCCGGGCCGCCGCGCCCTCCGGTCGGGGAGGGCGCGGCGGCTTCGGTACGTCCGGGGGGCCGACGGGCACCCGGACGGGACACGGAGTACCCGGTACGGGACCGAGCCGCCCGGCGGGTCTCAGCCCTCGTGCGCCGCGCGGTGCGCCTTGGCCAGCTCCACGTACCCGGCCGCGTTGAACCGGATGCCCTCCAGCTCCTCCGCCGTCAGCTCCCGCCTGACCTTGGCGGGCACGCCCGCCACCAGCGACCCCGGCGGAACCCGCATCCCCTGCGGTACGAGCGCCTGCGCCGCCACCAGTGACCCGGCGCCGATGTGCGCGCCGTTGAGCACCGTGGCGCCCATCCCCACCAGGACGTCGTCCTCGATGACGCAGCCGTGCAGCACCGCGTTGTGGCCGACCGAGACGCGTGCGCCCACCGTGAGCGGGAAGCCCGGGTCGGTGTGGACACTGCAGTTGTCCTGGATGTTGCTGTCCGGGCCGAGCGTGATCGGGCCGCAGTCGGCGCGCAGCACGGCCTGGTACCAGACGCTGGAACCGGCGGCCAGCGTCACCTCTCCGATCACCACGGAGGTCGGAGCCACGAACGCGTCCGCGTCGATGTCCGGCTCCTTGCCGCCCATGCCCGTGATCAACGCCTGTTCCGCCATGGCCTGCTCCTCGGTGGTCCGGTGTGCTGCTCGTGGGGCCTGCGATCGGGATCGGGCCGTCTCACACGGTAGGCGACGGCTCCCCGCGCGCGCCGGGGGGTGGGGTGAACATCACAGGTCACCGCGCGGTTGCCGCCCGCCACGCCGACTACCGTGAGCCCGTGCCGAAGAACCGCAACACGTTCTCCTTCCTCGCCCGCTGGCGGCGCCGCGCCGTCTCCCGAGCGGTCCACCGCGGCTGGGCGTGGGCGCGGGAGGCGGGCGCCGTCACCGCCGAGCACCCCGGCCGGCTGCGCTTCGGCGCGATCGGCGAGGGGACCCGGCTCGCCTTTCCGCAGGGCACCGTCTTCGGGGAGCCGTGGATCGAACTCGGCGGCCACTGCGTCATCGGCGAGCAGGTGACGCTGACGGCCGGAATGATGCCGGACCTGGACCTGGGGCCCGCGCCGATCCTCACCCTCGGCGACGGGGTGGTGCTGGGGCGGGGCAGCCATGTCATCGCCGACACGACGGTGGCGATCGGCTCGGACACGTACTGCGGCCCGTACGTCTACATCACCTCGACCAACCACAGCTACGACGACCCGCACGAACCCGTGGGCAAGCAGTGGCCCCGGATGGAACCGGTGGAGATCGGCCCCGGCTGCTGGATCGGCACCGGCGCGGTGATCCTGCCCGGTGCCCGGCTCGGCCGCAATGTGGTGGTCGCGGCGGGCGCGGTCGTCCGGGGCGAGGTCCCCGACCACGCGGTGGTCGCGGGCGCCCCGGCCCGTGTCGTACGCCGCTGGGACCCGGAGCAGGGCTGGCAGCCGCCCCTGCGCACGCCGGCTCCCGTGCCGATCCCCGAGGGCGTCACGCCCGAGCAGCTGCTCGCCCTGGCCGATCTGGAACAGGAGCCGGACTCTCCGTAAGGGCTTCGGCGAGGCCCGAGGGTGCTCGACTGCGTCGTGGTGGCGGGCGCGCGCGGCGGGGAGGCCACCCTCGCCGCCTGCGCGGTGCTCTTCCCGCACCCGGGCCGACGTCACCGGCGCGGTGCGCGAGCACCTCGGCGCCCGCAAGGCGCCCGTCGGGGCGTGGTGGCCGTCGAGGCCCTGGGGGCGGAGGCGGCCTACCGGTGGGCCGTGAGCCACGCGGTGGCGAAGTCGGCGGCCGCCCGCAGCCGGATGAGCCTGCACGGTGCCGACCCGATCGGGGCCGTGGTGACGTCACCGGGGTCCGCGGCCTCCTCGAACGCCGCGCCCAGGGCCGCGAAGTCGCCGTCGTCCAGGGCGACATCCTCGTACTCCCACCACCGCCGCACACCCTGCGGGGCCACCACACAGCGGTAGCGGCGCAGCGGAGCGCCTGGCCTGCGGTACTCGCCCAGGTGGAAGGCGGTGCAGGTGTCGTAGCCGGCGCCGAGCAGCAGGATGCCGGCGTCGGCCTCGTACAGCCGGGCGAGCGGGGACTCCTCACCGAGGTGGCACGTTGGCCGGTGCCCGGCGAGCAGCTTCGCGGCGCCCGGGCCGATCGCGGCGAAGGACGTCTGCGGATGGCCGCTGCGCCGCGCCCCCGCCGCCGTCCGTACGGTCTCGGCCAGGGCGCCCATCGAGGGGGCGGGGGTGAGCGCCGGGTCGAACGGGGGCATCGACGAGCGGACCGCCGCACGCGCCGGCGCGTCCAGGCCCCGCACGCGGGCGCGGTAGTGCGGGGAGGTGTCCGAGTTCTCCGGGGTGAACGCGGGGACCACCACCGTCCCCGCCCGCCCCACCGCCCGGCGCAGCGCCGCCAGCACGGCCACGGGCCCACCGGCGACGGCCCCCACCGACCGCAGGGAGGCATGCACCAGCAGCACATCGCCGGGGCGCACCCCCAGCCCGGACAGCGCGGCGGTCAACCGCTCGACGTCGACGGAGCCGCTGCCGCGAGATTCGCTCACGGCGGGGATCCTTCCCGTCCCCGGGTGCTCCCCACACCCGCGGCGTCAGACGCGAGGCGGCAGCGCCGGGAGCTCGATCGCCGGGCACCGGTCCATCACCATGTCCAACCCCGCCGCGCGCGTCCGCCCGTACGCCTGCGGGTCCACCACGCCGAGCTGGAACCACACCGCCTTCGCCCCGACCGCCACCGCCTCGTCGGCGACCCCGCCCGCCAGCTCGCTGTTGACGAACACGTCCACCACGTCCACCGGGAAGGGGATCTCCGCCAGCGAGGCGTACCCATGCTCCCCGTGCACCGTCTCGGCCTTCGGGTGCACCGGCACCACGCGCTTGCCGAAGCGCTGGAGCACCTGCGCCACCCCGAAGGCGGCCCGGGAGCGGTTGCCGGAGAGGCCCACCACCGCCCAGGTGTCGCCCGAGTCCTGAAGAATCCGCCGGATCGTCTCCGCGTCCGCGTACCTGCCGTCTGTGCTCATGCCGGGACAACCCACGGCCCCACCCCGCCATTCCCGCCGGAATCCGTAGGTGCGGCGGCGCATAGGGTGGGCGGATGCAGGAGCAGTACCGGACCGTCGCCCGCGCGGGTGTGCACGAGAGCGAGATCAACCGATCGCGTTTCCTCTGCTCCCTCGCCCCCGCCGCCACCGAGCAGGAGGCGCAGGACTTCGTCGCACGCGTCCGCAAGGAGCACCCCACCGCCTCCCACAACTGCTTCGCGTACGTGATCGGCGCCGACGCCTCCGTACAGAAGGGCAGTGACGACGGCGAGCCCGGCGGCACCGCGGGCGTTCCGATGCTCCAGATGCTGACGCGCCGCGAGGTCCGGTACGCCGTGGCCGTCGTCACCCGCTACTACGGCGGGGTCAAGCTCGGCGCGGGCGGACTGATCCGCGCGTACGGGGGAGTGGTCGGTGAGGCCCTCGACGCGCTCGGCACCATCACCCGGCAGCGCTTCCGGCTGGCGACGGTCCGCGTCGACCACCAGCGGGCGGGCAAGCTGGAGAACGACCTGCGGGCCACCGGGCGGGATGTGCGCGAGGTGCGGTACGCCGAGGCCGTGACCATCGAGATCGGGCTGCCGGACGCCGAGGTCGCCGCCTTCACCGGCTGGCTGGCCGACGCGACCGCCGGGGCCGCCACGCTGGAGCTGGGCGGCGAGGCGTACGGGGACGGGTGAGCGGCCTCCGGCGGCGGGCGCGTGAGGGCAATCCCACCCCGGGCAAATCCTTGATCGATGCGGGATCGGCGGCCCCACGGCGTTAGCGTGGTCGGTGCCGGCGGCGGGATCAGGGTCCGCTCCGGCGTGGCCCAGGGGTGGAGGACGACGTAGATGCAGCGCATGGGGCGGCGAGCGACGTACACGCATGGCACGACCCGCTCGACCGGCGGAGCGACCGCGTGAGGATGCTGCACACCTCGGACTGGCACCTGGGCCGGTCCTTCCACCGGGTGCCCCTGCTCGACGCCCAGGCCGCCTTCCTGGACCATCTGGTGGCGACCGTCCAGGAGCGGGAGGTGGACGTGGTCCTGGTGGCGGGCGACGTCTACGACCGGGCCGTCCCGCCGCTCACCGCCGTCGAGCTCTTCGACCGCGCCCTGCACCGGCTCGCCGCCACCGGCGTCCCCACCGTCATGATCTCCGGGAACCACGACTCGGCCCGCCGGCTGGGCGTCGGCGCCGGGCTCCTCGACCGCGCCGGGATCCACCTGCGGACCGGCCCCGAGAGCTGCGCCACCCCCGTCGTCCTCACCGACGACCACGGCGGCGTCGCCCTCTACGGCCTCCCCTACCTGGAACCGGCCCTCGTCAAGGACACCCTCCGCGCGGCCAAGGCCGGGCACGAGGCGGTCCTGACCGCCGCCATGGACCGGGTCCGCGCCGACCTCGCCACCCGCCCCGCCAAAACCCGCTCCGTCGTCCTCGCCCACGCCTTCGTGGCGGGCGGCGAACCCAGCGACAGCGAACGCGACATCACCGTCGGCGGGGTCGCCGCCGTCCCGGCCGGGGTCTTCGACGGCGTCGACTACGTGGCCCTCGGCCACCTGCACGGCTCCCAGCGCGTCACGAGCCGCGTCCGCTACTCCGGCTCCCCGCTGGCCTACTCCTTCTCCGAGGCCGACCACCGCAAGACCATGTGGCTGATCGACCTGGACGCCGACGGGAACATCGCCGCCGAGGAGCGGATCGACTGCCCCGTCGAGCGCCCCCTCGCCCGGCTCCGCGGCCACCTGGACACCCTCCTGGAGGACCCGGCCCTGGACCGCCACGCGCACGCCTGGGTCGAGGCCACCCTCACCGACCCGGTCCGCCCCGCCGACCCCATGGCCCGCCTCAGCGCCCGCTTCCCGCACACCCTCAGCCTCGTCTTCGACCCCGAGCGGCCCCCCGAGGACCCGCTCGCCTCCTACGCCCAGCGCCTCAAGGGCCGCGACGACCACCAGATCGCGGAGGACTTCGTGGCCCATGTGCGCGGCGGCAGCGGACCCGACGACCTGGAACGCACCGTCCTGCGAGCCGCGTTCGACGACGTACGGGTGGACGAGAGCGTGCGCGAGGTGTCCCCTTGAGACTGCACCGCCTCACCCTCACCGCCTTCGGCCCCTTCGGCGCCACCCAGGAGGTCGACTTCGACGCCCTCTCCTCGGCCGGCCTCTTCCTGCTGCACGGCCCGACCGGCGCCGGGAAGACCTCCGTCCTGGACGCCGTCTGCTACGCCCTGTACGGAGCCGTCCCCGGAGCCCGCCAGAGCCCGGGCGCCACCCTCCGCAGCGACCACGCCCCGGCCGACCTGCCCACCGAGGTCCAGCTGGAGCTGACCGTCGGCGGCCGACGCCTCGAAGTCAGCCGCAGCCCCGCCCAGCCGCGCCCCAAGAAGCGGGGCGACGGCTTCACCCTGGAGAAGGCCCAGAGCCGGCTGCGCGGTTACGACCCCGAGCGCGGCTGGCAGGCCCTCAGCAAGTCGCACCAGGAGATCGGCGAGGAGCTGGCCCAGCTGATCGGCATGAGCCGGGATCAGTTCTGCCAGGTCGTGCTGTTGCCCCAGGGCGACTTCGCCCGCTTCCTGCGCTCCGATGCCGAGGCCCGTGGCAAACTGCTGGGCCGGCTCTTCGACACCCGCCGGTTCGCCGCCGTGGAGGAGCGCCTCGCCGAACTGCGCCGGGGCGCCGAGGCCCGGGTGAAGGCGGGCGACGAGCAGATCCTCGCCCTCGCCCAGCGCATCGCCCAGGCAGGCGGCCCGGCCGCGACCGAGGCCGCGGCCCCCGCCGACCGGCCGGGCGAACCCGGTCTCGCCGAAGCGGTGTTGCAGTGGGCCGCGATGGCTCGTAGCGCCGCCCGCGAACGGCTCGACATCGCCCACGCGGTGGTGGCGGAGGCCGAGTGCCGTGGGCGGGCCGCCCGCCGTGCACTGGACGCGGAACGCGAACTGGCCCGCCTCCAGCAGCGGTACGAGGAGACCCGACGGCGCGCCGAAGCGCTGGAGGAGCGGCGCCCCGAACATGACCGCTGCCAGGAGCGGTGGGAGCGTGCCCGCAAGGCGGACCGGGTCGCCCCCGCACTGGAGCTGCGCGAGGAGGCCGAGCGTGCCTACCGGGCGGCGAGCGATGTGCTCGACCGGACCCGGGAGCGGCTGCCCGCCGACCTGGCCGACGCGGGCGCCGGCCAACTCGCCGAGCTGGAGCGCCGGTTCCGGGGGGAGCTCGGCGGGCTCGAAGCGGCCCGCAAGGCCGAGGCGCGCAGCGCGCGGATCGACGAGGAACGGGTCCGGCTGAACCGGGACGCCCGGGCCGACGACGAGATCGTCCGGGAGGCGGACGCGTGGCTGGCCGGCTGGGACGCCACCCGCGCGGAGCTTACCCAGCGCATCGACGCCGCCCAGGAGGCCGCCACCCACGCCGAACAGCTCGCCGGACTCCTCACCCCGGCCCGCCGCCGACTGGACGCGGCACGTCGGCGCGACGCGCTCGCCACCGACGTACAGGACGCCGGTGCGGCGCTCGCCGCCGTGCGTGAACAGGCCCTGGACGCACGCGACTCCTGGCTCGACCTGCGGGAGCGCCGCCTGCGGGACATCGCGGCGGAGCTCGCCGCCGGCCTCGCCGAGGGCGAGCCCTGCACGGTCTGCGGCTCCGCCGAACACCCGGCTCCCGCGAGCCCCGGCGAGGGCCATGTGGACCGGGCCACGGAGGAGAAGGCCCTCGCGGCGCACCGGTCGGCCGAGGAGGCCCGCACCCGCGCGGAACAGGAACTCGGACTCGTACGCGAACGGCACGCGGCAGCCGAGACGGAAGCCCGGGGGGAAGACTCCGCTGCCGCGACCGTCGCCGAACTGCGCTCCCTCGTCGACCGGTTGACCGACGAGCACACCGAGGCCCACCGCCTCGCCGCCGGGACGCACGCCGCGCGCGAGGCACTCACCGCCGCCGAGCGCGAACACACCGAGCGGGTGGAGCAGCGGCAGGAGGCCAGGAACAGGGCCGCCGCCCGTACCTCCCAGCGGGAGGCCCTCGACCGCGAGCAGGCCGCCCTGGAGGACGAACTCACCGCCGCCCGGGGCGAATCGGAGTCCGTCGCCGCGCACGCGCAACGGCTGACCCGCCGGGTCGCGCTCCTCGCCGACGCCGCCGAGGCCGTACGCACCGAACAGGACGCGGCCCGGCGGCGCAAGGAAGCCGACGGCCGGCTCTCCGACGCGGCCTTCAAAGCCGGCTTCGACACCCCGCAGGCCGCCGCCGCCACCCTCCTCGACGCCGCCGCGCAACGCGACCTCCAGCACCGCGTCGACGCCTGGCAGGCGGAGGCCGCGGCGGTCGCCGACCGCCGCACCGAACGGGACGCGCGGGCAGCCGCCGAGCGCCCGCCGGCGCGGACCGCGGCGGCCGAGAGCGCCCAGGAGACGGCCGAACGGCTGCTGCGCGAGGCGTCCTCGGCGCGCGCGGCCGCCCGCGACCGGTGCGCCGAACTCGACCGGCTCTCCGGACAGGCCGCCGAGGAGGTGCGACGGCTGGGACCGGTGCGCCGGGAGTACGAGCGGGTCGCCCGGCTGGCGGGCCTTACCGCGGGGACCTCCGCCGACAACGAACGCAAGATGCGCCTGGAGGCGTACGTCCTCGCCGCCCGCCTCGAACAGGTGGCGGCCGCCGCCACCGCCCGGTTGCAGCGGATGTCCTCCGGCCGCTACACCCTCGTCCACTCCGACGCCCGAACGGGCGGCCGCCGGGCCGGGCTCGGACTCCATGTCGTGGACGCCTGGACGGGCAACGAGCGGGACACCTCCACGCTCTCCGGCGGGGAGACGTTCTTCGCCTCCCTGGCCCTGGCGCTCGGTCTCGCCGACGTCGTCACCGAGGAAGCGGGCGGCGTGCGCCTGGACACCCTCTTCATCGACGAGGGCTTCGGCAGCCTGGACGACCAGACCCTGGACGAGGTGCTCGACGTGCTCGACTCGCTGCGGGAGCGGGACCGCAGCGTCGGGATCGTCAGCCACGTGGCCGATCTGCGCCGCCGCATCCCGGCCCGGCTCGAAGTGGTGAAGGACCGGCACGGATCGACGGTCCACCACCGCGTCTAGCGCCTTCGGGGGTGGCTCCTGCGGTTGTGTCCAAGGGGTGGCTTTGGCGGTTCAGCGGCCGATCGCGCGCCGGGGGAGCGGTGAGGAGTACACGACGCTGGTGGTGACCGAACCGAGGGCGCCGATCCGGCCGGTGACCTCCTCCAGGTGCCGCATCGAGCGGGCCGTCACCTTGAGGACGAAGCAGTCGTCCCCCGTGACGTGATGGGCCTCCACGATCTCCGGGGTGGTCTCCAGGAGGTCGTGGAAGGGCTTGTAGTTCCCGTTCGGATAGCGCAGCCGCGCGAGCGCGAGGATCGGCAGCCCGAGCCGCTCGGCGTCGACCACCGCCGCGTAACCGCTGATCACCCCCATCTCCTCCAGGCGCCGTACCCGTTCCGTCACGGCGCTGGGGGACATGGCGACGGCGCGGGCGAGCTCGGCGAAGGTGGCGCGGCCGTCGCGCTGGAGGACATCGAGAAGGCGCCAGTCGGTGGCGTCCGGGGAATAGTCGGTCACTCCACCGAGACAACAGGGAAATCCCCGGGGGATCAAGGCCGGTGCCGGGGAATCCCCCTTCCTGGTCCCGATCGGCGGCCATAGATTCATGGTCATGACCTCCTGGACCACGGCCATGGCCGTCAACTCCGTCCTGCGCGTCCCGCCCGCATCCCCGGCCGCGGCGGCCGCCCACTTCGGCGCCTCGCTCGCCTTCCACGCCGATGTCTCCGACGTCGCCTCCGCACTCGCCGCCGACGGTGACCCCGGCTTCGTCGTCGTGGACTCCCGCTCCACCGCCTCCTGGGACCAGGGGCACGTCCCCGGCGCGGTGCACCTGCCCACGGCCCTGATACCCGAGCACGCGGCACGGCTGCTGGACCCGGCCGTCCCCGTCGTCACGTACTGCTGGGGGCCGGGATGCAACGGCGCCACCCGCGCGGCCCTGGCACTGGCCCAACTCGGCTACCAGGTAAAGGAGATGCTCGGCGGCTTCGAATACTGGGCGCGCGAGGGCTTCGCCTTCGAGACCTGGGAGGGCGCCGGGCGGCGCGCCGCCGACCCGCTCACGGCCCCGGTCGACGACGCCGACTGCGGCTGCTGAGGGGCTCCCGGCCGGCACCTTCAGGAATGCGGCCCGGCGGCGGCCAGCGCGGCGAACAGCTCATCTGCCGCCGCCGCCCCCACGGGCAGCCCGCTGACCTGGCCGTCACCCACCTCCACCACCCGCCACACCCCGTCCTCCCGCAGCGCCAGGTCGGTCGTGACCCAGCGCGGCCCGAGCCGCCGCACCGCCTCACGCACCGGGCCCAGCGGAGGATCGGGCAGCCGGTCGGGAGTGTCGGGGTGGGCGGTCACGAGCACCGGCTCTCCGTCCAGCCACCACACCCGCGCCTCCCCGCCCGGTACGAACGGTTCGAAGGCGCGCAGCACCAGCCCCGGTACCAGTACGGGCCGGAGCCCCGCGCCACCCGTGCCACCGCCCCGGCCGCGTCCCCGGCGAGGAGCGCCTCGTGGTCGACCGGCACGACCCCGCCTCCCGCGGCCCGGACAGCGGCCACCTCGTCGGCGAAGTGCGGGTCGGGCCGGTTCGGCCGCAACGGGTCGGCGCAGAAGAGGAATCCGGTCCGTTCGGTCCTGGCGGACTGCCTCACTCGGTCGTGCGGAACCCGGCCGGTCCCGCTCGGTGAGCGGGACCGGCCGGGGCGGCGGATCAGAGCTTGGACAGCTCGTCCACCAGGTCGTCCAGGCCGAGCGACCCCTGGGAGAGCGCCGCCATGTGCCATGCCTTGAGGTCGAACGCGTCACCGTGGGCGGCGCGGGCGTTCTCCCGGCCCAGCAGCCAGGCCCGCTCGCCCAGCTTGTAGCCGATGGCCTGGCCCGGCATCGAGAGGTAGCGGGTCAGCTCACTCTCCACGAAGTCGGCCGGCCGCCCGCTGTGGCCGCCGAAGAACTCCTGCGCGAGGCCGGGCGTCCAGCGCTCACCCGGGTGGAACGGCGAGTCCGCCGGAATCTCCAGCTCCAGGTGCATGCCGATGTCCACGATGACCCGGCAGGCACGCATCATCTGCGCGTCCAGATAGCCCAGGCGCCGCTCCGCGTCCGGCAGGAAGCCCAGCTCGTCCATCAGCCGCTCCGCGTACAGCGCCCAGCCCTCGGCGTTCGCGCTGACCTGGCCGACCGACGCCTGGTAGCGGGAGAGGCTGTCGGCGACATGCGTCCACTGCGCGATCTGCAGGTGGTGGCCGGGGACACCCTCGTGGTACCAGGTCGAGACCAGGTCGTACACCGGGAAGCGGGTCTCGCCCATGGTGGGCAGCCAGGTGCGCCCGGGGCGCGAGAAGTCCTCGGACGGACCGATGTAGTACGGGGCCGCGGCGCCGCCGGGCGGGGCGATGCGGGACTCCACCTTCCGGACCCGCTCCGCCAGGTCGAAGTGCGTGCCGTCCAGCGCCTCGATGGCCTCGTCCATCAGCCCCTGGAGCCACTCGCGGACCTCCTCCACCCCTTCGATGTGCGTGCCGTGCACATCGAGGTGGGCGAGCGCCTCCCAGGGACCCGCGCCGGGCAGGATCTTCGCGGCCTCGGTCTGCATCTCGGCCAGCAGCCGGTGGTACTCGGACCAGCCGTACGCGTACGCCTCGTCGAGATCGAGGTCCGTCCCGTTGTAATAGCGCGACCAGCGCGCGTAACGCTCCCGGCCCACCGTGTCGGGCGCCCCCTCGATCGCCGGGGCGTAGACCTCACGTACCCAGTCCCGCAGGGAGGTGAGAGCGGCGGTCGCGAGCCGGGCGGCCTCGTCCAGCTCCGGGCGCGCCGCCTCGGGTGCCGGGGCGACGAACTCCGAGAAGAACGCGGCGTTTTCGCCTTCGCCGCCCCACTCCGCGAGCTGCCCGACGAAGGTGGCGGTCGCGCGGGGGCCGCCGTACAGCTTGCGCTCAAGACCGAGCCCGAGCGAGGCCCGGTACCCCTCGATCGCGGCCGGGACCGCGCGCAGCCGTTCCACGACGGCCGCCCAGTCCTCCTCCGTCTCGGTGGGGGTGACCGTGAAGATCTCGATGAGGCTGTGGGCGGGCGAGTGCAGATTGGAGACGGTCCGCAGTCCCTCCTCCGCCTGGTGCACGGCGAGTTCCGCCGTCAGCCGCTCCCGCAGGAGCCGCCCGCAGCGGCGCTCGGCATCGCTGTCCGCACCCGGCAGCCGCTCCGCGTCATCCAGCTTCAGCAGCGTGGCGCGGATGAGGTCGGCGACCGCGGCCTGACCTGCTGGTGAGAAATCGGGCAGCCGGCGCGAGCTTTCCCGGACACCCAGATAGGTGCCCGTGATGGGGTCGAGTTCGATGATTGCGTCGACGTAGGCGTCGGCGACCTGACGGGGCAGCGCGCTGCTCGAAGTGTCTGACATGCGGACATCCTCCAACGGCGGGGCCCTCCCCGTCACCACCGTTTACGGGCGTACGTCCGAAAGACGATCACGGACGGATCGCCTCGCCGGGCGGCAGCAGGGGGCCGCAGTCCCACTGCTGGAAGATCAGCCGGGTCTCGACCCGGGCCACCTCCCGGCGCGAGGTGAACTCGTCGAGCACCAGCCGCTGCAGATCCGCGGTGTCGGCCACCGCCACCTGGACCAGGTAGTCGTCGGGGCCGGTGAGGTGGAACAGCGCGCGGGACTCCGGCAGGGCCCGGACCCGGTCGACGAACGGGCCGATGAGCTCGCGGCGGTGCGGCCTGACCTGCACCAGCAGCAGCGCCTGAAGCCCCCGGCCGAGCTTCGCCGGATCCAGCCGCAGCTGATCGCCGAGGATGACCCCGGAGCGGCGCAGCCGGGTCACCCGGTCCAGACAGGTCGAGGGGGCCACCCCGACCTCGGCGGCGAGCTCGCGGTACGTGGACCGCGCATCGTTCTGCAGCAACCGCAGAATATGCAGATCCACCGGGTCCAGAGCGACGGAATCGGCCATGCGGCGAACGTAACACGGTCCTTCGCCGCTACGAACCGGTAACTGTTCAGAGTGCACCCATGGACAACGAAGTCTCGACGACGCCCCCTGCCCCCACCCCGGCCAGGGCGCTGGCCACCGAAGCCGTGCACGCCGGACGCGACGACCTCGCCTCCCTCGGCCTGCACGCCCCGCCGCTCGACCTGTCCACCACCTACCCCTCCTACGACTCGCGCGGCGAGGCCGAGCGCATCGACGCCTTCGCCACCACGGGCGCCCGGCCGGACGGCCCGCCCGTCTACGCCCGGCTGGACAACCCGACCACCGCCCGCTTCGAGACGGCGCTCGCCCGGCTGGAGGGGACCGACAGTGCCGTCGCCTTCGCCAGCGGCATGGCGGCCCTCACCGCGGTCCTGCTGGCCCGCGCGAGCATGGGGCTGCGCCACGTCGTCGCGGTCCGGCCCCTCTACGGCTGCAGCGACCACCTGCTGGGCGCCGGGCTGCTGGGCACCGAGGTGACCTGGACCGACCCGGCGGGCATCGCCGACGCCATCCGCCCGGACACCGGTCTGGTCATGGTCGAGACCCCGGCCAACCCCACTCTCGCCGAGATCGACATCCGCGCCGTCGCGCACTCCTGCGGTTCCGTACCGCTCCTGGTCGACAACACCTTCGCCACCCCCGTCCTGCAGCGCCCGGTCGAACACGGCGCCCGGATCGTCCTGCACAGCGCCACCAAGTACCTCGGCGGACACGGCGACGTGATGGGCGGAGTCGTGGCCTGCGACGAGGAGTTCGCCGCCCGGCTGCGCCAGGTGCGGTTCGCCACCGGCGGGGTGCTGCACCCGCTGGCCGGCTATCTGCTGCTGCGAGGGCTGTCCACCCTTCCGGTACGGGTACGGGCGGCCTCGGCCAGCGCCGCCGAACTCGTCCGCAGGCTGACCGCCGATCCCCGGATCGCCCGGGTGCACTACCCGGAGATCGGCGGGGCGATGATCTCCTTCGAGGTCTACGGGGACCCGCACGACGTGATCGCCGGCGTACGGCTCATCACGCCCGCGGTCAGCCTCGGCAGCGTGGACTCACTGATCCAGCACCCGGCCTCCATCAGCCACCGCATCGTGGACGAGGGGGACCGGCAGGCGGCCGGGGTCGGGGACCGGCTGCTGCGGATGTCCGTCGGCCTGGAGGACGTCGAGGACCTGTGGGCCGACCTGTGCCAGGCGCTCAGCGACGGGCCTGTTCCACAGGTCCGGAAGGCCGAGCGGTCCGCTCGGCCGGTGCACTCGTCGGCTCCGTCGCCTTCGCCAGCCGTGCGGTGATGACCAGGGTGCCTTCCTCGATCTGGTAGTCGAGGGGCAGTTCCAGGGCGCGCATCGCGGCGACCATGCCGGTGTTGCGGGACTGCGTGACTGCGTACACGCTGTCACAGCCCGCCTCCTCGGCGAGCTGCACCAGCCGGCCCAGCAGCTCCGAGCCGATGCCCCGGCGCTGCCAGTCGTCCTCGACGAGGAGGGCCACCTCGGTCTCGTCGCCGTCCCAGAGGAGGTGGCCCAGCGCCACCAGCTTGCCGGACGCGGTCTGGACGGCCAGGGTGCGGCCGAAGCGCGGGCTGAGCAGGTGGTCCAGGTAGCGGTCGGCGTCACCCACGGGGCCGTGGTAGCGCAGGCTCAGGGTGCCCGGGGAGCAGCGGTCGTGCATGGCGCGCGCGGCGGCGAGATCGCCGCGGTCCGCGCGGCGCACGGTGATCTCGTTGCCCTCGGGCAGCGTGAGGATGTCCTCGCTACGGGGCACCCGCGGGCCGAGCCGGGCATCCAGCTCCACCAGGGCGCGGGCCCGGGCGAACTCGGTGGGGGTGAACGGCAGATAGGGCCGCTCGACGGAGATGACTCCGCCGGACGGGTCGCGCAGCCGCATCACCGTCTCCTCCAGCACGCCCTCGACCGGGGCGCTCTCCCCGGTCGGCCGGCCGGTGATGGAGACGGCGGGCAGCGAGTGGATGGTGCACCGGCCGAGCAACTGGCGCAGGGCGAGCGGGAGTTCCGCCGCGTCGAGCGCCGTGCGCGTGGCCAGCGAGAGCACCCGGGTCGGGGTGTCGACCAGATCGTGGGCGTCCGCCCGCTCGATCCAGGTGGCGGAGCCGCCCGCGCCCGCGATCTGCCGGGCCAGCTCCTGCGCCGGGAGCGAGGCGGGCGCCCGCAGCAGGAACTCGTCGACCGTCCCGTCGGCCAGCGGGTGGGTCTGCAGCGTCAGGATGTCGATGCGGAACCGGGCGAGCACGAGGCACAGGGCGGCCAGAGAGCCAGGGGCGTCGCGCACGGTCGTCCGCATCCGCCACAGAACGCTCCCCCCGGACCCGGACCCGGACCCGTCCCCCGGCCCGTCCCCGGTGATCGAACCGATGGCCCCGTCCGGCGTCGGACCGGACGCGACCGGTTCCTTCGGCGGGGGAGCGTTGCTGTGGCGCCGTGCCCACCAGGTGTGGAAGGTCGCCGTGGCCACCAGGGCCACGGCCGACGCCATGAGCAGGTAGGGGCCGTCGGGCTGGTGCCCGATCAGGTTGGCGATCGCGTCGGCCACGGCGACGGCGGTGAACAGCGCGGCCAGCTCGATCAGGTCCCGCCGCCAGTGATGCGGACGGCGGGAGGTCTTCGAAGACGTCACATCAGTCATATCCTCACTGTGAACGCATGGTGTTGCCTGACCACGAACACCTTGTGACTGATGGGTTAAGTATGGATCTGATTACCTATCGTCGTTTTTCGGCCGGATTTGGCGGCCAGGTGAGGTGCGCTGGTAGAGAGCCTCCCACCTGGGAGGACTCCAGGGTGGACGGGCGTGCGTAGGCCAGGGCCTGAACGGATCGGGTCAGGGGAGAACCGTGGGACCCAGCACTGACAACGGGCCCCGGAGCGACGATGTGCGCAGGTCGACGGCCGCCGTACGGGCGAGCGGGCGGCGGCCGTTCACTGCCCGGTCCGGCCCGGGTGCAGCACCTTGCTGAACAGCACCGCACCGCCCTCGGCCCGCAGACGCACCGTCAGATCAGCGCTGTCACCGTCGATCTCGACCTCTCCGAAGTACTGCGGGGACTCCATCGGCGACACATTGGCCCGGTCCGGTGCCCGGACGAAGACACGGTCGGGCCCGAACGTGCCGTCGAGCGCGTTGGCCGGAAAACCCCCTGCGGCCAGCGGGCCCGAGACGAACTCCCAGAACGGCGCGAAATCCTTGAACGCCGCCCGCTCGGGGGCGTAGTGCTGTGCCGAGGTGTAGTGCACATCGGCCGTCAGCCACACCGTGCCGGTGACCTTGCGGTGCTTGATGAACCGCAGCAGCTGGGCGATCTGCAGCTCACGGCCGAGCGGAGCGCCCGGATCGCCCTGGGCCACCGCCTCGAAGTCCGTCGCCCCGTCCGGGACCACCAGGCCGAGCGGCATGTCGGCCGCGATCACCTTCCACACCGCGCGCGACGCGGCGAGGGCACGTTCGAGCCAACGGAGCTGCTCGGCACCGAGGATGCCGGTCGCGTCGTCGGCCTGTCGGCCGGGGGAGTTGCGGTTGCGGTGCGAGCGCATGTCCAGGACGAAGACGTCCAGCAGCGGCCCGTGGTGGACGACGCGGTACATGCGCGACCGCCGCGCGGAGGAACCGTACGATCCGTGCGACGCCGACACCGGGAAGTACTCGTGGAAGGCGCGCGCGGAACGGGCCGCGAGGATGTCGACGTTCTTCTCGGTGTAGCGCGAGTCGTCGAGTATCTGGCCGGGGTACCAGTTGTTGCGCACCTCGTGGTCGTCCCACTGGACGACGGAGGGGACCTGTGCGTTGAAGCGCCGGACGTTGTGGTCGAGCAGGTTGTAGCGGAAGTTCCCCCGGTACTCGTCCAGCGTCTCGGCGACCTTGGCCTTCTCCTCGGTCATGACGTTGCGCCAGACCCTGCCGTCGGGCAGTGTCACGCTCGGCCGGAGCGGCCCGTCCGCGTAGACGGTGTCCCCGCTGCACAGGAAGAAGTCCGGGTCGAGGCGGCGCATCTCCTCGTACACCCGGTAGCCGCCGATGTCGGGGTTGATGCCCCAGCCCTGCCCCGCGATGTCTCCGGACCACAGGAAGCGCACTCCGTCCCGACGCCGGGCCGGAGCGGTACGGAAGGTTCCGTACACCGGTCTTCCCGTACGGCGCGGATCACCCGGGTCGGCCAGCGTGACGCGATAGTGCACCTGCTCGCCCGCCGGAAGGCCGTACAGCGGAGTGGTGCCGGTGAAGTCCGTCCCCGGGCCGATCAGCGGTCCGTACCAGCGGCGGACCCGGCGGAAGGACTCGGTCGCCGAGGTCTCCACCAGCATCCGGGCGGGCCGGTCCGACCGCACCCACACCAGCGCCGAGGAGGCGGTGACGCTCCCCACCTGTACCCCCCACGCCGCCTCCGGCCGCCCCGCCAGCGCCAGGGCGGGAGCCGCGCCGAGGGCTGTGGGAAGGGCCGCCGCCGGGACGAGCAGCGAGCCGCGCAGGACGGTACGGCGGGCGGGCGAGGGAACACGTGGGCGGTGCGGCATCGAAGCGCCTCCAGGACGGTGGGCGGAACGGGCGGGCGGACACCGGGCCGAGGCGGCCGGAACGCTCCGTCGGGCCGGAGCCGGTCTCCGCCCCCATGCCTAGTGGGCCGTGGAGGCCGCTGCCCCAACGACGGGTGAACGGGGCCGGTCCAAGGCACCGTCAGACACAGGCACCCGTGTCCCGCCCCTGCGCGGCCGCGAGCATCGCGACGCCCCGGGCGATGTCGCCCATCCCCAGATGGGCATAGCCGAGCACGAGCGCCACCGTGCCGTCCTCGGGCCCCGAGTCCCCGCAGTCGCTCAGCGGCCGCAGCGCGATGCCCGCCCCCGCCGCGCGGCTCAGGAACCTCCCCTCGGGGCCGTACCGTTCGGGCAGCCGCGCGATGATGTGCAGCCCCGCGGCGATGCCGCTGACCGCCGTACCGGGGAAGTGCTCGCCGAGCGCGGCCACCAGGGCGTCCCGGCGCTCCCGGTAGGCGCGCTGGCAGCGGCGCAGCTGCCGGTCGTAGGCGCCGCGTGTGACGAAGTCGGCCAGCACCGCCTGGTCGACGGCGGGATTTCCCAGATCCATGGTCCGTTTGCGGGCGATGATGGCGCCGGTCAGGGAGGCGGGGGCGATGAGCCAGCCCAGCCGAAGTCCCGGCGCCAGCGACTTGCTCACCGATCCGGTGTACACCACACGCTCCGGGTCGAGTCCCTGCAGAGCCCCCACCGGAGCCCGGTCGTACCGGAAGTCCCCGTCGTAGTCGTCCTCCATGATCACGGCGTCCGCCGCACGTGCCCAGTCGAGCAGTCGGCGGCGCCGCTCCGCGGAGTAGGCGATTCCGGTGGGGAACTGGTGCGCCGGTGTGGTCACCACGGCGCGTACGCCGCAGCGCCGCAACGGATCGAGCGCCAGCCCCTCCGCGTCGAGCGGCAGCGGGACCGCGTTCAGGCCCGTAGACGCGAACAGCGACGCGTGCTCCGGGCTCCCCGGGTCCTCCACGCCGACCGAGGCCAGCCCCTCGTCACGCAGCACGAAGCCGAGCAAGGTCGCCGCCTGCGCCACACCCGAGCAGACCACCAGCCGCTCGGGATCGGCCACCACCCCGCGCCGCCGGACCAGCAGTCCGGCCAGCGCCTCCCGCAGCTCCGGCAGCCCGCGCGGATCGGGGTACCCCAGCGCACGGTGCGGAAGCCGCCCGAGCACCGTCCGCTGGGCGGCGGTCCACGCGGCGCGCGGGAAGAGGGAGAGGTCGGGGACGCCCGGCCGGAAGTCCACTCGTGCGCCCGGCGCACGCGGCGCCAGATCCCGTACGGAATGCGCCGCGGCGCGCACTCCACCGCTCACCCAGGTCCCCGCGCCCCGGCCGCTGCGCAGATAGCCCTCGGCGGTCAGCTGTTCGTACGCCTCGGTGACCAGCCCGCGTGACACCCCGAGATCGGCGGCGAGTTCCCGGCTTGAGGGCAGCCTCGTGCCGGCGGTGAGACGCCCCGAGCGGACGGCCTCCCGCAGGGCGGACTGGAGGGCGCGCCCCCGCCCGCGTACCGGGGCGGCGGCGGCGGGCAGCAGCAGCTCCCAGGCCGGAGAAGTGGAATCGAGACCGCCGGATCGGTCGCGGCCTTCCCCACCGGTCGAATTGGTCCCCGAAGACGTCATGGAAGTGGACCCTAAACCGGTCCGCGCCCGGACCTAGCGTCACCGTCATGAACACGAACTCTCTGCGCGGAGCCCTCCTGGCCGCCTTCGCCTGTGTGCTGGTGGGAGCCTCCTTCACCGCCAACAGCGTCCTCGGCGACTACCCGTACGCGGGCGGCCAGGCGCTCCGCTACGGTCTGGCCGCACTGCTGCTGGCCGCTCTGCTGCGGCGGGGCCCCGACCCCGTGGCCCTTCCGCTGCGAGGCCTCTCCGGGCGCCGGTGGGTGCGGCTCGGTCTGCTCTCCGCCGTCGGCATGGTCGGCTTCAACCTGGCGATCCTGGCAGCGGAACGGAGCGCGGAACCGGCCGTTCCGGGCGTCTTCGTCGGCTGCGCGCCCATCGTCGTGGGGGTCCTGGTCCCCCTCCTGGAGAGCCGTCGCCCCTCGCGTACCACCTTGTACGCCGGCGGGCTGGTCGCCGCCGGAGCGTTCACGGTCCAGGGCTGGGGCCGCACCGACCTGGCAGGCGTCTGCTGGTCGGTGGGCGCGCTCGCCGGCGAGGTCGGCTTCGCGGTCCTCGCCGTACCGGTGCTGCGGCCGCTCGGCCCCAAACTGCTCGCGGCGACGGTCTGCGCCGTCGCCGCCGTGCAGTCCGCGCTGCTCGGACTGATCATGGACGGCGCCGCGTTCCTGCGGGTCCCGACACCGGCCGAGACGACGGCCCTGCTCTGGCAGGCCGTCGTCGTCACCGTGGTCGGCTTCGTCTGCTGGTACATCGGCCTGCAACGCATCGGGGCCGAACGCGCCACCCTCTTCTCCGGCCTCATCCCGGTCTCCGCCGCGCTGACCGCACCGCTCGTCGGAGCCGGCACGTACGGCATGGCGCAAGGCGCGGGGAGCTTGCTGGTCGGCGCCGGGGTGGCACTGGGTTCGGGAGTCCTGGGGCGCCGCGCCGCCGGCGGTACGCCGCCGCGCCCCGCCCCCTCAGCGGCTGGTGTCGAGGATGACACGGGCGACCAGGGCCGGGTCGTCGTTCATCGGGACGTGCCCGCAGCCGGGCAGCCGCACGAGCCTGGCTGCCGGGATCACGTGCTTGGCGCGGATTCCCTGCCTGCGGAGCAGGATGCGGTCGCGGGTGCCCCAGGCGACGGTGACGGGGATGCCCTTGACATCGTCGGTGAAGCAGACGCCCCCGCCGGCGGCGAGCGTCTGGTGGAAGCCGGTCGCTCCCCGCAGGGCCAGGGTCTCGGCGACGACGGCCTCAGGTGAACGCCTGCCGGGCCGGGCGTAGATGGTGCTGGTCAGCGCGGTGCGCCCGGCCGCGCTGCGGGAGAGCCGCTCGATCGCCGGCACCGGGAGGGCCAGCGCGGCGCGGCGCATCCCCCGCAGGGTGGTGAAGGCGTAGCGGCGCTCCGGCTCGTTCCAGAAGCCCGCGGGCGACAGCGCGGTCACCGAGCGGACCAGCTCCCTGCGCCCCAACTCCAGGGCGAACAGGCCCCCGAGGGAGTTGCCGGCCACATGCGGGCGGTCGAGACCCAGCGCCGCGAACAAGGCCCCGAGGACCGGAGTGACCGCCTCCAGGGTGTACGGAACTCCGTCCGGCAGCCCCGACGACGCCCCGAAGCCGGGCAGGTCGACGGCTATCACCTCCCGCTCGGCGGCCAGGATCCGCGTCACCGGGTCCCAGGCCTGGTGGTGGTGACCGATGCCGTGGAGCAGGACCAACGGCTCGCCCGCACCGGTCCGTTCATACGCCACCGAGACCGGACGGGAACCGTGCGCCGCGTCGGCGGTGAAGGAGACCGTGGTGGTCATGGAGCTGCTCCCGGAGTAGATAGACATCGCGTCAACAACAATTACCGTTCGGTAGCCCGGAGTTCAAGGGCTCCGGCGATTCCCGCTGGACACCATCCGGCGGGTCGGCCGGGATGGGCCGGTGACAGCCGACACCACGACCGCGGTCTTCGAAGAACACCGGCCCGTCCTCACCGGCGTCGCCTACCGCATGCTCGGCCGGGTCGCCGACGCCGAGGACGTCGTGCAGGAGGCGTGGCTGAGGTGGTCCTCCGTGACCCAGGAGGGCATCCGCGAGCCGCGGGCCTTCCTGGTGCGGATCACCATCGACCGGCTGCGCCACCTGCGGTCGCGCCGGGAGTCGTACGTGGGCCCCTGGCTGCCGGAGCCGGTGGTCACCGACTTCGGGCCGAACGTGCCCGACGCGGCGGACCAAGCCGTCCTCGCCGACTCCGTCTCCCTGGCCGTGCTGGTCGTCCTCGAATCGCTCTCCCCGTCGGAGCGCGCGGTCTTCGTGCTGCGCGAGGCCTTCGGCTTCCCGTACGCCGAGATCGCCACCGCCCTCGACCGTACCGAGGCGGCCGTCCGTCAGCTCGCCGGGCGGGCCAGGCGGCACGTGGACGAACGCAAGCCGCGCTACGACGTCGACCCGGCGGAGCGCCGGGACCTCGCCGAGCGGTTCCTGGCCGCCGCGTCCGGCGGCTCCATCGAGCAGCTGATGGCTCTCCTGGCGCCGGATGTCCGGCTCGTCAGTGACGCCGGCGGCAAGGCGAAGGCGGCCCGGCGGATCATCGAGACCGCCGACAAGGTCGGCCGGTTCCTCATGCGGTGGGCCGGGAGGGGGGGCCGGAGTGGGACGTGCGCATCGCGGAGTTCAACGGCGGCCCCGCGCTGGCGTGTTTTGTCGGAGGAAAGCCGGACACCTTCTTCCAGCTCGACGTCCGGGACGGGGCTGTTCAATGCGTCTATATCGTTCGTAATCCTGACAAGCTCGCCGGTCTCTCCGGCGTGTCAGCGCGCGTGCTTTCCGGCCAGGGCGAATCCGGCTGAGCCCGCTCCGCGCCCGACCGCACGAAGCCCCACCACCGGCCCCGTGGTGGGGCTTCTTGCTGCGTCCCGCTCACGGGGCCAAGAACGTCGTGTGAACGCTCTGCGCCAAAGTCCCGTTTCGTTCCGTTACGGAATAAGGATTGGTCTTGACCAAGGGCATGCGCCGCCCTAGGGTCTCGACTTAAGACAGGAACCTTTAATAAATAGCGTCGCGGAAAAGTCGCTGGGCGATTGCGGAGGACTTGGTGGGGACCACGCAGCTGGAATCGGTACAGGAGCCGAAGTACTGGCACCTCAAGACCGTGCTCAGTGAGGCACTCGACTCGGACTTCGCGGTGGGCGAGATCCTGCCCAACGAGCGGGACCTCGCGGCACGGTTCGGCGTCGCGCGGGCCACGCTCCGGCAGGCACTGGAGCAGCTCGAACTCGAAGGCCGACTGCAGCGCCGCCGCGGCGTCGGTACGACGGTCGCCCCGCCGCGCGTGGGTGTCGCCGTCTCCACCGCGCAGCACGAGTGGACGGGCGGCGCGACCGGCGAGGCCTGGCAGCCGGTCGACTGCGTCGGCGAGGCCGCCCCGAGCGCCGTCGCCGCCATGCTCGGCACCGGCTCCGAGCCGGTCCATGTGGTGCGCCGCATCCGCGAGACCCACGGGCAGGCGGTGGCGGCCGAACTTCTCTACGTACCCGCCTCCTCGGTGCCCGACCTCTCCGCGATCGACGCACCGTCGGGCTCCGTGCGCGCCCGCGCCGTCCTGCGTGAGCTGCACCGGCTGGGCCTGGAGGGGCAGGACCGCTCCGTCGAGCTGGGATCGGCGCGCGCGGACGACGCCAAGGAGCTCGACCGGCTGCCCGGCGCACCCGTCCTCGTCGTCACCACCCGGTACTTCACCGCGGGCGGCACGGCGGCCGTGTCCATCGCCACCTACCGGGCGGACACCTGCCGGCTCACCTTCGGGGACTCCGGCGCACTGGAGATCAGCCACGACGAGCAGCAGCAGCGCCAGGCGTCCTGACGCCTGTTACGGGTGTCCTTGGCCGGTGGTCGCCACCTGGTGGCGGTCCGCCGGCCACCGGTCCGGGCGCCGCCATCGGTGCGCCACCCGGCCCGTCCGCGGTCAGCGGCGGGCCGTCACCGCGCCCTCCACGGCGAACAGCTGCTCCTCGACGTGGTCCAGCGCCAGCCGCAGGGCCCCCGTCGCCACCGCGGCCTCGCCGAGCAGGGACAACGTCACGCGCGGCGGGCGCAGACAGTAGCGGGCCAGCTCCTCGCGGAGCGGTTCCAGCACACCGTCCAGCCCGGCGGCCCAGCCACCCACCACCACCAGCTCCGGGTCGAGTGCCAGCGCCAGGGCCGCCACATCGTGCACCAGTCGCTGGAGGAACCGCTCGACGGCCGCCTGCGCCTCCACATCGCCCTGGCGGGCCTTGGCGAACACCACGGCGACCGCCTGCTCGTCCAGCGGCTCCAGCGGGGTGCCCGTGGTCGAGAGCAGATGTTCCGGGGTCACGTCCCTGCCCAGCAGGTGCAGGGCGCCGATCTCCCCGGCCGCCCCACCGAATCCCCGGTGCAGCCGTCCGCCGATCAGCGAACCGGCCCCGGGGCTCAGCCCCGCCAGGACGAAGACGATGTCGTCGGACTCCATGGCCGCGCCCTTCCAGTGCTCGGCGACCGCGGCGGCATTGGCGTCGTTCTCCACGAGGACCGGGCAACGGAACGAACGCCGCAGCCGCTCCCCGAGCGCGAGCCCCGTCCACCCCGGCAGCGCCGTGCCCAGCCGCACGGTCCCGTCGGCCTCCACGATGCCGGGGCTGCCGACCCCCACGGCGCGCAGACTGCTCCGGGCCACCCCGGTGCGGCGCAGCAGGTCCGCGATCACGGCCCGCACCTGGTCGAGCCGTTCGTCCGCACCCGCCGTCTCCGACACCGCACGGGACCCTGCCCCGGTCACCCGGCCGTCGAGCCCCGACAGCAGGGCCGAAACCCGGTGCGGGCCGATCTCGACGCCCAGCAGATGTCCGGCCTCGGCACGGAAGCGGAACCGGCGGGCGGGCCGCCCCTGGCGACGCGCCTCACTCTCGTCGGGCAGGGCCTCGACCACCAGGCCGGCCTCGAACAGCCCCTCGACCACGCCCTCGACCGTCGGCCGGGAGAGACCCGTGATCCGGGTCAGGTCCGTCAGCGTCGGCGAGCCGGCCCCTCGCAGGGCGTGCAGTACCACCGCTGAATTGATCCGCCGCAGCAGCGACGGATCTCCCCCGGTCAGCCGGCTCACGGTGTGTCCTCCCAGCTCGTGCGCATGTCTGCCGGATCGTACTCGCTGCTCGCAGGCCCTGCGAGCGGCTCCGCAAGCCGGTATCGAGCCGCAACCTGCGTCCGCTCGGAGCCACGAAACCGGACGCGTGGACCGCGATGCCCGCCGGCGTACGGCCCCGGGAACCCAACTTCGCGTACGTCGAACGGACATGAGACCTCACCGTCTCGATGCCGAGGCCGGCCCGCGGCGACCTCCGCATCCGACCGGCCCCGGGCCGTCAACCGGAGCACAGGCGTGACGCCTGACTCCGGGGCCAGGGCTCCGACTGTCAGTACCGGGCGGTTTACTGACGTCATGACGACCGCACACCATCTCCGCCTCATCGACGGGATGCGCACCAGGGAGTTCCCCCCGGAGCGCGTGCCGTCGGTCTCGGGAGTCAGCGGACCCGGCTACCACACGGCATTCCTGCGTACCGGCCCTGAAGCGTGGGGTGATGACGAACCGGTGGGCCCGGAGCACCGGGCACAGTGCCTGGCGGAGCACGACGCGCTGCTCACGCTCCTCACCGCCCGCTGGGGTGAACCGCAGCTGATGAGCCTGTGGAGCGCGCAGGAGCGCATGACGGCGGGCGAGGTCATACCGGACCCCTGGGCGGATCCGGTGGCCGGATGCGAGTTCGTCCGACTGTGGCGGGTCGAGGGGCGGTGGATCGCCACGGGGCTGGTCCTGGAGGAGGGGGGCCCGGGCTGCGAGCTGACGGTGCTGGTGACGGTCATCGATCCACCCTGATGGGCCCCGCGTCGGGCTTGTCCCGGGTCCTGACCGGATCGGGCTTGGTCCGGCCGGAGGAAGACCCCGGCTGCCGGACCGGGAGTCAGGCCGGTGGATCGGACGCCAGGACGGCCGCTCGGAGGCGGGCGAACTCCTCGGCCATCGTTGCGATCGTCCAATGGGCGTTCAGCCCGCTGGGGTTGGGCAGGGCCCACACGTGGGCACCGCCGATCCTGCGCTCCTGCCGGCCGATCCGTGCACGCGGCTCCCCGAACGCCGTGCGGTAGGCCGTGATGCCGACGACCGCGAGCCACGTCGGCGCGAGCCGCTCGACCCGCGCGGTGAGGGCCGCGCCGCCTCGCTGGAACTCGTCCGCGCCCAGCTCGTCCGCCCGGGCTGTCGCCCGGGCCACCACATTGGTGATGCCGAGGCCGAGGGGCAGAAGCTCGGACTGCTCGGCGGGCAGAAGCCGCCGGGGAGTGAAGCCCGAGCGGTGGAGGACCGGCCAGAAGCGGTTGCCGGGGTGGGCGAAGTGGTGGCCCGTGGCCGCGGTCATCAGGCTCGGATTGATGCCGCAGAAGAGCACGCGCAGACCGCCCGCGGCCACATCGGGGACGATGCGGCCGCGGGCGGCGCGGAGCTCCTCGGGGGTCATGCCGGAGAGGTGGTGCCGGTCAGAGGATCGAGCCGGGGGCGTAGGCCGCGGCCTCGGGGTGCTGCTTGGTGATCTCCTCGATACGTGACACCAGCGCCGTCACCTGGTCACCGGCCGCGCCCGTGAACGAGAGCTTGTCGGCCATCAGGGCGTCCAGCTCCGCTCGGTCCAGCGGGAGGCGCTCGTCGGCGGCCAGCTTGTCGAGCAGCTCGTTGCGCTCGGCACCCTGCTCCCGCATCGCCAGCGCGGAGGCGACCGCGTTCTCCTTGATCGCCTCGTGGGCCACCTCGCGGCCGACCCCGGCCCGCACGGCCCCCATGAGGACCTTGGTGGTCGCCAGGAAGGGAAGGTAGCGGTCCAGCTCACGAGCCACGACGGCGGGGAAGGCGCCGAACTCGTCGAGCACCGTCAGGAAGGTCTCCAGCAGGCCGTCGAACGCGAAGAACGCGTCCGGCAGCGCCACCCGGCGGACCACGGAGCAGGACACATCGCCCTCGTTCCACTGGTCGCCCGCGAGCTCGCCGGTCATCGAGGCGTAGCCCCGCAGGATCACCATCAGGCCGTTGACCCGCTCGCAGGAGCGCGTGTTCATCTTGTGCGGCATGGCGGACGAGCCGACCTGGCCGGGCTTGAAGCCCTCCGTCACCAGCTCGTGGCCGGCCATCAGCCGGATGGTCTTCGCCACCGACGAGGGCGCCGCGGCGAGCTGCACCAGAGCGGTCACCACGTCGTAGTCGAGCGAGCGGGGGTAGACCTGGCCCACCGAGGTGAACGCCTCGGCGAAGCCGAGGTGCCCGGCGATGCGCCGTTCCAGGTCGGCGAGCTTGTCCGCGTCGCCGCCCAGCAGGTCCAGCATGTCCTGAGCCGTACCCACCGGGCCCTTGATCCCGCGCAGCGGGTAGCGGGAGAGGAGGTCCTCCAGCCGGCCGTAGGCCACCAGCAGCTCGTCGGCCGCCGTGGCGAAGCGCTTGCCGAGCGTCGTGGCCTGGGCGGCGACATTGTGCGAGCGCCCGGCGATCACGAGCTCGCGGTACTCCGCCGCGAGCTTTCCGAGCCGGGCCAGCACGGCCACGCCACGGTCGCGCATCAGCTCCAGCGAGAGGCGGATCTGAAGCTGCTCGACGTTCTCCGTCAGATCACGCGAGGTCATGCCCTTGTGGACCTGCTCGTGGCCCGCGAGGGCGTTGAACTCCTCGATCCGAGCCTTCACGTCATGCCGGGTGATCTTCTCGCGCTCGGCGATCGACGCCAGGTCGACCTGGTCGAGCACGCGCTCGTAATCGGCGATCGCGGCATCGGGCACCTCGATCCCGAGGTCCTTCTGAGCGCGCAGCACCGCCAGCCACAGCTGACGCTCCAGCTTCACCTTCTGCTCGGGGGACCAGAGGACGGCCAGCTCCGTGGAGGCGTAGCGGCCGGCCAGGACATTGGGGATGCGAGGCTTCGCAGACACAGCAGTCACGTGGACAGAGTCTACTGTCGGTTCCGGCGTGCTCGTCCGCCCCCGCGCCTTCGTCCCATGTCAGAGGGTTGTGCCGGGCATCGCGGCGGGACGGAGGCCGCCGGCCGGGGCGCTAGCGCGCGGCCAGCCGCTCCAGCAGGACCGCGCTCCGTGCCAGCAGCGCCCGCTCCTCGTCCGTGAGTTCGGCCTCGATGGCCTGGGCGAGCCAGCCGACCCTGCGACCGCGCTCCGCTTCGAGCGCGGCCCGGCCCGCGTCCGACAGCTCGACCAGGGACTTGCGGCCGTCCGTGGGGTGGGCGCGACGCGTGATCAGGTGCTGTTCCATGAGGAGCCCCACCGCCCGGGCCATCGACTGGGGGCGTACGCGCTGGTCGGCGGCGAGGTCGCTGGTGGTCATGGCGCCGTCGCGGTCGAGCGCGCCGAGCACGGCGACCTGGCCCAGCGGGATGCGGTCCTCGTGTGTGACGCGCCGGGTGAGCTTGCCCATCGCGGTACGCAGTTCGGCGGCGATGACGGCGGCTTCCGGGGTGGGCATAGGGCACTCTACCCCGCGGGCCGACCAGGCTCCCCAGCTGATCTAAGCAGCAATGCTGCACAGCCTAGCTGATAAGCATTGCTGTACAGTTCGGCTGTCGGGCTCAGCGCCAGCGTCGTCGCAGCCGGGGCCACGGCACACGACAACGGGAAGGAACTCCCATGTCCGCACAGGCAGTCGGCTCCACCGACATCACCGACATCACCGACGCCACCATCGAGACCGTCACCGCCCGCCGGATCATCGACAGCCGGGGCAACCCCACGGTCGAGGTCGACGTCGTCCTCGCCGACGGGTCCCTGGGGCGCGCGGCCGTCCCCTCCGGCGCCTCCACCGGCGCCCGGGAGGCCGTGGAGCTGCGCGACGGGGACTCCGCACGCTGGCACGGCAAGGGCGTCGACCGCGCGGTGGCCCACGTCAACGGGGAGATCGCGGCGTCCGTGCGCGGCCGGGACGCGGCGGACCAGGCGGGTCTCGACGCCGCGCTCGTCGCCCTCGACGGCACCGCCACGAAGTCCCGGCTCGGCGCCAACGCGATCCTCGGCGTCTCCCTCGCCACCGCCAAGGCGGCCGCGGCGGCGAACCGCCTGCCCCTCTACCGCTACCTCGGTGGCGCCGACGCCCATCTCCTGCCGCTGCCGATGATGAACATTGTCAACGGCGGCGCCCACGCCGACAATCCGCTCGACTTCCAGGAGTTCATGATCGCGCCCGTGGGTGCGGACACCTTCGCCGAAGCCGTCCGCATGGGCAGCGAGGTCTTCCACACCCTGCGCCGCGATCTGCTGGCCGCCGGGCACTCCACGGGCGTCGGCGACGAGGGGGGCTTCGCGCCCGCGCTGCGTACCGCCGAGGAGGCGCTCGACTTCGTGATGGCGGCCATCGAGCGCACCGGCTACCGCCCCGGTACGGACATCGGCCTGATCATGGACCCGGCGTCGTCGGAGTTCTTCCGCGACGGTGTGTACGACTACGCGGGGGAGGGGGTGCGACGTACCCCCGCCGAGAACGCCGACTACCTGGCCGAACTCATCGACGCCTACCCGGTCGTCTCCATCGAGGACCCGATGGCGGAGAACGACCTGGAGGGCTGGCGCGAGCTGACCGCCCGCGTCGGCGACCGCTGCCAGCTCACCGGCGACGACGTGTTCTGCACGAACGAGGCGCTGCTGCGCGAGGGCATCCGTACCGGCGTCGGCAACTCGGTCCTGGTCAAGGTCAATCAGATCGGGACCCTGACCGAGGCGCTGGCCACGGTGGCCACGGCCCACCGGGCGGGCTGGACGGCCGTCATGTCGCACCGCTCGGGTGAGACGGAGGACACCACCATCGCGGACCTCGCGGTGGCGACCGGCTGCGGTCAGATCAAGACCGGTTCGCTCTCCCGCTCCGACCGCACGGCGAAGTACAACCAGCTGATCCGGATCGAGGAGGAGCTGGGCGACTCGGCGCGCTTCGCGGGCCGCTCCGTACTGCCTCGGGCGTGACCGGCGTCCGCCGGAGTACTTAGCGGGAGGCCGGCGGAAGCCCCGTGCCACCGTCCAGCGGTCCCGGCTCAGGCAGGTCCTCCGCCCGGCGCCACCCCGTCACCGGACCGGGGAGCGCGGCGTCCGCGGGGGTGATCCAGAAGGCCGAGGCCGTCTCGGTGTTGAACTGGGCGCCCGCCCGGCCGTCGCCCGAGGACCTGCCGGTGAGCCGCCGGCCGACCCAGGGCCCCAGGTGGCGGCGGGCGAAGCGGATGTCGTCGGCCCGCCGGTTCGCCCAGCGCGGCGGCGGGGAGGCGGGGACCGGCGCCTGCCAGTCCAGCTCGGGCGGCAGCCCCAGCGTCTGCCACACCGCCTCCGCCACTCGCCGGTGGCCCTCCGCGGTGAGGTGCAGCCGGTCGGCGTCCCACATCCGGGGGTCGCCGAGCGAAGGCGCGGAGTAGAGGTCGACCACCGAGGCGCCGTGCCGGCCGGCCAGATCGTCGATCAGGGCGAACAGCGCCTCCATCCGAGGACGGAACCGCTCGAACACCGGACCGTTGCGCCCGGGGCTGCGCATCAGCACCAGCTTCTTGCAGGACGGGGCCAGACGCTCCACGGCCTCTTCGAGCCGCCCCCTGACCATGCCCATGTCGCACTTCGGGCGCAGCGTGTCGTTCAGCCCGCCGACGAGGGTCACCACATCGGCCCGCATGGCGGCCGCCGGGCCCACCTGCTCGTCGACGATCTGGCGGATGAGCTTTCCGCGCACCGCGAGGTTGGCGTAGCGGAACCCGGGGGACCGGGCCGCGAGCCGGGAGGCCAGGACATCGGCCCAGCCCCGGTAGGTGCCGTCCGGAAGCAGATCCGACATGCCCTCGGTGAACGAGTCGCCGACCGCGACGAGACTGGTGTAGGTGGCATTCAATTCCATGGCCCAGCGATTCTACCGTGACGGCTCCCGTACCGTCCGGCCGGTACGGGAGCCGTCACGCCCGGCGTTCAGAGGGACTGCGCCCGGCCCACCAGCTCGCGCAGGACGTCCTCCATCGTGACCATGCCGACCAGCCGGTCACTCTCGTCGAGGACGGCCGCGAGATGGGTCCGGCTGCGCCGCAGCGCGGTCAGCACGTCGTCCAGCGGGGCCGCCGCCCGGACCCGGGCGATCGGCCGCAGGGCCGCCACCGGGAAGGGGGCGTCCCGGGGCATGGCGTCCAGGGCGTCCTTCACATGGAGGTAGCCCAGGATGCGGCCCTCGCCGTCCATCACCGGGAAGCGGGAGAACCCGGACACGTGCGAGAGCCGCTCCAGCTCCTCCGGAGTGGTGCCGACCCGGGTGTACAGCACCCGGTCCACCGGCATGACCACATCCCGTACCGGGCGGCGGCCCAGCTCCAGGGCGTGGCGCAGCCGCTCCGCCGAGCGGTCGTCGACCAGCCCGGCGTCCCCGGCGTCCTTCACCAGCCTGGCCAGTTCGTCGTCCGAGAAGGTCGCGGAGACCTCGTCCCTCGTCTCCACCCGCAGGAGCTTGAGGAGGGCGTTGGCGAAGGCGTTGATCGCGAAGATCACCGGACGCAGCGCACGGGCCATGGCGACCAGCGGCGGCCCCAGGAACAGCGCGGTGCGCACCGGTTCGGCCAGCGCGATGTTCTTCGGCACCATCTCGCCCAGCAGCATGTGCAGATAGGTCGCCACCGCCAGGGCGATCACGAAGGAGAGCGGGTGCACCAGCCCGTGCGGCACCCCCACCGCGTCGAACACCGGCTCCAGCAGGTGGGCGATGGCGGGCTCCGCCACGATGCCCAGCACCAGGGTGCAGAGGGTGATACCGAGCTGGGCGGCGGCCAGCAGCGCCGAGACGTGCTCCAGCCCCCAGATGACACTGCGGGCCCGCCGGTTGCCGGCTTCGGCCTCCGGCTCGATCTGGCTGCGCCGGACCGAGATCAGGGCGAACTCGGCGCCGACGAAGAAGGCGTTGGCCACCAGCGTCAGCAGACCGGTGAAGAGCTGAAGGGCGATCACCGTGTCCCCTCCTCCGTCCGCTCCCCGGCACCGGGCGGCGGCGCGTGCAGCAGCGCCCGCGCGGCCCGGCGGCCCGTGGCGTCCACCACGTCGATCCGCCACCCCGCCAACTCGACGGCGTCGTCCACCGTCGGAATCCGCCCGAGCTCCGCGGCGATCAGCCCGGCCAACGTCTCGTAGGGCCCCTCCGGGACCCGCAGTCCGATCCGGCTCAACTGGTCGGTACGGGCCGCGCCGTCGGCCGACCACAGGGTGCGGCCGTCGGCGTCCTCACCGGCGGCCGCCAGGTCGGGCGTCTCGTGCGGATCGTGCTCGTCGCGGACCTCGCCGACGACCTCCTCCACGATGTCCTCCAGCGTGACGACGCCCGCCGTACCGCCGTACTCGTCGATCACCACCGCCATGGCGAGCTTGCCGGACAGCTGGTCCAGCAACCGGTCGACGGTGAGCGTCTCCGGTACGAGCAGGGGTTCCCGGAGCATCTCCGAGACCCGCTTACGTGGGCGTTCGTCGGCCGGGACCGCCAGCACGTCCTTGATGTGGGCCACGCCGACCACCGTGTCCAGGCTGCCGCGGTAGACGGGGAAGCGGGAGAGACCGGTGGCCCGGGTCGCGTTGGCCACGTCCTCGGCCGTCGCCCGCACCTCCAGCGCGGTCACCTGGACCCGAGGGGTCATCACGTTCTCCGCGGTGAGCTCAACCAGATTCAGGGTGCGTACGAAGAGTTCGGCGGTGTCCGCCTCCAGTGCCCCCGCCTTCGCGGAGTGCCGGGCCAGCGCGACCAGCTCCTGCGGACTGCGGGCGGAGGCCAGCTCCTCCGTCGGCTCCAGGCCGAAGCGCCGCACGATCCGGTTCGCCGTGTTGTTGAGGTGGCTGATGAAGGGCCGGAACACGGCGGTGAACGCCCGCTGCGGGGTGGCGACCGCCTTGGCCACGGCCAGCGGCGAGGAGATCGCCCAGTTCTTCGGCACCAGCTCGCCGACCACCATCAGGACCACCGTGGACAGCGCGGTACCGATGACGAGGGCCAGCGTGGACGCGGCGGCGGGCGGCAGCCCCGCCGCCTCGACCGGGCCGCGGATCAGCTTGGCGATCGACGGCTCGGAGAGCATGCCGATCACCAGGTTGGTGACGGTGATCCCGAGCTGCGCGCCCGAGAGCTGGAAGGTCAGGCCGCGTACGGCCGTCAGGGCGCTCGCGGCACCCCGGTCGCCCCGCTCCACGGCCCGCTCCAGCTCACCGCGCTCCACCGTGGTCAGGGAGAACTCCGCCGCGACGAAGGCGCCGCACGCGACACAGAGCAGAAGGGCGACGAGCAGCAGGAGCACTTCGGTCATCGGTTCACCTCCGTCCCATGATCGGGCAGGGGCGGAAGGATCGCGCGGTGTCGACTACGGGGAGGCTCGCCCATGGGCGGACGCTCACACCTTTCGGCAGACGGGGCGGGAGGACGGGAAGAAATCTCATCGTAGAGCGTCTGCCCAGCCGTTCCCGGCACTACCGCCTCGGACCGTGAGGCTCTTCACCCGAGGGATGGTCACCCCTCCGCGGACGAGCTGCGCCGGTCGGGCGGGTGAGGCACCTGGCCCGGAGCTCAAGGCGCTCAGCTCGGCTGCGGCGCGGTGAACGGTTTGCGGGCCACGCCGAGCACGCAGGGGGAGGAAGGGAACTGCGGGCCCTTCTCCGGGATCCGCAGCCTGCGGTACGTCCCCACCTCGAAGCCCGCCGCCTCGATCGCGGCCAGTGGGTCCCGCGCCGTGTGGCAGCCGCCGAAGAGGAGCGGCCACACCGTCCGGTCCGCCGTGCGCTGTGCGGCGGCCAGGGCTCTGCCGGGTGCCAGTCCGTGTTCGAAGAACCGCAGTTCACCGCCCGGACGCAGGACCCGCCGGATCTCTGCCAGCGCCTTCGGCAGGTCCCGTACCGTGCACAGGACCAGCGAGGCCACCGCCGCGTCGAACGCCTCGCTCTTGACCGGGAGGGCTTCCGCGGCCCCCGGCACCACATCCACCGGCACCTCGGCGCGCAGCCCGTTGCGGACGGCGAGCTGCCGCAGCGAACGCTCCGGCTCCAGTGCCACGACCTCCGAGACCGCCCCGGGGTAGTGGGCGAAGTTCAGCCCGTTCCCCGCACCGATCTCGATGACCCGGCCGGAGAGCCCCGCCAGCAACTCCTCGCGGTGAGCGGCGATACCGCCCTTGAGGTCGGCCGTCACACTCATCCGGGCGTAGAAGCGGGCGAAGAGCGGGTGGTGCACGGCGTCCCGCGGGAGCCTCCTGCTGCGCAGCTGCATGACGGACCTCCGTGAGGAGAGGGCGGACGGCTCTCCTCACCGGTTCTTCCCCGTACGGAACCCATTCTCCCCTGTACGGACCGGTCAGGCATGTCCGTACGTCACCGAGGGGGCCCTCCGTCACACGGCCGGCACGGTCCAGGTCCCCCCGAGCTCCGGAGCCAGCCAACCCGCCGCCCGCGCCGCGAAGTCGGCGCCGCTCAGTGCTCCCGCACCGGCCGGCACGGCTCCCAGGAGCGGGGCGCCCGCCGCCACCGGCAGGTCCTCTATGTTGCACCGGGAGGCCAGGTCCGGCCGCTGGGGCATGCTCCCCACCACGACACCCAGGCACTCCAGCCTCCGCGCCCGCAGTGCCTCGGCCGTGAGCGCGGTGGCGTTCAGCGTGCCCAGGCCGGCGGGCGCCACCACCAGCACCGGGGCGGCCAGCAGTCGCGCGGCGTCCGCGAGCGTGGCACCCTCGTCGTCGAACCGGACGAGCAGCCCGCCCGCCCCCTCGACCAGCACCAGGTCGTGCTCGGTGGCCAGCTTCCGAGCCGCCTCGGCCACCTCGTGCGGCCGCACCGGGGCGAGCCCGGCCCGGCGGGCCGCCGTGGCCGGGGCCAACGGCTCGGGGAACCGGGCCAGTTCGACGGCGGTGACGTGGGAACCCGCCAGCCGTGCCACCTCGGCCGCGTCCCCCGGCTCCCCGGACGTGAGCCCGGTCTGCGCGGGCTTGAGCACCGCGACCCGGCGGCCTCGCGCGGCGGCCGCCACCGCGGCGGTCACCACCGTCTTGCCGATCTCCGTGCCCGTACCGGTCACCACGAGGATGGTCATGTCAGCCTTCCCGCGCCGCGGCACACACGGCCCGGCAGATCCGTCGTACGTCGTCGTCGCCGGTGACGTACGGCGGCATCGTGTACACGAGGTCGCGGAACGGCCGCAGCCACACGCCCTCGCGCACGGCCGCCCGCGTCGCCGCCGCCATGTCCACCTCGTGGTCGAGCTGAACCACGCCGATCGCCCCCAGGACGCGTACGTCCACGACCCCGGCGATCTCCGCCGCGGGCGCCAGGCCGGAGCGCAGCCCCGCGCCGATCCGCGCCACCTCGCCCGCCCAGTCCTGCCCGAGCAGCAGATCCACCGAGGCCGAGGCGATCGAGGCGGCCAGCGGGTTGCCCATGAACGTCGGGCCGTGCGCCAGCACCGGCACCTCGCCGCGCGAGATGCCCTCGGCCACCCGTGAGGTGCACAGTGTCGCCGCCATCGTGAGATAGCCGCCGGTCAGCGCCTTGCCGACGCACATGACGTCCGGCGAGACCCCGGCATGACCGGCGGCGAACAGCGTGCCCGTCCGCCCGAAACCGGTGGCGATCTCGTCGAACACCAGCAGGACGTCCAGCTCGTCGCAGGCCTCGCGCAGCACCCGCAGATAGGCGGGGGAGTGGAACCGCATCCCGCCCGCCCCCTGCACCACCGGCTCCACGATCACCGCGGCCAGCTCGTCGGCGTGATGCGCGATCAGCTCCCGCAGATGGGTCACATAGGCGGGGTCCGGCTCCGCGTCGAAGCCGTCGGGCGGGGCGTCGGCGAAGACCTGCCGGGGGAGCGAGCCGGACCACAGCTCGTGCATCCCGCCCTCCGGGTCGCACACCGACATCGGCTGCCAGGTGTCACCGTGGTAACCGCCGCGCCAGGTCAGCAGCCGGCGCTTGTCCGGCCGGCCGGCCGACCGCCAGTACTGCAGGCACATCTTGACCGCGACCTCGACCGAGACGGACCCGGAGTCGGCGAGGAAGACGTGCTGGAGCGGTTCGGGAGTGATCTCCACCAGCCGGGTGGCCAGCCGGACGGCGGGCTCATGGGTGAGCCCGCCGAACATCACATGGCTCATCCGGTCCAGCTGGCCGCGCGCGGCCTCGTTGAGGACCGGATGGTTGTAGCCGTGCACCGCCGACCACCAGGACGACATGCCGTCCACCAACTCGCTCTGCCCGTGGACGGGTTCGGCGAGCCGGAGCCGTACGCCGGAGGCCGACTCCACGACCAGCGGCTCCTGCCGGCCCGGCATCGGGCCGTAGGGGTGCCAGACGTGCGCGCGGTCCAGCGCCCGCAGTTCGTCGGGGGCGTACGGCTTCGGTCGGGCAGGCCGGCGGAGTCCGGGGTCGTACGGATCAGGCATTGGGCGCGAGATCCGTCCCCACACCGCGACGGCGGACCGCCACCAGATCCGTGCGCGCCGCACCGGCCGGGACGCTCTCCCCGGCCTCCGCGACGGCCGCGGGCTCAGCCTCCCCGTGACCACCGCACGGCCCGCAGCCGCCGCCACCGTGCGAACCGCAGCCCGCCCCCGCGCCGGCGTCCTGAGCACCGGCCGGGGCGCCCTGCGAACCGCAGCCGCCCCCGCCCAGCGCGTCGGCCCGGTGACGGGGAAGCGTCGTCGTGCCGGCGCCCTCCACCTCGAAGCCGGCGTCGGCGATCATGTCCAGGTCGGCCTGGCCGGCCTGGCCCTCGCTGGTCAGGTAGTCACCGAGGAAGATCGAGTTCACCAGGTGCAGCGCGAGGGGCTGCATCGAGCGCAGGTGCACCTCGCGGCCGCCCGCGAGCCGGACCTCCACGTCGGGGCAGACGAAGCGGACCATGGCGAGAATCCGCAGGCAGCGCTGCGGGGTGAGGTTCCACTCCTTGGCCAGCGGCGTCCCCTCGAACGGGATCAGGAAGTTCACCGGCACCGAGTCCGGATCCAGGTCCCGCAGCGCGAACACGACGTCGACCAGGTCCTTGTCGCTCTCACCCATCCCGGCGATCAGCCCGGAACACGCCGAAAGACCGGCGGCCTGGGCCTGCTGCACGGTCTCCACCCGGTCCGCGTAGGTGTGGGTGGTCGTGATCGCCCCGTACGTCTCCTCGGACGTGTTGAGGTTGTGGTTGTACGCGTCGGCACCCGCCGAACGCAGCCGCTCGGCCTGTCCGTCGGAGAGCAGGCCGAGACAGGCGCAGACCTCGACGCCCTCGTTCTCCTCCTTGATCGCCTCGATGGTCTTGGTGACCCGGTCGACGTCCCGGTCCGTCGGCCCGCGCCCGCTCGCCACCAGGCAGACCCGCTTGGCCCCGCCGGCCACCCCGGCGGCGGCGGCCTTCGACGCCTCGTCCGGCTTCAGCCAGGTGTACTTGAGGATCCCGGCCTTGGAGCCGAGCCGCTGCGAGCAGTACGAGCAGTCCTCGGGGCAGAGCCCCGACTTCAGGTTGACCAGGTAGTTGAGTTTGACGCGCCGCCCGAACCACTGGCGGCGTACCTTGCCCGCGGCGGCCACCACGTCGAGCAGGTCGTCGTCGGAGGTCGCCAGCACGGCGAGCGCTTCTTCGCGGGTCGGCAGTGCGCGCCGCAGCCCCTTGTCCACCAGCGTGTTCAGCAGGTCCATGAAAGATGATCCTGGCTTACGGCACCACCTCCAGCCAAGGAGGAACCGGACAGGAGACGCGGGTGAGGGTGTGTGTATTGCCACACCCTGACCTGCTGCGCACCCCGCTAGGGTCTGTGAGCTGCCTACAAAAGGGACCGTCCTATGTCCTTCGCCCCGCCCTCCTCCCCGTTCGACTGGATCGACGACGAGGCCCGCCGCCGGGCCGAGGCCGGACTCGTCCGGGCCCTGCGCCCGAGGAGTGCGGAAGCCGAGCTCCTCGACCTGGCGAGCAACGACTACCTGGGCCTGACCCGGCACCCCGAGGTCACCGCCGCCGCGGCCGGCGCCGCCCACCGCTGGGGTGCGGGCGCGACGGGTTCCCGACTGGTCACCGGCACGACCGCGCTGCACACCGAACTCGAACGGGAGCTCGCCGACTTCTGCGGCTTCGAGGCGGCCCTCGTCCTGTCCTCCGGTTACGCGGCCAACCTCGCGGCCCTGACCGCGCTGTCCGGGCGCGGTTCGCTCATCGTCTCCGACGCCGGTAACCACGCGTCCATCGTGGACGGCTGCCGACTGTCCCGCGCACAGACCGCGGTCGTCCCGCACGCCGATCCGGACGCGGTGGCCAAGGCGCTCCAGGCCCACGAAGGGCGGGCGCTCACCGTCACCGACTCGGTCTTCTCGGTCGACGGGGACGCGGCACCGCTGTCCGCGCTCGCCGGGGTCTGCCGCGCCGCGAACGCCGCCCTCGTCGTGGACGACGCCCATGGCCTCGGGGTCCTCGGCGACGGCGGACGCGGCGCCCTCGCCGCCGCCGGACTGGCGGGCGGCGAGGGCGTCGTCGCCACGCTCACCCTCTCCAAGTCGCTGGGCAGCCAGGGCGGAGCGGTCCTGGGGCCGGCCCGGGTCATCGAGCACCTGGTCAACACGGCCCGGACGTTCATCTTCGACACCGGCCTGGCCCCGGCCGCGGCGGGCGGCGCACTGGGCGCCCTGCGGCTGCTGCGCCGGGAACCGGCACGGGCGGCCAGGGCCGGGGAGGTCGCCGCCGCGCTGTACGGGCGGCTCACCGCCGCCGGGCTGACCGCGGTCCGGCCCGACGCGGCGGTCGTCTCCGTCCGGGCACCCTCGGCGGACGCGGCCGTGCGGTGGGCGGCCGACTGCCGTACGGCCGGGGTCTCGGTGGGCTGCTTCCGCCCGCCGTCGGTGCCGGACGGCATCTCCCGGCTGCGGCTGACCGCGCGGGCGGACCTGACCGAGGAGCAGATCCACGCCGCGGTGGCCACGGTCGCCGCCACCGCTCCCCGGGAGGCCCTGACCCCGGTCAGCTGACCGGGTGCCGCCCCAGTCCGGCCACGAAGGTGGTCCAGGCCGGCGCGGAGAAACGCAGCGGTGGCCGTTCCGCGTCCTTGGAATCGCGTACGGCGAGGAGCGCGCCGCCGGCGTCGGGGCCTGCGAGCCGCGCGGTCTCCACGCAGTTGTTCATCCCGGTGGAGCGGCTGCTGCGGCGCCACCGGAGTGGCTCCGCGGTGCGCTGTGAGGCGTGCGGTGCGAGACGGTCGGACATGGTGCCCCCCTCGGGCGGAGTCGGACGTCCTATCGAAAGCCGCTGCGGATCGCGGCCATGAGCTCCAGCGATCGGTCCGGCGTCAGTGCGTGCGCCTGCAAGGTGCGGAAGGCCGAGCTGTACGCCTCAAGGTCTTCTTTCCGCTCCAGATAGAGGCTACTCGTCAAGTGGTCAAGGACGACCACATCCAGATCAGAAATGTTCGGAAAGGAGAAGATAACGAAAGGGCAGGTGAGTCCGACATACCCGCCGACGGAGAAGGGCAGCAACTGTAGTTGCACATGCGGGAGTTGTGCCGCCTGCGTCAGATGGTGCAGCTGATCCCTCATCACCTCGGGCCCGCCCACCTCCCGGCGCAGCACCGCCTCGTCCAGCACGGCGGTGAACCGCAGCGGCGGGTCCGCGCGCAGCACCCTCTGACGGGTCAGCCGCACCTCGACCAGGGAGTCGAGGTGGTCCGTCGGCAGCCCGTCGAGGGAGGCCCGGGTCACCGCCCGCGCGTATCCGGCCGTCTGGAGCAGCCCCGGCACCACCGAGGTCTCCAGGGTCCGCACCGTACCGGCCTGGGACTCCAGGCTGATGAAGTCGCGGTACTGGGGCGGGATCAGCCCCCGGTACGCGTGCCACCACCCCGCGCCGCCGCCGCCGGCCGACCCCGCGAGCACTTCGAGCAGCGCCCGCAGCTGCGTGTCGCGCACCACGTAGACGTCGAGCAGCCGCGTCACGTCGCCCGGGCTGACCCCGCTCGCGCCGGTCTCGACGCGGCTCACCTTCGACTGGTGCCAGCCGAGCAGGCGCGCCGCGTCCCTGCTGGTCAGTCCGGCGGCGTGCCGCAGGCTCCGTAACTCCTCGCCGAGCTTCCGTCGCCGGACGACGGGGCCGTGCAGCATCCAGGTCTCCTCGCGCTGTGCGGAACGGGACGGGTCCGACACGCACCGCCGGGTTCGGACCCGCAGAGGGGTCAGTGTGCCCGCCGTCCGGGGTGCACAGGACCCGAATTCACCGCTTCGAGCGACAGATATATGCATATCTTGGTCGAACATCGTTACAGCCAGCTTCAACAGTGGCACTCTGGCGCGAAGCACCATCCTGGCCGACCGCCCGTCGGCCGGGGCGCGAAAGGGACGGCGTCGCCATGGCAGACCATCAGGAAGCAACCGTCACCCTGCCGAGCGATCCGGTCTCGGTCTCCTCGGCCCGTACATATGTGGCCAGGACCTTGGCCGAATGGGGCCTCTCGGAGGACACCGAACTCGCCGACACCATCCGGCTGATCATCTCCGAGCTCGCCACCAACGCGGTCCAGCACACCTTCGGCCTGTCACCGACCTTCACCGTGGATCTGCGCCTCGAACGCGACGAGGAGCTGCGCCTCGGTGTGACGGACAGTCACCCCCGTTGGCCGCAGAAGCTGCCCGCCGCCGTCCGCCAGGACAACGGGCGGGGCATGGTGATCATCCGGGCGCTGGCCAAGGAGTACGGCGGTCGGCTCACGGTCGTCCCCACGGCCGAGGGCGGTAAGACGGTCTGGATCGAGCTGCCCTGGGCGGTGCCGGTCCAGGGCTGAGGCACGGGCCGGCCGTGGGAGGAGGACACCCGGGGGACGGTGGACAGGTGGGCGGCGGCCGGGGACGGCAGACGGTCGGGCGGCCCGGGGACGACACACAGGCGGGCGGCCCGGGGGCGGCAGACAGGTGGGCTGCGGCCGGGGACGGCAGACAGGTGGGCTGCGGCCGGGGGCGGCAGACAGGCGGCCCGGGGACGATACACAGGCGGGCGGCCCGGGGACGACACACAGGCGGGCGGCCCGGGGACGACCGGGCCTAGCGCGCCGCCCCCCGGCCGAACCCGCTCCGCAACAGTGCGAGCAGGGTCGCCGCCGCGGCCGTCGCCCGGTCGCCGCGGTGCACCACGGAGATCGTCCGGCGGAACTCCGCGGGCTCCAGCCGCCGCACGGCCAGCGGCGTGGATGACAGCGAGGCGACCATCTCCGGCACCACCGCCACGCCGAGCCCCGCGCTGACGAGCGCGCACACCAGCGCATAGCCGGGCGACTCGCACACCACCGCCGGTGCGGCGCCGGCCGCCGCCAGCGCGCTCTCCACCCCGCGCCGGGGCGGATGCGCCGGAGCGCTGCTGATCAGCGGCCGGCCCGCCAGCTCGGCGACCGGCAGCCGCCCGGAGCCTTCGGAGAGCCGGTGCCCGACCGCGGTCGCCAGCACCAGCTCCTCCACCAGCAGGGGTTCCAGGACGACGCCCGGGGGCGGCGGCTCGGCCACCGCCGGTTCGTACGTGTGGGTCAGCGCCAGGTCCACCTCGCCCGCGGTGACCGCGGCGATCCCGCCCGGCGGCTCGTACTCCGTGACGGCCAGCTCCACGTCCGGGTGGGCCCGCCGGAACGCGCTCAGGACCGGTGGCAGCAGATGGACCCCGGCCGTCGTGAACGTCCCCACCCGCAGTCGGCCGCCGGACAGCCCGGCGAGCTGCGCCAGCTCGTGCCGCGCCTGGTCCAGTTCGTCCAGCACCCGCCGGGCCCGCCCCGCCAGCAGCTCACCGGCCGCCGTCAGCCGCGCCCCGCGATGGTGGCGCACCAGCAGCGCCGCCCCGGCCTCGCGCTCCAGCTTGGCCAGCTGCTGGGAGAGCGCGGGCGCGGTGTACCCCAGGTGGGCGGCGGCCCGTGTGATCGATCCGGTCTCGGCGACCGCCACCAGTGCGGCGAGCCGCGTCGGGTCGTACATGAAGCGTTCCTTTAGGCAGACCCAGAAGATTGCAAGTACACGCTGAAGGCTCCGCCGGTCCAGGCTGGACCCCATGGACGCACAACTGATCGCCTTCACCGGGATCGCCGCCGGTATGGTCGCGCTGCCCGGCGCCGACTTCACCGTCGTCGTACGCAACGCCCTGGCCTCCCGCAGCGCCGGTCTGGCCAGCGCGCTCGGGGTCGCCGGAGGACTGCTCGTGCACACCGCGCTCGCCGTGGCGGGGCTCGCCGCGGTACTGGTGACGGTGCCCGTGCTCTTCCGCACCGTCCAACTGCTCGGCGGCGCGTACGTGCTGTACCTCGGGATCAGCGCGCTGTACGCGCTCCGGCGCAGGGTCCCGGAGCCGGGCCGTGCGCCGGACCGGGTACGGCCGGAGGCGCCCGGGGAGTTCGGGCGCGCGCTCCGGCAGGGGTTCCTGACCAACGCGCTCAACCCGAAGGCCCCGGTCCTCTTCCTCAGCCTGCTGCCGCAGTTCGTCCCGGCCGGGCAGCCGCCGCTGCCCAGGACGCTGCTGCTCGCCGCCCTCGTGGTGGCGCTCGCCCTGATCTGGTTCCCGGCCGTCGCCCTGCTCGTGGACCGGCTGGGGCGATGGCTGCGCCGGCCGCGTACCGCGCGGGCGATCGAGGGCGGCAGCGGCGTGGCGCTCACCGGACTCGGGCTGGTGCTGGTGACCGGGCCCCTCCTGCGCTGAGACGCGCCGAGGGGGCCCGTACCGTCCGCGCGGGAGGAGCGTCCGGTCGGCGGGTCAGCGGACCCGTCCGTACCAGACGCTCTTGGACCAGATCTTCGCCTTGCGCACCACGTCCCCGGATTTGGGGGAGTGCCAGATCTTCCCGCCCCCGGCGTAGATGCCCACGTGGTAGACGCTGCGCCCGGAATGGAAGAAGACGAGGTCACCGCGTTTGCGCTGCGACTTGGAGATATGGCGGGTCTTGTTGTACTGCTGCTGTGCGGTGCGGGGAAGCTTCTTCCCGACCTTCTTGAACGAGTAGAGAGTCAGCCCCGAACAGTCGAACCGACTGGGGCCGGCGGCCCCGTACTTGTAGGGAGCCCCCTTCTTCGACGCGGCGACCTTGAGCGCCTTCGTCGAATGGGTGGCGGCCTCGGCATCGTTGACCAGGCCGGGCGCCAGCATGGCGGACGTCACGGCAAAGGTGAGTACCGAGGCCGTGCCGACCCGGGTGAACAGAGACGGGACATGAACCTGCGCAGACATGCGCAACCCTTCGTCAGCCGCCTGTGAAGGATGACCTGTCGGGTTCGGGCTGGCGAAGTTGCCCGGCCGCGTGACGCGGCTTCACCCCGAGGGCTTCCCGGTCTCCCGGTCGGCCCGTTGTGCTCGGGTCCTCCACTCCTGCCGATCCACTCCTGTCGACCAGTCATCCGGGAGGCGGCAGGACTCGGCGTCCACCCGGACCGCCCCGCCGCGGCGGCGGGGGCTTGTCGTCCCAGGGATCTTGACTCACGAAGTGCCGGATTTCCGAGTCGAAACAGTGATTTGTGAGTCTACTCACCACTGATCCGTTCGGGTGGAGAGGGCGGATTCGCGCCCGCCGACGGGCCGGGCGCACGCCCTTGTACCAGCGACGAAAGGACGCATTTCGAGTACGCATCGCGCGCCGAACGCAAGTTGAACCATCGCTCACACGGGTGATCGCCTACGCCGAACGAGCGAGGAAAATCGATGGCGGGACCGGGCGTGTCGTGTGGCGCGGTGACCGGTTCGCTCCCGTATCGCGCTCCCGGCGCGCGGAGCGGGTCAGTTCGGCGTCGGTGGCATGGCGACCCGGCCCGCCCGCCGCTCGCCGTCCAGCACCCGCAGGGCACGCGCCAGCGTCGCCGCGTGGATCTGCCGCTCGCCCCGCTCGTGCATCAGGGCCAGCGCGTCGCGCAGCGCCGCCGCCCGGGAGGCCAGGGCCTGCGCGGCCCGCAGGGCGCTGTAGGTGTCGCTGCCGCGTGCCGGGTTGATGCGGCCCACCTGGTCCAGGACCGCCAGGT
Organism: Streptomyces sp. NPDC088706; assembly: GCF_044752765.1. Taxonomy (NCBI): domain Bacteria; kingdom Bacillati; phylum Actinomycetota; class Actinomycetes; order Kitasatosporales; family Streptomycetaceae; genus Streptomyces; species Streptomyces sp. NPDC088706. Next base: position 107,602 of record NZ_JBIVLW010000008.1, read on the forward strand.
AGCAGTCGATGAACTCACCCTCGGCGCGGGTCAGTGCGGGCAGGGGCGGGAACTCCGTCGGTTCCATGGGCTGTTCACCTCGCGTCGTGCGGCGGCTGGGAGAGCTTGCGGTCCACGACGCGGTCCACCAGCCCGTGGCCGCGAGCGGCTGCCGCGTCGAGGACGGTGTCGCGCTCGATGTCGGCGGCGACCCGCTCGGCGGTCCGGTCCGTGTGCCGGACCGGCATATCCGTGAACAGCTCGCGGGTGCGGCCCAGTTCGCGTGCGTGGATCTCCAGGTCGGACGGCTGACCCCGTACCGGCTCGGCCGGCGCGGGTTGCTGAATGACTACCCGCGCGCCGGGCAGGGCATGTCGCCGCCCCGGACAGAACGTCTCCACCTCGCACGTCGGATACCGCATCGTGTCGTGGACCGCAGCCATCGCCCCGAACGAGCCGCCGGGGCAGTGCAGGCCGAAGCGGCGCGTACGCCGCGTCAGAAACGTACTGAACGTACAGACCGTACTGAACGTACAGACCGTACTGAACGTACAGAGCAAGGAGAGGGGATTCTCGCTGAGAGCCGCCGTCGAAGAACGCGACCGAGCGCAGAAGTGATCCGCCCGCGCCCGGCGGCAGCCACTGGCCGATCGCGCCGACCGGCTCGGGCAGCAGCCGGGGGGCGCTGGTGACCCCGGAGAAGGAGTTGCCCAGCAGGATCATCAGCAGCGCGCCGAGGCCGAGGAGGCCTTCGCCGACATCCGCGCCGCCTTCGACGGTGCCACGCGCACCACGCCGCCGCCCGCCCCGGACGTGCTGCTCAGCGGGGTGCTCGGGGGCTGTTCGGGGGAGCGGTGCACGGTCTGGAGCGGCGTACGGTCGCCTCGCTCATCGTGCGGGTATGGTCCGAGACCCTCCGGGACGAGCGGCTCGCGGCCCTTCTGGAAGAGGGGTACGCCGGTATACGGCCCACGGCTTCATCGTGCCGGAGGCGCTCCTCGGGGACGTACGGCGTGACGTGCCGGAGAACGGCTTGCGCGGGCCGATGTCCATGGGCCCGCAAAAGGCCAGTTAACGCAACGGAAAAACTTCCGCCCTAACGTGCAATACCTGGTCGCGTGGGCCAGCTACCCCGTTCAACGAACTGTTGAACGGGGATAGGGTCCCGCTGCGCCCGGAGGCCGTACCTGGCGGAAGACGATGAGGTGGAAGCGTGCAACTGACCCCGCACGAGCAGGAACGCCTGCTCGTCCATGTGGCTGCCGATGTGGCCGAGAAGCGCCGGGCACGCGGGCTGAGGCTCAATCACCCCGAGGCCGTCGCCCTGATCACCGCCCATCTGCTGGAAGGCGCCCGCGACGGCCGTACGGTCACCGAGCTCATGGCGTCCGGCCGCAAACTGCTCACCCGGGACGAGGTCATGGAGGGCATCCCCGAGATGCTCCACGACGTCCAGGTCGAGGCCACCTTCCCGGACGGCACCAAGCTCGTCACCGTCCATGACCCGATCGTCTGACGGGGCCGCGCCGATGATTCCCGGAGAGATCCTGTACGGGGACGGGGGCATCGCCCTCAACGAGGGGCGCCCCGTCACCCGCCTCACCGTCCTCAACGCCGCCGACCGCCCCGTCCAGGTCGGCTCCCACTACCACTTCGCCGAGGCCAACCCCGGGCTCGAATTCGACCGGGTGGCCGCCCACGGGCTGCGGCTGCACATCGCGGCCGGTACGGCCGTCCGCTTCGAACCCGGCATCCCCGTCGACGTCGAACTCGTCCCCCTCGCCGGCCGCCGCGTCGTCCCCGGCCTGCGCGGCGAAACCGGAGGTGCGCTCGATGCCTGACCTCAACCGGGCCGTATACGCGGACCTCTTCGGGCCCACCACCGGCGACCGCGTCCGCCTCGCCGACACCGACCTCTTCGTCGAGATCGAGGAGGACCGCTCCGGCGGCCCCGGACACGCCGGCGACGAGGCGGTCTTCGGCGGCGGCAAGGTGATCCGCGAGTCCATGGGCCAGGCCCGCACCACCCGGGCCGAGGGCGCACCCGACACCGTCGTCACCGGCGCGGTCGTGATCGACCACTGGGGCATCGTCAAGGCGGACATCGGCATCCGCGACGGCCGCATCACCGGCATCGGCAAAGCCGGGAACCCGGACACCATGGACGGCGTCCACCCCGACCTGGTGATCGGCCCCGAGACCGAGATCATCGCGGGCAACGGCAAGTTCCTGACGGCGGGAGCGGTCGACGCGCACGTCCACTTCATCTCGCCGACCCTCATCGACCAGGCCCTCGCCAGCGGCATCACCACTCTCGTCGGCGGCGGCACCGGCCCCGCCGAGGGCACCAAGGCCACCACCATCACCCCCGGCCCCTGGCACCTGGCCCGGATGTTCGAGGCACTGGAGACCTTCCCCGTCAACATCGGGCTGCTCGGCAAGGGCAACACCACATCCCGCGACGCCATGTACTCCCAACTGCGCGGCGGAGCACTGGGGTTCAAGATCCACGAGGACTGGGGCGCCACTCCGGCCGCCATCGACGCCTGCCTCACCGTGTGCGAGGAGACCGGCGCCCAGCTCGCCATCCACACCGACACCCTCAACGAGGCAGGGTTCGTCGCCGACACCCTCGCCGCCATCGCCGGGCGCTCCATCCACGCGTACCACACCGAGGGTGCGGGCGGTGGGCACGCGCCCGACATCATCACCGTGGTCTCGGAGCCGTACGTCCTGCCGAGCTCGACCAACCCGACTCGGCCGCACACCGTCAACACCATCGAGGAACACCTCGACATGCTGATGGTCTGCCACCACCTCAACCCGGCCGTCCCCGAGGACCTCGCCTTCGCGGAGTCCCGCATCCGGCCCTCCACCATCGCGGCCGAGGACATCCTGCACGACCTCGGCGCCATCTCGATCATCTCCTCGGACTCCCAGGCGATGGGCCGCATCGGCGAGGTGATCCTGCGGACCTGGCAGACCGCGCACGTCATGAAGAAGCGGCGCGGTGCCCTCCCCGGGGACGGGGCGGCGGACAACCACCGGGTCCGTCGCTATGTCGCCAAATACACCATCAACCCGGCCGTCGCCCAGGGCCTGGACCGGGAGATCGGCTCGGTGGAGACCGGCAAGCTCGCCGACCTCGTGCTCTGGGACCCGGCGTTCTTCGGGGTGAAGCCGCACACCGTCATCAAGGGCGGCCAGATCGCGTACGCGCAGATGGGCGACGCCAACGCCTCCATTCCGACGCCTCAACCGGTCATGCCCCGGCCGATGTTCGGCGCACTGGGCCGGGCCGCCGCACGCGGCTCCTTCAACTTCGTCACGGAAACGGCGATCGAGGACGGGCTGCCCGAACGGCTCGGCCTGGACAAGGAGTTCACACCGATCACCAGCACCCGGGGCGTCACCAAGGCGGACATGCGGGAGAACGACGCGATGCCGCACGTCCACGTCGACCCCGACAGCTTCGCCGTCGCCATCGACGGCGAACGGGTCGAGCCCGCACCGGCGGCGGAACTGCCCATGGCCCAGCGCTACTTCCTCTTCTGAGCCGGGCGGACCACCAGCCATGTCACGCGCAGCCCTGCTCGTCCTCGCCGACGGCCGGTTCCCCGCTGGCGGCCACGCCCACTCCGGTGGTGCCGAACCGGCCGTCACCCAGGGACGCGTCCGCGACGCCGACGACCTCGCCGCCTTCTGCCGGGGCCGCCTGCACACCGCCGGGCTGACCGCCGCCGCCCTCGCGGCGGCGGCCGCCCACGGCCTCGATCCGCTCGCGCTCGACGAGGCCGCCGACGCCCGTACGCCCTCACCCGCCCTGCGGGCCACCGCCCGCAAGCTGGGCCGGCAGCTGATGCGGGCCGCCCGCGCCACCTGGCCGAGCCCGGAGCTCGACGCGCTCGCCCTGGCGCGGCCGCGCGGCGCCCACCAGCCCGTCGTCCTCGGCCTCACCGCCCGGGCGGCGGGGCTGAAGTCCGAGGACGCGGCGTACTGCACGGCGTACGAGACGGTCAGCGGCCCGGCCACCGCCGTGGTCCGGCTGCTCTCCCTCGACCCCTTCCAGGCCACCGCCGTACTCGCCCGGCTCGCCCCCGAACTGGACCGGGTCGCCGCACAGGCCGCCGAGGCCGCCCGGCAGGGCATCGACGCCCTGCCCGCCGCCTCCGCCCCGCTCCTCGACATCACCGCCGAGGCGCACGCCGCCTGGCCGGTCCGCCTCTTCGCGTCCTGACCCTCGAAGCGCCCCTCCCCTCGAACCGACAGGAGCAGCACCATGCACCTCGGCCACACCCACGGCGGCCCCGCCGCCGTCAGCGCCGACGCCACCCGCCCCGACGGCACCCGGCGCGCCCTGCGCATCGGACTCGGCGGCCCCGTCGGCTCCGGCAAGACGGCCACCGTCGCCGCCCTCTGCCGCGAGCTGCGCGACCGGATCTCCATCGCCGTCGTCACCAACGACATCTACACCCGGGAGGACGCCGCCTTCCTCCTCCGCAACGCCGTCCTGCCGCCCGAGCGGATCCAGGCCGTGGAGACGGGCGCCTGCCCGCACACCGCGATCCGCGACGACATCTCCGCCAACCTCGAAGCCGTCGAGGACCTGGAGGACGCGGTGGGCCCGCTCGACCTGATCCTCGTCGAATCCGGCGGCGACAACCTCACCGCCACCTTCTCCAAGGGGCTCGTCGACGCCCAGGTCTTCGTCATCGACGTGGCCGGCGGCGACGACATCCCGCGCAAGGGCGGCCCCGGCGTCACCACCGCCGACCTCCTCGTCATCAACAAGACCGACCTCGCCCCGTACGTCGGCTCCGACCTCCAGCGGATGGCCCGGGACGCCAAGGAGCAGCGCGGTGAACTCCCCGTCCTCTTCACCTCCCTGACCTCCGCCGAGGGCGTCGGGCCGGTCGCCGACTGGGTACGGGCGCAACTCGCCGCCTGGACCGCATGAGCGTCCACGCCACCGCCCGCCTCCGCGCCGAGCCCGACGGCCGGGGCTCCACCGCCCTGCCCGTCCTGGAGAGCGCCGGGCCGCTCGCGCTGCGCCGCACCCGCTCACCGCTCCCCGGACACGCCCGGGTCACCGTCGTCGGCGCCATGAGCGCACCCCTCAACGGCGACCGGCTGGCTCTGGAGGCGGAGGTCGCCGACGGCGCACGCCTCACCGTCGACGCGGCGGCGGCCACCGTCGCGCTGCCGGGCGCGCGGGCGGACGGCGAGCCGTCCACGTACACCGTGAGCCTGAGCGTGGGGGAGGGGGCCACCCTCCGCTGGCTGCCCGAACAGCTCGTCTCCGCCCACGGCAGCGACCTGCGCCAGACGACACGGATCGAACTCGCGCCCACCGCCCGGCTGTTGCTGCGCGAGGAACAGATCCTCGGCCGCCACGGCGAGCCCACCGGCGCCCTCACCACCCGGCTCACCGTCCACCGGGCAGGCCGCCCGCTCCTGGACCAGCAACTGGCCTACGGACCCGGCGCACCCGGCGGCTGGGACGGCCCCGCCGTCCTCGGCGGCCACCGGGCGGTCGGCCAGCTCCTCCTGTGCGACCCGGCCTTCGGGGACGCCCCGCCGCCCGCCCGCCTCCTCGGCCCCACCGCCGCCCTCACCCCGCTCGCGGGACCCGCCGTCCTCGTCACGGCGGTGGCCGCCGACGCCCGTCTGCTGCGCGCGGTCCTGGACGAGGCCCTGCACGGGATGCTGGACGGGCCGGTATCGGATCACGGCGACCGAGTCCGCTGAGCGGACCCTCTTCACCGGTTATGGGTTCGGTAAAGAAACAGGTGTACGCCCTGGCCTCAGGAGCCCCGCAGACGAAAGGATCCCCGGGACGTCCCGATGGACCACGCCGCCACCGGCGGCGCATCGGACGACGATGGGGGAGGTTCCACGTGGGACGCACAGCAGTGCTCGGCGCGGCCGGCGCGCTGATAGCCGGCACGCTCATCGCGGGAGCGGTCACCGCGCCCGCCGCCAGTGCCGACGGCCGCCACCACGACCGGGCGGGCTCCGAGGCACGCGGCGTCCGGATCGCCGCCGAGCGGTCGGCGAAAGCCGGGATCGAGTGGAAGGACTGCCCGCAGGACTGGGGCCTGACCGCCCCCATCCAGTGCGGCTGGGTGACCGTACCGCTCGACTACGCCAGGCCGAACGGCAAGAAGATCAAGCTCGCCGTCGACCGGCACGTCAGCACCGGCACCAAGGGCGAGCGCCAGGGCGCCCTCATCTACAACCCGGGCGGGCCCGGCGGTTCGGGGATGCGCTTCCCCACCCGCGTCACCGCCAAGAACCCGCTCTGGACGAAGACCGCGAAGGCGTACGACTTCGTCGGCTTCGACCCCCGCGGGGTGGGCCGCTCGGCGCCCATCTCCTGTGTCGACCCGCAGGAGTTCGTGAAGGCGCCGAAGGCGGACCCGGTACCCGACAGCGAGGCCGACAAGCGAGCCCAGCGCAAGCTGGCCCGCGAGTACGCCGAGGGGTGCGCCGAGCGCAGCGGCGGCATGCTGCCGCACATGACCACGCCCGACACCGCCCGCGACCTGGACGTCATCCGGGCCGCGCTCGGGGAGAAGAAGCTCAACTTCCTCGGCGTCTCCTACGGCACCTATCTGGGCGCGGTCTACGGCACGCTCTTCCCCACCCACGTCCGGCGCATGGTCGTCGACAGCGTGGTCGACCCGTCGCGGGAGAGCATCTGGTACCGGGCGAACCTGAACCAGGACATCGCCTTCCAGATGCGCTGGGACGACTGGAAGGCGTGGGTCGCACAGCACGACTCCGTCTACGGCATCGGCGACACCCCGCAGAAGGTCGAGCAGGAGTGGCGGAAGCTGCGCGCGGCCGCCAAGAAGGAGCCGATCGGCGGCGTCGTCGGACCCGCCGAACTCATCGGCTTCTTCCAGAGCGCCCCGTACTACGACTCCGCCTGGGCGCCCACCGCCAAGACCTGGAGCGCCTACCGGGCCGGTGACACGCAGGCGCTGATCGACGCAGCCGCCCCGGACATGAGCGACCTCGCGGGCAACGCCGCGTCCGAGAACGGCAACGCCGTCTACACCGCCGTCGAGTGCGCCGACGCCAAGTGGCCCACCAGCTGGCGCACCTGGGACCGGGACAACACCCGGCTGCACCAGAAGTACCCGTTCATGACGTGGGCCAACGCCTGGCTCAACCTGCCCTGCGCCACCTGGCCGACCAAGCAGCACACCCCGCTGGAGGTGAAGACCCGCAAGGGCCTGCCGCCGGTCCTCATCGTGCAGGCCACGCGGGACGCCGCCACTCCGTACGAAGGCGCCGTCGAACTGCACCAGCGGTTCAAGGGCTCCCGCCTCATCACCGAGAAGGGCGCCGGGTCGCACGGCGTCACCGGGCTGGCCAACCCCTGCGTCAACGAGCGGGTGGACACCTACCTGCTCACCGGCGAGACCGACCGGCGCGACGTGACGTGCGCCCCGCACGCCACGCCGAAGCCGTAGCACCGCCGTACGACCCGAGGGCGGGCGGTCCGGACACGGACCGCCCGCCGTGGCGTCCCGCGCCCAGGTCGTACGCCCCCGGCTCAGCCGCGCCGCTGGTCGTACGCCTCCAGCCACGTGTCCTCCGCCGCGTAGTCGAACAGCGCCTCCCCGTAGTTGCGCGCCATCTTCGGGAACGCCTCCCGCCAGTCACGCCCCGCCAGCTCTCCGGCGAGCCACTCGACCGTCTCCGGCAGCGACTCCGCGTACCCCGTCACCGGCCGGTATCCGAGCTCCCGCTCCGCCGCCGTCATGTCGTACACGACGGGATGCGCCCCGCTCCACGGCGTATCGCCCACCTGACCCCCGGGCGGGGGACCGTCGACCAGGACCGTCTCCGTCTCCCGGCCGAGCACCTGGTCGATCGCCGTGCCGATCTCCGCCACCGTGGGCGCCTGCGGATCGGCCGCGTCGAGCACCCGCGCGCCGGGCCGGCGGGCGGCCAGCCGGATCAGTTCGGCCGCGTTCGCCACATGGACCGGGTGGAAGCGGCTCTCGCCGCCGTACGCGAGGACCCGCCGCTCCCGCCCGTCCAGCAGCCGCTTCACGAAGTACAGCTCGCGCGGTGTGCGGCAGTGCGGGCCGTGGACCGCGCCCACCCGCAGCAGGGTCACCGGCAACGCGTCGCCCGCCGCCAGCAGTTCACGCTCCAGCAGCACCTTGCGGGTGCCGTACGTGGTGTCCCCCGGCCCCACCGTGCGCTGGGTCTCCGGCAGCGGCACGGGGTAGCGGGGAAAGCCGTCCGGCTGTCCCTGGGTGTCGAAGCTGCGGCCCCGGTCGTCCTCGTACACCGCGCCGCTGGAGATCACGACCGCTGAACCGACCCGGCCGGCGAGCGCCGTCAGCTGCCGTGCGTGCGCCGCGTCGAAGGCGACCATGTCGACCAGGACGTCACAGCCGTCGCCGAGCGCCTCCTCCAGCGCGCCCTCCTCGTCCCGGTCCAGCGCCGGCGACCGGACCCCGTCACCCCACCGCCCGTCCCGGCCGCCGCCGCGCGAGACGGCGGTCACCTCCCAGCCGTCCCCCGCGAGCGCCCCCACCGCGGCCCGCCCGATCTGTCCTGTCGCTCCCAGCACCCATGCCTGTCCCTCGATCACGGACACGACGCTAGGGCGAGCGGGCCGGCCCGGACCAGCCCGCTCCGCCGATGGCGAATTCGCCCGTCAGCGTCGCAGCTTGGGGAACTTCCTCGCCGGGGCGGCTGCCTGTTCGGCGGCCTTCACCTTCGCCGCGTACTCGTCGACGTACTCCTGACCGGACAGTTCGAGGATGGCGTACATGATCTCGTCCGTCACGGCCCGGATCGCGGCCTTCTGGTTCTCCAGGCCCGCGTAGCGTGAGAAGTCCAGCGGCTCACCGAACCGGATCGCGACCCGCTTGATCTTCGGGAGGGTCTGGCCGGGCGGCTGGATCTCGAACGTGCCGACCATCGCGCACGGGATCACCGGCACCTGTGCGGTGATCGCCATGACCGCCACCCCGACCTTGCCCTTGTAGAGCCGGCCGTCGTGCGAGCGCGTGCCCTCCGGGTAGATCCCCAGCAGCTCGCCCTTGCCCAGCACCCCCAGGCCCTCGCGGATCGCGGCCTGCCCCGCGTCCTTGCCGGACCGGTCCACCGGGATCTGCCCCGCGCTGTGGAAGAACGCGGCGGTGAGCCTGCCCTTGATCCCCGGGCCGGTGAAGTACTCGGCCTTGGCCAGAAAGGTGATGCGCCGCTTGATGATGGCGGGCATGAGGAAGTGGTCGGAGAAGGAGAGGTGGTTCCCGGCGACGATCGCCGCGCCTTCCTCCGGGATGTTCTCCACCCCTTCGATACGAGGGCGGAAGAGCACCCGCAGCAGGGGCCCCAGCACGACATATTTCAGGATGTAATAAAACACCTTGTGGGTGCACCTCGCTCTGCCGGGTCGGCGTCAGGGCTGCGTACCACCAGGCCGTCGGGGGAGGGGATCGGTCCAGATCCCCGGTGCCGCCCGACGACGGTGGTGGACCGGTCACCCGGCTCGTACCCCTTCGCGGAACCGGCAGGCCCCCGATGCACCCGCACGGGCGGTCAGGTGTCCCGGGTGGCCAGCATGCCGAGGGTACACAGCCCCAGCACCACCCAGCCGAACCAGAGCCAGCCACTGCTGCCCAGCGCAACCGTGTACGCCGTCACCATGACCAGCGCCCCGACCGTCAGGTATCCCATGGTCTTCGTCGATCCGGACATGCGCGTACCCTCCTCGTCGGCCGCGCGGCCGTTCACCCCATGGTCACCCCGATGACGCCCCCGGCGCTACTGTCGCGCCTGCAATGACGCGAGATAGGCGTTGTACGCCTCCAGCTCCTTGTCGCCGTCGCGGTCGGCGGCCCGGTCCGAGCGCTTGGCCGTGCGCTGCTCGGAGCGGTGCCACTGGTAGACCAGCGCGATCAGCACCAGCACCGAGGGGATCTCGCTGAACGCCCACGCGATGCCGCCCGCCCAGTTCTGGTCGCTGAGCGCGTCGATGCCCAGCGACGCGGGCGGGTTCTCGTACGTCTGCACCATCGGCGTGCTCGCCATCATCAGCGCGATCCCGAAGAACGCGTGGAACGGCATCCCGGCGAACAGCTCCAGCATCCGCATCACATAGCCGGGCCGGTGCGGGCCCGGGTCGACGCCCATGATCGGCCAGAAGAAGACCAGGCCGACGGCGAGGAAGTGCACCATCATCCCGATATGGCCGGGCCTGGAGCTCATCAGGAAGTCGAAGACCGGCGTGAAGTACAGCGCGTACAGGCTGGCGATGAAGAGCGGGATGGTGAACGCCGGGTGCGTGATGATCTTCATGTACCGGCTGTGCAGCAGCTTCAGGAGCAGCTCGCGCGGCCCGGTCCGCCCCCGCCCGGCGGGCGGCAGCGCGCGCAGCGCCAGCGTCACCGGGGCGCCCAGCAGCAGCAGGATCGGCGACAGCATGCTGATCACCATGTGCTGCACCATGTGCACGCTGAACATGACCATGCCGTAGTCGTTCAGCTTGGTGCACATCACCAGCGCGATGCTGAGCACGCCCACGACGAAGAAGACGATCCGGTTGACCGGCCAGCCGTCCCCGCGCCGCCGCAGCCGCACCACGCCGTACCCGTACAGGGCGAGCGCCAGGAGGCAGCCGGTCAGGAAGAACGGGTCGGCGGAGAGCTCCAGCCCCCGTCCCAGCGTGAACGGCGGCAGATCCATGTTCATGCCGTGCCCGCTGTGATCCATCTGTTCACTCCCGATGGGGACACGTCCCCGTTTCGTGCCGGTTGTCCGGTACAGCGTAGAACTGCCCCCGGTCGCGGTCGCGGCCGGGGGCAGTTCTCAGGGACCGGAGGTCAGAGCACGCACTCCGCTTCGGCGTACCGTTCGGCCGGGACCGTCTTCAGGGTCTCGACCGCCGCCGCCAGCGGGACCATGATTATGTCGGTGCCGCGCAGCGCGGTCAGCATCCCGAACTCGCCCCGGTGCGCCGCCTCCACCGCGTGCCAGCCGAACCGGGTCGCCAGGACCCGGTCGTACGCGGTCGGGGTGCCGCCGCGCTGGACGTGGCCGAGGATGACCGGGCGGGCCTCCTTGCCGAGCCGCTGCTCCAGCTCCCCGGAGAGCTGCGTGGCCACCCCGGCGAACCGCTCGTGGCCGTAGATGTCCTTGACGCCCTGCTCGAACTGCATGGAGCCCTCGCGCGGCTTGGCGCCCTCGGCGACCACCACGATGGCGAACTTCTTGCCCGCCGAGAAGCGCTTGCCGACCAGCTCGGTCAGCTCGTCGATGTCGAAGGGGCGCTCGGGCACCACGATGGCGTGGGCGCCGGCCGCCATCCCGGAGTGCAGGGCGATCCAGCCGGTGTGACGGCCCATGACCTCGACGATCAGCACCCGCTGGTGCGACTCGGCGGTGGTCTTCAGCCGGTCCAGCGCCTCGGTGGCGACACCGACGGCGGTGTCGAAGCCGAAGGTGACGTCGGTGGAGGCGATGTCGTTGTCGATGGTCTTGGGAACGCCGACGATGGGCAGCCCGGCCTCGGAGAGCAGGTTGGCCGCCTTCAGCGTGCCCTCGCCGCCGATCGGGATGATGGCGTCCAGGCCGAGGTCGGCGACGTGGCCGCGGGCCCGCTCGATACCGTCACGCAGGTGCGCGGGCTGGACCCGGGAGGAGCCGAGGATCGTGCCGCCGCGGGCCAGGATGCCGCCCACCGCGTCGAGGTCGAGCTTGCGGTAGTCGCACTCCAGCAGGCCCTTCCACCCGTCGTGGAAGCCGATGACCTCGTCACCGTGGTCCACCACCGCGCGGTGCACGACGGAGCGGATGACGGCGTTGAGGCCGGGGCAGTCGCCGCCGGAGGTGAGTACGCCAATGCGCATGGCCCGGAAACCTTTGCAACGTTGAGTCGACGACCGGACCACGCCGTCCGGTTGGATCCCCGCCACCCTACCGGCGCAGGGTGGCGGGACCGAACCGGACGTCCGCCTGCTGGACTCCGCTCAACCGAGCGGAGAACCCCTCAGGCGGGCTGCGTCGCGGAGGCGATCCGCTCGGCGCGCAGCGCCTCGTACCAGCGGTCGTCCGTGGGCGGCAGCGCGTTCACATCGAGGGCCAGTTTCAGCAGGTGATCGGCGATCTGCGGGTTACGGGCCATCACCGGGCCGTGCATGTACGTCCCGAAGACCGTGTCGTTGTACGCGCCCTCCGTGCCGTCCCCCGTGCCGTTGCCCCGGCCGAACCGCACCCGGGCGAACGGCCGTGCCGTCGGGCCGAGATGGGTGACGCCCTGGTGGTTCTCGAACCCGGTCAACGCTTCCAGCCCGAGGTGCGGGTCGATGTCCGCCAGTACGTCGCCGACGCACCGGGCACCCTCGCCGCGGGTCGAGACCACGTCCAGCAGGCCGAGACCCTGCTCGCGCTCACCGAGGTCGTTGATGAACTCGTGGCCGAGGATCTGGTAGCCCGCGCAGACCGAGAAGATGATCGCGCCGTTGGAGGCGGCCCGGCTCAGCCCGCCGTCGCGGCGCAGCCGCTCCGCCGCGAGGCGCTGGGGCCGGTCCTCGCCGCCGCCGATCAGATAGATGTCGCCGGACGTCGGCACCGGCTGGTCGCTGCGCACGTCGACGCGCTGCACGTCCAGACCGCGCTGCCGGGCCCGCCGCTCCACGACCAGGGCGTTGCCCTGGTCGCCGTAGGTGCTGAGCAGGTCGGGGTAGACCCAGACCAGACGCAGACCGTTGTTGCTCATGCTTCGTCCTCTCCGGAGGTGGCCGGGGCCGGGGTCAGTTGCCGACACGACGGCGCAGATCCTGGAAGGCGGTGTAGTTGGCGATGACCTCGATGCGGCCGGGCGGGGCGTACTGCACGGCCTCGTCGAGGTTCTCGCAGACCCGGAAGTCGAGACCGGCCACTTCGAGGCGGACCGCGAGGTCCAGCTTGCGGTCGCCGAGCACGAAGATCGGGTGACCGGCCAGCTGGGTGTAGTCGACGTCCCAGAGCCAGGAGGTGTCCGTGCCGTCCGCGCCGCGGGCGTTGACGGAGAGGATCACCGGCGTCGGCGGCGGGTCGATCAGCGAGAACGTCTCCAGCCAGCCGGCCGGGTTCTTCGCCAGCAGCAGGCGCAGCTCCCGGTTCTGGAAGGTGACGACGTCGTACCGTCCGGCCACCGCCTGCACCTGGTACATGCGCTCCAGCGCGACCTGCGGCGGCACGCCGAAGACGGCGGCGACGGCGGCCGAGCTGGTGGCGTTCGCCTTGTTCGCGCGGCCGGGCAGCTGGAGGTGGATCGGCCAGGCCGAACCGTGCGGGTCCAGGACGTAGTCGCCGTTGAGCGCCCAGCTCGGGGCGGGACGGCGGAAGCCACACTGCCCGCAGAACCAGTCGTCGCCGGGGCGCTGCATCACCCCGCCGCAGGACGGGCAGGACCAGGCGTCGTCCTTCCACGCCTGACCGGCCGCCACCCACACCACGTTGGGGGAGGAGGAGGCCGCCCAGACGACCAGCGGGTCGTCCGCGTTGGCGATGATCACGGCCTTGGAGCCGGAGAGGCCCTCGCGCCAGTGCTCGGCCATCATCCGGGTCTCGGCCGCGCGGTCCAGCTGGTCGCGGGAGAGATTGAGCAGGGCGATCGCCTTGGGGGTGGTGTCGCGGGCGACACCGGCGAGGTACTTCTCGTCGACCTCGATCACGCCGAACTTCGCGTCCGAGCCGCCGGCCAGGGCCGAGGTGATGCCCGCGGGCATGTTCGCGCCGAGCGCGTTGGACACCACGGGCCCGGCGGCCCGCAGCGCCTCGGCGATCAGCCGGGTGGTCGTCGTCTTGCCGTTCGTCGCCGACACGAGGATCACGTCCAGGTGCTGCGCCAGCCGCCCCAGCAGGTCGGGGTCGAGTTTGAGCGCCACCCGGCCGCCGATCACCGATCCGCTGCCCCGCCCCGCGGCGCGTGACACCGCCGCCGCGGCCTTGCCCGCCGTCACGGCCAGTTTGGCCCGCGGCGACAACGGCTCCGTGTTGCCTGCCATCGTCCTAGATCCTCCTTGCATCGGTCCGCGCCCAGCCTATCGATGTCCGGTGCGACGACCGCACCACGGCACCACGGGAACTCCCAGGCAGTGCCGGAACGTACGCTTGCCCTCATGCGAAACCGCCCGATCCCCGGCAGTTCCGGACTCGTCCGTGAGATGAGTCTGCTCGGCGACCCGTTGCTCCACCGTGCCTGTGCGGACGTCACGGATTTCGGGCCGTCGCTCACGAGGCTGGTCGAGGACATGTTCGCCACGATGTACGCCGCGCAGGGTGTCGGGCTCGCCGCCAACCAGATCGGCGTCCCGCTGAAAGTGTTCGTCTACGACTGTCCGGACGACGACGACGTGCGTCATCTGGGACACGTCGTCAACCCCGAACTGGTCGAGGCGGACGGACTCACCGTACGCGGACCGGAGGGCTGTCTGTCACTTCCGGGTCTGGAAGCGGGCACGGAACGCTTCGACCACGCGGTGGTCGAGGGGCTGACGATGACGGGTGAGCCGGTGCGGATCGCGGGCACGGGGTGGTTCGCCCGGTGCCTCCAGCACGAGTGCGACCACCTGGAGGGCAGGGTCTACACCGACCGGCTGACCGGGCTGCGGCGGTCCCGCGCGCTGCGCGCGGCGCGCCGGGCGCCCTGGGCCCGCAGGGACGGGGTCTAGGGGCTGTCCCGCCCCGGAGGCCGCGGTCGCCTAGAACCCCGGGCCCGCCCCGGAGGCCGCGGTCGCCCTAGAGCCCCGGCCCGCCCCGCACGTCGCGGTCGCCCTAGAACCCCGGCCCGCCCCGCACGTCGCGGTCGCCCGCCTCGGCCAGCCGTCCCCACAGCAGGTCGGCCAGGCTGCGCACCAGCCGCTCGCGGGAGCAGGGCCGGTCGGCGAGCCACCAGTCGCCCGCCGCGTGCATCATGCCGACGATGCCGTGGCCCCAGATGCGGGCCGTCTGCTCGCCCTCCGGTCCCAGGTCCACCCGCTCGACGATCACCTGGCCCAGCTCCTCGCCGAGCCGGCGCAGCAGCGGGGCGGAGTGGCGGCCGACGTCGAAGCCCTGCTCGGGAGGGAGCGCCGCCTCCGCGGAGGCGGCGGGGTCGGCCGCCCCGTCGGCGGGATGCATCAGGAAGCGGTAGACCTGGGGGCGGGCCTCGATCGCGGCGAGATAGGTGTCCAGCGTGGCCTCGACCCGGGCGCGGCGCTCGGCGGGAGCGTCCAGGGCCGCGCGCAGGGCGCTGAGGAGGGCGTCGGTGTGGCGTTCGGCCAGGGCGCGGTAGAGCCCGCCCTTGTCCCCGAAGTGACGGTAGAGGATGGGCTTGGTGATCCCGGCCTCGGCGGCGATCGCGTTCATCGACGCCTGCGGGCCGTCCCTGAGCACCACCCGGTCCGCTGCCTCAAGCAGTTCGCGGCGCCGGGCCTCGGCCGCCGTCCGCTGTCGCTCGGCGCCGCGCGTGGTCTCCATGTCGTCTCTCCCGCCCCTGGCCGTGCGACTTCTTCACGTCTGCTTCTTCGCGCCTGCGCAACGTAACACCCCGCCCGGCGCCCTTGTCGATCAGCTCCGGGGCGGTTGACAGCGGCTACTGTCCGGTAACACACTGCTGTTACCGCAAGTAACGCATGCTTTTCACGGCCGTGCATGGAGGGGAACATGACCGAGTTCACGCTCGATCTCAACGACGACCAGAAGCAGGTCCGTGACTGGCTTCACAGATTCGCGGCGGATGTCATCCGCCCCGCGGCCTCGGAGTGGGACGAGCGTGAGGAAACGCCCTGGCCCGTCATCCAGGAGGCGGCCAAGGTCGGCATCTACTCCCTCGATTTCTACGCCCAGCAGTTCTTCGACCCTACGGGGCTCGGCATCCCCATGGCCATGGAAGAGCTCTTCTGGGGTGACGCGGGCATCGCGCTCTCCATCGTCGGTACGGGCCTGGCGGCCGTCGGCGTCCTCGCCAACGGCACCGAGGAGCAGATCGGCACCTGGATCCCGCAGATGTACGGCGACGCGAACGACGTGAAGGTCGCCGCCTTCTGCTCCTCCGAGCCCGACGCCGGATCCGACGTCGCCGCGATGCGCACGCGCGCCGTCTACGACGAGGCCAAGGACGAGTGGGTCCTGAACGGGACCAAGACATGGGCGACCAACGGGGGCATAGCAGGCGTCCACGTGGTGGTCGCCGTCGTCGACGCCGGCCTCGGCTCCAAGGGCCACGCCTCCTTCATCGTGCCGCCGGCCACCCCCGGCCTCTCCCAGGGCCAGAAGTTCAAGAAGCACGGCATCCGCGCCTCGCACACCGCCGAGGTGGTCCTGGAGGACGTCCGCGTCCCCGGCCACTGCCTGCTCGGCGGCAAGGAGAAGCTCGACGAACGCCTCGCCCGCGCCCGGGAGCGCGCCAAGTCCGGCGGCGAGCGCGTCAAGAACGCGGCGATGGCCACCTTCGAGGCCTCCCGCCCGGCCG
This sequence comes from Streptomyces sp. NPDC088706, assembly GCF_044752765.1. NCBI lineage: Bacteria > Bacillati > Actinomycetota > Actinomycetes > Kitasatosporales > Streptomycetaceae > Streptomyces > Streptomyces sp. NPDC088706. The sequence continues at coordinate 124,052 of NZ_JBIVLW010000008.1, forward strand.
TCGGCGCCATGGCCGTGGGCACCGCCCGTGCCGCGTACGAGGTGGCCCTCGACTACGCGAAGACCCGCAGCCAGTTCGGCCGCCCGATCATCGACAACCAGGGCATCGCCTTCCAGCTCGCCGACATGCGCACCCGGATCGACGCGGCCCGCCTGCTGGTGTGGCGCGCCTCCTGGATGGCCACCACCGGGAAGCCGTTCACCTCGGCCGAGGGCTCCATGTCCAAGCTCTACGCCAGCGAGACCGCCAAGAGCGTCACCGCGCAGGCGATCCAGATCCTCGGCGGCAACGGCTTCACCCGGGAGTACCCGGTCGAGCGGATGCACCGGGACGCCGCGATCTACACCATCTTCGAGGGCACCAGCGAGATCCAGCGCCTGGTGATCGCCCGGACCCTGTCGGGCATGCCGATCCGCTAGCGGGCACGCGGAAGGGGGACCGTCCAGGACGGTCCCCCTTCCGTGCTGCCCGCGGTCAGCCCGGCAGCTGCGCCTCGATCGCGGTCACGACCTCCGTCGACTCCGGCTCGCTGCGCGGCCGGATCCGGGCCACCGGCTCACCGGCCGGCGAGATCACGAACTTCTCGAAGTTCCACTGGACGTCCCCGGCCTCCCCGTCCGCGTCCGCCAGCTTCGTCAGCTCCGCGTACAGCGGGTGCCGGCCGGCCCCGTTGACGTCGAGCTTCTCCAGCAGCGGGAAGGTCACGCCGTACGTGGTCGAGCAGAAGGTCTCGATCTCCTCCGCGCTGCCCGGCTCCTGCCCGGCGAACTGGTTGCAGGGCACACCGAGCACGGTCAGCCCCCGGTCCCCGTACGTCTGCTGCAGCCGCTCCAGGCCCTCGTACTGCGGGGTGAGCCCGCACTTGGACGCCACGTTCACCAGCAGGACGGCCCGGCCGCTCCAGGCGCCCAGGGTGGTCGGCTCGCCGGTGAGGGTGTGCAGCGGAATGTCGTGCAGCGTCATGAAGCTCTCCCTGATCATCGCGTGCGTGGTGCCCATTGTGCCGCCCGCCGCTCACGGAGCGGAGGCGAGCTCCTTGTAGTAGAAGGTGCTCGGCTTGAGGCTGCCCGCCGGGTCGGCCGCGTATCCCGGCACGGTGCCGATCTCCGTCCAGCCCGCCTTGCAGTAGACCTGCTCGGCCAGGCTGCCGCTCTCGGTGTCCAGGATCAGCAGCGTGATGCCCTGGACCTCCGCGTACGCCTCCACGGCGTTCAGCAGGGCCCGCCCGAGCCCCTGGCCGCGGGCGGAGGGACGGACCATCAGCTTGGCGACCTCCGCGCGGTGGCTAGCGTTCGGCAGGGGCGCGCGGATCAGGGCGATGGTCCCGGCGACCCGGCCGCCCTCCCGGGCGATCCAGACGGAGACCTCGCCGGACTCCAGGGCCCCCGCGCGCTCCCGCCACCAGACGGTGGCCTTCGCCCGGTCCAGCGGGGCCAGGAAGCCCACCGAGGAGCCCTCCTCGACGGTCTCCACCAGCAGCTCGGCCATCTCATCGGCGTACGTGACCAGCTCGGGGGCGCTCACGTGGACGATCTCGGTCATGGGTACGGGGGTCCTTTCAAGCGGAACGGTCGCGGTGCGAACGTCGGGCGCACCGGTCAGGGCCCGATACGGCTCCCGATGAGGAAGGATCTTCCCTGTGCAGTCTCCCGAACTTTTCCCCGAACCGCTGCCCGCAGTCGACTGCGAGGTGCGTTCCGGTGACGCGGTCGAACGCCCGGAGCATTCCGGTGACGCTCCGGCCCGCCGCCTGATCCGCTGCCGCCTCTGCGGCCGCCCCCTCACCGGTGCCGGCTCCCGCCGCACCGGGCTGGGGCCGTCCTGCGACGCCAAGCTGCACCCGGCGCCGCCGGACATCCGCACCCGCCGCCACGAGGTCGAGCAGGACCCGCTGCCCGGCACATGAGCCGGGGCGGGCCCCCGCCCCTACTTCTCCAGCCGCCGGAACAGCCCCTCCTGCACCACCGACACCAGCAGCTGCCCCGCACGGTCGTAGATCCGGCCGCGTGCCAGACCGCGCCCACCCGTCGCGATCGGCGACTCCTGGTCGTACAGGAACCACTCGTCCGCCCGGAACGGCCGGTGGAACCACATCGCGTGGTCCAGCGAGGCCATGTCGAAGCCGCGCGGGCCCCACAGCGGCTCCACGGGGATGCGCACCGCGTCCAGGAGCGTCATGTCGCTCGCGTACGTCAGCGCGCAGGTGTGCACCAGCGGGTCGTCGCCCAGCGGGCCCACCGCGCGCATCCACACCGCGCTGCGCGGATCGGCGTCCTTGATCTCCTCGCTCGTCCAGCGCAGCCGGTCCGCGTAACGGATGTCGAAGGGCTGGCGGCGGGCCATCCGCTCCAGCGCCTCCGGCAGTGCGCCCAGGTGCTCGCGCACCTCCTCGGCGACCGTCGGCAGCTCCTCCGGGTCCGGGACGATCCGGGCCGGCGGCAGCTGGTGCTCGAAGCCGGCCTCCTCGGGGCGGTGGAAGGAGGCCGTCAGGTTGAAGATCGTCCGGCCCTCCTGGACGGCCGTGACCCGGCGGGTGGTGAAGGACCGGCCGTCCCGCACCCGCTCCACCTGGTAGACGATCGGCACCCCGGGGCGGCCCGGCCGCAGGAAGTAGGCGTGCAGCGAGTGCACCGGACGCTCCCCGTCGGTGGTGCGCCCGGCCGCCACCAGCGCCTGGCCCGCGACCTGCCCGCCGAAGACCCGTTGCAGGGACTCCTCCGGGCTGCGGCCGCGGAAGATGTTGACCTCGATCCGCTCCAGGTCGAGAAGGTCGACCAGGCGCTCGGCCGGATTCATCATGCCGTACCTCTCCGCTCACACATCAGGGTGCCCCTCACAGCTGGCCGGCCCCGGTGACCCGGACGACCGCCCGGCCCTCCTCGTCGGACGCGGCCAGGTCCACCTCGGCCTTGATGCCCCAGTCGTGATCGCCCGCCGGGTCGGCGAACGCCTGCCACACCCGCCACAGCCCGTGCGCCGGGTCCTCGTCGATCTTCAGCAGCTTGGGACCGCGCGCGTCCGGGCCGGTGCCGATCTCCTCGTGCGCGTCCCAGTACGCGTCCAGCGCCTCGCCCCACGCGTCCTCGTCAAACCCGGAGTCGCCGTCCAGCTCGCCCAGGTCGCGCACCCGGTCCAGCGCGGCCAGCTCCACCCGCCGGAACATCGCGTTGCGCACCAGCACCCGGAAGGCGCGCGGGTTCGCCGTGACCGGCTTGACCTCGTCCGCCCGCTCCTGCGCCTGCTCGGCCGTCTCCACCTCCGGGTTGGCCAGCTGCTCCCACTCGTCCAGCAGACTGGAGTCCACCTGGCGCACCATCTCCCCGAGCCAGGAGATCAGATCCTCCAGGTCCTCCGACTTCAGGTCGTCCGGGATCGTGTGCTCCAGCGCCTTGTACGCGCTCGCCAGATACCGCAGCACGATGCCCTCGGTCCGGGCCAGCTCGTAGTGCGAGGTGAACTCCGTGAAGGTCATCGCGCGCTCGAACATGTCCCGGATCACCGACTTCGGCGACACCGGGTGGTCGTTCACCCACGGGTGGCTCTTGCGGTACACGTCGTAGGCGTGCCACAGCAGCTCGCTCAGCGGCTTGGGGTACGTGACCTCCTGGAGCCGCTCCATCCGCTCCTCGTACTCGACTCCGTCCGCCTTCATCTGCCCCACGGCCTCACCGCGCGCCTTGTTCTGCTGGGCGGCCAGGATCTGCCGGGGATCGTCCAGCGTCGACTCGACGACCGAGACCATGTCCAGCGCGTACGACGGGGATTCCGCGTCCAGCAGGTCGAACGCGGCCAGCGCGAAGGTGGACAGCGGCTGGTTCAGCGCGAAGTCCTGCTGGAGATCGACCGTCAGCCGTACGATCCGCCCCTCGGCGTCCGGCGTGTCCAGCTGCTCCACCACCCCGCCGTCCAGCAGCGAGCGGTAGATGGCGATGGCCCGGCGGATGTGCCGCAGCTGCGCCCGGCGCGGCTCGTGGTTGTCCTCCAGCAGGTGCCGCATCGCCTGGAAGGCGTTGCCGGGCCGGGCGATCACCGCGAGCAGCATCGTGTGCGTGACCCGGAAGCGGGAGCTCAGCGGCTCCGGCTCGGACTGGATCAGCTTGTCGAACGTGGTCTCCGACCAGGCGACGAACCCCTCGGGGGCCTTCTTGCGGACCACCTTGCGCTTCTTCTTCGGGTCGTCGCCCGCCTTCTTGACGGCCTTCTCGTTCTCGATGACGTGCTCGGGGGCCTGCGCCACCACGAACCCGGCCGTGTCGAACCCGGCCCGCCCCGCCCGCCCCGCGATCTGGTGGAACTCCCGCGCCCGCAGGGTCCGCACCCGGGTGCCGTCGTACTTGGTGAGCGCCGTGAACAGCACCGTACGGATGGGGACGTTGACACCGACGCCGAGCGTGTCCGTCCCGCAGATCACCTTCAGCAGACCCGCCTGGGCCAGCTTCTCCACCAGGCGGCGGTACTTCGGCAGCATCCCCGCGTGGTGCACCCCGATGCCGTGGCGCACGTACCGGGAGAGGTTCTGGCCGAACTTGGTGGTGAAGCGGAAGCTGCCGATCAGATCGGCGATCTTCTCCTTCTCCTCCTTCGTGCACATGTTGATGCTCATCAGCGACTGCGCCCGCTCGACGGCCGCCGCCTGCGTGAAGTGCACGATGTAGACCGGCGACTGCCGGGTGTCCAGCAGCTCGGTCAGCGTCTCGGTGATCGGCGTGAAGCGGTACTTGTAACTCAGCGGCACCGGACGGGTCGCCGAGCGCACCACCGAGGTGGGGCGGCCGGTGCGCCGGGTCAGGTCCTTCTCGAACATCGCGACGTCACCGAGCGTCGCCGACATCAGCACGAACTGCGCCTGCGGCAGCTCCAGCAGCGGGATCTGCCACGCCCAGCCGCGGTCCGGCTCGGCGTAGAAGTGGAACTCGTCCATCACGACCTGGCCGATGTCGGCGTACTTCCCGTCGCGCAGCGCGATGGAGGCCAGCACCTCGGCGGTGCAGCAGATCACCGGGGCGTCCGCGTTGACCGAGGCGTCACCGGTGAGCATGCCGACGTTCTCGGTGCCGAAGAGCTTGCACAGGTCGAAGAACTTCTCCGAGACCAGCGCCTTGATCGGGGCGGTGTAGAAGGTGACCTTGTCCTGAGCCAGCGCAGTGAAGTGCGCGGCGGCCGCCACCAGGCTCTTCCCGGAGCCGGTCGGGGTGGAAAGGATCACGTTCGCCCCGGAGACCACCTCGATCAGCGCCTCCTCCTGAGCCGGGTACAGCGTGATGCCCTGGCTCTCGGTCCATGAGGAGAAGGCCTCGAAGAGGGCGTCCGGGTCGGCGGTCTGGGGCAGCTGGTCGATGAGGGTCACGCCCCCATCTTGCCTGTCTTCCGCCCGGATGAGGGAACCGGCGGACGGCAGGAAGATCATGGACGATACGCTGCGCACTCAACCAGCCCGCACCGCACCGGTGATGGGCGTGCGACGCACTGGGGGCGGAACAGCACATGATGGGACCGGCGCACTCCCTGTCAGGGGCAGCGGCCTGGCTGGGGGTGGGGGCGGCAGCCGCCGCGGCGGGCCACCCGATGCCCTGGCCGGTCCTCGTCGTCGGGGCGCTGATCTGCGCGGGAGCCGCCCTCGCCCCCGACCTCGACCACAAGTCGGCGACCATCTCGCGCGCCTTCGGCCCCGTCTCCAAAGGGCTGTGCGAGATCACCGACAAGCTCTCGTACGCCGTCTACAAGGCCACCAAGTCCGCCGCCGACCCCCGCCGCACCGGCGGCCACCGCACCCTCACCCACACCTGGCTCTTCGCCGTCCTGATCGGCGGCGGCTGCTCCCTCGCCGCGGTCGAAGGCGGCCGCTGGGCGGTCCTGGCGATCCTCTTCGTCCACCTGGTGCTCGCGGTCGAGGGCCTGCTCTGGCGGGCCGCCCGGGTCTCCAGCGACGTCCTGGTCTGGGCGCTCGGCGCCACCAGCGCCTGGATCCTCGCGGGCGTCCTGGACCAGCCCGGCAACGGCGCCGACTGGCTCTTCGACGCCCCGGGCCAGGAGTACCTCTGGCTCGGCCTGCCCATCGTGCTCGGCGCCCTGGTCCACGACATCGGGGACGCGCTCACCGTCTCGGGCTGCCCGATCCTGTGGCCCATCCCCATCGGCCGCAAGCGCTGGTACCCGCTCGGCCCTCCGAGGTTCATGCGGTTCCGGGCCGGCAGCTGGGTGGAGATCAAGGTGCTGATGCCCGCGTTCATGGTGCTCGGGGGAGTGGGCGGGGCGGCCGCGCTCAACTACATATGACCCACCTGCCGTGTTGCGTGCGGCCGGTCAGCCCCGGCCCGTAGCACCATGGCCACATGCTGCTCGCCGAGCTCGCCCAGGTCTCCCTGGAGGTCGCCGCCACCTCCGCCCGCTCCCGGAAGGTGGCGCTCCTCGCCACGCTCTTCCGGGACGCCGGACCCGACGACGTCCCCGTGGTCATCCCGTACCTCGCCGGACGGCTGCCCCAGGGCCGTATCGGTGTGGGCTGGCGGAGCCTGGGAGACCCGGTGGAACCCGCCGCCGTGCCCACCCTCACCGTCACCGGCGTCGACGCCGAGCTGACCGCGCTGGCCGCCGTTTCCGGTACCGGCTCCCAGGCCCTGCGCCGCGAGCGCCTGCGCGCCCTGTTCGCCGCGGCCACCGCCGACGAGCAGCACTTTCTGCGGGCCCTGCTCACCGGCGAGGTCCGCCAGGGGGCCCTGGACGCCGTCGCCGCCGACGCGCTGGCCCGGGCCGCCGAAGCCCCGCCCGCCGACGTCCGCCGGGCCGTGATGCTCGCCGGATCGCTCCAGGAGGTGGCCCGGGCGCTCCTCGCGGAGGGCCCCGAAGCGCTCGCCGCCTTCCGCCTCACCGTGGGCCGGCCCGTCCAGCCGATGCTGGCCCACACCGCCGCCTCGGTCACCGAGGCCGTCGACAAGCTCGGGCCCTGCGCCGTGGAGGAGAAGCTCGACGGCATCCGGGTCCAGGTGCACCGGGACGGTGACCGGGTCCGCGCCTACACCCGGACCCTGGACGACATCACCGACCGGCTGCCCGAACTGGTGGCCGCCGTGTCCGCGCTGGAGACCGGGCGCTTCATCCTGGACGGCGAGGTGATCGCGCTCGGGAAGGACGGCAGGCCGCGCCCCTTCCAGGAGACCGCCGCCCGGGTGGGCTCACGGCGTGACGTGGCCGCCGCTGCCGCCGGCGTACCGGTCGTCCCCGTCTTCTTCGACGCCCTGTCGGCCGACGGCGAGGACCTGCTCGACCTCCCCTTCGCCGAGCGCCACGCGGCCCTGGCCCGCCTGGTCCCCGAGCACCTGCGCGTCCGGCGCACCCTGGTGCCCGACCCCGAGGACGCCGACGCGCGCCGGGCCGCCGAGGCGTTCCTCGCCGAGACCCTGGATCGCGGCCACGAGGGGGTCGTCGTCAAGGACCTGGCCGCCGCCTACAGCGCCGGCCGCCGGGGTGCGTCCTGGCTGAAGGTCAAGCCGGTGCACACCCTGGACCTGGTGGTGCTGGCCGCCGAATGGGGCAGCGGCCGGCGCACCGGCAAGCTCTCCAACCTCCACCTGGGCGCGCGCGGCCCCGACGGCACGTTCGTGATGCTCGGCAAGACCTTCAAGGGGCTCACCGACGCGCTGCTGGAGTGGCAGACCGGGAGACTGCGGGAGCTGGCGACCGGCGAGGACGGACACGTCGTGACCGTACGCCCGGAGCTCGTCGTGGAGATCGCCTACGACGGACTCCAGCGCTCCATCCGCTACCCGGCGGGCGTCACCCTCCGGTTCGCCCGCGTCCTGCGCTACCGCGAGGACAAGACGGCGCGGGAGGCGGACACGGTGGAGACGGTCCTGGCACAGCGGCGGTGAGCGCGCCCCCGCCGTGCGGGGGCGCGCTCACCCGGTCTCCGTGCCGCATGTTCAGTGCTTGATGACCGTCGACTCCGTGTGCTCCTTGATCTGCTCCGGCGTCAGATAGGCGTCCGTGTACTCGAAGTCCCGCAGCGTCGCCTGCTTGCGCGCCTGGAACCCGGTGCGTACGAAGTCGTCGCCGGCGACCGCGTTGAGCATCCAGTTCGTCAGGACCCGGGTCTTCGCGACGTTCGTCCGCAGCGCCGACCAGTGGTAGCCGCGGGCCACGGCCTGCGCGGGCAGTCCGTGCAGCTCGACGCCCAGCGGCTTGGACACGGCGTCCTTGCCACCGAGGTCCACGACGAGTCCCAGGTCCTTGTGGACGTAGTCCTTGAGCGGCTGACGGCGCAGGGAGGCGATCAGGTTGTCCGCGGCCACCTTGCCCTGGCGCATCGCGTGCTGCGCGGTCGGCGGGCAGACCGCCCCGTCGCCCTTCGCCAGGTCCGGCACCGCCGCCGCGTCACCCAGCGAGAACACCCCGTCCGCGCCCGGCAGCTTCAGCTCCGGCGTCACGGCGAGCCTGCCGCGTACGGTCTCCGCGCCGAGCGTGGCGATCAGCGGACTGGCCACCACCCCCGCGGTCCAGATCAGGGTCCGGCAGGGCAGCACCCGGCCGTCGGTGAACGTCACTTCCTCCGGCCCGGCCTTGGCGATGGAGACCCCGAGCGACACCTCGATGTTCCGCTTGCGGAGAATCTCCAGGGCGGCCTGCCCCAGCTTGTCGCCCAGCTCCGGCATCAGTTTGGGCGCGATGTCGATCAGGTGCCACTTGATCAGCCTCGGGTCCAGCCGTGGGTAGTGCTTGACGGCGTTGGTGGTGAGGCGTTGCAGGCAAGCGGCCGTCTCCGTGCCGGCGTAACCGCCGCCGACCACGACGAACTGGAGCCGGGAGGCCCGTTCCGCCTCGTCCTGGCTGGCATCGGCCAGATCGAGCTGGGCGATGACGTGGTCGCGTACGTACGCCGCCTCGGCCAGCGTCTTCATCCCGCGCGCGTGTTCCACCAGTCCGGGGATGTCGAACGTCCGGGTCACGCTGCCCGCGGCCAGCACGATGTAGTCGTACGGCTCGTTGACGACCTCATCCGTGATCTTCCGGATGACGCAGACCTTGGCCTGCGTATCCACGCCGATCGCTCCGCCGGGGATGATGCGGGTGCGGTGGCGGCGGCTGCGGCGCAGGGAGACCGCGACCGACTGGGGGGTGAGCACGCCGGAGGCCACCTGGGGCAGCAGCGGCAGGTAGAGCTGATAGGAGAACGGCGTGACGAGCGCGATCTCGGCCTCGCCCGGAGCGAGTTTGCGCTCCAGCCGTTGTACACATTCGACACCTGCGAAGCCGGCGCCGACGACGAGAATCCTGGGTGGTGCCACGGGCTGCGTCCCTTCTCGGGCTTGCGTGGTTCTGCCCTCGCCTGCCCCGTATACCGGCCGATGCACTCCTCATCCTCACCGGATGCGGCTGGGTCCGCCTCCCGGCAGGGGGTGAAAGGGGGGCTGTTCACAGCGGTGGGGCGACCGAATGCCTGTCCAGCCGCACCGGCCACGGACGCGGGCGCTCCCGCCGGCTCCCCGCTCCCGGGCGCCCGTGCGGGGCCGCAGGCCGACGGGAGTCCGGCCGCCCCCATGCGAGGATGCTGCCGTGACCACTCAGCCCTCCCCGCCCGTGGCCGACGAACCGTCCCGCCCCCCGGGTCCGGGCCACCGCGCCGCGGCGGCCCTCGTGTTCGGATCGTCGGCCGCGGTCCTGGTGGTCGAGATCGTCGCCCTGCGGCTGCTGGCCCCCTACCTCGGCCTCACCCTCGAAACCAGCACCATGGTGATCGGCATCGCCCTCACCGCGATCGCGCTGGGCTCCTGGCTGGGCGGGCGCGTCGCCGACCAGGTCGATCCGCACCGGCTCATCGGCCCCGCGCTCGGGGCGTCGGGCGTGGTCGTCGCGCTCACCCCGCTCCTGCTCCGCACCACCGCGGAGTGGGCACCGCCGATGCTTCCGCTGGTCGCGGCGGGGACCCTCCTCGTGCCCGGCGCCCTGCTCTCCGCGGTGACCCCGTTCGTCACCAAGCTGCGGCTCACCAGCCTCGCCGAGACCGGGACGGTCGTGGGACGGCTCTCCGGGGTGGGCACATTCGGCGCCATCGTCGGCACGGTCCTCACCGGATTCGTCCTGGTCTCCCGGCTGCCGGTCAGTTCCATCCTGCTCGGCCTGGGAGCCCTGCTGGTGATCGGCTCCGTCCTGGTCGGATGGCGGGCGCGCCGCTGGAGCCGGGCCTCGGCCGTGGCGCTGGCCACCGTCGTCGCCGGCTCCCTGGCCACCGCGTTCGCCCCCGGCGGCTGCGACGCGGAGACCCGGTACCACTGCGCCCAGGTCGTCGCGGACCCCGAGCGGCCAGCCGGCCGCACCCTGGTCCTGGACGGCCTGCGCCACTCCTACGTCGACGTCGAGGACCCCACGTACCTCAAGTTCGGGTACGTACGCGCCCTCGCCTCCGTAGTCGACACCGCCTTTCCCACTGGTGCGCCGCTCGCCGCCCACCACATCGGAGGCGGCGGGCTGACCTTCCCCCGCTACCTCGCCACCACCCGCCCCGGGACCCGCAGCCTCGTCTCCGAGATCGACGGCGGAGTCGTCCGCATCGACCGCGAACAGCTCGGTCCGGGAACCTCCACCGCCATCGATGTGCGCGTGGAGGACGGCAGGCTCGGCCTGGAGCGGCTGGACGCCGACAGCCGGGACCTCGTCGTCGGCGACGCCTTCGGGGGCGTCGGCGTGCCCTGGCACCTCACCACGACGGAGGCACTGCGCGACGTACGCCGGGTGCTCGAGGACGAGGGCCTGTACGTCGCCAACCTCATCGACCACGGAAAGCTGGCCTTCGCCCGGGCCGAAGTCGCCACCCTCACCGAGGTCTTCGCGTACGTCGCCCTCATCGGTGCCCCCGCCGACCTCGGCCTCGACCCGGACGCCGCCCCCGAGGGCGGCAACCTGGTCGTGGTCGCCTCCGACCGGCCGGTCGACGCCCCCGCGATCCAGCAGGCCCTGGACGCCCGGGAGACCGGCTGGAGGATCACCACCGGGGACGCCCTCGCCGCCTGGACCGGCGCCGCCCGGCCGCTCACCGACGACTACGCGCCCGTCGACCAGCTGCTGCAGCCCAACCGCTCACGGACCACCGGGCGGTGACTTCCGCCGGCTGCCGGCTCACCCGTGCCAGGACCGCCACAGCGCCGCGTACGCGCCGTCCGCCGCCACCAGCTCGTCGTGGCTGCCCAGCTCGCTGATCCGGCCGTCCTCCACCACCGCGATGACGTCCGCGTCGTGCGCGGTGTGCAGCCGGTGCGCGATCGCCACCACCGTACGGCCCTCCAGCACCCGGGCCAGCGAACGCTCCAGATGGCGGGCGGCCCGCGGGTCGAGCAGCGAGGTCGCCTCGTCCAGGACCAGCGTGTGCGGGTCGGCCAGCACGAGACGGGCCAGCGCGATCTGCTGGGCCTGCGCCGGGGTCAGCGCGAACCCGCCCGAGCCGACCTCCGTGTCCAGCCCGTTCTCCAGCCCCTTCGCCCAGCCGTCCGCGTCGACCGCGGCCAGCGAGGCCCACAGGTCGGCGTCCTTCGCCCCGTCCCGGGCCAGCAGCAGGTTGTCCCGCAGCGAGCCGACGAAGACGTGGTGCTCCTGGTTGACCAGGGCCACATGCTCCCGGACCCGCTCCGCCGTCATCCGCGACAGCTCGGCCCCGCCGAGCGTCACCTCACCGGTGCGCGGGGCGTAGATACCGGCCAGCAGCCGCCCCAGCGTCGACTTGCCCGCGCCCGAGGGCCCGACCAGGGCGAGCCGGGTGCCCGGAGCCACGTCCAGCGACACCTGGTGCAGGACGTCGACGCCCTCCCGGTACCCGAAGCGCACCTCGTCCGCCCGCACGTCCCGGCCGTCCGGCCCGACCTCCGCGCTCCCGGCGTCCGGCTCGATCTCCCGTACGCCGACCAGCCGCGCCAAGGAAACCTGGGCGACCTGGAGTTCGTCGTACCAGCGCAGGATGAGGCCGATCGGGTCGACCATCATCTGGGCCAGCAGCGCGCCCGTGGTCAGCTGTCCGACCGTCAGCCGGCCCTCCAGCACGAACCAGCCGCCGAGCAGCAGGACCGCACCGAGGATCGTCACGTACGTCGCGTTGATGACCGGGAAGAGCACCGAACGCAGGAACAGCGTGTAACGCTCCCACGCCGTCCACTCGGTGATCCGCCGGTCCGACAGCGCCACCCGGCGGGCACCGAGGCGGTGCGCCTCCACGGTCCGCCCCGCGTCCACGGTCTCGGCGAGCATCGCGGCGACGGCCGCGTAACCTGCGGCCTCCGAGCGGTACGCCGAGGGCGCGCGCCGGAAGTACCAGCGGCAGCCGGCGATCAGCACCGGCAGGGCGATCAGCACGGCCAGCGCCAGCGGGGGAGCGGTCACGGTGAGCGCGCCGAGCAGCAGCCCGGCCCAGACGATGCCGATGGCCAGCTGCGGCACGGCCTCGCGCATGGCGTTGGCCAGCCGGTCGATGTCCGTGGTGATCCGGGAGAGCAGGTCGCCCGTCCCGGCCCGCTCCAGCACCCCGGGCGGCAGACCCACGGACCGTACGAGGAAGTCCTCCCGCAGGTCCGCGAGCATCTCCTCGCCCAGCATGGCCCCGCGCAGCCGCGTGGACCGGGTGAACACCGTCTGGACCACCAGCGCGAGGGCGAAGATGGCCGCCGTGCGCTCCAGATGGAGATCGGTGACCCCGTCGGACAGGTCCTCGACCAGCCCGCCCAGCAGATACGGCCCGACGATGGAGGCGATGACCGCCACCGCGTTGGCGGCGATCAGGAGGCCGAAGGCCTTGCGGTGACGCCGCAGCAGGTCCCGGACGTAACTCCGTACGGTCGTGGGGGTGCCCACGGGCAGGGTGGTGGCCGACTCCGGGGCGGCCGGGTCGTACGCCGGCGGTGCGACGCCGATCATGCCCTCTCCTCGATTTCCTGGGTGCTGTTGTTCATGGCGGGGACCGCGTCGATGCCCGGGAAACCGCTCGCCGCCACCTCGTCGTCGGTCTCGCGGGTGACGACGGACCGGTAGCGCGGTTCGGTGCGCAGCAGGTCGCGGTGGGTGCCCACGGCGACCACGCTGCCCTCGTGGACGAGGACGACCCGGTCGGCGACGTCCAGCAGCAGCGGGGACGAGGCGAACGCGATCGTCGTACGGCCCCGGCGCAGCCCCGCGACCCCGGCGGCGACGCGCGCCTCGGTGTGCGAGTCGACGGCGGAGGTCGGCTCGTCCAGCACCAGCGCCTCCGGGTCGGTGATCAGCGACCGGGCCAGCGCGAGGCGTTGGCGCTGACCGCCGGAGAGCGACCTGCCGCGCTCGGTGATTCGGGTCCGCATCGGGTCCCCGTCGTCGTCCGGCGAGGCCTGGGCCAGGGCGGCGAGCACATCGCCGCACTGCGCGGCCTCCAGCGCCTGCCCGGCGGTGACCAGGCCGGAGGACGGCACGTCCAACAGCTCCTGGAGCGTGCCGGAGAGCAGTACCGGGTCCTTGTCCTGGACCAGGACGGCGGTCCGGGCGGTGTCCAGCGGGAGTTCGTCCAGCGCGACGGCGCCGAGCAGGACGGAGGGGGCCTTCTTCACCTCGTCGGTGTCCTCGTCGCCGGTCTGGGCATGGCCGCCCAGCCGTTCGGCCAGCCGCCCCGCCTCGTCCGGGTCGCCGCAGACGACCGCGGTGAACTGACCCCCGTGGGCCATCAGCCCGGTGGCGGGGTCGTACAGGTCGCCCGACGGAACGCCCGCCTCGGTGGCCGTCCGGTCGCTGCGGCGCAGCGACAGCACCCGAACGGCGCGCTGCGCGGAGGGCCGGGAGAAGGAGTAGGCCATCGCGATCTCCTCGAAGTGGCGCAGCGGGAACAGCATCAGGGTGGCCGCGCTGTAGACCGTGACCAGCTGGCCCACGTCGATGCGGCCCTCCCGCGCCAGCGTCGCCCCGTACCAGACCAGGGAGATCAGCAGGATGCCCGGCAGCAGTACCTGCACCGCCGAGATCAGCGCCCACATCCTGGCGCTGCGCACCGCCGCCTTGCGGACCTCCTGGGAGGCACGGCGGTAGCGGCCGAGGAACAGCTCCTCGCCGCCGATGCCGCGCAGCACCCGCAGTCCGGCCACCGTGTCCGACGCCAGCTCGGTCGCCTTGCCCGCCTTCTCCCGCTGCTCGTCGGCGCGCCGGGTGGCGCGGGACAGCAGCGGCAGCACGGCGAGGGCCAGCACCGGCATGGCGACGGCCACCAGCACGCCGAGGGCCGGGAGGTAGATGACCAGCCCCACGCAGACCACGACGAGGGCGGTGGCGGCGGCCGCGAAGCGGGAGAGCGCCTCGACGAACCAGCCGATCTTCTCCACGTCACCCGTCGAGACGGCGACGACCTCACCGGCGGCGACCCGCCGGGTCAGGGCGGCGCCCAGCTCGGCGGTCTTGCGCGCCAGGAGCTGCTGCACCCGCGCGGCGGCGGTGATCCAGTTGGTCACGGCGGTCCGGTGGAGCATGGTGTCGCCCACCGCGATGAGGATGCCCAGGGCCGCGATCACACCGCCGGCGAGGGCCAGACGTGCGCCGGAGCGTTCGATGACGGCCTGGACGGCGACCCCCACGGTGACCGGGAGCCCGGCGATGCCCAGCTGGTGGAGCAGTCCCCAGCCCAGCGCCTTGAGCTGTCCGCCGAGCTGATGGCGGCCGAGCCAGTACAGGAAGCGGGGGCCCGACCGTACATCGGGGTCGCCGGGATCCGAATACGGAAGATCGCGAATCTGCATGACGTCCCAGGGCTCGGTGTGCGCGAAGTCTGTGCGGACCTCGGAGGTACGGGGTGACCAAACCGTGCAAGGTTCGCTTCCCGTCCCCCTCCGGGGCAACCGGTTTTCGCCGCCGTCCCGCCGCCCGCGGGGTCCCGTGCCGAGCCGCCCGGGACCCCGCCGCTCTCACGCGGCCGGCTTCTCCGAGTCCATGCCGGACCTGGCCTTCCGCCACGCGCCGCGGGTGAAGTCCGGGATGGGCAGCGGAGCGCCCTTGGCCTTGATGGAGAGGTGGCTGAGCGGCACCGGGGCCGTCCAGGTGGCCGCGTCGTACACGTCGAAGTCCGGGACGAGCCCGAGCCGCATGCACTGCATCAGCCGGAACACCATGATGTAGTCCATGCCGCCGTGGCCGCCCGGCGGATTGGCGTGCTCCTTCCAGAGCCAGTGGTCCCACTCGGCGTACTTCTTGAAGTCGTCCCACCGGTGGTCGGTGTTGGTGGGCTCCAGGTAGATCCGCTCCGGGTAGTCCTCGAAGACGCCCCGGGTCCCGCCGAGGCTGTTGATACGGGAGTACGGGTGCGGGCTCGACACATCGTGCTCCAGCCGGATCACCCGGCCCTTGGCGGTCTGCACGAGGCTGATCGTCCGGTCGGCGCCGATGTACGACTCCTTCCAGCTGGGGTCACCGGCCGGCATGTGCTCCTCGCGGTAGGCGGCGAGACCGAGGGCGGGGGTGCCGACGCTGGTGATGGAGACGGCGCGGTCGCCCCGGTTGACGTCCATGTAGTTGGCGACCGGGCCGAACCCGTGGTTGGGGTAGAGGTCGCCGCGCAGCCGGGTGTGCCAGAGCCGCCGCCAGGGACCCTCGTAGTAGTCCGGGTCGAACATCAGCTCACGCAGATCGTGGTTGTACGCCCCCGCCCCGTGCAGCAGGTCCCCGAAGAGACCCGCGTGCGCCATCCGGAGCACCCGCATCTCGTTCTTGCCGTAACAGCAGTTCTCCAGCTGCATGCAGTGCCGCCGGGTGCGCTCGGAGAGGTCGACGAGCTGCCAGAGCTCCTCCAGGCGCATCGCGATCGGACACTCCACGCCGACGTGCTTGCCGTTCAGCATCGCCGCCTTCGCCATCGGGAAGTGCAGCTCCCAGGGCGTGGCCACATGGACGAAGTCGATGTCCCCGCGTCGGCAGAGGTCGACGTAGTCGTCCTCGCCCTTGGCGTACACGGTGGGGGCGGGCTGCCCGGCCGCCGTCACCTTGGCGGCGGCCTTCTCCGCCTTGTCCCGGACCGGGTCGCAGACCGCCACGACCTGGACGCCGGGGACCGCCAAAAACAGGCCGATCATGCTGTCGCCCCGGTTGCCGAGGCCCACGATGCCGACCCGCACCGTCGAGCGCCGCTCGAAGGGGACGTCGGTCATCGTGCGGCCCTGCCGGGCGGGGGTGGCTGCCAGGGCTTCCGCGGCTTCCGGGGCGGTGCTCCCGGCGGCCGACGCGGTGCCCGAGGTCAGCGCGCCCAGGCCGAGCCCGGCGCCGGCCACGCCCGCCGTGGTCCACAGCACCGAACGGCGGCTGGGCTCCTGCCGGTCGGTGCCGTCGCCGGCATGCTGCGGGGGGAGGTCCTGCGGTGCCTGTCCGGGCCGGGCGTCGTCGTTCATCGAGCCTCCAGGTGGGGTGTGGGGGTTCTGACGGTGCGCGAGTGGGTCCGGTCCCGTACGGGCGTGCGCGGCCCGGGACCGGGCCTCGGTAAGGACCCTGGACGGTGAGGCTGATGGTGCGCAAGGGAGCCAATTGGACTCTCGTCCCCAAACCATGGACTTTTCTTCCGGGCGTGCGAAGGCCCCGACTGGTCGAACCAGTCGGGGCCGTCGACCTGCGCTGGGCCGGGGCTCTTGGAGGCCCAGCGCAGGGGCGGCCGGGTGGCGCGCTCCAGCGCGATCAGGGCCGAGCGGTAGGGATGTCCGGTGGCCCGCTCCATGCCGATCTCGCACATGCGGCTGGCCGACAGATAGGCGTCGTAGTGACGGGAGTTGACCTCGGCCGCCTCCCCGGCCGTCGCCGTGTCGGTCAACTCCTTGTGCAGCATGCCCCGGTCGCCCGCGAAGGCGCAGCACCCCGCGTCGTCCGGCACGGTCACCTTCTCCCGATGCCGACCGGGCAGGCGAGCTTGCAGGTCGAGTCCCTGGCGCAGGTGTCCACCGCGTCGTACCCGTAGGCGTCGAGGAGCCCGGCCGCCACCGGGGAGCCGTCCGCCTGGCGCGTCATCTCGCGGCGCAGCACGATTCGCTGGCGCGGAGTGGTCGTCAGGTCCTGGCTGGGACAGGTGGGTTCGCATAAGCCGCACTCGATGCACGGGTCGGCGACCGCCTCCACCTTCGGAATGGTCTTCAGGCCCCGCAGATTGCCGTGGGCGGCGTGACCGGCCACGGCGGCTTCAAAGCGTGGCGTGACCGCAGCTCCAGCAGCTCCACCAGCGCCTCGCAGGCCTCGGCCAGCCGGTCCGGCGGGACCGCGAAGTCCTTCGTGATCAGCGTCGTACCCGAGGGGCGGGAGCCGCCGACCGCCGTCACGAACGCCTTGCGCGCCTTCCAGTACCCGGCGATCGCCCCCGCGTCCCGGGTGAACGCGTTGGTGACGGAGGTCGCCGGGACCACCAGGTCGAGGCCCCGCACCACCTCGGCGGCGGCCGCCTCGAACGCCTCCTGGCCCGCCTCGTCCGGGGCGCGGAACTCGACCAGCAGCGCGGCCGTCCCCCGGGGCAGCGCCGCCCAGTCCGCCGGAACCCCCTGCACGCTGACCGAGGCACGCAGGGTGTTGCCGTCCATCAGCTCCACCGCGATGGCACCCGCTTCGTTGAAGCGGGGTACGGCGGCCGCGGTGGCGGTGAGGGAGGGGAAGAACAGCAGGGCGCTGGTGACCCGGCGGTCCAGCGGCAGGGTGTCGAGGACGACCTCGGAGATGAAGCCGAACGTGCCCTCGGAGCCGACCATGAGACCGCGCAGGATCTGAACGGGTGTCGCCCCGTCCAGAAAGGCGTCGAGTCGGTAGCCGTTGGCGTTCTTCATCGCGTACTTGGCACGGATGCGGGCCGTCAGCTCCTCGTCCGCCCCGATCTCCGCCTTGAGCGCCAGCAGCCCGGCGCACAGCTCCGGCTCCGCGCGGACCAGCTCCTCGTCGGCGGCCGGGTCGGCGGTGTCGACGACGGTGCCGCTCGGCAGGACGAAGGTGAGGGAGGCGAGCGTGCGGTAGGAGTTGCGGGTGGTGCCCGCCGTCATACCGGAAGCGTGGTCGGTACGGTCGGTCGGTGCTCCGCACCCGGCGTCAGCAGCGGCGCTCCGGCATCCCGTCGACCAGAGCGGAGAGCAGCCCGCCGAGCACCTCGCGCTGGCCGGCGGTCAACGGAGCCAGGATCTCCTCCGCGGCCGCCCGGCGCGCGTCGCGCAGGGAGCGCAGCGTGGCGCGTCCCTCGTCGGTCATCTCGACGCGCACCACGCGGCGGCTGTCCGGGTCGGGGGCGCGGCGGACCCGTCCGCTCGCCTCCAAGGCGTCGACCAGCGTCGTCACGGCGCGCGGGACGACGTCCAGGCGCTGGGCGAGGTCCGCCATCCGAGGGGCCGCGTCATACGTCGCAACCGTCCGCAGCAGTCGGAACTGGGCCGGGGTGATCCCGATCGGCTCCAGCTGGCGGCTCTGGATGCGGTGCAGCCGGCGCGTCAGCCGCAGCAGCTGCTCGGCGAGCATGCCGTCGGAGTCGCGGTCGCGGTCACCGTCGCGGGCCGAGGAGCCGGGAGCGACCGGGGAGGCATCAGCGGGATATACAGCATCCGCGGCGCCGGCATCGGGGGAATCGGGGGCATCCATACGGGAACAATATCAGGACGCCGTTCATTGTGAGTATAGGTAACAATGAGCTATGCTCTGAACGCCGGATGCGTCCGGCCGTTCCGCACGCCCCACGAAGGAGCCCATGAAACCCGACGCAGTCACATGGACACCCCCACCCGACGCGACCGCCGACCGGCCGCCCGGCGAGGTGCGCCGCATCCTCCGCCTCTTCCGCCCCTACCGTGGCCGGCTCGCCGTGGTCGGCCTGCTGGTCGGCGCCTCCTCCCTGGTGTCGGTCGCCTCCCCGTTCCTGCTGCGCGAGATCCTGGACACCGCGATCCCCCAGGGGCGCACGGGGCTGCTGACGCTGCTCGCGCTCGGCATGATCCTCACCGCCGTGATGAACAGCGTCTTCGGCGTCCTGCAGACCCTGATCTCGACGACCGTCGGCCAGCGCGTCATGCACGACCTGCGCACCGCCGTGTACACGCAACTCCAGCGGATGCCGCTCGCCTTCTTCACCCGCACCCGCACGGGCGAGGTCCAGTCCCGCATCGCCAACGACATCGGCGGCATGCAGGCGACGGTCACCTCCACCGCGACCTCGCTCGTCTCCAACCTCACCGCCGTCATCGCCACCGTCGTCGCCATGCTCGCGCTCGACTGGCGCCTCACCGTCGTCTCGCTGCTCCTGCTGCCGGTGTTCGTGGCGATCAGCCGCCGCGTCGGCCGGGAGCGCAAGAGGATCACCACTCAGCGCCAGAAGCAGATGGCCGCCATGGCCGCCACGGTGACCGAGTCCCTCTCGGTCAGCGGCATCCTCCTCGGCCGCACGATGGGCCGCTCCGACTCCCTGACCCAGGGGTTCACCGAGGAGTCCGAGCGCCTGGTCGACCTGGAGGTGCGCTCCAACATGGCCGGCCGCTGGCGGATGTCCACCATCGGCATCGTCATGGCCGCCATGCCCGCCGTCATCTACTGGGTAGCCGGTCTCACCTTCCGGCCCGGCGGTACCGCCGTCTCCATCGGCACGCTCGTCGCCTTCGTCACCCTCCAGCAGGGGCTGTTCCGCCCGGCGGTGAGCCTGCTCTCCACCGGCGTGCAGATGCAGACCTCCCTCGCCCTCTTCCAGCGGATCTTCGAATACCTCGACCTCACGGTGGACATCACCGAGCCGGAGAAGCCCGTCCGGCTGGAGAGGATCCGCGGCGAGATCGCCTTCGAGAACGTCGACTTCGGCTACGACGACAGGAGCGGCCCCACCCTCAGCTCCATCGACGTGACCGTTCCCGCGGGCCACAGCCTGGCGGTCGTCGGCCCCACCGGCTCCGGCAAGTCCACGCTCAGCCATCTCGGGCCCCGCCTCTACGACGTCACCGGCGGCCGGGTCACGATCGACGGGATCGACGTCCGCGACCTGGACTTCGACACGCTGGCCAGAGCGGTCGGCGTGGTCTCCCAGGAGACCTATCTCTTCCACGCCTCCGTCGGCGACAACCTCCGCTTCGCCAAGCCGCAGGCCACCGACGAGGAGATCGAGGCGGCGGCCCGCGCCGCGCAGATCCACGACCACATCGCCTCCCTCCCCGATGGCTACGACACCCTCGTCGGCGAGCGCGGCCACCGCTTCTCCGGCGGCGAGAAGCAGCGCCTCGCCATCGCCCGCACCATCCTGCGCGACCCGCCGGTCCTGATCCTCGACGAGGCGACCAGCGCGCTCGACACCCGTACGGAGCACGCCGTGCAGGAAGCGATCGACGCGCTCTCCGCGGGCCGCACCACCCTCACCATCGCGCACCGCCTCTCCACCGTCCGCGACGCGGACCAGATCGTCGTCCTGGACGGAGGCCGCATAGCCGAGCGCGGTACGCACGAGGAGCTGATCGAACGGGACGGGCGGTACGCGGCCCTGATCCGCCGCGACTCCCACCAGGCCCCGGTCCCGACCCCCTGACCGCTCACCACACGACCGGCCCCCCACGCAGCGGCGCTCGCTCGTGTGTTCTGGTCGCACGCTACGTCGTTCGTGTCGCGGCAGCCGACGCCGCAGCCGGGCTACCGGCCCGTGGAAGGAGAGGGGGTTACCGTGCCCGCATGGTGAACGAGTCCCCGGACGCCCGTCCCCGTCGCAGACTCCGCCCGACCCGTCGCGGAAAGATCGTCCTGGTCGTCGCCGCGCTGCTCGTGGTGTCGGCCGCCGTGCTGATCCCGCTCGCCCTGCTCGGGACGGGCGACAAGCAGGAGCGCCCGCAGAGCACCTTGGTGATCCCGGAGGGCTGGCGCGCCTCACAGGTGTACGCGGCCGTCGACCGGGCGCTCGGCCTGAAGCCCGGCAGCACGCGGAGGACCGCATCGACCGTGGATCTGGCCCTGCCCGACCAGGCCGGGGGAAACCCCGAGGGGTACCTCTTCCCGGCCACCTATCCGCTCGACTCCTCGACCGAACCCGCAGCCCTGCTGCGCTACATGGCGGACACCGCCCGCAAGCGGTTCGGCGCGGACCACATCACCGCCGGAGCGCAGCGCCACAACGTCACCGTCTACGAGACGGCCACCATCGCCAGCATCGTCCAGGCCGAGGCCGACACCGCCTCCGACATGGGCAAGGTCGCCCGAGTCGTCTACAACCGGCTGCTCAAGGACATGCCCTTGCAGATGGACTCCACCATCAACTACGCCCTGAAGCGCTCCACCCTGGACACCACGACCGTCGACACGCAGCTGGACAGTCCGTACAACAGCTACGTACGCAAGGGCCTGCCGCCGACACCCATCGGCAACCCGGGGGAGGAGGCCCTGCGCGCCGCCATCAGCCCCACGCCCGGCCCCTGGCTGTACTTCGTCACCGTCGCGCCCGGGGACACCCGGTTCACCGACAGCTACGACGAGCAGCTCAAGAACGTCGAGGAGTTCAACCGCAACCGTCGCTCGGCCACCACCGGCTGACGGGAGCAGCCGTCACACGGCCGCCCCGGCCTGCCGCGTACGGTCCTGGTCGCCGGAGTTCTCCAGCAGCCGCACCACCGAACGCACGGCCGTGCGCCCCGCCCGATTGGCGCCGATCGTGCTGGCGGACGGCCCGTACCCGACGAGATGGACGCGTCCGTCACGTACGGCTCGGGTGTTCTCCACCCGGATGCCGCCGCCCGGCTCGCGCAGCTTCAGCGGTGCCAGATGGTCCACCGCGGGCCGGAAGCCGGTCGCCCAGAGGATCACGTCCGCGTCGACCGTCCGGCCGTCGTCCCAGGCCACCCCGGTCGGCGTGATCCGGTCGAACATCGGCAGCCGGTCGAGCACCCCCTGCTCCCGGGCGCGCCGCACGGCCTCGGTGACCGGCAGTCCGGTCACGCTCACCACACTCTGCGGCGGCAGCCCGTCGCGGACCCGCTCCTCCACCATCGCCACGGCCGCCCGCCCCCACTCCTCGGTGAACGGCCCGTCGCGGAAGACCGGCTCGCGCCGGGTCACCCAGAACGTCTCGGCGGCGTACTCCGCGATCTCCATCAGGTGCTGCGTACCGGAGGCGCCACCCCCGACCACGATGACGCGCCGCCCCGCGAACTCCTCGGGCCCCGGGTAGTTCGCCGTGTGCAGCTGGCGCCCCCGAAACGTCTCCTGACCCGGGTAGCGCGGCCAGAACGGCCGGTCCCAGGTGCCGGTCGCGTTGATCAGCGCCCGCGGGGCGTACACACCCTCGGACGTCTCCACGAGCAGCCGCCCGCCGCTCCCCTCGCGTACCGCGCTGACCTCGACGGGCCGGTGCACGCGCAGCCCGAAGCGCTCCTCGTAGGCGGTGAAGTAGGCGCCGATCACCTCGGACGAGGGGCGGTCGGGGTCCGCACCGGTCAGCTCCATGCCCGGCAGCGCGTACATCCCGTGGACCTTGCCGTACGTCAGCGAGGGCCAGCGGAACTGCCAGGCGCCGCCGGGCCGGGGCGCGTGGTCCAGCACCACGAAGTCGCGGTCCGGTTCCAGGCCGACGCGGCGCAGGTGGTGGGCGGCGGACAGCCCCGCCTGCCCGGCGCCTATCACGACCACGTCCAGCTCGTGCACCCCAGTACTGTTCACGCTTCTACCAACTGGCCGGGTGCCCGGGATCTTC
The DNA here is from genome assembly GCF_044752765.1 of Streptomyces sp. NPDC088706. NCBI lineage: Bacteria > Bacillati > Actinomycetota > Actinomycetes > Kitasatosporales > Streptomycetaceae > Streptomyces > Streptomyces sp. NPDC088706. Next base: position 146,685 of record NZ_JBIVLW010000008.1, read on the forward strand.
CCGGCACCCGGCCGGCGTCACCGCGGGGTTCAGCGCCCTCCGGCGACCAGCAGCGGTGCCCCGCCGGAAGCCGGAGCCCCCCGGAGCCCGGCCCGCGGGGACGCCGGCACGGTCGGTAGCAGGCCGCGCCGCGCCAGCTCGGGCGTCACGCCCTCACCGAACCAGTACGCCTCCTCCAGGTGCGGATAGCCGGAGAGCACGAAGTGCTCCACCCCCAGCGCGTGGTACTCCTCGATCCGGTCCGCGACCTCCGCATGGCTGCCCACCAGTGCGGTCCCGGCCCCGCCGCGCACCAGGCCGACGCCCGCCCAGAGGTTCGGCGCGATCTCCAGCTCGTCCCGCGAACCGCCGTGCAGCGCCAGCATCCGCTGCTGTCCCACCGACTCGCTCCGACCCAGCGCCTGCTGCGCCGCCGCGATGGTCTCCGCGTCCAGGTCACCCAGCAGCCGGTCGGCGGTGGCCCACGCCTCGGCCGAGGAGTCGCGCGAAATGGTGTGCAGCCGGATGCCGAACCGGACCGTGCGCCCCTGCTCCTCGGCCAGGCCGCGGATCCAGCCGATCTTCTCCTTCACGGCGGCCGGCGGCTCTCCCCAGGTCAGGTAGACGTCGGCATGGGCGGCGGCCACCGGACCGGCGGCCGCCGAGGACCCGCCGAAGAAGATCTCCGGCAGCGGGTCCGGCGGCAGGGCGGTGAGCCCGCCCTCCACCTGGTAGTGCTCGCCGTCGAAGTCGTACGGCTGCCCGCTCCAGGCACCCCGCACCACCGACAGGAACTCCGCGGTCCGCGCGTATCGCCGGTCGTGGTCCAGGTGGTCCCCGAACCGCCGCTGTTCGGTCGAATCGCCCCCGGTCACCACGTTGAGCAGCAGCCGCCCCCGGGTGATGCGCTGATAGGTGGCGGCCATCTGGGCGGCCAGCACCGGTGAGATGACCCCCGGCCGGAACGCCACCAGGAACTTCAGCCGCTCGGTGTGCTGGGCGAGCGCGACCGTGGTCAGCCAGGCGTCCTCGCACCACGTACCGGTGGGCGTCAACACGGCCTCGAAGCCCAGCTGTTCGGCCGCCTTGGCGATCTGCGCCAGATACTCGACGTCCGGTGCGCGCACCCCGCTCACCGGGGTGATCCGGTCGCGCCTGATCCCGCCGTCGGTGTACGCGTGCCGGTCCACGAGCGTCCGGCCGTCGCCCCCGGTGGGCAGGAACCAGTGCAGATGTACGTTCACGACGAAGCCTTTCCGTACGAGCGGGGCGCGGTGGTGGAGGCGGGAAGGTTCCGGTTGAAGCGGGTGTCGACGTAGTCCTTGAAGTCGAACTTCCGGGGAATCAGCTTGAGTTCGGCGAAGGTGTCGGCGATCTCCTGCTCGGAGGCGATGGCGGCGTCGTCGATGGCCACCGGGACCCGGGTGCCGTAGCTGCGCTTCACGGCGTCCAGCGCCACCTCGTAGGGCAGCCCGGTCTCCTTCGCCCACACCTTCGCCCACTCCTCCGGGTGCTCGAAGACCCAGTTCTGCGCCCGCTCCAGCCGGACGAGCAGATCGCCGATGGCCTTCGACTTCTGCTCGTCCTTGAGCGAGGCGGGCGAAGCGACCTGGAAACCGAGGCCGTTGACCACGCCCTCGCCCGTCGTCAGTACGCGGGCGTTCCCCGACCGCAGGATCTGCGAGGTGTACGGGTCCCAGATCGCCCAGGCGTCCACCTTGCCCCGGCTGAACGCGGCCAGCGCGTCGGCGGGCTGGAGGTAGTTGAGCTTCACGTCCTTGAGGGAGAGGCCGGCCTTCTCGAGCGAGGCCACCAGCTGGAAGTGGGCAGAGCTGCCCTGCGCCACGGCGACGGACTTCCCCTTGAGCTGTTCGGGCGTCTTGAGGGGCGAGTCCTCGGGGACGACGATGGCCTCGCCGGCCGACGAGCCGTGGTTGGCGCCCACGACGGTGATGTTGGAGTCCGACCCGGCGGCGAAGACGGGCGGGGTGTTGCCCACCCCTCCGATGTCCACGGCCCCGGCGCTCACGCCTTCCAGCAGCGGCGGACCGGAGGTGAAGGTGGACCAGGTGATGCGGTAGTCCAGGTCGTCGAGCTCACCGGAAGCCCGCAGAATGGCCTCGTAACCACCTTTCTGGTCACCGACGTTGAGCGTGATGCCGCCCTTGCCGTCGGTGCTGGCGCCCGCCCCCGTGGACGAAGCGCCGCCACCGCAGGCGGCGAGGAGCAGGGCGAGCGGAAGGAGCAGGGCGGGCAGGGTGTGGCGTTTCATGGTGGTTCTCCGTGATGCTGGGAAAGGGTGGGGGAGGGGCGGGAGGTCACGCGTCCGAGTGCGCGGCGGCAATCACTTCCTGTCGCTGGTCGGCCCGGGTGTGCGCGCCGGCGTCCTCGACGCCCAGCTCGCTCAGCAGCCGCGAGCGCAGATCGGCGAAGCCGGGGGCGCCGATGCCGCGCGGGCGGTCCAGACCGACGGGCGTGTCGTACGCGATCCGGCCGTCCCGCATCACCAGCACCCGGTCCGCCAGCAGCAGGGCCTCGTCCACGTCATGGGTGACCAGCAGGACCGCGCAGCCGCGCCGCTGCCAGAGCTCCGCCACCAGCTGCTGCGCCTTGATCCGGGTCAGGGCGTCCAGCGCGCCGAAGGGCTCGTCGAGCAGGAGCAGATCGGGCTCCCGTACCAACGCCCGTGCCAGGGAGGCGCGTTGAGCCTCGCCGCCGGAGAGCGTCTTGGGCCAGGCGCCCGCCCGGTCGGTCAGTCCCACCTCGGCCAACGCCTTCTCGGCGAGCGCCCGTTCGGGTTTCCCGGGCAGCCCCAGCAGGACATTGCGCCAGACCCGCTTCCAGGGCATCAGCCGCGGCGCCTGGAAGGCCACGGCGCGACGCCGGGGCACCAGGACCGTGCCCGCCATCTCCCGGTCGAGCCCCGCCAGCACCCGTAGCAAGGTCGACTTGCCACAGCCGCTGCGCCCCAGCAGGGCGGTGAACTCCCCTGCCCTGAGGGTGAGATCGAGCTGATCGATCACGGCGCGACCGTCGAAGGCCCGGGTGAGACCTTCGACCCGTACGGCGGCTTCGAGCTCCCCGGCGGGGGAGGGGGCCGGGGTGGTCACTGGCCGGTGAAGGTCGGTCGCCATTGCAGCAGCAGCCTTTCGAGGGTCCGGACGATGACGTCGGCGGTGAGGCCGAGGAAGGCGTACACGACGAGGCAGACGACGATCACGTCGGTGCGGAAGAACTCCCGGGCCTGGTTCATCAGGAACCCGATCCCGGCGTCGGCGTTGATGGACTCGCCGAAGACGAGCGCCAGCCAGGCGGTGGCGAGCGAGTAGCGCAGCCCGGTCATGGCCCCGGGCAACGCCCCCGGCAGCACCACATGGCGTACGAGCCCCCACCGGTTCAGCCCCAACGACTCCCCGGCCTCGATCAGTTGCGCGTCCACTCCCCGAATCCCCGCATACACATTCAGATACAGGTGAAAGGCGACCCCGAGCGCGATGAGCGCCACCTTCGGCGCCTCGCCGATCCCGAGCCAGATGATGAACAGCGGGATCAGCCCCACCCAGGGGACGGTGCGCAACATCTGCACGGTCGCGTCGACGAGGTCCTCACCGAGCCGCGAGAGCCCCGAGACGAGCGCGAGCGCCGTCCCCACGACCCCGCCGAGCACCAGCCCCACGGCCACCCGCTGGAGCGACACGCCCATGGCGGCCGGCAGCGTCCCGTCGGCGATCAGATCGGCCCCGGCACGGGCGATGGTCCCCGGCGAGGCGAGCACATCCGGGTGCAGGACCCCCGTGGCACTGAACACCTGCCACAGGGCCAGCAGGAGCAACGGCCCGATGGTGCGCCGCAGCCAACGGGGCACGGACCGCAGCCGCGCCCGACGCGCGGACGCCGGAACGATCGGCTCCAGATCAGGAGGCGTACGGCTGCCGCCGACGCCCGGGGACTTCTCCAGGGCGGCGGACAGGTCGGGCGGTGCGTGGCTGATGGTCATGGGGGCTCCACGGGAGTCGTACGGAGGGGGGCATCAGGGAGGCTGACAGGGCTCGGCGCACCGCCCGGACCCACGACGACGGCCGTGCCGGGACCGACGAGCGGGGCACACGGCGTCGCGGGACCGGAACACGGGTATACGGGAGAACCCGGGAACCCTGGGGATCCCGGGGTTCCCAGGGCCACCGGAGACCCGGCCAGGTCAAAAGATCAACAGGTCGGAGACGCAGGCCTGGCCGTCGGCAGGTCGAGACAGCCCATCAGGGTGCGCGACGGGGAGGAACAGCCGACGGGACGGAGCGGGCGGGAACGACCCGGTCGGAGACGGCCCGGAGCGCGCTGAGAGAACGTCAGCAGCCGCGACGACACGCGGCGGACGCCACCCGCAGCAGGTCGATGTGACCGCGCGAGGTGAGCAGAGCTGATCGGAACATGGCGATGAACGTAGTCATCCGGTCAGGACACGGTCAATGGCGTCTCGGACCGTGGACGTGTGATCTCGCCCTCCGGAAGAGAAGATGGAGGCATGTCCGATTCCTTCACCACCACCGTCCTGAACATCACCACCGGTACGACCGAGCGCGTCATGGACCTGACCCGGGAGTGCGAGGACTTCCTCGCCCGGGTGGCAGCAGGCCGCGACGGGCTGCTGAACATCTTCGTCCCGCACGCCACCGCGGGCATCGCCGTCCTGGAGACGGGCGCGGGCAGCGACGACGACCTCCTGGCAACCCTCCACCACCTGCTCCCGGCGGACGACCGCTGGCAACACCGCCACGGCAGCCCGGGCCACGGCCGCGACCACGTACTCCCCGCCCTCGTCCCACCCCACGCCACGCTGCCGGTGATCGGGGGAGCGCTGGAGCTGGGGACGTGGCAGTCGGTGTGCCTGGTCGACACGAACAGGGACAATGCCAACCGTCAGGTGCGGCTGAGCTTCCTCGGCTAGCGGGACGGTAAAGGGGAACTCCGGCGTAGCGTGAACGTCTGCCGCGTGGAAGGTCCACGCGTGCGGCCGGTCCGTGCGGGGGATGCCGGTGGCGAGCGACGGGATGACGATGAGCGAACTGACGAAGCCCGGGATCGAGGTTCCGGAGGGTGACGCGCCCACCGAGCTGACGATCCGGGACCTCGCGGCGGGGGACGGACCCGAGGCCCAGCCGGGCAGGGTCGTCCAGGTCCACTACGTAGGCGCCACGTTCGCCTCCGGAAGAGAGTTCGACTCCTCCTGGGAGCAGGGACGGCCGTTCAAGTTCGCCGTGGGCGGGGGCAAGGTCATCAAGGGCTGGGACCGGGGGGTGAGGGGGATGAGGGCCGGCGGCCGGCGCGAGATCATCGTTCCCCCACGTCTCGGTTACGGCAAGCAGTCACCCTCTCCGCTGATCCCGGCGGGCTCGACGCTGATCTTCGTCGTGGACCTGCTCACGGTCGTGGGCGGACCCCCCGGAGCGAAGCCCGCCTCGACCGGCTCGGCCTGAATGTGGTGCGCCCGAGGAGTGGGCGCTCACCGTGCCCGGTACGGCCGTGCACCCTGAGGAACTCCCCTACGAAGGATGGGAGCTCCCCCCGAACACCGGCTGCGGAGCGCCCTCGCCGCGGTCTTCGGCGCGGACGGCTTGATACCTGAGTGCCGTGTGTGGTCGTTGGGGCGACCGCTCGAAACCCGTACGTCGTATCGCGTCGAACCCTGTGCGCCCTCGTAGGGGGCGCACGCCCAGCGCACAGAAGCTCAGCGTGCTCTGCGCGCGCCGAGAGGCTGAGAAGTGTCGGGTGAAAGTGCTTCCGGGGTTTTGCGGCCCATAACTGGACATATTTGTGCAGGAGGCCGTCGGGGTGGCTCAATGTCGGTGGTCGGCGATGCGGATGGCATATGCCGAAGACATTTGATCATTCCACTCAAATGAACTTCCGTAAGCGAGATGGGCTGGTTTGCCTTCCAGTCGCCGCTGGTCCTCTAATGTGACCGGCGCGAGCGGCCGAAGTTTGGGTACTAGTCACTTCGCGCCGGGTGTCCCAGTTACTTGCCGGTACATCTGTCGGCGCCGCGCGTGATCGGTATCGTGCCGAGGTGGCTGGATTTCGACGCCACGCACGGAAAATGCTGAATCGGTGTGTCTGGAATCATTCGCCGAGTATGCTGAGAAGGTAGTGCGAAAAGAGTGGGGGAGTCATGACTAATCCTTTCGACGACGAGTCGGAGCAGTTCGTGGCGCTGGTGAACGACGAGGGGCAGTACTCGCTGTGGCCTGCGCGTATCGATATCCCGGGTGGCTGGCGTGCCGTCTGTCCGGAGGGATCGCGCCAGGAATGTCTTGACGTGATCGAAGCGGCCTGGCGCGACATGCGCCCCGCCAGCCTGGTGGGGGCGATGGAGGCTGACGCCGGCTAGGCCGGTCTCCCGCCGTCGCGGCTTCGCTCACGCTCGACGGCTTCCCGAGGCCCTGTCTCATCCGATCTCTCATTCAATCAAAATCGATCAGGCGTGATCGTGGATCGGTCAGATTTCGACGGGCCGTGATCATTCTCCGTTCATCTGTCATTCATAAGTCGCTGGTGGAACACCTCGCGCCCATTTCGAGGGTGCGACGGTGAAACTGTCTCGCGCCGGGCCGTCGTGCCCGGCGTGAGGCGCCACCGTCCCCGATGGCCCAGGCACATTCACGATGCCCAGGTGCACGGGTGCTCCGATCCGGTTTCGCCGTTCCGTACCCCTTGGTGGCGGTGCAATCTCGTGATCGGTCCCGTGCGTCTTCTCCGCCGTCCCCAAAAACTCTCCCCAAAGGTGTCGACAGGCATGCGCGAAAACCGTTCTCTTCCATCAGAAGTGGTGCCCGAGGAATCCTTCGAACTGACCGCCGCCCAGCAAGGCGTGTGGTACGGGCAGCTCATCGATCAGCACAGTCCGAAGTACAACATCGGGGAATGCTTCGAGATCGACGGCGAGCTCGACGAGGGGCTGTTCGCCGACGCGCTCGGCCGGGCGGCCGCCCTCTGCGACAGCCTCAACGTCGAGTTCGTCACCGAGGACGAAACGATCCGCCAGCGTGTCGTCCGCCGCTCCGCGGACCAGAGCGACCGGCTCCGTGTGGTCGACCTCACCGACGGCTCCACCGACCCCGTCACCGCGGCCGAACGCTACATGGCCGACGACATGGCCACCGTCGACCGGCTCGCCGCCCCGCACCACCACTTCGCGCTGTTACGCCTGGGACCCCGGCTGCACTACTGGTACATCCGCTACCACCACATAGCCGTCGACGGCCTCGGCGGTGCCGTCTTCGCCCGCACGGTGGCCGACCTGTACACGCGTGCGGTGCGCGGCGAGGACCTCGCCGAGGTCGAGCTGCCTGCCGCACCCCTGCGCGAGCTCCTGTCCGACGAGGCGGACTACCTCGGCTCGGACCGGTACGAGGCGGACCGTGCCTACTGGACCGCCAAGTTCACCGACCTGGGCGACCGCGCGAGCGCCGCTGACGGTGGTACCGCCGGGCCCGACGCGGACGCGCACGGCGGCACACCGCTCCTGTCCCGGCGCACCGACGTCCCGGCACCGGCCGCATCCGCCCCAGCCGACGTCTCGCTGCACACCGGCGACACCCTGCCCGTCACCACCCTCGACGGCCTGCGCCGGCTCGCCGCCGAGAACCGCACCAGCTGGAGCGCGGTCCTCGTGAGCGCGGTCGCGGCCTACGTCGGCCGGGTCACCGGAGACCGGGACGTCACCATCGGTCTCGCCTCCAACGGCCGCCACGGCGGCCTGCGGCACATCGTCGGCATGACCTCCAACATCCTGCCGCTCCGCCTGACCCTCTCCCCGGACATGACGGTCGCCGCCCTCGTGCGCGCCGTCGCCACCGAGATGCGCGGTGCCCTGCGACACCGCCGCTTCTCCCGCGAACAACTCGCCCGCGAACTGAACATGGCGGACGACGCGGCGCGCCTGACCGGCGTCGTGGTCAACGTGATGGGCTACGACTACGACCTCGACTTCGCCGGCAGCCCCGCCACCTCCCGTCTGCTCTCCATCGGCCCGGTCGACGACGTGTCCTTCTTCGTCTCCGAACGGTCCGAGGGCAGAGGGCCGCTGATCGGCTTCGACACCAACCCGGAGTTGTACCACCCCGAGGACGTACAGCTGCATCAGCGGGCCGTCGTCTCCTTCCTGACGGCTCTGGCGGGCGCGGACGCCGGCACCCCCCTCGGTGATCTGCCGCTCCTCGACGACGCCTCGGCCGAGGAGTTGCTCGGCCAAGGGCGTGGCACCGGCCTACCGGCCGGCACCGTGGCCACGAGCCTGCCCGAGGCGTTCGGCGCGCAGGCACGCCGGACCCCCCATGCCCCGGCGGTGGTGGACGGCGCCGTCACCCTCTCGTACCGGGAACTGGCGGCGGCGTCGCAGCAGGTGTCCCGAGCCCTGACCGGCCGTGGCATCGACGCCGAGGACGGCGTCGGGGTTCTCCTCGGGCGCTCGGCCGCCGTCGTCGCGGCCACGCTCGGTGTGGCGGGGGCGGGTGCCGCGTACGTGCCGCTGGACCCGGCCTGGCCCGACGAGCGGCTCAGCCGTGCCGCGGAGGTCTCCCGCCTGCGCGCTCTGGTGGTCGACGAGGCCGCCGCCGCTCAGCCCTGGGTGAAGGAGGCGGCCTCCCACCTGCCGGTGATCGTCGTCGACCGGGCCGGTTCGATCGTGCGCGGTGCTCCGGCGCGGCCGGGACCGCTGCCGGCCGTGGACCGCGGCGACCGGCTGGCCTACGTGATGTTCACCTCCGGTTCCACCGGTCTGCCCAAGGGCGTCGGCGTCACCCACTCCGACGTCCTCGCGCTGGCCGCCGACTCCGCCTGGCAGGACGGCGCCGCCGACGCGGTGCTGATGCACTCGGCGTACGTCTTCGACGCCTCCACGTTCGAGATCTGGGTCCCGCTCCTGAACGGCGGCCGGGTGGTCGTCGCTCCCGGCGGTGTCCTGGAGGCGCGGACCCTCGCGGACCTGGTGGCCCGGTACGGGGTGACCGCGGCCTTCCTGACGACGGCCCTGTTCGACGTGGTGGCCGAGGCGGACCCCGCGGCCTTCGCCGGACTGCGCCTGGTCGCCGCGGGCGGCGAGGCCGCCACCCCGGGCATGATGCAGCGCGTGGCCGCCGCCGCGCCCGGCACCCGGGTCCTGAACGTGTACGGCCCCACCGAGACCACGACCTTCGCCACCCGCCACCCCGTCGACGCCGGTACGGCGGGCGCGCCGCCCATCGGCCGGGCCCTCGACGGGATGCGCCTGTACGTACTCGACGACCACCTCGCCCTGGTGCCGCCCGGCATCGTGGGTGAGCTGTACGTCGGCGGCCCCGGGGTCGCCCGCGGCTACCAGGGCCGTGCCGCGCTCACCGCGACCCGGTTCGTCGCCGACCCGTACGAGGCGGGCGGCGACCGTATGTACCGCACCGGTGACCTCGTACGCTGGACCGCGCGCGGTGACATCGAGTACGTCGCACGGGCCGACGGGCAGGTCAAGCTCCGCGGGTTCCGCATCGAACCCGCCGAGATCGAGAACGCCCTGCTCACCGATCCGCAGGTGCGTGCCGCCCGCGTTCTGGTCCGGGAGGACACCCCCGGCGACCGCCGGCTGGTCGCCTACGTCGTACCCGCCCCCGGCGCCCGGGCGGACGACACCGCCCTGGCCGTCCGCCTCGGGCGCACCCTGCCCGCCTACATGGTGCCCTCCGCGTTCGTCACCCTCGACGCGCTGCCGCTGACCCCCAACGGCAAGGTCGACCGCCGCGCCCTGCCCGCGCCTCGCGCCGTCGCCACCAAGGACCGTGCCCCGCGCACCGCCTACGAGGAGGTTCTGGCGGGCCTGTTCGCCGATGTCCTGGGCGTGGCCGTCGGCGTCGACGACAACTTCTTCTCCCTGGGCGGCCACTCCCTGCTCGCCACCCGCCTCATCGGCCGCGCGCGGACGGCCCTGGGCGCCGAACTGGACCTGCGCACCCTCTTCGACCATCCCACGGTCGCCTCCCTCGCCGCCGCCCTCGACACCTCCGGCGCGGCCCGCCCCGCCCTCACCCGGCAGCAGCGGCCCGCCGCCGTGCCGCTCTCCTTCGCGCAGCAGCGCCTGTGGTTCCTGGGCGGACTCGAAGGCCCCAACGCCACCTACAACATCCCGCTCGTCCTCGAACTGGAGGGGCCCCTCGACCCGGACGCCCTGCGCGCGTCCCTGGCCGACGTGGTCGCCCGGCACGAGAGCCTGCGCACGGTCCTCGCCGAACAGGACGGCATCGCCCGGCAGGAAGTCCTCGACGCGGCCGTCGCCGCCGCGCTCGTCCCCCTCGTCCTCGAATCGCCCCCGCACGACGCGGCCCCCGACGCCTGGGCCGAGGAGGCGGTGCGCCGGCTGACCGCTGCGCCCTTCGACCTCGACGGTGACATCGGCATCCGGGCCCATCTGTTCCGCCTGGGACCGGCCCGCCACGTCCTGGCCCTCGTCCTCCACCACGTCGTCGCCGACGGCTGGTCCCTCGCCCCGCTCAGCCGGGACCTCGGCGCCGCCTACCGCGCCAGGACCGAGGGCACGGCCGCCCCCGACTGGCCCGCGCTGCGCGTGCAGTACGCCGACTACGCCCTGTGGCAGCGCCGCCTCCTCGGCGACGAAGGCGACCCGGACAGCCTGGCCGCACGCCAGCTCGCCTTCTGGCAGGAGGCGTTGCGCGGCGCCCCCGACCTGCTCGACCTGCCCCTCGACCGGCCCCGCCCGGCGGTGCCCAGCCACCGGGGCGACGCCGTCCCCTTCGAGCTGCCCGCCCCCGCGCACGCCGCGCTCACCCGGCTCGCCCGCGCCGCCGGCTGCACCCCCTTCATGGTGCTCCAGGCGGCCCTCGCCGTGACGCTGCACGCCCACGGGGCCGGTACCGACATCCCGCTGGGCACCGCGGTGGCCGGACGCACCGACGAGGCCCTGGACGATCTCGTCGGGTTCTTCGTCAACACCGTCGTCCTGCGCGCGGACCTGTCGGGCGATCCGACCTTCCGTGAACTCCTGGGCCGGACGGCGGAGTTCGACATCGCCGCCTTCAGCCACGGTGACCTTCCCTTCGAACGGCTCGTGGAGGCGCTCAACCCCGAGCGGTCCGGCGACCACCACCCGCTCTTCCAGACCATGCTGGTCCTGCAGAGCCAGGAGCGCGCGGCACTCGATCTGCCCGGCGTCACCGTCCACGACCGGTCCCGGCACACCGGCATCAGCAAGTTCGACCTGACGTTCTCGCTCACCGAGGTCACCGAGGTCACCGAGGTCACCGAGGTCACCGAGTCCATCGAGCTCACCGCCGTCAGCGATCCGGCGGAGCAGGGGGCCGACGCCGTCCCGGGCGGGATCGGCGGCTACCTGGAGTACGCCACCGACCTCTTCGACGCCGCCACCGCCCAGGCCCTGTGCGCCCGCTTCGCCCACGTCCTCACCCAGGCCGTGACCGACCCCGACCGGAGGATCGGCGACCTCGACCCGCTCGCACCCGGCGAGCGCGAGCGTCTCCTGCGCCAAGGACACGGCGAGGAACGGCCCTCGCCCCCGCGCACCGCCCCCGAAGCGGTCCGGGAGTGGGCCGAGCGCACCCCGCACGCGGTCGCCGTACGCGACGCGCACACCAGCCTCACCTACGCAGAACTCGACGCCCGCGCCGACGGCCTCGCCCAGGTCCTGCGGGAGCGGGGCGCGGGGCGCGGGGACCGGGTGGCCCTCGCCGCGCCGCCGTCCGTGGACACCGCCGTCGCCCTGCTGGCCGTCCTGCGGGCCGGCGCCGCCTACCTGCCCGTCGACCCGGAGTACCCGCCGGCCCGCATCCGGCACATGCTCGACGACGCCCGGCCCGTGCTGCTGCTCACCACCGCGGACATCCACCCCCAACTGCCCGTCGGCGACGTTCCCTGGCTCGCCCTCGACGACCCGGCCGCCCGGGTCGCGGGCGCCGCCGTGCCCACCCCGGCCGCACCGCGTCCGGCCGATCCCGCGTACGTCATCTACACCTCCGGCTCCACCGGACGCCCCAAGGGTGTCGTCGTGCCGCACGGCGCGCTGGCGAACCACATGGCCTGGATGGCCCGGTACCTGGGGCTCACCCAGGAGGACCGGATCCTCGCCCGCACCTCCACCAGTTTCGACGCCTCCGTGTGGGAGCTGTGGCTCCCGCTCATGAACGGCGGCGAAGCCTGTGTGCTGCCGCACGACGCCAACCGGGAACCCGGCGCCCTGGTCTCCTGGATGAGCCGGTTCGGCGTCACCGTGGCCCAGTTCGTGCCCTCGCACCTGACGCTGGTCCTCGCCGAGGCGGCACACGCCGCACCGCTGCCCGCCCTGCGGGCCGTCCTGTGCGGCGGCGAGCCGCTGCCGCGCGCCCTCGCCGACGACGTCGCCCGGCTGTGGCGGGCCGAGGTCCACAACCTGTACGGGCCCACCGAGGCGACCATCGACGCGACCGCCCACCACGCGACCGCCCACCACGCGACCGCCCACCACGCGACCGCCCACCACGCGGGCGGGCCACCACGCGGCGCGGCGGCCCCCGAACACACCGCGACCACCGGACACACCGCCGGCACGCCCTCCGAGACCGTGCCGATCGGCCGCCCGGTCGACACCATGCGTACCTACGTCCTCGACGGCCGAATGCGGCCCGTGCCGCCCGGCGTGACCGGCGAGCTGTACCTCTCGGGCCCCAACCTGGCCCACGGCTACCTGGAGCACCGGAGCCTGACCGCCGCCCGGTTCGTCGCCGACCCGTTCGGCGCCGCCGGCGCCCGGATGTACCGGACGGGCGACCTCGTACGGTGGAACGCCGACGGACTGCTCGCCTATGTGGCCCGCGCCGACGACCAGGTCAAACTCCGCGGCTTCCGCATCGAACTGGGCGAGGTCGCGGCCGCACTCCTGGCCCGCCCCGGCGTCACGGCCGCCTGCGCCGTGATCCGCGAGGACGTCCCCGGCCGGCCCCGCCTCGTCGCCTACGCCGTCACCGCGGACCCCGCCCCGCGCCCCACCGCCCTGCGCGACGCCCTGGCCGAGACCCTGCCGCACTACATGGTGCCCGGCACCGTCGTCGTCCTGGACGACCTCCCGCTCCTGCCCAACGGCAAGGTGGACCGCCGGGCCCTGCCCGAACCGGATCCGGAGACCGGCGCCGACAACGCCTCCGGGACCGGGCGGCGCACCCTCCAGGAGGACCTGCTCGCGGGGATCTTCGCCGATGTCCTGCACCGGCCCCAGGTGGGCCCGCACGACAGCTTCTTCGACCTCGGCGGCCACTCCCTCCTCGCCATGCGCGTGGTCAGCCGCGTCCGTACCGTCCTGGGCGCCGAGATCGCCGTACGCACGCTCTTCGAGCACCCGACCGTCGCCGGTCTGGCCCGCGCCCTCGGCACAGCGGACCGGGACCGCCCCGCGCTGGTGCCCGCGGAACGGCGGCCCGACCCGCTGCCGCTCTCCTTCGCCCAGCAGCGCCTGTGGTTCCTCGGCCGGCTCGAAGGGCCCAGCTCCACCTACAACATCCCGCTCGTCCTCGAACTCGACGGCTCCCTCGACCCGGACGCCCTGCGCGACGCCCTGGCCGATGTCGTCGAGCGGCACGAGGCACTGCGCACGGTCTTCCCGGAACGGGACGGGTCACCGCGTCAGCTGATCCTCCCCGCCGCCACCGCCCCGCCCGAGCTGCCGGTCGTGTCCACGTCCCCCGTTGAGCTGGAGGCGGCCGTCCTGGACGCGGTGCGCGAGCCGTTCGACATCACCACGGACCTTCCGCTGCGCGCCCTGCTCCTGCGTTCCGCACCCGACCACCACGTCCTGGTGCTCGTCCTGCACCACATCGCGGGCGACGGCTGGTCCCTCGCCCCGCTCGCCCGCCATCTCGGCCACGCCTACCGGGCCGAAATTGCGGGACAGCGGCCCGAGTTGTCGTCCGGCACCCCCCTCCAGTACGCCGACTACACCCTCTGGCAGCACGCCGTCCTCGGCGACGGCGCCGCATCCGACAGCGTCCTGAAGCAGCAGCTCGACCACTGGCACACCGCCCTCGCCGGGCTCCCCGGACTGATCGACCTGCCGCTGGACCGGCCGCGACCGGTGACCACCGACCCGCGGGGGGCCGTCCACACCTTCGATCTGCCCTCACCTCTGTACGCGCGGCTCCTGCTCCTGGCGCGGGAGTCGGGCAGCAGCCTGTTCATGGTGCTCCAGGCCGCCGTGGCCACCGTGCTGCACCGGCACGGTGCGGGCGACGACATCCCGCTCGGGACGCCGGTCGCCGGCCGCACGGACGAGGCGCTGGAGGATCTGGTCGGTTTCTTCGTCAACACCCTCGTGCTGCGCACGGACCTGTCCGGCGCCCCGACCTTCCGTGAACTGCTGGACCGTGTCCGCGAGTTCGACCTGTCCGCCTATGCGCACCAGGACGTGCCGTTCGAACGTCTGGTGGAGAGCCTGAACCCGGTCCGGGCGCGCAACCACCACCCGCTGTTCCAGACCATGCTGGTCCTGCAGAACCAGGAGACCGCCCGGCCCGACCTGCCCGGCCTCACCGTCGAGGACCGGCTCGTCCACAACGGCCTGAGCAAGTTCGACCTCACCTTCGCCTTCACCGAGGAGTTCACGGAGGAGCCCACCGAGGAGGAGGGCGCGGGCGCCCTCACCGCCGGGATCGAGTACGCCACGGCCCTCTTCGACCGGACCACCGTGGAGAGACTCGCGGCCCGCCTGGTCCGCCTCCTGGAGCAGGTGGCCGCCGACCCCTCACGGCCCCTGGCGGGCTACGACCTGATGGACGCGGACGAGCACGCCCGGGTCACCCGCTGGGGCAGCGGCCGCGCCCTGCCCGCCGAGCCCGCGGACGCCACCCTGCCCGCGCTCTTCGCGGACCGGGCGCGCCGCACCCCGGACGCCGTGGCGGTCACCGGCGACGGCGACACCCTGACGTACGCCGAACTCGACGGGATCTCCGACGCCCTCGCCCGCGCGCTGGCGGGTCTCGGTGTCGGCCCCGAGCGCGGGGTCGGCGTGCTGCTCGCCCGGTCGCCGGCCGTGGTGTCGGTCTCCCTCGGCACCGTCCGCGCGGCCGGTGCCTACGTCCCGCTGGACGCGCGCTGGCCCGCCGAACGGCTCGGCCAGGTCGCCGGAGTGGCGGACGTGCGGGTCCTCGTCGTCGACGAGGCGGCCCTCACCTCGCCCTGGGTGGCCGCGACGGCCGGGCGGATTCCGGTCCTCGTCGTGGACCGGCTCGGCCGGATCCTGCGGGGCGCCCCCGAGCGGCCCGGCCACCCGGCGGCGGTACCGGGCACCGCGTCCCTCGCCTACGTGATGTTCACCTCCGGCTCGACCGGCCTGCCCAAGGGGGTCGGCGTCACGCACGCCGACGTGGTCGCTCTCACCGCCGACTCCGCCTGGCAGGACGGCGCCGCCGACGCGGTGCTGATGCACTCGGCGTACGTCTTCGACGCCTCCACGTTCGAGATCTGGGCCCCGCTCCTGAACGGCGGCCGGATCGTCGTCACCCCGGACGGCGTCCTGGAGGCCCGCACCCTCGGGGACGCCGTCCAGGAGCACCAGGTGAGCGCCGTCTTCATGACGACGGCCCTGTTCAACGTGATCGCCGAGACCGATCCCGGCGCCTTCACCGGCCTGCGGCTGCTCTGCGCCGGGGGAGAGCTGGCCTCCCCGGACGCGATGCAGCGGGTCGCCCACACCGCGCCGGGCACACGTGTCCTGCACGTGTACGGACCCACCGAGACCACCACCTTCGCCACCCGCCACCAGGTGACGGCCGACCTGCCGTCCGGCCCACCACCCATCGGGCGCCCCCTGGACGGCATGCGCGGCTACGTCCTGGACGGCTCCCTGGTGCCGGTCCCGCCGGGTGTCGTGGGCGAGCTGTACCTCGCCGGACGCGGCGTGGCACGGGGGTACACCGGGCTCCCGGGGCTGACCGCCACGCGCTTCGTCGCCGACCCGTTCGACCCCGCCGGCGGGCGCATGTACCGCACCGGCGACCTCGTCCGGTGGACCCGCGAGGGACACATCGCCTACGTCACCCGCGCCGACGGCCAGGTGAAGCTGCGCGGCTACCGCATCGAACTCGGCGAGATCGAGGGCGTGCTGGCCCTGTGCGAGGGGGTCGCCGACTCCTTCGCCGTCGTACGCGAGGACATCGCGGGCGACCGTCGCCTCGTCGCGTACGTGGTGCCGGCCGCCGGCGCCCGTCCCGAACCGGGCGACCTCGCCCGGGCCGTCGGCCGGTCCCTGCCCGCCTACATGGTGCCCTCGGCGTTCGTCCTGCTCGACGCGTTGCCGCTGACCCTCAACGGCAAGGTGGACCACCGCGCCCTGCCGGCGCCCGACCAGCACGCCCCGGTCCGCGGCCGCACCGCCCGTACCGCCCGCGAGGAGATCCTGTGCGGGCTCTTCGCCGACGTCCTCGGCCTCGACGAGGCCGGCGTCGACGACGACTTCTTCACCCTGGGCGGCCACTCCCTGCTCGCCACCCGCCTCGCCGCCCGCATCCGCACCGCCCTCGGCGTGGAGATCCAGGTCAAGGCCCTCTTCGAGCACCCCACCCCGGCCGCGCTCGCCGCCGTACTGGACGGTGCCGAACAGGCCAGGAACCCCCTGGAGCGGGTGGGCGACCGCCCCGATCCACTGCCGCTGTCCTTCGCGCAGCAGCGCCTGTGGTTCCTCAACCGGCTGGAGGGGCCCAGCGCCACGTACAACGTGCCCCTCGTGCTGCGGCTGGACGGGCCGCTCGACGCGGAGGCCCTGGAGAGCGCCCTCACGGATGTCGTGCGACGGCACGAGAGCTTGCGCACCGTCTTTCCCGAGACCGACGGGGTGGCACGCCAGCTCGTCCTGGACGCCGATGGCGCCGATCTCGACCTGACCCCCCTCGACACCGACCCCGCCCGCCTGGACGCGCTGCTGACCACCGAGGTGGGCCACGCCTTCGACGTGGCCGCCGAGATCCCTGTCCGGGCCCGGCTGGTGCGGCTCGGCGCCGAGGCCCACGTCCTCGTGCTGGTCCTCCACCACATCGCGGGCGACGGCTGGTCCCTCGCCCCGCTCGCCCGTGACCTGGGGGAGGCGTACCGCGCGCGGGCCGAGGGCGAGGAACCCTCCAGGCCGGAGCTCGCCGTCCAGTACGCCGACTACACCCTGTGGCAGCGCGCCCTGCTCGGCGACGAGAACGACCCCGCCAGCCAGGCCGCCCGACAGCTGGACTTCTGGCGCACCGCGCTCGCCGGCGCCCCGGAACTGCTCGACCTGCCCCTGGACCACCCGCGCCCAGCCGTCCCCGCCCACCGGGGCGACGCGTTCGCCTTCCCCGTCGAGGCGGAGACCCACCAGGCCCTGACCGCGCTCGCCCGGGCGCGCGGATGCAGCCTCTTCATGGTGCTCCAGGCGGCCCTGTCGGTACTCCTGGCCCGGCACGGCGCCGGAGAGGACATCCCGCTCGGCACCGCCGTGGCCGGACGCACCGATGAGGCGCTGGACGACCTGGTGGGCTTCTTCGTCAACACCCTCGTCCTGCGCACCGACCTGGCCGGAGATCCCACCTTCGGCGAAGTCCTGGACCGGGTGCGGGAGTTCGACCTGTCGGCCTATGCCCACCAGGACGTACCGTTCGAGCGGCTGGTGGACTCGCTCGACCCGACCCGCGCCCAGAACCACCACCCGCTGTTCCAGACCATGCTCGTCCTCCAGAACCAGGCGGACGCCACCGTCGACCTGCCCGGTCTCACGGTGACCGGCCAGCCGGTGCACACCGGCATCAGCAAGTTCGACCTGACCTTCACCTTCAGCGAGACGTACGACGAAGCGGGCCGCCCCGCCGGCCTGGACGGCCATCTGGAGTTCTCCACCGAACTCTTCACCCACGCCACCGCCCACACCCTGGCCGCCCGGCTGACCCGGCTGCTCGCCACCCTCGCCGCCGACCCCGGTCTGCACGTCCACGCCGTCGACATCCTGGAGGCGGCCGAGCGGCAGGGCCTGGAGCGCACCGCCCACGGCCCCGTACGGCCGGTGGCCGCGCGCACGGCGCCGGAGGCGTTCCGCGCGCAGTGCGCCCGGACGCCCGACGCGGTGGCCGTGCGGGAGGGCGCGCACCGCCTCACCTTCGGCGAACTCGACGCGCTCTCCGACGACCTGGCCCACCACCTGCACGGCCGGTCCATCGGCCGAGGCGACCTCGTCGCCCTCGCCCTGGAGGGAACCGCCGACCAGGTCGTCGCCATGCTCGCGGTGGCCAAGGCCGGGGCCGCCTATCTGCCCATCGACCTGGAGTACCCCGAAGCGCGCGTCACCCACATGCTCCAGGACGCCCGCCCGGCGCTGCTCCTGACCCACGGCACCGCCCGAACCGAGCGGTACGCCCGGTCCGTCCCCTGCCTCGCACTGGACGACCGGGCGGCCTGGTCCACCGGAAGCGCCGCACCGGCCGGCGTGGCACCGGACCCGCGCGACACCGCGTACGTCATCTACACCTCCGGTTCCACCGGCCGCCCCAAGGGCGTCCTGGTCACCCACGCCTCGCTCACCAACCACATGGCCTGGATGGCCGGCCACCTCGGCCTCTCCGCCGACGACCGGGTCCTCGCCCGCACCTCCCCGAGCTTCGACGCGTCGGTCTGGGAGACCTGGCTGCCGCTCCTGCACGGCGGCTCCTCCTGCCCGGTGCCGCCCGCCGTCAACCACGAGCCGGCCGCGCTGCTGGCCCGGATGCGGGAAGCGGGCGTGACCGTCGCCCAGTTCGTGCCCTCGCACCTCGCGGTCGTCCTCGCCGAGACCCGCCCCGACCAGGCACCCGCCACCCTGCGGGCCGTCCTGTGCGGCGGCGAGCCCCTGACCCGGTCGCTGGCGGAGCGCGTCGGAGCGGACTGGGGCACCGAGGTGCACAACCTCTACGGACCCACCGAGACGACCATCGACGCCACCGCCCACCACCACCGGGGCGAGGAGAGGGACACCCCGGCGGGGGAGGGGACCGTGCCGCTCGGCCGCCCCGTCGACAACACCCGCGCCTACGTCCTGGACGCGAACCTCCAGCCGGTGCCGCCGGGTGTCACCGGCGAGCTCCACGTCGCGGGCGACGGCCTCGCCCGCGGCTACCTGGGCCGCCCCGGCCTGACCGCCGCCCGGTTCGTCGCCGACCCGTACGGCCCGCCCGGCAGCCGCATGTACCGTACGGGCGACCTGGTCCGCCGGGACGCCGACGGCCTGCTCACCTACGTCTCGCGCGCCGACGACCAGGTCAAGCTGCACGGCTTCCGCATCGAGCTCGGCGAGATCGAGGCCGCCCTCACGGCGCTGGACGGGATCACCGCCGCCTGCGCCCTCGTCCGCGAGGACCGGCCGGGCGAGCGGCGCCTGGTCGCCTACACCGTGCCCGCCCGGCGCGCGGGCACCGAACCCCTCACCGACGCCGAACTGCGGGCCGGGCTGGCGTCGGCCCTGCCGCCGTACATGGTGCCCGCCGTCTTCGTCACCCTGGACGCGCTGCCGCTGCTGCCCAACGGCAAGACCGACCGGCGCGCCCTGCCCGCCCCGGCCCGCACCGCCGCCACCCGGCCGGGAGGGCAGCCGCGCACCGCACCGGAACGCGTGCTGTGCGAGGTGTTCGCCTCCGTCCTAAGCGCCCCCGCCGTCCGTACCGACGACGACTTCTTCGCGCTCGGCGGCGACAGCATCCTCTCCATCCAACTGGTCAGCCGGGTCCGCGCGGCCGGCCTCGGCGTCACCCCGCGCGACGTCTTCGTCCACCGCACGCCCGAGGCCATCGCGGCTGTAGCCACCGCCCTCGACCAGGACACCGCCGTACCGGCGGAACAGGGCGCCGGCGAGATGCCGCCGACCCCCATCGTCGCCTGGCTGCTGGAGCGGCCCGGCGCCACGGACGGCTACAACCAGTCCGGGGTGCTGCGCACGCCCGCGGGCGCCGGCGAGGAGGCGCTCGTCGCCACCCTCCAGCTCCTCATCGACCACCACGACATGCTCCGCCTGAAGGTCACCCGCCCGGCCGGCGGCGAGCCCGTACTCGAAGCCCTGCCGCCCGGCGCCGTGCCGGCCCGCCGCCGCTTCACCCGGGTCGACGTCGCGGGTCTGGCCCCCGACGCCGTCCGCGCCGCCCTCACCGAGGCCGGCGAAGCGGCCCGCGGCCGGCTGCGGCCCGCGCACGGGGAGGTGATCGAGGCCGTGTGGTGCGACGCCGGGCCGCACACCCGCGGACGGCTGCTGCTCGTCGTGCACCACCTGGCCGTCGACGCCGTCTCCTGGCGCATCCTCGCCGCCGACCTCGCCACCGCCTGGCAGGCCGTCACCGGCGGGGCGGGCGCGGCACTGCCCGCCGTCGCCACGCCCTACCGGAGCTGGGCGCACCTCCTCGCCTCGCAGGCGCGCGGTGCCGCCCGCGAAGCCGAACTCCCGCTGTGGGAGACGGCGCTGAGCACCCCCGACCCCCAGCTCGGGTACCGGCCGCTCGACCCGCACCTGGACACCGCCGACCGCACCCGCACCCTGACCGCCCGTCTCCCCGCCACCTGGACGAAGCCCCTGCTCACCACCGTCCCCACCGCCTTCCACGCCGGGGTGGACGACGTCCTGCTCACCGGCCTCGCCCTCGCCGTCAGCTCCTGGCGGGCGCAACGGGCCGGTGACCGGACGGGGGAGAGCGGCCTGCT
The DNA here is from genome assembly GCF_044752765.1 of Streptomyces sp. NPDC088706. Lineage (NCBI taxonomy): Bacteria > Bacillati > Actinomycetota > Actinomycetes > Kitasatosporales > Streptomycetaceae > Streptomyces > Streptomyces sp. NPDC088706. The sequence continues at coordinate 167,358 of NZ_JBIVLW010000008.1, forward strand.
CCTCGATCTGGAGGGGCACGGACGCGAGCAGATCGCCGACCACGTCGACCTGTCCCGCACGGTCGGCTGGTTCACCAGTCTCTATCCGGTCCGGCTCGACCCCGGACCCGTCGACGCCCGCCAGCCGGGGAACTTCGACGCCGCCCTGGTGGAACGCGCCCTCAAACGCGTCAAGGAACAGCTGCGGACCGTCCCCGACCACGGCGTCGGCTACGGAATGCTGCGCCACCTCAACCCGGCCACCCGCCCCCGCCTCGCCGCCGCGCCGCAGCCCCAGATCGGCTTCAACTACCTGGGCCGGTACGCCGCTCCGTCCAGGGCGGCCGACGCGAACGGGGACCCGGGCACCGACTGGGAGGTCCTGCTCGACGGCGGCGGACCGCGCAGCCAGGACCCGGACATGCCCGTCCACCACGTCCTCGACATCAACGCGCACACCGAGGACCTGCCGGAGGGCCCCCGCCTGGTGATCCGCTGGACCTGGCCCGCCGACCTGCTCAAGGAGGCCGACGTGGAGATCCTGTCCGACACCTTCATCCGCGCCCTGCGCGCCATCGCCGAACACGCCGAACGACCTGACGCGGGCGGTTACACGCCGTCCGACCTTCCGCTGGTCTCGCTCAACCAGGCCCAGATCGACCGACTGCAGAACAAGTGGGGTGGACGCAAGTGACCGGGTTCCAACTGGAGGACGTACTACCGCTGACGCCGTTGCAGGCGGGCATGCTCTTCCACGCGCTGTACGACTCCCACGCCGTGGACGTCTACACCGCGCAGTTCGTCTTCGACCTCGAAGGCACCGTCAGCGTCCCGGCGCTGCACGCCGCCGTCGGCGGTCTGCTGCGCCGCCACCCCAACCTGCGGGCCGGCTTCCTCCACGAGGACCTGGAGGAGCCGGTGCAGGCCGTCGCCGCCGAGGTGCCGGTGCCGCTGGAGGAGCTCGACCTGACCGTGGCGGACGGCACGGGCACGGCACCGGAGCGGCTCGCCGCGTTCCTCGCCGCCGACCGCACCCGCCGCTTCGACCTCACCACCCCGCCGCTGATGCGGTTCACCCTCGTGCACACCGGACCGCAGCAGCACCGGCTGGTCATGACGAGTCATCACATCCTGCTCGACGGCTGGTCGATGCCCCTGCTCGTACGCGAACTCTTCGAGCTGTACGCGCGGGGCGGCGACGACAGCTCCCTGCCCCGGGTCGCCCCCTACCGCACCTACCTCGCCTGGCTGGCCCAGCAGGACCGCGGAGCTGCCCTGGACGCCTGGCGCACCGCCCTGGACGGGATCGAGGCGCCCACGCTGCTGGCCGGGCGCCCCACCGCGGACGTGCCGGGCTCCGGTGAACTCCCCGAGACCCTCGTGCTCGACCTGGACGAGGCCACGACGCACCGGCTCCGCGAGAGCGCCCGCGCCCACCGGCTCACCCTCAACACCCTGGTCCAGGGCGCCTGGGGCCTGCTGCTCGCCCGTCTCACCGGACGGCCCGACGTGGTCTTCGGCACCACCGTCTCCGGCCGCCCGCCGGAGGTGCCCGGGATCGAGTCGATGGTCGGCCTGTTCATCAACACCGTGCCGGTGCGGCTCCGCCCGGTACCGGGTGAGACCCTGGCCGCGCTCCTGACCCGGCTCCAGGAGGAGCAGGGCCGCCTTCTCGGCAGCCAGTACGTCGGACTGACCGAGATACGCGGCGTCACCGGACTGGACGAACTCTTCGACACCCTCGCCGTGTTCGAGAACTATCCGATGGACGCCGAGGCCCTGCGCACCGCGCAGCGGCAACTGCCCGGCCTCAGCGTCACCGGGTTCAGCGGCACCGACGCGGCCCACTACCCGCTCACCCTCACCATCGCTCCGGGCGACGCGCTGCGGATCACCTTCGGATTCCGGGCCGCCGCCCTGGACCGCGACGAGGTGGCCCGCACGGTCGCCCGCATGCGGCGCCTGCTGACCGTGATGGCGCAGGGGCTCGACCACCGCGCCGAGGCCGTCTCCGTACTCCTGGACGGCGAGCGCGACACGCTGCTCGCCCAGGGGCGTGGCGCCGCACTCCCCGAAGGCGCGACGGACGTGGGTGTCCCGGACGCCCTCGCCCGGCTGGCCGCCCGCCACCCGGACGCGGTGGCGGTCTGCGGCGCCGGCGAGGAGTTGACGTACCGACAACTCCAGTCGCTCTCGGAAGGGTTGGCGGGCGCCCTGGCCGGCCACGGGATCGGCGCCGAGGAGGGCGTCGGCATCCTCCTGGGACGCTCGACCGCCCTGGTCACCGCCTCCCTCGCGGCCCTGCGCGCGGGCGCCGCCTACGTGCCCCTCGATCCGGCCTGGCCCGCCGAGCGGCTCAGCCGGGTCGCCGAGGTGGCCGCCCTGCGTGCCGTGATCGTCGACGAGGCCACCCGCGACAACGACTGGGTGCGGCGACTGGGGCCCGATGTGGCCGTGCTGACCGTCGACGCCGCGGGCCGGGTCCGGCAGGGAGGACCGGCCGCCCCCGGAGCCCTCCCCGCCTCCACCGGTGGCGCCCGGCTCGCGTACGTGATGTTCACCTCCGGCTCCACCGGCCTGCCCAAGGGCGTCGGCGTCACCCACGCCGACATCACCGCCCTCACCGCCGACCGGACCTGGGGGGACGGGGCGTCCGACGCCGTCCTGCTGCACTCGGCGTACGTCTTCGACGCCTCCACCTTCGAGATCTGGGCCCCCCTGCTGAACGGCGGCCGGGTGGTCGTGGCCCCCGCCGGGGTCCTGCAGCCCGCCGTGCTCCGGGACCTGGCGACCCGGCACGGTGTGACGGCGGCGTTCCTGACGACGGCCCTGTTCAACGTCATCGCCGAGACCGACCCCGGTGCCCTCGGCCTGCTCCGCCTGGTCGCCGCCGGGGGAGAGGCCGCCGCGCCCGGAGTCCTCCAGCGGCTCGCCGCCGCCCACCCCGCCACCGCAGTCCTCAACGTCTACGGGCCCACCGAGACCACCACCTTCGCCACCCTCCACCGCGTCCCCTCCGAGGGCGCGTCCGCAGGAGTGCCCCCGATCGGCCGACCGCTCGACGGCACGCGCGCCTACGTCCTGGACGCGGGGATGAGGCCCGTGCCACCCGGTGCCGAGGGCGAGCTGTACGTCGCGGGGCCCGGGGTCGCGCGCGGCTACCTGGGACGCCCCGGCCTCACCGCCACCCGGTTCGTCGCCGACCCGTTCGCCGGGACCGGGGAGCGCATGTACCGCACCGGTGACCTCGTGCGCCGGGACGCCGACGGGACCCTGCACTACGTGGCCCGAGCCGACCAGCAGGTCAAACTCCGCGGTCACCGCATCGAACCCGCGGAGATCGAGGCGGCCCTCCTCACCGACCCCTCCGTGCGCGCCGCCTGCGTCCTGGTCCGCGAGGACCTGCCCGGCGACCGCACCCTCACCGCCTACGTCGTCCCCACACCCGGACACACCCCGGACCCGGACCTGCTCACCGCCCACCTCGGCCGCCGGCTGCCCGCCTACCTGGTGCCGGCCGCCATCCAGCCGCTCGACGTCCTGCCGATGACCCCCAACGGCAAACTCGACCGGGCCGCCCTGCCCGCGCCCGCCACCTCGCCCGGCGCACCGGGCCGGGCGCCGCGCGGCGCCCGTGAGGAGATCCTCGCCGGGCTCTTCGCCGACGTGCTCGGCGTGGCCCGGGTCTCCGTCGACGACAACTTCTTCGCCCTGGGCGGCCACTCCCTGCTCGCCACCCGCCTGGTGGGCCACGTGCGCACCGCCCTGAACACCGAGACCGAGATCCGTACCCTGTTCGAGAACCCCACCGTCGCCACGCTCGCCGCCGCCCTGGAGGAGGCGGACCGCCCGGCGCGTCCCGCCCTCGTCCCGCAGGAGCGCCCCGCCGCGCTCCCGCTCTCGTACGCCCAGCAGCGCCTGTGGTTCCTCCACCGGCTGGAGGGCCCCTCCGCCACGTACAACATCCCCTTCGCCGCACGCGTCGACGGGCCCCTCGACACTGAAGCCCTGCGTCAGGCCCTGCTCGACGTCGTCACCCGGCACGCCGCCCTGCGCACCGTCTTCCCCGAGGGCGGTCAGGGGCCGCGCCAGCACATCACCGCGCCCGACGACGTCCGCCTGCCGTTCGTCCTCGAAGCCGTCGAGCCGAACGAGGCCGCCGACCGGATCGGGGCCGCCGCGACCGAGCCGATCGACATCGAGCACCAGCTCCCGCTCCGGGCGACCCTGCTGCGCCTGGCCGACGGCGTCCACGTCCTGGTCCTGGTGATCCACCACATCGCCGCCGACGGCTCGTCCCTGGCACCTCTCACCCGGGACCTCGGCACCGCCTACCGGGCCCGCACTCGCGCCGAACCGCCCGCCTGGAGCGAACTGCCCGTCGACTACGCCGACCACACCCTCTGGCAGCGCCGCCTGCTCGGCGACGAGCACGACCCCGAAAGCGTCGTGTCCCGCCAACTCGTCCACTGGAAGCGCGCGCTGGACGGGCTGCCCGAGATGATCGAGCTGCCGTGGGACCGGCCGCGGCCCGCCGTGCCCCGGCACACCGGCGCCACCCACCACTTCACCCTCGACCCCACCACCGCCCGACAGGTCACCGGCCTCGCCCGCGCCACCGGATGCAGCGTCTTCATGGTGCTCCAGGCCGCCCTGTCCCTCGTGCTCTCCCGGCACGGCGCCGGCGACGACATCCCGCTGGGCACGGCCGTCGCCGGACGCACCGACGAGGCCGCCTCCGACCTCGTCGGCTTCTTCGTGAACACGCTGGTCCTGCGCACGGACCTGACCGGCGACCCGACCTTCCTCGAACTCCTGGACCGGGTCAAGGAGTTCGACCTCTCCGCGTACGCACACCAGGACGTCCCCTTCGAGCGCCTGGTCGAACTGCTCAACCCCACGCGCTCGCAGAACCACCACCCGCTCTTCCAGACCATGCTCATCCTGCAGAACCACACCCCTGCCGCACCCCTCGACCTGCCCGGCCTCACCGTCACCGGTGTGGAGGCCGACCCCGGGGTGGCCAAGTTCGACCTGTCGTTCACCTTCACCGAGACGCACGACGAAGGCGGCGGCGCGCCGAGCGGTATGCGGGGAGCGGTCGACTACGCCAGGGAACTCTTCGACCCGGCCACGGTCCGCGACCTCACCGAACGGCTCACCCTGCTGCTGGGCGCCGTCTCCGCCGACCCCGACCGTCCGCTGCGTGACTACGACGTGCTCACCAGCGCCGAGCGCACCCGTCTCACCGCCTGGGGCACCGGCCCGGACCAGGACGCGCCGGCCTCCACGGTCCCCGAGCTCTTCGGGCAGTGGGTCCGGCGCACCCCCGACGCCCCCGCGGTCCGCGACGCGGACACCACCCTCACCTACGCCGAACTCGACGCCCGCGCCGACGCCCTCGCCCACCACCTCGCCGCACGGGGCATCGGCCCCGACGACCGGGTGGCGGTCGCCCTGCCCCGCACCCACGAACTCGTCGTGGCCCTCCTCGGCATCCTCAGGAGCGGGGCGGCCTACGTGCCGCTCGACCCCGACTACCCGGCCCAGCGCCTGTCCTACATGCTCGACGACGCCCGGCCGCGCCTGCTCCTCACCACCCCCGCCATCCACCGCCGGCTCCCCGCGTCACCGGTGCCGTACCTGCACATCGCCGGCCTCGCGGACAGCACCGCCCCGGCCGCCCCGATCCGGCCCCCGCTCCCGGCGCACCCGGCCTACGTCATCTACACCTCCGGCTCCACCGGCCGCCCCAAGGGCGTCGTGGTCACCCATCGGGGCGCGGGCGCCATGGCCAGGAGCCAGAGCGAGCGGCTGCGCGTCACCCCGGGCAGCCGGGTGCTGCACATGGCCTCCGTCAGCTTCGACGCGGCGTTCTGGGAGCTGTGCATGGGGCTGCTCTCCGGGGCCTGCCTGGAGATCGACGAGCGCGACGCCCTGCTGCCCGGCCCGACCCTCGCCGCCCTGGTCCGCGATCGGGGCATCACCCACCTGACCCTGCCGCCCGCCGCCCTCGCCGTGATGCCGCCCGGCTCGCTGCCCACCGGGACTACGATCGTCCTCGCCGGTGAGGCGTGCACGCCGGCCCTGGTGCGCTCCTGGGCACGGGACCGGTTCCTCGTGAACGCCTACGGCCCCACGGAGACCACGGTCTGCGCCACCATGAGCGCCTTCCAGTACGCGGAGGGGCCACTCGCCCCCGACCGCACCGTGCCCATTGGCGTCCCCGTCGACGGCACCCGTATCCATGTCCTGGACGACCGGCTGGCGCCGGTGCCGCCCGGCGTCGTCGGCGAGCTGTACGTGTCCGGTGCCGGAGTGGCCCGCGGCTACCACGGCCGGGCCGCCCTGACCGCGTCGCGGTTCGTCGCCGACCCGTTCGACCGGACGGGGGGCCGGATGTACCGCACCGGGGACCTGGTGCGCTGGACGGCCGAGGGGGAACTCGTCTACGTCTCCCGCGTCGACGACCAGGTCAAACTCCGCGGCTTCCGCATCGAACTCGGAGAGATCGAGGCCGCCCTCACCGCCCTGCCCGGGGTGGCAGCGGCCTGCGCCGTCGTCCGCGAGGACCGGCCGGGCGACCGACGCCTGGTCGCGTACACCGTACCCGCGGACGGGGCGGCGTTCCCGGACGAGGCCGGGACGCGCGCCCACCTCGCCACCACCCTGCCCAGCCATATGATCCCCGCCGCCTTCGTACGGCTCGCCGCCCTGCCCGTCACCCCCAACGGCAAGACCGACCGGCGCGCCCTGCCCGCACCCGAGGTGACCGCTCCGACCGGGAGCCGCGCGCCCCGCACCGACCGCGAACGCGCGCTGTGCGAGGTCTTCGCCGAGACGCTCGGTGTGCCCCAGGTCGGGGTTTCGGACGACTTCTTCGCCCTGGGCGGCCACTCGCTGCTCGCCGTGACCCTCGCCCAGCGGATCGGGGAGCGCTGCGGCCAACGCCCCTCCCTGCGGGACCTGTTCGCGGCGCCCACCGTCGAGGGCATCGACAGGCTCCTGGGGCACATCGCGGGGGAGCGGGACGCGGAGCACATCCTCGCCCCGGACCTCACCTCCGAGGTCCGGCTGGCCGCGGACATCCAGGGCACCGCCCGGGACATCCCGGACGGCACCTCGGTCCCCGCGGCCCCGGTGCCCGCGCCCACCCGCAGCCGGCCCCTTCGCCCGTCCCTGCGCCCCCTGCTCACCGGTGCCTCCGGCTTCCTCGGCGCGTTCCTCCTGCGCGACCTCATCGAGGTCACCGACGGTCCGGTCGACTGTCTCGTACGAGCCGAGAACGAGCGCGACGCGGCGCACCGGCTGCGGGCCAACCTGGAGCACTACGGCCTCTGGCACCCCCGGTACGCGGAACTGATCCGCCCCGTCCCCGGCGACCTCGCCGCCCCCGGCCTCGGACTGTCACCCGATGCCCGGGCCGCCCTGGCCCGCCGTCTCGGCCCGGTTCTGCACAACGGCGCACGGGTCAACTTCGCCGCCGCCTACGGTGATCTGCGCGCCCCGAACGTGGTGGGCACCGAGGAACTGCTGCGCCTGCTCGCCGACTCCGCCTCACCCGGGATGCACTACGTCTCCACGACCAGCGTCCACGCCCCCTCACCGGACCTCGGGCCGGCCACCATCACGGAGACGACCCCGACGGGTCCCGCGACCGCACTGCCCGACGGATACGCGCAGAGCAAATGGGTCGCGGAGGGGCTCGTCGCGCTGGCCCGCGAACGCGGCCTGCCCGTCACCGTCCACCGGCCCGGCCGCATCAGCGGGGACACCACCACCGGGGCCTGCCAGGACCGCGACCTGCTGTGGCAGCTCATCAAGGGCTGCCTCCAGGCGAAGGCGGTACCGGACCTGCCGCACGGGTCGACCGACTGGGTGCCCGTGGACTACGTCAGTGCGGCGATCGTGGCCTTCTCCACCTCCGGCCGGAGGGGCCCGGAGACGTATCACCTCACCAATCCGGACGCACCGGGCCTGGACCGCGTCTTCGAGGCGGCCGCCCGGCTCGGCCACGAGCTGCGGACCGTCACCGCGGCCGACTGGCAGGCGCGGGTGGCCGCACAGCACGACAACGCGGCCCAGCTGTTCCTCGGCGGCGAGGACCAGAGCCGGCAGGCGGCGACGGACCACCGGCGCTTCGACTCCACCCGGACGGCCAAGGCGGCGGCCGACCTGGGGGTTCACCTGCCCCAGCTGACCGACGAGACCCTGGACCGCTACCTGGCCTACTTCCACGGAACAGGCTTCCTGCCGCGGCCCTCAACGGTCACGTCATGATCCGGAGCCGGGCCGCCCGGCGGTAGGCGAGGGCCGCTCCGGCCGGCGACCGTGGCCCGGGACGTCGCCTGACGCCGGGTATCGCCGGCTCGAAAGCTGTGGGGTCGGTGCGCACACGCACCGACCCCACAGCCGGAGTGAGCCGGTGACCGGTGGAGCGGACGGCCCGGCGCGGTCAGGTCAGATCAGGTCGAAGCGGTCCAGGTTCATGACCTTGGTCCAGGCGGCGACGAAGTCCGTCACGAACTTCTCCCGCGCGTCGTCGCTCGCGTAGACCTCGGCGAGCGCCCGGAGTTCGGAGTTGGAGCCGAAGACCAGGTCGGCGCGGGTGCCGGTCCACCGGACCTGCCCCGCCGCGTCGCGGGCCTCGAACTCGTCCTGCGCCGACGACGTCGACTTCCAGGTGATGCCCAGGTCGAGCAGGTTCACGAAGAAGTCGTTGGTCAGCGTGCCCGGGCGGTCGGTGAGGACGCCGTGCTTCGAGCCGCCGCTGTTGGCGCCCAGCACGCGCAGACCGCCCACCAGGACGGTGGTCTCCGGAGCGCTCAGCGTCAGCAGGTTGGCCCGGTCGAGGAGCAGGTACTCGGCGGGCAGGCGGCTGCCCTTGCCGGTGTAGTTGCGGAAGCCGTCGTACGTGGGCTCCAGGGCGGCGAAGGACTCGATGTCCGTCTGGTCCTGCGTGGCGTCGACCCGGCCCCCGGTGAACGGCACCTGTACCTCGACGCCGGCGTCCTCGGCCGCCTGCTCGACGGCCGCGCCGCCCGCGAGGACGATCAGGTCGGCCAGCGAGACCTGCGTGCCGCCCTTGGCGTTGAAGGAGTCCTGGATGCCTTCCAGGGCGCGCAGGACCTGGGCCAGCTCATCAGGGTCATTCGCCTCCCAGCCGCGCTGCGGCTCCAGCCGGACCCGGGCGCCGTTGGCGCCGCCGCGCTTGTCGCTGCCGCGGAAGGACGCGGCCGAGGCCCAGGCGGCCGAGACCAGCTGCGCCACCGTCAGGTCGGTGGCCAGCACCTGCTCCTTGAGCGCGGAGATCTCCGCGGCGTCCAGCGGCTCACCGGTGCGCGCGGGCAGCGGATCCTGCCACAGCAGCACCTCCGAGGGGACCTCGGGGCCCAGGTAGCGCTGGATCGGGCCGAGGTCGCGGTGCGTCAGCTTGTACCAGGCACGCGCGAAGGCGTCCGCGAACTCCTCCGGGTTCTCGTGGAAGCGGCGCGAGATCCGCTCGTACGCCGGGTCGAAGCGCAGCGACAGGTCGGTGGTGAGCATCTGCGGCTTCTGCTTCTTCGACGCGTCGTGCGCGTGCGGGATGGTCGCCTCCGCGTCCTTGGCGATCCACTGCTTCGCACCGGCCGGGGACTCGGTCAGCTCGTACTCGTAGGCGAAGAGGTTGTGGAAGAACTCGTTGCCCCACGTGGTCGGGGTGCTGGTCCAGGTCACCTCCAGACCGCTGGTGATGGCGTCCCCGCCCTTGCCCGACCTGTACGAGCTGCGCCAGCCCAGGCCCTGCTCCTCCAGCGGGGCGCCCTCGGGGTCCGCGCCGACGCTCTCGGCCGGGCCGGCGCCGTGCGCCTTGCCGAAGGTGTGGCCACCGGCGATGAGGGCGACGGTCTCCTCGTCGTTCATCGCCATCCGGCGGAAGGTCTCGCGGATGTCGCGGGCGGCCGCGATCGGGTCCGGGTTGCCGTTGGGGCCTTCGGGGTTGACGTAGATCAGGCCCATCTGGACCGCGCCGAGCGGGCTCTCCAGCTCACGGTCGCCGGTGTAGCGCTCGTCGTCGAGCCAGGTGGTCTCCGGGCCCCAGTAGACGTCCTCCTCCGACTCCCAGACGTCCTCGCGGCCACCGGCGAAGCCGAAGGTCTTCAGGCCCATGGTCTCCAGGGCGACATTGCCGGTGAGGATCAGCAGGTCGGCCCAGGACAGCGCCTGGCCGTACTTCTTCTTGACCGGCCACAGCAGCCGGCGGGCCTTGTCCAGGTTGCCGTTGTCCGGCCAGCTGTTCAGCGGGGCGAAGCGCTGCTGACCGGCGCCCGCGCCGCCGCGGCCGTCGCTGATGCGGTAGGTGCCGGCGCTGTGCCAGGCCATCCGGATCATCAGCGGCCCGTAGTTGCCGAAGTCGGCGGGCCACCAGTCCTGCGAGGTGGTGAGCACCTCGGCGATGTCCCGCTTCACCGCGGGCAGGTCGAGTGCCTGGAACGCGGCCGCGTAGTCGAAGTCCGCACCGAGCGGGTTCGCCACGGCGGGGTTCTTGGCGAGGATCCTCAGGTTGAGGCGGTCCGGCCACCACTGGCGGTTCCCCCCGCCCTGAGTGGGGTGCGGCGCGCGGCCGTGGGCCACGGGGCAGCCGGCCGCCTGCGCCTCGGGCACCTCCGGGATGGCCGTCTCGGGCGAATCCGGGACGACGGGGTCGAAGACGTGCGACTCGTGGTTCTCGGTCATGGGTGATCCTTCCGGCCCCGGTGGGTCGTGGGGGCGCTGAACGGGGGAGGAGGATTCGAGCCGTGCAGAAGGGGCACGCTGTGAGCCAGGACCTCGCCGCGGGCCGCACGAACGCCTCGCTGATCACCGGACCGGACGGTCCCGGGCGATGCGGCGAGGACGGTGCTCGGCCGACGGACGGCGCCGCCCGGTGTTACCGGCGGTGTCCCGTCGCATGCCTCTGCTGCCGTACCGGAGTCTTCCTGTCTCTTGGATGTCGCCGGGATCGATCCTACGATGGACTTCGTCCAAGTCAAGAAGTGCACTAAAAACATAACGACCGGGGTATCGCGTCGTCGGATCTCTCCGTGGACCGCGTCCCTCCGCGAACCGGAGCAGGTGAAACGAGATGAGCGACCTTCTCCAGCGGCTGCGGGGCCGTGGCTGGCGGCTGACCTCACAGCGGCGTGTCGTCGCGGAGGTCCTCGACGGCGACCACGTGCACCTGACGGCCGACGAGGTGCATGTGCGGGCCGCCGAGCGGCTGCCGGAGATATCCCGCGCGACCGTCTACAACACGCTGGGGGAACTCGTCGTGCTCGGCGAGGTGCTGGAGGTCTCCACCATCGGCCGCGCCAAGCGCTACGACCCGAACGCGCGCCGCCCCCATCAGCACCTGGTGTGCTCCGGCTGCGGCACGGTCCGCGACGTCCACCCGGCCGGCAACGCCCTCGGCGACCTGCCCGAGGCCGAGCGGTTCGGGTTCGCCGTCGGCTCGGTGGAGATCACCTACCGCGGCTTGTGCCCGGCCTGCTCCTGAGGCGAGCCGCCCCGACCCGCCCCGAAGCGAGCTGGCGCACCCGCCTCGGAACACATGGGTTGCCGCCGGCGCCCAGGTGCCGCTGACGCGTGGATGCCGTTTCTACGGCCGGGGCCGAGGGGCCGCTGAGGGCGAGTCCTCGCGTGTCAGGCGGAGAGCGCGGCGGTGAGCATCCGCCGGACGACCGGGGTCAGTTCGGTCACGTCGGGTACCGGGCGGCTCGCGGCCGGTGCGCCGGCGAGCCGGTCGTACAGCACGCCGTCGGTCCAGGCGACGAGCAGGTCGGCCGCCTGTGCCGGGCGGGGGGCGCCGAGCGCCGCCAGCAGGGTGGCGGCCCTGGACCGGGCGGCGAGGCCGGCGGTCTCCAGGTCGGCGCGCAGCTCCGGACGCCGGGTCGCCTCCAGGCTGAGCTCGAAGCGGGCGAGTTGGCGGTCCCGCGCCACGGTCAGCCAGTGGTGCAGCAGCGTGGCCAGTCCCTCCGCGGCGGAGTCCGCGTCCGGAACTCCGTGCTCCGTCTCCCATCGGTCCACGTCGGTGACCAGTAGTTGTGCGAGCCGGAGGTAGCAGGCGCTGATCAGAGCGCTCCGCGTGCGGAAGTAGTACGACGTGCTGCCGGCCGGCAGCCCCGCAGCGGTGTCGACCGCGCGATGGGTCAGGCCACGCAGGCCGGCGGAGGCCACCGTGCCGATGGCGGCGTCGGCGATCAGGTCTCGGCGATCAGGGAGGGACACACCCACACTCTATAGGTGTAGAGTGCGCAGCATCGCCCTCTACGGATGTAGAGGGTGCGTCGGTGACGAGTGTGAGGGAGGCGGCCGGCATGAGTGTTCGTCATGGTGTCGTAGCCGGAGGCGGTATCGGGGGCCTGGCCGCGGCGGTGGCCCTGAGCCGCCGCGGATGGCGCGTGACCGTGTGTGAACGGGCACCCGTCCTCACGGGTATCGGCGCCGGCATCGTGCTCGCCCCCAACGCCCTGCGCGCCCTGGACTCGATCGGCCTGGGTCCCGAGAGGTGGGCGGGTCACGCCCTGCCCGGTCCGGTCGGGCTGCGTACCCCCGACGGCGCGTGGCTGAGCCGAACCGGCACCGGTGCCGCGTCCGCCCGCTACGGGCCCCCCGCCCGCGCCGTGCACCGAGGCTTCCTGATCGACACCCTCGCCGCCGCGCTGCCGCCCGGCGTCGTACGCCTGGGCGTATCGGTGACCGGAGTGGACGACGCCGGGGGCTCGGCGGTCGTGCGTACGTCGGCGGGCGACCTGCGCGCCGACGTCGTCGTGGCGGCCGACGGCATGCGCAGCGTCCTGCGTGGGCAGCTCTTCCCCCGGCACCCCGGTCTGCGTCACGCCGGTGAGGCCGGGTGGCGGGCGGTGTTGTCCGGCGCCGGCCTGCCTGTCCGGTCGGCGGCCGAGACCTGGGGCCGGGGGGAGCGGTTCGGCATCGTCCCCCTCGTCGACGGCCGGATCTACCTCTACGCCACCGCTGTCACCGGTCCCGGTACGAAGCCGGCCGACCACCACGCGGAGCTGACCCGGCGCTTCGGCGCGTGGCACGATCCGATACCCGCGCTGCTGGACCGGCTCGGCCAGCACGACCCCGACCCCGTCGGCATACTCCACCACGACTTTCACGAGCTGGCCTCGCCCCTGCCCCGGTTCCACTCCGGCCGGGTGGCCCTGCTCGGTGACGCCGCCCACGCGATGACACCCAACATGGGCCAGGGCGGCTGCCAGGCCATCGAGGACGCGGTCGTCATGGCGCACGTCCTCGCCGGCGACGCCGACGTACCGGCCGCGCTCGCCGCCTACACGAGGGCCAGAGTCCGGCGCACCACCCGTATCAGCCGCCGCTCCCGACGCGTCGGTGAAGTCGCCCGGCTCGCCCACCCCCTCGCCGTGGCCGGCCGGAATCTGGCCGTACGGGCCACGCCGTGGGGGGTCACGTCGAGGGCTCTGGACACGGTCCTCGGCTGGCAGCCCCCGTCCGGTCCGGTCCCGACCCCGCCCTCACCCGTCGACATCCAGGAGCAGCCATGAACAGCGCGGTCACATCCCACCCCCTGCCCCCGGCCGATTCCGTGCGGCCCTTCAAGGTGGGCGCCTACGGATTCGTCCTGCTGGGGCTCGGCCACCTCGCCCTCTCCGCCGTCGCGGCGTCGGCCGCCCGGACGCCGGAGCGGAGTGCGGCCGAGAGGGCCATGCGGGAGTCCACGCTCGTCCTGCTGGGCCTGGAGCGCACCGTCCTCGATGTCTTCAACGGCATGAGCATCGCCATGGCGTTCTTCAGCATCACCTGCGGCCTGCTCATCCTCGCCGCCGTCCGCCACGCCCCCGTTCTCGTCCAGCGCCGCACCGCCTTCGGATGGATCGCCCTGGCGGTCTCCCTGGCCGTCCTGGCGACAGCGCTCCTCCTGCTCCCCCCTCCGCCGATCGTCGTCCTCACCGTCTGCGCCTGCGCCTTCGCCCTGTCGTTGCGCAGGGCTGCCACCCCTGCCGCTCGCGCGAGTACGGGTGCGTGACGCGGCAGACTGACACCCAGGCCTGGAGGTGTCGTCGGCACGGGATCAAGCACACCGATGTGCCGGTACGCCGCCCTCGCCCGCCGCGAGCCGACCGGGTTCATGCCCCATGGTGCCGCCTCCGGCAGTGCCGGGATACTGCGGAACCAACCGTTCTTTCGAAAGGGTCCACGTGAGGCACCAGCTCCCTGCAATCACCCGGCTCGGTCTGGGCGGCGTGACACTCCTGCTCGTCCTCGCCGCCTCCACCCTCCCTGCCGCGGCGTCCTCCACCGACACCGCCCGCAGCACCGCGCAGCCCACCGTCGAGGAGCAGCGCCTGGATCGGGCCGTTCCGCGGGAGATCCTGCGGCGCAGCGGGTTCGACGCCCTGGCCCCGCGCTTCGCCCACGCGCTGGAGGGCTCCCGCAGCTACGCGCAGGCACAGCGGACGGTGACCCGCCACGCCTCGGCGCTGTGGCAGCGAGCCGTGGACCGCGCCCAGGGCCGCGGACCCGCCACGGCCGCCCTCGGCCGGGGCGATGACCGCCCCTTGTACTGGGCCCGAATCGCCCTCGGCCGTGAACTTCGGGAGTGGACGCCCCGGTTCGGCCTGGACGACCGGCAGCGCACGGCCCTGCACGCCGCTCTGGAGACCTCCTCGCGCGGCCAGGACGACATCCGCCATCCGGGCCGCCAGGTGCAGCGGGTCCTCGTCACCGGCTTCGATCCGTTCACCCTGGACCGGGACGTCCGGATCGGGAATCCCTCCGGCGCGAGCGCGCTCGCCCTGGACGGCACCTTGGTGCGGACCGCTAAGGGGCCGGCCCGGGTGGAGGCCGTGGTCTTCCCGGTGCGCTGGACGGACTTCGCCGAGGGGACCGTCGAGCGGGTCCTCGCCCGGCACCTGCCGCACCTGGACCTGTTCACCACCATCAGCCAGGGCCGCCAGGGGCGTTTCGACGTGGAGCGCACCAACGGCGCCTGGCGTGGCGGCTTCCCCGACAACGAGAACGTGGCGCGCACCGGCACCGTGCCCGTCACCCACCCCCACTCGCAGCCGCAGTGGACCTCCACCACCCTCCCGTACCGTCAGCTCACCGAAGCGGACACGGGCCGCTTCCCGGTGTACGACAACACCCAGGTCACCGAGATCCCGGCGGGCGGCACCCAGCCGGTGACCAGGCCGGACGGGCCCACCGCCGGCTCGGCGTCGCGGGCCGGCGACGGCGGCGACTACCTCTCCAACGAGATCGCCTACCGGGCCACCCTGCTGCGCGACCGGATGGGGCTGCCGAAGCTGCCAGGTGGCCATCTGCACACCCCGGTCCTGCGGTTCGGCGCGCAGAACACGGACCCGAGGACGGGCGGTGTCACCGACCCGGACTTCGAGCGCAACCGCTCGGACATCGTGCGCCAGGTGCGGGCCCTGGTGAAGACAGCGCTGGGTGCGGCCGATTGAGCATCCGGGCCGCGTCTTCAGGACCGCGGACCGCCGCGCGCCTCTCCGTACGCGAATGGCGCGGCGCACCGGCATCTATGCTGCTCGACGGGGCGGCTGACGGGAAGGCGCGTGGACATGACCGGGAACCGGGACCGCTGGGCGGAACTGACCGGCGGACAGGCCGGGGAAGGCTACGCCCGGCGATTCGCACGGCTCGCCGCATCCGGGCACGACATCCACGGCGAGGCCACCTTCTGCGCCGCGTCGGTGGAGCCCGGCGCCCGGGTGCTCGACGCCGGCTGCGGCACCGGGCGGATCGCGATCCGGCTCGCGGAGCTGGGCCACCACTGCACCGGTGTGGACGTCGACCCCTCGATGCTCGCCGTCGCCCGCCGCGACGCCCCCGCACAGGAGTGGCTCCTCGGGGACCTGGCCCGGCTGGACACCCTCGGCCTGGAACCCGACTTCGACCTGGCGCTCGCGGCCGGGAACGTCATCCCCCTCCTGGCCCCCGGCACCGAGGCGGCCGTCCTCGGGCAGTTGTCCGCCGCGCTGCGGCCCGGCGGCCTGCTGGTCACGGGCATGGGGCTGGACGCCGCCCACCTGCCACTGCCGAAAGCGCCCTTCGGCCTCGCGGACTTCGACCGGTGGTGTGCCCACGCCGGACTGACCCTGCGGCAGCGCTACGCCACCTGGAGCGGCGATCCCTACGTACCGGGCTGCGGTTACGCCGTCAGCGTGCACGCCCGTACCGCGTGAGTCGTGCGGACGTATCCTCAGCCGTCGCGGATCGACGTCACCTCGTAGACGACGGCGGAACTCCCGGCCGGTCCGCGGCAGGTCAGCCGGTGCGCCGGGGTGCGCCGGGCCAGCACCTCGACGTCGAGCACTCTCGCACGGGGCGGACGGCCGCTGACGCGGATGCGCCAGCCGTCTCCTTCACGGACCGTTCCGGTGATCGCGTAATCGTGCCTGCCTGCCGGGCCGAAGCGCCCGAGCACCGCGGCCACCGCCGCCTGCTGCGGCGGATAGAGGGTGGTGTAGCCCCGCAGATACTCGGCACGGATACGGCCGGCCAGGTGCTCCTCGACCACGGCGACCGACGACAGGGCGTCGAGACCGCCGTAGTAGACCCCGTCGGGTACGACGACGACATTGGCCGCGAACCTGTCACCGCCCACGTGCGTGCACTCCCACACCAGGTCGGGCCAGCACGCACTGAGCACCCGGCCCACGGGCCGCCCGCGCACGGCACAGCAGGCGTCGTGCATACCGTGGGCGCAGACGAGGACGACCGGGGCCCCGCCCAGCTCCCCCGGGGAGTCCAGAGCTGTCACGATCCGCGCCAGGTCCTGGTCGCGGTCCCAGGTGCCCCACTGCTGGCGCAGAGCGCCGGAGCTCTCGTGGCGCAGCACCGCCCAACGGCCGCTCCCCTCGGACCGGCGGCGCCCGTGCCGCCTGACCAGAAGCACCCGGGCCCGGCTCTCCCTGGCTGCGCGGAACACGAGCGCCTTGGTCGCCGGATCGAGGTCGAGGCCGTCGAAACCGTTGGCGGGCCAGCTGCGCCGGTACTCGATGAGGACCCAGACGGAGCCGTACGGAGCGGTGCCCACGAACGCGTCGCCACGCGCCCGGGCGGCGTCGGCGCAGAAGAAGCGTCCCGGCGGGATCACCGGTCCGCGGGCACCAGCACGCCCGCCCGCAGCAGCCGCCCGGCGAGAGCGAGGCCCAGGTCGCCGGCCGTGCGGACCTGGCCGTCGAGCAGTCGGGTCACGGGTGCGAGATCGGCTGCCGGGAAGTCGAGGTGGCCCACGCGGGTGAACAGCCGCGTCCCTTCCAGCCGTGGCTCCAGCGCCTTCCGCAGCCGCACCGGCGACGTCGGGCCGAGGCCGTCCAACGCGGTGAGCTGGGCCAGCGGTCCCAGCGGTGCCGGGCGTCCCTGGCCCCGCCGGGCGCGATGGAACAGTGGAGCGGGATCGGCCCGGACGAGGGCGGCCAGCAGGCGCTCACGTACCAGGTCGACCTCGCCGCCCGGCCCGTTCGGACCGTCCGTCCCCAGCGGGAGGCTCCGGCGCATCAGGGGATCGTCACCCAGCGCCGAGAGGGCGGCCCGGGTCAGCTGCTCGGCCAGCGCGTAACGGGTCCAGGTGTGCACACCGAGGGTCAGATGGACCGAGACCTGCCCCTGCGCCCGCGCGGAGTGCAGCCACCCGCGCGGCAGGTACAGCACATCGCCGGGACGCAGCACCGTGTCCAGGTGTGCCGTCCCGCGTGCGGCCCCGTCGGCGACGGCCGACCGGTGATCGGTCCACGGCTGATCGCGCAACGGATCGGGCAGTACGGGCTCGTGGATGATCCACCGCTTCGCCCCCTCGATCTGGAGGACGAAGACATCGTGCACGTCGTAGTGCGCGTCGAACCCGCGGTTCTGCGGTGGGGTCACGTAGGCGTTCGCCTGCACGGGGTGCCCCAGCTCCGTACTCAGCTCGGAGACGAGGTCCGCGACCGGCTCCCAGGTGCGGTGGAGCGCTTGCAGAACGAGGGTGGCCCCGTCGGCGAACGCCCGCCACAGGGCGGTGTCGTCGAGCTGGTCGCCGATGGTGGCTCCGACTCCCGCGGCCGCGGTGAACGACGACGAGGGCAGCGTGGCGCCGTCCTTGGCGACCCGGAGGAACGGCGTACGCAGTCCGCGGCGCGAGATCAGCTCATCCACGGCGGAGGCGGAGAACAGATCGGAGAAGTCGCTCGCGTCCCGGGTCAGCGCCGCCGTCCGCGCCCAGACGTCACGGGCGAACTCCTGACGGCTCAGCCTGGTCAGGCGGGACTCCAGAACGCCGGCGCCCCGAAGGGTGCCAGCATCCTTGAGTTCGGTCCGGGACACGCTCAAGAGCGGTTGCCAGCCTCATCGGCTCCGCCGTCGGCTCCGCCGTCGTCAACGCCGGGGGTGCCCGCAGCTCCACCGTCCGCGGGCCCCTCGGCTCCGCCGTCGGCCCCGCCATCGGCTCCTCCGTCGTGGACGCCGGGGGTGCCCGCAGCTCCACCGTCCGCGGGCCCCTCGGCTCCGCCGTCAGCTCCGCCGTCAGCTCCGCCGTCGGCTCCTCCGTCGTGGACGCCGGGAGTGCCCGCCGCCCCGCCGTCCGCGGGCCCTTCGGCTCCGCCGTCAGCTCCGCCGTCGGCTCCTCCGTCGTGGACGCCGGGGGTGCCCGCCGCTCCGCCGTCCGCGGGTCCCTCGTGCTCGTTCGCGTCACGCTCGGGGTGGGACATCATGCCTCCTGGGGATCGCACCATGGGGACGATGGTTCTCCGTCTTTCGGAAACCCGCTCGCCGGGGAAGTCGACAGGCTCGTCGGGGAAGTCGATATACACCGAATAGGCCCGTAATCACCGTATCCCTGTCATCGGAAAACATCGATTCGAGCACGGGAAGTCCTCCGAATGCCAGAACGTCCGAGGTGCCGTGGCACCTCGGACGCGGATCCATGCGTAGCGGTAGTCCCAGTTGCGCTCGCCGCCCTCCACCTCGGGCAGACCCACGGTGGGCGCGGCGACGATCGCGCCGGTCGGCTCGTGGGTGAGCAGTTTCAGGGGAGCGCCGAGCGGTGCGCCATCTCCCGCCATCGGCCGGAGTAGCGGGAGCGGGAGATCCAGGACCGCCAGAAGGCCACCGTGGCGTCGAACAGACCGCCGGCCTCGTCCGGCCCGACCGGTTCCGTGCTGTCGCCGGTGCACGCCGCCTCCCCGCAGGTCAGCACGGACACCTCGGTCTGCCCCTGCCGCAGGCGGAAGTCGGTGACGGCGTCGGTCGCATCGGTCTCCCGGGCAGTGACCTGGCGGGACACGCCGGATAAGGATTCGGGCGGACCCGGTGCGGCAGGCGTAATCGCGGACATAGCGGTTACGTTTCCGCCATGCGCCGACATGACCTGATCGTTCTGGGAGCCGGTACGGGCAACGCTCTCATCGACGAGCGTTTCGCCCACCTCGACATCGCCCTCGTCTCCGCGGGCCCCTTCGGGGGTACCTGCCTGAACGCGGGCTGCATCCCCAGCAAGATGCTCGCGGCCACGGCCGACGTCGCCGACTCCGTCCGCGACGCCCCGCGCCACGACGTCGACGGCGAGCTGCGGGGCGTCCGCTGGCGGGATGTCCGGGAGCGGGTCTTCGGCCGCCTCGACAACGCGGCCCGCGAGGGGGAGGAGGGACGCCGGAAGTCCGACCACATCACCGTGTACCGGGGCACCGCCCGCTTCACGGGCCCACGCCGGCTCACGGTGGAGACCGAGGACGCGACGGTGGAGATCGAGGCCGACCGGCTCGTGGTCGCCGCCGGCGGCCGGCCGGTCGTCCCCCCGGTGGTCGAGGACTCCGGGCTGCCGTACGAGACCTCCGACACGGTCATGCGCCTGGACGACGTGCCGCGCCGGCTCGTCGTCCTCGGCGGCGGATACATCGCCGCCGAGCTGGCCCACGTCTTCCACTCGCTCGGCAGCCACGTGACCGTCATCGAGAAGTCGGACTCACTGCTGGGTCAGCAGCAGGACGAGAAGGTCTCCGAGACCTTCACCGGCGCCATGCGGGCGCACTGGGACCTGCGCCTGGGACGGGAGCTGACCGCCGTCTCCGGGGAGCCCGGCAACCTCCGCCTCACCCTGGACGACGGCTGCGTACTGGAGGCGGACACGCTGCTGGTGGCGGTCGGACGCCGGCCGAACAGCGACCGGCTCGGCCTGGACGAAGCCGGCATCGAGGCCGGGGACGACGGACGGATCACCGTCGACGAGCAGCTGCGCACGAGCGCCGAGGGCGTCTGGGCCATCGGTGACATCTCCACACCCGTGCCGCTCAAGCACGTCGCCAACCGGGAGGCGGAGATCGTCGCCCACAACCTGCTCCACCCCGGCGACGAGCGGACCATGCGTTACGACGCGGTGCCCTCGGCCGTCTTCACCCGCCCGCAGATCGCCCAGGTCGGTCTCACCGAGCAGGAGGCCCGCGAACAGGGCCTCGACTACACGGCCGCGGTCCATGCGTACGCGGATGTGGCCTACGGCTGGGCCCTGGAGGAGACCGAGGGCTTCTGCAAGGTGCTCGCCGACCGGCGCACCGGACGTCTGCTGGGCGGCCACATCCTCGGTCCGCAGGCGGCCACGCTGGTACAGCCCCTGGTCATCGGCCTCACCACCGGCATGACCGTACGCGAGCTGGCGGAGCAGCCCCTGTGGATCCACCCGGCCCTCACCGAGGTCGTCGAGAACGCCCTGCGCGACCTGGACACGGAGGAACGATGAACGGCCGTCGCCGGCGACGGCCAGCGTGACCGGGACGGTGCCGCGTCCGCCGGGCCCGCCGGGCGGATGACTACTCCCGGGGCGTCGTCGCCGCCAGCACCAGCTCCACGCAGTGCGCCTCCAGTCGCTCGCGCGGCACGTCGAGCGTGCCGTGCAGCCACCCCGCGAAGAGGTTCGCCAGACCGCCGACCAGGGCGTGCGCGGTCATACGGCGGTCGATGTCGTCCCCCGTACGGGAGAGCTGGCCGCCGACGAGATCCGTGAACACCGGCATGAGGCGGTGGCTGCGGGCCCCGAGAGCCGGATCGGCGAAGGGTTCCAGGAGCAGCAGCCGGCCCTTGTGCGGCGCGTCCAGGACCAGGGCGACGAAGGCGGTGACAGCGGCCCGGGCCCGGGGCCCGGACTGGGGGCCGCTGCGCGCGACGGCGCCCTCCAGGGCCCTTCGCGCCTCGTCGGCGACCCGCTCGAAGGCGGCCAGGAGCAGGTCGTCGCGTCCGGTGAAGCTCTCGTAGAAGTAGCGGTCGGTCAGGCGCGCCTCCCGGCAGACGGATCGGACCGTGACAGCCGCGCACCCCTCCGCTCCGGCCAGCCGCTCGGCGGTGTCCAGCAGGATCCGCCGGCGGGCCGCGCGACGATCGGCGAGCTTGGTCCCGCCCCAGCTCCGTTCCGCCAACTCCGGTTCCCCCAGTTTCTGTTGACCCGATTGACGACAGCCGTCCGCAGATTCTAGCCTGATGACAGGTGTCCTCAGATGGGCCTCCGGGCAACTGCCGGGACGAGCCACCCCTGGCACCGTCACGGACGGACCCGGCACCCTCACGAACAGAGCGGCCCCGGAACGGAATCCCTCAGCGGAGGTGCACGTGACAGCGTCAGCTCACGGACCGGACCCGACCGACCCGAGATCCGTCGAACCCCTCGGCCCCGACTCCCTCACCTGGCGCTGGTTCGGCGACTGGAGAGGCCTCCTCCTCGCCCCCTGGGCCGGATCGATGCAGAACATGCACCCCGAACTGGGTGCGGGCGTCGCCGCGCACTCCCGCTTCTTCGAGGAGCGCTGGGAACGCCTCTTCCGCTCGCTGTACCCGATCGGCGGAGTGGTCTACGACGGTCCGCTCGCCGCCCGGACGGCCCGCGAAGTGCGCGGCTACCACGCCTCGATCAGGGGGGTCGACGAGCGAGGCCGCCCGTACCACGCCCTCAACCCGGGCACCTTCTACTGGGCGCACGCCACCTTCTTCATGCTCACGGTGCAGGTGGCCGAGCACTTCGACGGCGGTCTCACCGAAGCGCAGCGCCGTACGCTCTTCGACGAGCACGTCCGCTGGTACGCGCTGTACGGCCTGTCCATGAAGCCCGTTCCCCGCAGCTGGGAGGAGTTCCAGAGGTACTGGGACCACATGTGCGCCGACGTCCTGGAGGACAACCGGCCGACCCGGGACGTCCTGGACATGCGACGTATCGCCAAACCGCCCCTCCTGCGGCTGCTGCCCTCGCCGCTGTGGGCCCTCGCCCGCGTTCCGATCGTCCGGCTGGCCCTGTGGATCACGGTCGGTATGTATCCGCCGGCGGTACGCGAACGCCTCGGGCTTCGCTGGACGGCACACGACGAACGGTCGCTGCGTCTGCTGGGCCGACTGGTGCACCACGTATGGCAACGCGTTCCCGAGCGACGCCGCTTCCACCCGCGCGCCCGGGCCGGCTGGGACCGCGAGCGGAGCCGGCCGGCGGCGGGCCGGGTGGAGACACCGGCCCGGAACCTTCCGCCGGAGGAGCGGCGCGGGCTACCGCAGCACTATGTGCCGAAAGGCTGACCGCGTGCGCTGAGCAGCTGGGACCGCTCGGAGAGCCAGGGTGTCGATGGCGAGGGCGGTGGTACGGGAGTGCTCCTCCTGGCCGGGGCGTCGGGCCGGGGCGTCGCGTGCGGATCAGTTGTTCTCGGAACTCTGCGGGCGGGGCGGGATCTGTGCGGTGTCGAGGAAGAAGGCGTCGATCTCCTGGACGGACCTGATGAACGCGTCGAGGTTGACGGGCTTGGTGACGTACGCGTTGGCGTGCTGGCGGTAGGCGTCCTCGACGTCGTCAGGGGCGGAGGACGTGGTCAGCACGACGACGGGAATACCGCTGAGCGAGGCGTCGTCCTTGAGCACGGCCAGCAGTTCGCGGCCGTTCATGCGGGGCATGTTCAGGTCGAGGACGATGAGGTCGGGGCGCTCCTTGGCGGGGTCGCGCAGATAGGCCAGGGCGGCGATGCCGTCGGTGACCTGGTCGATGGTGCGGGCCATGCCGCGATCCACCAGAGCCTCCTCGATGAGCAGGGCGTCCGCCGGGTCGTCCTCGACGAGGAGGACGTTGTAGGGGCGGTTCGTGGTGAAGGCGTTCACGTCATGGCTCCGGTGATGGCGGGTGGGAAGGGGACGGGTGGGTGGCTCGGCGGTGAAGACCAGACCCGGCCAGCGCCTGCGGGCGCCCTGCCGGCTGATCCCCCACGCCGCTCCGAGCTGTGGGTAGTTCGCGCCCGCTCTGGCCGCCGCGGCGGCCTCGGCCTCGGCCTGGCGGGTGACCGCCCTGCTGAGGTGGGCCAGCACCCGGAGACGGACCAGTGGGTCGACGCGCCCGAGACCCCCGCCCGGCGCAGCGGCCTGCGCCGGTCCGGGGTGCGGGGCTTCGGGGTGTGCGGTTTCGGGGTGCGCGGCCTCGGGGTGCGCGGCCTCGGGGTGTACCGCTTCGGGATGTGCGGCTCCGGGATCGGCGAAGCAGCCGTTCAGCGCCTGCTCGGCTATCCGCTGCGCCAGCTCCCGCAGACCGCTGTCGGCGAGCACATCCAGCATCTCCCGGTCGTCGAAGGTGCTGTCGTGGCCCATGGCCGTCAGCGTAGGCGCTCGGAGGGGACCGTGACAACAAGCGTTGTCGGCGGCGGTATCCTGTTCCGGCTCGGAGCCGTCCGGGCCTCTCACCTAGGAGTACACGCCGTGGGTCTGGGCACTGCCGAGCCGACCGGGAAGCCGAAGAGACCCATGACCGCCGGGTGGACGACGAAACGCTGGCTCGCGGTCACCGCCGCTGCCGCGCTGTCGCTGCTGCTCGCGCTCATGCTGTTCGGGAGCTGGGTCCTCGCCCGGTCGACCACGATCAACACGCGTCTGGTCGACCACTCCACCCCCGCGCTGATAGCCGCGGTCCGGCTGGAGAGCGCTCTGGTCAACCAGGAGACCGGTATCCGCGGCTACGGGGTGACCGGGCAGGACAGCTTTCTCGCCCCCTTCCGTGAGGGCCTGGAGCAGCAGAGGAAGGCCGTAGGCGACCTGCGTACGGCGACCGGTGGCGACCGGGCGACGGAGCGGGACCTGGCCGAGGTGATCAGGCGTGCCGACCGGTGGCAGGCCCGTATCGCCCGGCCCGTGGTCGCCGCCGACGACCCGAAGGCCGCGGCCGCCGAGCGCGCCGTCGAAGGAAAGGCCCTCTTCGACTCCGTACGCTCGGCCACCTCCGTTCAGCAGTCGCGGCTGGCGGCCGACCGGGCCGGGGCCCGGGCCGACCTCCTGGAGGCGCGGAACCTGCGCAACTGGTCGTTCGGCGCCATAGCGCTCACCATCCTCGCCCTCACCGCATCGGTCTTCATCGGTCTCCGCCGCGGCGTGACCGATCACCTGGACCGCCTCTCTGGCCATGTGCGCACGGTCGCCGGTGGTGACTTCGGCCATCCGGTCGCCGGTACCGGCCCCGCGGACCTTCGGCTCCTCGCGGTGGATGTCGAGAGCATGCGCGCCCGCCTGGCCGACGAGCTCGCCCACCGCGACGTGGCCCGGGCGGGCCTGGCCGCGCAGGCCGAGGAGCTGCGCCGCTCCAACGCCGAACTGGAACAGTTCGCGTACGTCGCCTCCCACGACCTGCAGGAGCCGCTGCGCAAGGTGGCGAGCTTCTGCCAGCTGCTGGAGCGGCGCTATGCCAAGAACCTCGACGAGCGGGCCGGCCAGTACATCGCCTTCGCCGTCGACGGGGCGACCCGTATGCAGAGCCTGATCAGCGACCTCCTGGACTTCTCGCGCGTCGGCAGGCTGGCGACCGAGCACCAGCGCGTCGACCTCGACGACAAGTTCGAGCGGATCCTCTCCTCGCTCAGCCTGGCCGTCGAGGAGTCGGACGCGGTCATCACCCACGATCCGCTGCCCACCCTGTCCGGCGAGCCCAGCCAGCTCGGCATGCTGTTCCAGAACCTCCTCACCAACGCGATGAAATTCCGGGCGCCCGATCGCTCACCCGTCATCCACCTCGGCTGCCGGCCCGTGGAGAACGGCTGGGAGTTCGCCCTGACCGACAACGGCATCGGTATCGACGAGGAGTTCGCCGACCGGGTGTTCGTCGTCTTCCAGCGCCTGCACACACGCGAGCAGTACGCGGGCAACGGCATCGGACTGGCCCTCTGCAAGAAGATCGTGGAGTACCACGGAGGAACCATCACCGTCGATCCCGCCCACACACCCGGCACCCGGATCGTCTTCACCCTGCAGAAGGCACCCCCTCGCGCACTGCTTCCCCATCCCGTGGACGCAGACCGCGGCGCCACTCGTGAGGTCATGGCGGGAGACATCCCGTGAGCTCGTGACCTGAGGCATGACGCCCACTCCGCCGCCCCACTGGGTCATAGGCCCGGTGACGGAATGCGAGGGCGGCACGGGCGCCCGGCCCGCGCCGCGACATGGCGTGCCGGCCCCGGATGCGGCTCAGGGGCCACGCCAGAGGTTGGCGAAGGCGGCGTTCTCGATGGTCCGCCTCTGACGTACGGACTCCAACTCCATCACCGCGTCATGGACGGCGGCCACCACGGTCGTCACCGCCTCGTCGTCGGGGCCGGGCTCGTCGTCGGGGCGTTCCCCGTCGAGGCCTACGACCGAGGCGAGGGTGGCCAGGACGGGTTCCCTCTCCGCCCAGCAGTCGGCTGCCCCGCGGCGGGCGGGCGTATCGGCGGGCTCCACACGTTCCGAACCGAGGGACAGCCGGCCGCCCCGCTTCCGCGTCAGCTCACCGCTCTCCTCCAGCGCGTTCTGGTACGCGGCCGAGAGGTCCTCGCCCCGGCGCCACAGCCAGTCCTCGATCCGCTCATGGGGCGCCTGCCGGGTGAGCCGTGCCGCCGCCTCGTCGAGGAGCCGATCGGCCGGCGTCGGCAGGTCGTCGCCCGGCACGATGCGGTCGCCGTCCACGGTGACGGCCCCCGCACCGATGAGATCGATCAGCTCGGCCCCGGCGAGGGCGAGCGACAGGTCGCCCTGTCCCACCGGATGCCCGGGCCGGGGGTCCATGGCGATGATGAACAGGTCCTTCGCCGTGGTCATGAACGGCTCCCCTCGGAGACTTCGACACAGGTGCGTCCTTCCCCCTCGGCCCGGTCCGCATGCGGAGCCGGTGCTACGGCGGGGTGACTGCCACGCTCACCATCATCTCCGCCCGGACGGCCGCAGTCCTGTCACAGGGCCGGGTTCCACGCCACCGGCGTGGTGCCCCGCCGGACGGTCAGCGCCTGATCCGGGCCACGACCCGTCCTGCCGGGCGGTGCCGGCCCCTGCGGGAAGGGCCGGCACCGCGGCGGCTCAGCCCGGCCAGCGGCCCGTCACGCGCCGGGTCGCCTGGGCGCCCGAGCGCTCGACCGTGGCCTTGACCACGGCGAAGATCGCGCCTTGGACAGCGGCGGCGAGCAGGATCTGCTTCCACGGGCGGTCCTCATCCAGGGCATCGGGGGCGTCGCCCTCACCTTCGATGAGCTTCCACGTCTGCTTGAACGCGGCGCCCGCGATCATGCCGCTGAGCGCGCCCAGGGCCAGACCCACCGGCTTGAAGGCGATCTTGGAGCCCTTCATCGGTTGCGCCCGCGGCTGCGACGGACCAGCAGGAAGGCGATCAGCAGCGCACCGCCCGCGATGAGCGGGGTGCGGTTGGCGCGTGCGGCCGTCGCGGCCTGGCTCGCCTTCTCCAGCAGCGGGTCGGGCGTCCGGTCCGCCGCGTACTGCCCTGCCCTGGTCGCACTCTCACGCACCTGTGCGGCAGCCTGCGCCGTCTTCTCCTGCACGGCGTCCGGAGTCCTGTCCTTCACCAGCTGTGCGGCCTGTGCCGTCTTCTCACGGATCTGTTCGGAGGCCGAAGCGGCCTGCTCCCTCACCGCGGCGGTCTTCTCCGCGGCCTGCTCCCTCACCACGGCCGCCTTCTCCGCGGCCTGTTCCTTCACCGCGGCGGTCTTCGCCTTCGCCTGGGCCTTGACGTCGGCCTTGCCCGCCAGCGCCTCGACGGTCTGACCGAGTTCGTCGCGCGTCCGCTCGACCTGCTCGCGCAGTTCCTCCGGGGTGGGGGTGCCCATCTTGTTCTGTGATTCGTCGTTCATCGGTGAGCCTTCTCCTTGACCTCGGCCAGATCGGCCTTGACGCTGTCGATGGTCTGTTCGGGGGCGGGGGTTCCCGCCAGGGCGATCTGCTTCTTCCCGGCCAGGGCGGCCACGCCGGCCACCGCCGCCAGCACCGCCGTGACGATGAGGGCCGCTGCCCACAGGGGCAGCACCAGCGCGAACGCGGCGATGCAGGTCGCCACCAGGGCCTGGGCCGCCAGGATGCCGACGAGACCCGCGGCGCCGAACAGGCCGCCGCCCTTCCCGAAGCGCTTGCCCTTTTGCGTCATCTCCGAACGTGCCAGCTGCATTTCCTCGCGTACCAGTTCCGAGATCTGCTGCGAGGCACGCGAGATGAGAACCCCCACCGGCTCGTCGCCGGTGGCGGGGGCCTGCCGTCCTGCTGTGCTCATGATGAGGTCACCTAGCTCTTCTCGATCGGTCGGAATCATCACGTGGAAGTGGGCCGCCGCGACGGAACCTCCGCATCCGGATGTGTGCGCCGTTGTCGTCCGGCTACCCAGCAACCGCGCCCGCACCCGTCCTTCGGTCAGGTGCCGCTCACTGCTCCACGCGGAGGCGGTCCTCCTCGCTCCAGGCGCGGGTGTCACGGGGCTCCACGTACGGCTCCTCGTCCTCGGGCAGTCCGCCCGCGATCGCGCGCTGACGGACCATCTCCGCGTCGAACTCCAGCCCCAGCAGGATCGCCAGGTTGGTGATCCACAGCCACACCAGGAAGACGATCACGCCGGCGAGGGTGCCGTAGGTCTTGTTGTACGAGGCGAAGTTGGCGACGTAGAACGCGAAGCCCGCCGAGGCGAGCATCCAGATCACCAGGGCCAGGAAGCTGCCCGGGGTCACCCACTTGAACCCGCGGCCCTTGGCGTTCGGGGCGGCCCAGTACAGGACCGCGATCATGATGGTGACGAGCAGGACCAGGACCGGCCACTTCGCGATCGACCACAGGGTCAGGGCGCTGTCCCCGACCCCGAGGGCGGTGCCCGCCTGCTGTGCCAGACCGCCGGAGAAGACCACGATGAGGGCGCTGGCACACGCGAGCACCATCAGCGTCACGGTCAGGGCCAGACGCAGCGGCAGGATCTTCCACATCGGCCGGCCCTCGGGCATCTCGTAGACGACGTTCGAGATGCGGATGAACGCGGCGACGTAACCGGAGGCCGACCACACCGCGACGGCCAGACCCGCGATCGCCATGAACGACCCGACGCCGGAGTTGCCCTGGAGCTGCTCCACCGCGTCGCTGAGCACGTCCCGGGCGGAACCGGGCGTCAGCTTCTGCAGATTCTCCAGGACCTGCTTGGTGGCCGACTCCCCGGCGACACCCAGCAGGGACACCAGCACCAACAGGGCCGGGAACAGGGCCAACACCCCGTAGTACGTCAGCGAGGCGGCCCGGTCCGGGAGTTCGTCGTCCTTGAATTCCTTCACGGTGCCGCGCAGCACCGCCGTCCAGGACCGCCGCGGCAGCTGGGTCAGCTGGTCCGGTGCCCGCTCCTCCACCTGCGCGTCGGGGCCCACTTGGTTGTCGCGGTCCGTGTTCCCGCGTTCGTGTTCACTGCCGGGTCCCGGCTTCGGTGTGTCTGTCATACCCAGCGGGTTTCCCCGGCGGCGCCACTCATGTCCGCCGGGCACCGGTCTCATCGACTTCCAAGTGATACCGCCGCGGCAGGTGTGGTCCGCTCCGACCGGGGTAGGCGCTGCCACATGCAGGCGGGACTCCGCGGCAGCATCTGGGGCAGGGGAAGGTTCGCAATGTCGATATCCATGGAGGCCACGACGAAGGCTCCGAGCCGAACCGCCGCACCCGTGTCCCTCCCGCAGATCGCCGATCCGCAGAAGGTCGCCCCGAAGGACGCCCGCGCGATGGGCGCGCTCTTCTTCGCGCAGCTGCAGGTCCTCGAAGAGGGCACCCACGAGTACCAGTACGCGCGCAACACCCTCATCGAGATGAACCTGTCCCTGGTGCAGTTCGCGGCGAAGCGGTACCGCAACCGCGGCGACGGCCAGATGGAGGACATCATCCAGGTCGGCACCATCGGCCTGATCAAGGCGATCGACCGCTTCGAGCTGTCGCGCGAGGTCGAGTTCACCTCCTTCGCGATTCCCTACATCGTCGGGGAGATCAAGCGCTTCTTCCGCGACTCCACCTGGTCCGTCCACGTCCCCCGGCGCCTGCAGGAGCTGCGCGTCACCCTGGCCAAGGCCAAGGAGCAGCTCACCACCACCCTGGGCCGCGATCCCGGCGTCGCCGAACTCGCAACGCACCTGGACATCACCGAGGAAGAGGTCATCGACGGCCTCATCGCCTCCAACGGCTACACCGCGGGCTCCATCGATCTGCCGCTCGGCGGAACCGAGCAGGGCGGCTCCGACAGCACCAGCTACGCCGACATCACCGGCGACTGCGACCCCGGCATGGAACTGGTCGAGAACCTCCACGCCCTGGCTCCGCTGCTGGAGACCCTGGAGGAGCGCGACCGTGAGATCGTCCGGATGCGCTTCGGCCAGGAGATGACCCAGGCTCAGATCGGCGAGCACCTCGGGATCTCCCAGATGCACGTCTCCCGGCTGCTCTCCCGCCTCCTCGCCACGCTGCGGGCGGGCATGCTCACCCAGAACTGAGCCGCGGGCACGGTTCCGCGGCCCTGAGCCGCGGGCACGGTTCCGCGGCCGGCATGTCAGCTGCGGGGCCCGTCAGGGGACCTCCATCGGTACGCGGGAGAAGCCGCTGCTGCCGACGGAGGTCCTCTTCGTCGGTGACCCGCGAGCGCCTTCCGCCGTGCGATGGATCCGCAACCGGTCACCCGTCGCCCGGCGGTTCGGCGCGTTCGGGAGGGCCGTCGGGGACGGAAAGAGCGGCGGTCGGCCGCTCGGGTGAATGCGCCGCCCCTCGGTTTTCACGGGCGCCCGGGCGTGGCAAGGCCACGAGGGCGCTTCGGAGCTGAGGTGCGCCCCGGAGACGGATGCCGTGCGGGTCGTGCTCACTGACGTACGGCTCGCTCCCGGGAACCACCCTCCCGGCGACGGCGATCTTGTACGGCGAGGAGTTGAGCTGCCCCCATGGCCGAGGAAAGCCGGTACGCCGACGACCCCGACACGGCAGAGCACTTCCGCCGTCTCCTGGAGCTGCCGGCCGGGCCCGCCAGGGAGCGGCTGCGCGCGGAGGTCATCTGCGCCTGGCTGCCCATGGCCCACCGCCTGGCCGCCCGCTACCGCAACCGCGGCGAAACGCTGGAGGACCTGCGGCAGGTCGCGGCGATCGGGCTCGTCAACGCCGTCGACCGCTACGACCCCGCGATCAGCCGCGCCTTCGCGCCCTTCGCGGTGCCCACCATCACAGGGGAGATCAAACGGCACTTCCGGGACCGCATGTGGTCGGTGCACGTCCCCCGCCGCGTCCAGAACCTCCGCAACGTCGTCCGCCTCGCCCGCGCCGAACTGGCCGCCTCGGGCGCCCCGCCCTCGCTCGCCCGGATCGCCGAGCACACCGGGCTGAGCGAGGAGGACGTACGGCAGGGGAGCGAGGCGCTGCACGGCTTCAGCGCCCTCTCCATCGACGCCGAGACCGCGGCCGACGGCGGTGAGCTGCTCCTCGCCGACCGGCTGGGAGCCGTGGACGCGGCGTACGACCTGGTGCTCGACCGCGAGGCGGCGAAACCCGGGATCCACCGGCTCGCCGAGCGTGAGAAGCGGGTGCTCTATCTGCGGTTCTTCGCCGGCATGACCCAGAGCGCCATCGCCGCCGAACTGGGCCTCTCGCAGATGCATGTCTCCCGGCTGATCACCGAGTCCTGCCGCCGTATCCGCGAGAGCGCCCGGGAACACCCCACGGAGCAGGGCGCCCTCCGGGCCGCCCAGCCGATGTGACAGGCCGGCCCTCCCACGGCCCGCGTCTCAGAACACCACGGTCTCCGCCTTGCCGATCGAGGCGCTCATGTTGCGCTCCATCATGCGCAGCGCGGCCTCGGCGAGATCCTCGTGGATATGGGCGACGGCGTCCTCGGGCACGGTGACGCGCAAGCGCCGGATATGCGCGTCGAGCGCCGAATACAGAACACACTGTTCCGTCACCTGGCCGCAGAGCACGATGTGGTCCACGCCCAGCTGGGCGAGCAGATAGCTGAGCGGCGTCTCATAGAAGATGGAATGCCGTGCTTTGACGACGAAGAGTGAATCGTCGTCCGGCAGCACGGGTTCGACGAGTTCCGCGTTCTTCCCGGCGAGCGTCTTCTCGATGATCTCCCCGTGGTGGGAGCGCCATTCACCGAAGTTGTCGTTCACGTAGATGACCGGGACGCCTTCCGTGCGAGCGCGGTCGATCAGACGGGTGAGCTGCGGAAGGGCGGTGCGGACGGAGGGAGCGAGCAGCTCGGCGTCGAGGTGGTCGTACGCGTTGATCATGTCGATGACGATGAGAGCGCTGTTTCCCATGCCGCCATCCTCCCACCGCACCCCGTGGCCGCACACCCGGTGTTTCGCCTGAGGCATCGTGGGAACTCGGCACTCGTTCACCATCCGGAAATCACCCGGGAATCACCTGGGAAAGCATCCGGGTAGATCACCCGGGCGAATTCCGTGGACGCCCGAACGAGACGCCGACGCGAGAACAGAAGGTGGAACCGTGCGCGCATTGACCTATCAGGGGAAGCGGGACGTCCGGGTGGAGACCGTTCCGGACCCGCGGATCCAGGACCCGACGGACATCATCGTCAAGATCACCTCCACCGGGATCTGCGGCTCGGACCTGCATCTCTACGAGGTGCTCGGCCCCTTCCTCGACCCCGGCGACATCCTCGGCCACGAACCGATGGGCATCGTGGAGGAAGTGGGACCCGAGGTGACCGCCCTCGCCCCGGGGGACCGGGTGGTCGTCCCCTTCAACGTCTCCTGCGGCCACTGCTACATGTGCGGACAGGGTCTGCACTCCCAGTGCGAGACCACCCAGGTCCGTGAGCGCGGCTCGGGCGCCGCCCTCTTCGGGTACACCAAGCTCTACGGGCAGGTGCCCGGCGGCCAGGCGGAGTACCTGCGGGTGCCCTTCGGGAACGATCTGCCCATCAAGGTCCCGCACGGCCCGTCGGACGACCGGTTCGTCTACCTGTCGGACGTCCTGCCCACCGCCTGGCAGGCCGTGGAGTACGCGGACATCCCGCCCGGCGGCAGCGTCACCGTCCTCGGCCTCGGCCCCATCGGCGCGATGGCCGCCCGTATCGCGCTCCACCGGGGCGCCGGCCTCGTCATCGGCGTGGACCTGGTCCCCGAACGCCTCGACCGGGTCAGCGCGTACGGTGCCACCTGCCTCGACCTGCGCCGGTACGGCAAGGGCAAGGAGCTCGGCGACGCCGTCCGGGACCTCACCCAGGGGCGTGGTACGGACGCGGTGATCGACGCCGTCGGCATGGAGGCCCACGGCGCGCCCGTCGCCAAGGCCGCCCACGCGGCGGTCGGCCTGCTGCCCGACAAGCTCGGACAGCGCCTCATGGAGACGGCGGGCGTCGACCGCCTCAGCGCTGTGCACACCGCGATCGACCTGGTGCGCAGGGGCGGCACCATCTCCATCTCCGGTGTCTACGGCGGCTCCGCCGACCCACTGCCGCTGCTCACCATGTTCGACAAGCAGATCCAGCTCCGCATGGGCCAGGCCAACGTCAGGCGCTGGGTCGACGACCTGCTGCCGCTGCTGGTCGACGGCGACCCGCTCGGCGTGGACTCCTTCGCCACCCATCACCTGCCGCTCGAAGAGGGGCCCCGGGCGTACGAGACGTTCCAGAAGAAGGCCGACGGCATGATCAAGACCCTGCTCATCCCCTGACGGACACGGTCCACCGCACGGAGAGAGGAAGCTTTCATGGAGACCACCGGACGGTCCGGCGGCAAGCGGGTCGTGGTCACCGGGGCCACCGGCAACGTGGGGACGAGCGTGGTCCGCGCGCTGGCGGCGGACCCCGGGATCGGCTCGGTCCTCGGCCTGGCGCGCAGGCGGCCGGCACTGGAGATCGCGGGGGCGGAGTGGGACACCGTCGACCTCTCGCGCGACGACAGCGAGGAGCGGCTCACCGGCCTGCTGGACGGCGCGGACGCGGTCGTCCACCTGGCATGGCGGTTCCAGCCCACCCATGACCCGGTCGTCACCTGGCGGAGCAACGTACTCGGCTCCCAGCGGGTCTTCCGCGCGGTGGAGCGGAGCGGGGTGCCCGCCCTGGTGCACGCCTCGTCGGTCGGCGCCTACTCCCCGGGCCCCAAGGACGAGCCCGGCGTGGACGAGCAGTGGCCAACGCACGGCTGGCCGGACGCGGCGTACTGCCGGGAGAAGGCCTACCTGGAGCGCGTTCTCGACACCTTCGAGCTGCGTCACCCGCAGATCCGGGTGGTCCGGATGCGCCCCGGCTTCCTCTTCAAGGAGAGCGCCGCACCCGAACAGCGCCGCATCTTCGCCGGCCGCTATGTCCCGGGCAACCTCCTCCGCCCCGATCTGCTGCCCTTCGTACCCGACCTGGAAGGGCTGCGGTTCCAGGTGCTCCACACCGACGACGCCGCCGAGGCGTACCGACTGGCCGTGCTCAACGACGTACGCGGCCCCTTCAACCTGGCGGCGGACCCGGTGATCGACGCGCACAAGCTGGCCGGGCTGCTCGACGCCCGCGTCGTACGGGTGCCCAGGGCGCTGGTGCGTACGGCGCTCGCGGGCGCCTGGCGGGCCCATGCCGTGCCGGCCTCCCCGCACCTGTTCGACGCGGTGCTGCGGTTGCCCGTACTGGACTCCACCCGGGCGCACGAGGTGCTGGGCTGGCAGCCGGCCCGTACGGCGGAGGAGGCGTTGACCGCCTTCCTGCGCGGGGTGCGGGAGGGCCACGGCGAGGAGACCGCGCCGCTGGCCGGCCGGAAGGTCGGCTGAGGCCGCCGAGCGGGGCGGTGCCCCGCTGGTTCAGCTCCCGCTCGAAGCCCCCGATCACCGGCTACGGCAGGGGATGCGTGCGGCGGATGTGCCAGGGCGCGCCGACACCCGGCCGGCCGGGTGCTCAGGGGCGGCGCCAGTCGTCGGAGTGCAGGTGGGAGCCCGCCTGCGGGCCCATGCGCAGCATTCCGCCGTCCACCACCCATGACGCGCCGGTCGTGTACGACGACTCCGGCCCGGCCAGGAACGCGACGACCGAGGCGACCTCCCGCGCGTCACCCGGACGCCCGAGCGGGATGCCCGGCCGGTCCACGCCTTCCACCTCGGTGTCCTCCTGACCCGTCATCGGGGTGGCGATCTCACCGGGGGCCACCGCGTTCACGGTGATGCCGTACTCGGCGAGCTCCAGGGCCATCACCTGCGTCAGCAGACCGAGGCCTCCCTTGGCCGCGCAGTAGGGCGCCGCGCCGACCCGCGGCTGGTGCTCGTGCACCGAGGTGATGTTCACGATGCGGCCACCGTCCCCCTGGGCGATCATGCGGCGGGCCGCACGCTGCGAGCAGAGGAACGGGCCGATGAGGTCCATGTCGATCACCTCCCGGACCGTCGCGTGGTCCAGGTCGAGGAACCGGGTGGCGGTCCCGGTCCCCGCACAGTTGACGAGCACGTCGACACGGCCCAGTTCGTCGGCGAGGACGTCCACCACATCCGCGGCGTCCGGCAGTTCGCTGAGGTCGAGCCGGGCCAGGGCCGCCCGGCGGCCGGACGACCGCACCTCTTCGGCGGCGCCCTCGCCGCCCGCACGGTCGCTGTGGTAGGTGATGCCCACGTCCATGCCCTGCTGCGCGAGCTTCACGGCCACGGCTCGGCCGATCCCCGAATCCGCGCCGGTCACCAGCGCGACCGGCGCGACGGGACGGGTCTGTGGGGGCATCTGTCCTCCTGGGGGACGGAGACGGGGACGGGGATGGGGCCGGCGGGGGCCGGACGGCGCCCGCCGCGGCGGGTACCACCGTGACCCGGCGGCAAACATCCGGCGCCGCCCGTCGCCGGAGGGAACCGCTCAGGCGCTGTCGGCAGCCTCGTCGGGGGTGAGGTCGTCGAGCAGGGCCTGGCAGGCGGCCACCGGACTGCCGAGCGCGGCCCACTCACCGCGATCCGGTTCGTGGAGGACCCGCCGCACGTCGTGGCGATGAGGCCGCGGCGGCGGCCTTGGGGGACTGCACCACCTGGTAGCGGTCGGGCGCGCCTCACGCGCGGAGCGGGACCGGCGAAGCGTCCCTTCACGCGGCTTCCCTCAGCGCTCCGGCGCGCACGCGCTCGCAGGACTGGCCGATCAGGCGGGAGACGTGCATCTGGGAGATGCCGAGAAGCTCCGCGATGCCGGCCTGGGTCATGTCGCGGAAGTACCGCAGGTACAGGATGGTCCGCTCGCGCTCGGGCAGCCTGCGCAGCCCGGGCTTGACGGCCTCACGGTCGACGGCGACGTCCAGGGCGGGGTCGCAGGAGCCCAGCCGGTCGGCCAGGGGGTCTCCGCCGTCGGCGCCCGCCGGTTCGGCGTCCAGGGACAGCGCGCTGTAGCTCTCCAGGGCCTCCAGGCCGAGCAGGACGTCCTCCTCCGGGAGACCCGCCGCAGCGGCGATCTCGGCGCAGGTGGGGGCGCGTCCACCGAGCGGCTGGACCAGGTCGCGGCGCGCTGTCCGGACCTGGTTGCGGAGGTCCTGGACCCGGCGGGGCACGTGGACGTCCCACGTGTGATCACGGAAGTGGCGCTTGAGTTCGCCCGTCACGGTCGGTACGGCGAACGTCTCGAAGGCCTTGCCCCGCGAGGGGTCGTAGCGGTCCACCGCCTTGACCAGTCCCATGGCCGCCACCTGGCGCAGATCGTCCATCGACTCACCCCGGTCGCGGAAGCGGGAGGCCAGCCGGTACGCCATCGGCAGCCAGGCACAGACCGTCTCGCCCCGCAGGGCGTCCCGCTCCGGCCCCGGGGGAAGCCGGCTCAGCTCCTGGAAGGCCCTGTCAGCCGACGGGACGCCGGCGTCGGTGGGGAGCTCGGGGGGAGGCGCGGACTGCATGGGACTCACTCCTTCGCGGCGACGACGGATCACCGTGGGAGTACGCGCGGCTCGGGCGGACGCAGCCCGGAACTTCCACGGGCGCCTCTTGTCCGAAGCACCCACGGCATATACCCGGATAGATTGGCTTTAAACGTACTAAATGCCGTGTGCTCATGTGATGATATCGGAACAAAGTGTGATGGATCGTGGCGTATGGCCGCTGCCGAAATGGGTACCCGCCTCGGCTGGGACACCCCGACGGACCGGGAGGAGGCAGGGGGCTGCCGCCCAGACGCCCTTGTACGAACGCCCCGGCCCCGTGGAGGGCCGCGCGCGGATGTGGTCGTCGGCGCGGCCGCAGCCCGGGACCGGAGCCCCGCCGAGGAGACGATGACCATGCCGACCACGACCGAGGCCCCGCCCGTACGAGGCGCACCCTGCTGGGTCAATCTGCTGGTGGGCGACCTGTCCGCCGCGCAGTCGTTCTACGCCGCCGTGCTCGGCTGGAAGTTCGACGACTCCGGAACGCTGGGGGAGGGCTTCTCGGTGGCGCTGGCCGACGGGCGTCCCGTCGCGGGCATCGGGGCCCGCTCCCCCTTCCTGGCCGCCCCGACGGTGTGGACGCCGTACTTCGCCTCCGCCGACGTGGACGAGACCGTGGACCGGATCCGCGAGCGGGGTGCGACGGTGGCGGTCGGCCCGATCGCCGTGGGGGAGGGGCGGGCTGCGATCGCCTCCGACCGGGACGGTGCGGTCTTCGGGGTCTGGGAGGGCGCCACGCCCGTCTGGTCGTCCGGCGCGGACGCCCCGCCGTGGCTGGAGCTGTGGACCAGGGACGCCTTCGAGGCCGCTCTGTTCTACGGCGAGGTCTTCTCCTGGCCGCGCCCCGGGCCGGACGGCATCGACGTGGCGTACGAGGAGGAACAGGTCGTGGCCCGCGTGGCCGGCCGGCCCATGGCCGTACTCTCCGGTGGGGCCGTCGGCAGCGCCCCGGACCCGAGGATCCGGCCGCGGTGGATCGTCCACTTCGAGGTGGACGACGCCTCACGCGCGGCGGCGCAGGCGGACCGGGCGGGCGGGGAGACCTTCCCGGCACCCGGTGTACGGGCATCCGAGTACGTCGTCCGGGACCCCGAGGGAGCGCTGTTCACGGTGGCCGAGGGCATCGGCGGGTCGGGCAGCGGTGGGTGACGGCTGTCTGCGGGCGGGCGGCCGACTCGATGCGCTCGGGCCGGTGGCCGATGCACTCGGACCGGTGGCTCAGCGGGCTCGGGCCGGTGGCTCGGCGGGCTCGGGCCGGTGGCTCGGCGGGCTCGGGCCGGTGGCTCGGCGGGCTCGGGCCGGTGGCTCCGGCGATCCGGCCGCCCGCCCCGCCCTGCCCGTCCTCAGCCCGGCAAGGACCCGAACGGGCTGTCGTCGAGGCGGGCGAGCAGGTCCGCGACGTCTCCGAAGACCACATCCGCACCGGCCGCCTCCAGATCGGCCCGCGGGATGCCGCCCGACAGCAGTGCCACCGAGCGCACACCGGCCCGGGTCGCCGCCTCCATGTCCCACACCGAGTCCCCCACGAACACCGCCTGCCCGGCATCCACCCCGGCCAGCTCCAGGGCCAGCTGAACGGGCTCCGGGGAGGGCTTGCCCTCGTCGACGTCGTCCGAGCTCGCCGTGGACCGGATGGCCTCGTCCGCGTCCACCGCCCGGCGCAGGGCCGCCAGCTCCGGCCCGCTCGCCGAGGTGGCGAGGACGACGCGCCAGTCGCGCCCGGCCAGGGTCCGCAGCAGATCACCCGCGCCCTCGAAGGCGGGGAGGCGGTCGAAGTACGTCCCGTAGAGCACCGTGTGCGCGGAGCCGATGGCGGAATCCTGGTCACGGTCCCGGTCGGATCCGAGCAGCCGCTCGATCAGATCGTCGGAGCCCAGACCGATCGCCCGGTGGATGTCCGGCATCGGCACCGTGTGCCCCGCCTGCCGGAACGCTTCCCACCACGCCACCACATGCAGGTGGTTGGTGTCGGTGAGCGTGCCGTCCACGTCGAAAATTGCCGCGCCTGTCATGTGCACCTGTTTCCCTCGCCGCTGTGCCGCTCCCCGGACTCCGCCCCCTGCTCCTCAGGCGCCCCGGCCGCCGCCGTCCTCTTCGTCGGCCACGTGCACGGCCGCTTCCTCGGCCGACGCCGCTCCGCCGTCGATCCCGACGTCCTGCGCGAAGACATCGGTGTTCCGGCCGGTGGGGTCGTCCGCCGCGGTGAGCCGCCCGGCCCGCGCGTCGCCGTCGATCCGTTCCTGCGGTTCGCCCTCGCCCTCCGCGACGTCCCCGATGCCGTCGCCGTCCGGCACCTCGACGTCCGCGACCTCCTGGGCGAGGCGCTGGTCGAGCGACTCGCCCTCGCGCTCCTCCGCGCCCGTGGTGCCGAACTTGGTCACGCCCAGCGGGCGTTCAGGAGGGGAGTAGCCCTCTTCCATCTGGTCGTCCAGATCGCGTTCGCCGAGCGTGTTCTCCAGGTCGAGCTCGTCGTTGGGCGGCTCCTGGCCGTCGTCGTCCTGCGGCTGGTACACATCGTCGCCGCGTGCCTGATCGCTCATGCGTCCTCCTCTGCGTTGGGCTGGTCCGCTGTACGGAAGGTCAGCGTCCGAGAGCCTTCCGCAGCTCTTCCTTGTTCATCGAGGAGCGCCCGTCGATGTTCTTTTTCCTGGCCTCCGCGTAGAGCTGGTCCCTCGTGGGACCCTGCGCCCCCTGGTGGGAGCGCTCGCCACCGCGCTCGTAGGCGGACTTCTTGTCCTTCGTCGATGTCTTGCTCGCGGTCTTCGACTCGCCGGACCGGGCCCGCTCCTTGTTCACCGTCCTGGCGGCGATCTCCTTGGCACGCCCTTCGGAGGTGCCCCGCTCCTCCTGGCTCTCCTTGATGTGCTCGTACTGGCGTTCACGCTTCGCATTGGACCCAGCCGGCATGGCGTACTCCTTCCACGTCCCGTCGGCCGCGGCCGACGGGACCTTCGTCGGAACGGGTGAATCGATACCCGGGGGTGCCCACCCGCTTTTCCCGTACGAGCCCCAATAAACAACGCGGGGAGGAGAGGGGCACGCCCGTGCCGGACTTCCGCGTCCACTGGAGTGACACACGAGCGCACCGGGCGGATCGCATGGCTCCGAGCGGCGCCGAGGGCTGCTTTCCCAACCCGCCGGCGCCTGAGTTCCGCGTACGCCGGATACCTGGTAGGAGGAGTACCCCTGGCCCCAAGGCTAAACACGGGTGCTGACAAATCCCCCACGCTTGCATGAATGGCGTACTGCTGGGCACAGTTATAGAGCAAGGTCAGGAAGCGGCCGATTCCCTTGCGTCCGCGTTCCTTCGGTGACCCGTGCTGTTACCGGGCCACCCTCACCTCTCCTCAGCTTTTCGGTATGACCATCGGGCATGCGGGATGCGCCGACGACGGCGCGTCGTCGCGTGTCCGCTGTCCGTCTCAGCAATGCTTTCCGCGCCCGTCCCACCCCGCGGGTGCCCTTGGTAGTGAGAGAAAGGCAGAGCGCGATGCTGATGGCACACCCCGCGGTACTCGAGGAACTTCTGCGCCGCTACGAGGAAATCCGGACCCAGCACGCCGAAGGTGGCGACGGAGCGTCCCGTAGGAGTCTGGAGGACGTCAGCTACACGCTCTGCGTCTCCACCGGGACCCGGGACGTGGCCGCCGCGATCACCGCGGCCCGCGAGCAGCTGCGCCGCTCAGCCGTGGGGGCGAGAGAGACCCCGGTCACCGCCTGAGAGGCCGGCCGCCGGGTTCGTCCTGAGCGCCGCGGGACTCAACCGCGTCCTGCGTCTCGCGTCCACCCTGCCGGGAGCCGAGCTCCGCAGCCGCGGATGCCGGCCCGCCGCCGCGGGGCCCCGCGGCGGGAGCCTGCGCGGACGGCCGGGGCGACGGGTCACGCGATCGGACGCGACCGGGTCCCGGTCCTCGGCGGTCGGACCGTACGCCGACACGTTCCTGCCGCGCATCCCCGCGATGGTCTGCGGCGTCCGCTCCTCGCTGTCGCCGCCCATCGCCCCGCACAGCCACACCGCCGGGGCGCTCGACCTGTACGCGCCGGTCCCGGGCGCCTTCGACAACGCCGACCTGAGGGCGCTGCGGCTGCTCACCGCGCAGGCCTTCGGAGCCATCGCCCTGGCCCAGCGGATCGCCGACACGGAGGAGTTCGCCGCCGACCTGGAGGCCGCCCTGCGATCCCGTACGGTCATCGACCAGGCGATCGGCGTGGTCGTCGGCCAGCAGCGCCGCACCCCGGAAAAGGTCTTCGACATCCTGCGTACGGCATCCCAGCGCCGCAACATCAGACTGCGGGAGCTCTGCGCCGAGCTGATCGCCGGCATCACGGGCGAGACTCCCTCCGAGGGGCGCATCCAGCCCCGGGGGTGATGTGCCGTCGGACCTCGACGTCGGGTCAGGACGCCGGGTAGGGGTGCTCGGCCAGCAGCCGGGCCAGGTGGACGGCGTTGGCGGCGAGCGTACGGGTCGTCGAGGCGACGGTGTCGGGTGTCTCGTCCAGGTCCTGGTAGTCGGTGCCCCGCATGGCCTCGCCGACCCAGTACGTCACCGCCCCGGGCGCCAGGGAGAAGCCGACGTCGTCGAGCCCCTGGAAGAGGTCGGCGCTCACCTTGTGCGCCCCGTCCTCGTTCCCCACGACGGCCACGGCCGCGACCTTGCCGTAGACGAGCGGCCGGCCCTGGTCGTCGGTCTCCGACAGCTCCCC
This sequence comes from Streptomyces sp. NPDC088706, assembly GCF_044752765.1. Taxonomy (NCBI): domain Bacteria; kingdom Bacillati; phylum Actinomycetota; class Actinomycetes; order Kitasatosporales; family Streptomycetaceae; genus Streptomyces; species Streptomyces sp. NPDC088706. The sequence goes on from NZ_JBIVLW010000008.1 coordinate 208,172, forward strand.
GTCCAGACGCTCCAGGACACGCTGACAGAGGCTGGAGGGATGGCCGAGCCAGATGGGCGTGGCGATCAGCAGGATGTCGGCGGCCAGCATCTTCTCCCGGATGGCGGGCCAGGCGTCGCCGTCGCCCATGTCCACCTCGACGCCCGGGCGGACGTCGTGGTCCGCGACCCGGACGATCTCGCCCCGCACATCGTGGCGGGCGAACTCGGTCATGACCTGCTCGGCGAGATGGTGGCTGCTGGAAGGGGCGGGCGAGGCGTTCAGGGTGCAGACGAGGGCGAGCGCGCGCATGACGGGGTGTCTCCTTCGAGCTGACGGGCGGAGCGGGGAGGTGCCGATGGGAGGGCACGGCGGGACTGGTGCCCCGTCAAGCAGCGCGGTACGCACCGGGATGGCCGAATGCCCCGAACGGAAGGGCACGAGGGGCGCCGGTGAGGTCCCGCTCAGGGCCGGCTCCCGTTTGAACCTCCTCACAGGGGTAGACGGCGCAGAACCCTGCCGCTCCACCTGAGAGGAATTCGCTGTGCCCCGGGACCAGCGCAAGAACGTTTTCATCATCGGAATGGACGAGGCCAACCGGCGGACCCTGGAGGCCGTTCCGGACGCTGATGACCTCCGCCTCCATCCGCTTCTCACCGTCAAGGAGTTGCAGGAGGACGCCACCACCGTCGACGAACTGCTGAGCCGGGCGCGCGCCGTGCTCGACGCGCACGACGGCAGCATCGACGCGATCGTCGGCTACTGGGACTTTCCGGTCAGCACCCTCGTCCCCCTCCTGAGCAAGGAGTACGGGACGACCAGCACCAGCCTCGAATCCGTCGTCAAGTGCGAGCACAAGTACTGGAGCCGGCTGGAACAGCGGAAGGTCATCGACGCATACCCCCGCTTCGGCATCGTCGACCTGGAGAGCGACGACCCGCAGCCGCCGGAGGGGATGAGCTTCCCCATGTGGGTGAAGCCCGCCCTGGCCTACTCCTCCGAGCTGGCGTTCGGCGTGTCGGACATGGAGGAGTTCCGGACGGCGGTCGCGGAGATACGCGGGGGCATAGCCCGGGTCGGAAAGCCCTTCGAGGCCATTCTCGATCTCCTGGAGCTGCCGCCGGAGATGGCGGGCGTGGGAGGCCAGGTCTGTCTCGCCGAGGAGGCCATGACCGGCATCCAGGTGGCCGTCGAGGGATACGTGCACAACGGCGAGGTCACCGTCTACGGCGTGCTGGACTCGATCAACTACCCCGACTCCTCCTCCTTCCTGCGCCACCAGTACCCGAGCACCCTCCCGGCTCCGATCATCCGGCAGCTGCACGAGGTCAGCGAGCGCACCATGCGGCAGATCGGCATGGAAGCGGCCACGTTCAGCATCGAGTACTTCTACGACCCCAAGACCGCCTCCGTCAGCCTGCTGGAGATCAACCCCCGGCACTCCCAGTCGCACGCCGAGATGTTCGACTTCGTCGACGGCGTGCCCAACCACCACCGCATGTTCCGGCTCGCCCTCGGCGGTGATCCGGCCCTCCCCTCGGGCGGTGGCCGCTACAAGGTGGCCGCCAAGTGGTACTACCGCTGGTTCGGTGAGGGACGCGTCCACCAGGTACCGACCGCCGAGCAGATCGCCGCCATCGAGCGGGACATCCCGGGCGTCCACATCGACATGGTCCCCTCCGAGGGCCAGCGGCTCTCCTCGGTCTCGGGCCAGGACAGCTACAGCTACGAAGTCGCCCACATCTTCACCGGCGGCGAAGACGAGGACGACCTGCGCCGCAAGTTCGACGCCTGCGTCGCCGCCCTGGGCCTGAGCTTCGACGAGACGGAACCGGGCGGCCGCGGCCGGAATCCTTCGTGACGTTCCGGGTACCCGCCCCCACCGGACCCGATGTCAGGAAGGACCCTGCCACCCGTATGCGATTCGTCGAACAGCTCCCGTACGAGACCGCGGAAGAGAACCACGTCACCATCACCATGGCGGACGGGGTGCGCCTGTCGGCCAGGATCTGGCGGCCCGTCTCGTCGGACGCGGAGCCGGTCCCCGCGGTCGTGGAGTACATCCCGTACCGCAAGAACGACCTCACCTCCACCCGTGACGCCATCCACCACCCGTACATCGCGGGCCACGGCTACGCCTGTGTACGGGTGGACCTGCGGGGCACCGGGGAGTCCGAGGGCGTCCTCCTGGACGAGTACCTGGAGCAGGAGCAGCGCGACGCCGAAGAGGTGCTGGCCTGGGCCGCCGCCCAGCCCTGGTGCGACGGGAACACCGGCATGATGGGCATCTCCTGGGGTGCCTTCGCCGCGCTCCAGACCGCGGCCCGGCAGCCCGAGAGCCTCAAGGCCATCGTCATCGCCTCGTTCACCGACGACCGGTACGCGGACGACATGCACTACCTCGGTGGTGCCATGCTCTCCGACAACCTCGCCGAGGCCGGCACGATGTTCGCGTACGCCACCTGCCCGCCCGACCCCGAAGTGGTGGGGGACCGGTGGCGGGAGATGTGGCAGGAGCGGCTGGAGGCCGCCCGCCCCTGGGTCCTCGAATGGCTCCGCCACCCGCACCGCGACGCCTACTGGCAGCACGCGTCGATCAGCGAGGACTACAGCCGGCTGCGCTGCCCCGTCCTGGCCTCCAGCGGCTGGGCGGACGGCTATTCCAACGCCGTCACCCGGCTCCTGGCCGGCGTCGACGTCCCCCGCAAGGGGCTGATCGGCCCCTGGTCCCACAAGCTCCCGCACCTCGGCGAGCCCGGCCCGGCCATCGGCTACCTCCAGGAGGTCGTCAGGTGGTGGGACCACTGGCTCAAGGGCATCGACAACGGGGTCATGGAGGGACCGATGCTCCGGACCTGGATGCAGGAGAGCGTCCCGCCCTCCACGTCCTACGAGGAGCGCCCCGGCCGCTGGGTCGCCGAACCGGCCTGGCCCTCGCCGCAGATCAAGGAGGTGGTGCACCCGCTGCGGGGCGCCACCATCGTGACGGCGGACGAGCAGGAGCCCCTGCCGCGCGGCCGTACCCGTACGGTCCAGTCACCGCTCTCCGTGGGCCAGTTCGCGGGGAAGTGGGCGTCCTACAACGCCCCGCCGGACCTGCCCTACGACCAGCGTGAGGAGGACGGCGGCTCCCTGGTCTTCGAGTCCGAACCGCTCGCCGAACGGGTGGAGATCCTCGGATCGCCCTCCGTCGACCTGGAGGTGTCCGCCTCCGCGCCCGTCGCCCAGATCACCGCCAGGATCTCCGACGTGGCCCCGGACGGCCGCGCCACCCGGGTCACGTACGGCGTGCTGAACCTGACCCACCGGGAGAGCGACGAGCACCCCCAGGCGCTGGAACCCGGACGCCGCTGCCCCGCCCGGATCACGCTGAACGGGGTCGGGCAGGCGTTTCCGCCCGGGCACCGCATCCGGCTCTCCCTCTCCACCTCGTACTGGCCCCTGGTCTGGCCGGCACCGGAACCGGTCCTGCTCACCGTCCACGAGGACGGCGCGGCGCTGACCCTGCCGGTACGCCCCACCGAGGAGCCGGACGGCATGCCGCAGGCGTCCTTCGGGGAGCCCGAGGGCTGCCGGCCGCCCCCCGTCACCCGGCTCACCGAGCCCGAGCAGGCCTGGAACGTCTCCAGGAGCCTGGTGGACTACCATTCCGCCCTCGACATCGTGAAGGACCGGGGGATGCAGCGGTACGAGGACAACGGCATCGAGGTGGGGCTGCGGGCCTGCGAGAGGTACACCTCCGTGGCCGACGACTTCTCCTCCCCGAGCGGCCGGTCGGCGTGGACGATGACCTTCTCCCGGCCCGGCTGGGACGTACGCGTCGAGACCAGCACCGTCCTGACCTCGAATGCCGGGGAGTTCACCGTCGACGCGACCCTGGACGGTTACGAAGGCGGGCGGCGGGTCTTCTCCCGCACCTGGAACGAGACCGTCCCCCGGGACCTCGCCTGACCCGGGGATCCACCCCGGCAGCGGCCTCACGGCCCAACCCCCGGACCGGTCCGCACCAGGCGGCCGGCCGGACCCGAAAGAGAAGATGAGGCCGGACGTGTCGATCACCACCGTGGGTGCGGTGTACGGATGCCTCGGCATCGGAGCCTTCCTCGCCGCGGCTCTGCCCCGGCTGCTCTCCCGCCTGCCGGTCTCCGTACCGATCGTCTTCCTCGCGGCCGGAGTCATCCTCTACCTGACGCCGCTGCCGCTCCCCGAAGTCGATCCGGTCGCCGACCGCGTCTGGGCGCAGCACCTCACCGAGCTCTGTGTGATCACCTCGCTGATGGGTGCGGGGCTCGCCATCAACCGCCCCTTCGGGTGGCGCTCCTGGGCCACCACCTGGCGGCTGCTCGGGGTGGCGATGCCGCTGACGATCGGGGCGACGGCGCTCGCCGCCTGGTGGCTGCTCGGCTGGCCGGTCTCCGCCGCACTCCTGGTGGCGGCGGCCCTCGCGCCGACGGACCCCGTCCTCGCCTCCGAGGTACGGGTGGGGGAGCCGACGGACGACGCGGAGGACGAGGACGAGGTCCGCTTCGCGCTGACCAGTGAGGCCGGTCTCAACGACGGGCTCGCCTTCCCGTTCGTCCTCGCGGCCGTCGCCCTCGCCGCGGCGGGGGAGAGCTGGACCGGGGGGTGGCTGACGCACTGGGTGTGGAGCGACGTGCTCGTGCGGATCGGTGTGGGCGTGGCGGCGGGCGTGGCCATCGGGCTGCTGCTGGGACAGGTGCTCTTCCGGTCCCGGGCCAAGTCGCTGCGCCTGGCCGAACAGGGCGAGGGATTCGTGGCGCTGGCGGCGATGTTCCTGTCCTACGGCGTCACCGAGGCCCTGCACGGGTACGGCTTCCTCGCCGTCTTCGCCACCGCCTGCGCCCTGCGCCGGTCCGAGCGCAGCCACGGCTACAACAAGGTGATGCACGGCTTCGTCGAGCAGATCGAACGCCTGCTGATGGCCCTGCTCCTCTTCGGCGTCGGCGCGTTCGTGGCCTCTGGCGGCCTGGCCTCGCTCACCTGGCGGGGTGCGGCGATAGGCCTGCTGCTGCACTTCCTCATCCGCCCGGCCACCGGCTGGCTCGCCCAGCTGCGCGGCCCCGGCCGCCCGCACGAGCGCGCGGCCACCGCCTTCTTCGGTATCCGGGGCATCGGCTCGCTCTTCTACCTCGCCTACGCCTTGGGGGAGGGCGGCTTCGGGCGGTACGAGAACGAGATGTGGGCGGTCGTGGTCTTCGCCGTCCTGATCTCCGTGGTGGTCCACGGGATCGCGGCGACTCCCGTGACCACCTACCTCGACCGGCGCTCGGCCAAGGCCACGGCCTCCTGACCCGAGCGGCCGGCCGGCCTCAGGGCAGCGGGGTACCGCCGGTGGCGTTCATGATCTCCCCGGTGATGAACGAGGCGTTCGCGGAGGCGAGGAAGACATAGGCGGGCGCCATCTCCGCGGGCTGTGCGGGGCGGCCCAGCGGGCTCTGCTTACCGAACTCCGTGGTGTCCGGCATGGTGGCCGGGATGAGCGGAGTCCAGACCGGCCCCGGGGCCACCGCGTTGACGCGGATGCCGTCGGAGGCGAGCATCTGGGCGAGTCCTTGGGTGAACGTGACGATCGCGCCCTTGGTCATGGCGTAGTCCAGCAGATGGGGGCTGGGCTTGTACGCCTGCACCGAGGTGGTGTTGATGATCGAGCCGCCCGCCGGGATGTGCGGCAGGGCGGACTTGCACAGCCAGAACATCCCGTACAGGTTGGTCCGCATCACCCGGTCGAACTGCTCGGTGGAGATCGCGGCGATGCCGTCGGGCTGGGACATCTGGTACGCCGCGTTGTTGACCAGGACATCGATGCGGCCGAATTCGGAGACGGCCCGCTCGACGAGGGATCGGCACTGCTTCTCGTCCCGGATGTCACAGACGACGGTCACCGCCGTGCGGCCCGCCTCCTCCACCAGGCGGGCGGTCTCCCGCGCTTCCCCCTCTTCCTCGGGGAGGTGGGTGAGCAGCACGTCCGCGCCCTCCCGCGCGAAGGCCAGGGCGACCGCGCGGCCGATGCCGGAGTCGCCCCCGGTGACCACCGCCTTGCGGTCGGTGAGGAGGCCCGAGCCCCGGTAGGAGTCCTCGCCGTGATCCGGCGGCGGGTCCATGGGGCCGGTCCAGCCGGGGTGCTCCTGGCCCTGCTGGGGGAAGTCGGGGCGGGGGTGGGCCCGGTTCGGGTCCTGCGGCTGTTCGCTCCTCGTCATGGCGGCCTCTCTGCTCGCACATCGCCCCGGAGCCCGTACGGCTGCCGGGGACGCCACGGATGATCGGGCTGCTGCGAGAAGCTGGGTGCCCCGCGACAAGGGGTCGAAACGCCGCTTTCGGCGCCTGCCGTCGTCGGCCGGGGCGGGGCACCCGGCCCGCTCACTTGCCGCCGCTGCCCTTCTTCCGCAGCGACTCGGGCTTGTGGACCGCGCTCCGGCCCGTCTTGTCGCTCTCCACCTCGTACTGGGGCTCGTCCTTCGAGGCGTCCACGGTCCGGCCGGCCGCCTCGGTCCGGTGGTCGACCTTGCGCGTGACGGTGCCTTCGACGTCCTGACCGTGGCTCTGCCACGTGACGTCGTCGCCCCGGGAGAGTTTCTTGTCCTTCTTGTTCCGCTCGGCCATGAGGATCCCCTGTCTCTCGCCCGGCCGCGGCCGGGTCCCTGTGCCGTGCTCCCGCACGACCCCGTCAGCTTCGCCGCTGCCCCGGCATCGCGCACCCCGGGTGAGCCGTGTCTCATCCGGGCCCCGCGACTTGTCTATGCAACGAGTTGCATAGAAGGATCGCGGCATGGCGCTGGAACACGCGATTCTCGTCTCCTTGCTGGAGAAACCCGGCTCGGGCTACGAGCTGGCCCGGCGGTTCGAGCGGTCCATCGGCTACTTCTGGACCGCCAGCCACCAGCAGATCTACCGCGTCCTGAGCCGTATGGAGGCCGACGGCCGGCTCCTCGTCCGCGAGGTCGAGCAGCGGGGCCGGCCGGACAAGAAGGAGTACTCCGTCGCCGGCCCCGGCCGCGCCACCCTCGCCGAGTGGCTGCACAAGCCGATCGAGCCCGAGAGCCTCCGGCACGACCTCGCCGTCAAGATCCGGGGCGCCGCCTTCGACGACCCGGCCGCCCTGATCCGCGAGGTCGAGCGCCACCGCCAGGCCCACCGGGACCGCCTGACCCACTACCTCGCCGGAGAGGTGCGCGACTTCACCGGGCCGCGGGCGCCCGCGCCACCGGACGCGGGCCAGGAGCTCCAGCACGTCGTGCTGCGCGGCGGCATCGCGTACGAGCGCATGACGGTCGCCTGGCTCGACGACGTACTCGACACCCTCCACCGGCTCGCAGCGGCGGGCCCGGACGCCTGAGCGGCACCCGGTGCCACCTCCGTACCACCGAAGAACCCGCACCCTCCCGGAAGGCAATCTCCATGGCTGAGTCCGCGTCCCCGCTCTTCAACCCGCACACCTACGACCCCGAGCACTTCGACCCGGAGACCCGCAGGCTGCTGCGCGCCACCATCGACTGGTTCGAGGAGCGGGGCAAGCGCCGGCTGATCGAGGACTACCGCTCCCGCGCCTGGCTGGGCGACTTCCTCGCCTTCTCCGCCGAGGAGAGCCTGTTCGCCACCTTCCTCACCCCGGCCGCCGCCGCGGGGAAGGCGGACCAGCGCTGGGACACCGCCCGGATCGCCGCGCTCAACGAGATCTTCGGGTTCTACGGCCTCGACTACTGGTACGCCTGGCAGGTGACCATCCTCGGTCTCGGCCCGGTCTGGCAGAGCGACAACGAGCAGGCCCGCGGCCGGGCGGCCGAACTCCTCTCCCAGGGTGAGGTCTTCGCGTTCGGCCTCTCCGAGAAGACCCACGGCGCCGACATCTACTCCACCGACATGCTGCTGGAGCCGGACAGCGACGCCGCGGGCGGGTTCCGGGCCTCCGGCTCCAAGTACTACATCGGCAACGGCAACGCGGCGGGGCTGGTCTCCGTCTTCGGCCGCCGCACCGACATCGAGGGCCCCGACGGCTACGTCTTCTTCGCGGCCGACAGCCGCCACGAGGCGTACCACCTGGTGAAGAACGTCGTCGACTCCTCCAAGTACGTCAGCGAGTTCCGCCTGGAGAACTACCCGGTGGCGCCCGCCGACATCCTGCACACGGGCCGTGCCGCGTTCGACGCCGCGCTCAACACCGTCAACGTCGGCAAGTTCAACCTCTGCACCGCTTCGATCGGCATCTGCGAGCACGCGATGTACGAGGCCGTCACGCACGCGAGCAACCGCATCCTCTACGGCCGGCCCGTCACCGCCTTCCCGCACGTGCGCCGCGAGCTGACCGACGCGTACGTCCGGCTCGTGGGGATGAAGCTGTTCAGCGACCGCGCCGTCGACTACTTCCGCTCCGCCGGGCCCGACGACCGCCGCTACCTCCTCTTCAACCCGATGACGAAGATGAAGGTGACCACGGAGGGCGAGAAGGTCATCGACCTGATGTGGGACGTCATCGCCGCCAAGGGCTTCGAGAAGGACAACTACTTCGCCCAGGCCGCGATCGAGATCCGGGGCCTGCCCAAGCTGGAGGGGACGGTCCACGTCAACCTCGCCCTGATCCTCAAGTTCCTGCGCAACCACCTGCTGAACCCAGTGGACCACCCCGCCGTCCCCTCGCGCCTCGACGCCGCCGACGACGCGTTCCTCTTCCGGCAGGGACCGGCCCGCGGCCTCGGCGCCGTACGCTTCCACGACTGGCGCCCCGCGTTCGACGCGTACGCCGAGGTGGCGAACGTGGCCCGCTTCCGCGAACAGGCCGACGCGCTGTGCACGTTCGTCGAGACCGCCGCCCCCGACGAGGAGCAGAGCCGCGACCTGGACCTCCTCCTCGCCGTCGGCCAGCTGTTCGCCCTCGTCGTCCACGGCCAGCTGATCCTGGAGCAGGCCCGGCTGACCGGCCTGGACGAGGAGCTGCTGGACGAGCTGTTCGCCGTCCTCGTCCGCGACTTCTCCGCGCACGCCGTCGAACTGCACGGCAAGGACTCCGCCACCCAGGACCAGCAGGACTGGGCGCTCGGAGCGGTACGGCGCCCCGTCGTCGACGCGGAGCGCTCGGCGCGGGTCTGGGAGCGCGTCGAGGAGCTGTCGGGGGCGTACGAGATGGCTCCGTAGCCGAGCGGCCGCCGCCCCCGGAACCCGCCCCCCGGAACCCCGGGGGCGGCGGCGCCGGCGGGGTCACTCCGGGATCGTGAGTCTGCGGGTCACGCGCCGGGCCGACGACAGCAGCTGCGCCCTGACCTCGCTGGTCCGGTACATCCGGTCCGAGCGGAAGGAGATGCCGAGCGAGCCGACCCGGTCGCCGCTGTACACGGGCACGGCCACGCACGTCGTGCCGCGCCGGTACTCCTCCCGGTCCATGGCCAGCGGTGCCGTCGGCGACGAGTCGAGCTCCCGGAGCAGTTCCTCGCGGCGCGTGATGGTGTGGGACGTGAGGTCGGCCAGCGGATGGCGGGAGAGGTAGTTGGCGCGGGACTCCTCGTCCAGCCCGCCCAGCACGCTCTTGCCCAGCGCGGTGGCGTGTCCGGCGTCCTCGAAGCCCACCCAGAGGTCCACCCGGGGCGTTCGCGGACTGTCGACGATCTGGAGGACCCGGATCTCCCCCTCGTCGTACAGCGTCAGGTAGGCGGCGGCGGCGAGGCCGTCGCGCAGGGAGGTCAGCAGGGGGCGGATGTGCTGGGTCCACGTCCCGGCACCGGATCCGGCGCCCGGCGACGGACCACTGCCGGTGAGGGCGAACGCTCCGTCGTCCAGCTCCCTGAGGTAGCCGTCCTGGACCAGCGCGCGCAGATGCTCCCCGGCCACGGGCGGCGCGAGCTCGGCCTCCCGGGCCAGCCGCTGTCCGGTCGCGCCCGTCGGATGTGTCCCGGCGGCCTCCAGCAGCCGCAGGTCCCGCTGGACGGACACGGTGGGCTCGGGGCCGGCCTGGTCACCCATGCCCCCAGCATGGACCCGGCGCCGGAGTGCGGCATCTCGTGTACGGGGACCCGTGGCGGGGCGAGGGTTCCGGCCGCCGGAGCCGCGGTGCGGGTGAGGTGTCCACGCCGCCCGCGCCGCCACGGCTCCGGGTGAGGTGCCTACGCCGCCCGCGCCACGGTCCGCGACCTCAGCCGGTGACGCCGAACGAGGGGGACGCGCCGGTGAACGGCGTGACTCTCCCCAGCAGGTTCTTCGCGTCCCCGTGGTGCACGATCCGGTAGGTGCCGGGAGCGGTGTCCGCCCCGATGTCCCAGGTGACCGTGGCCTTCGACGTACCGGTCAGACCGTTGATCCGGGTCCAGCGGTAGGTGGTGTCCCAGTCGCCGTCGTCCAGTACCCGCACCCACGTGCCGCCCTCCAGCCGCTGGACCTCCAGGAAGGTCCCACCCCGGCGCAGGTTGTTCTTCGGGTGGCCGGTGGCGAACTCGACGGTCGCCCTGGCGCCGCGAGCGTACGAGGGGGCCGGGCCGGTCAGGACCGAACCGAACGCCTTGCCCAGCGGCGGGTTGTCGTACACGACACCCGTCTGGAACGTGAACTGCCGGGCCGACTCGTCCGGCGGCGCGGTGCCCCGGCCGATCGCGGTGCCCTGGCGCAGCGAGGCCGCGACCCGCGCGTACTCCTGCTGGTAGGCGGGGAGCGTGTTGCGGCCGTAGAGCGTGGAGCCGCCCTCGTAGTTCTGCGCGTCGTACTCCTGCGGTGTCGTCACGTACTGGCTGTAGGCGTTGGCGTACCCCTGGAGCAGCACGCGCCCCAGCGGGACGCCGAGCTCCTGGGCCACGGTCCGGCGGACCCGGAGCCCGGCCGTGATCGTGAACTCGCCCGGGCCCGCCACCAGGTACAGCTCCCCGATCCGCATGATCTGGAGCGGGAGGATCTTCGGGGTGACCGGGTGCACGTCGCTCAGCAGACCGGTGGGGATCAGGCTCGCCTTCGGGTACTGGCAGGTGGCGAGCCAGGACGGGGTGTCGACGCGCAGCGCGTCGATGATGTGCGCGACCGGCGTGCGCGTCCCCTCCTCGAAGCCGGGGATCGCCGGACCGTCCTCCACACTGCCCGCCAGCGTGGAGGCGCCCACGACGGCGGGGCAGGTGCGCTGCTCCTTCCCGTCACTCGTGTACTCCCCGCGTACGGTGACGTTCTCCATGTCGACATGGGTGAGGCGGGCGTCGACCCCGCCGGACACCGGCTCCGCGTCCCGGTAGACCTCGCGGGCCTTGTCGAGCTGGCGCTCGCCGATGAGGCGGGCGTTCTCGAACTCGTCCTCGGTGGGCCCCGAACCGGGCTTCAGGTTGAGGTTGGGGGACATGTCGCCGGCGTTGGTGTTGGGGAACGCGGCGACGAATCCCGGGGCGTCGTCGAGATAGCGCACGCCCTCGTGGTCGTGCTCCCAGGCGTAGGAGGCATAGCCCTTGTTGTCGGGGCTGATGAGGGTGTTCCTGTTGGTGATCGAGGTGTTGTGGGTGGCGAACCAGCTGATCGCGCCCGCGTCCCTGTCGCCCTGCCGGAACCGCAGTACGGTCATGGCCGGGTCGATCCCGTCGGGGAAGGCCGCCCGGTCGGCCGCCGGATTGCGGTCGAAGGCCTCCCGGGAGCGGTTGACGCTGGCGTCGGTGAGGGTGCCGGTGCCCAGGCTGATGGTGCCGGGCTTCAGGTCATCGTGGGCCTTGGCCACGGACTCGGCGATGCCGTCGACGACGGCCCGGTAGGTGCCCTTCTGGAAGCCGAGCACGGAGAGGTTGTACGCGAGGTGGTGGGAGTACCCGCCGGGGCCCGAGTGGGTGTGGGTGGCGGAGAGCAGCACGTTCTCGTCGCCGTACAGGCTGCCGTAACGCTCCTTGAGACGGGCGATGACCCCCTGCCGCACGGACTGGAAGATCATTGCGAGGTCGGCGTTGACGTACACCACGCGTCTGCCGGTCGCCCGGTCGACCACGACGTACGCGCGTGACCTCTGGCGCTGGTGGATGCCGGACGTCTTCTGGTCGAAGCTGGAGTAGCCCATCATCCCGGTCTCGGCGGCCTCCCCGGTGACGTCGGCGATGCCGCGTCCGACGAGGTACTCCTCGTCCGCGGCGGCCGGTGAGGCCGAGGCGGGGGAGGGGGCGCCGAGGGTCAGGGCTGCCAGCGCGGCGGCCAGTGCCGGTGCGGCGAACTTGCGACGGGGGCGGCGAGGGGAGGGGGGTGGTGGCATCGGACCTCCTGGGGCGGGAGACGTAACGGGACCCCGGGCCCGGTCGGCGGCTCACCGACATCGGCGGACCCGGAGGGCTGCCCCGACGGTAGAGGGGGGCGACCCGCGCCGCATAGCTCTCTACCGGCCAGTAAACGGGCAGCCGCGACGCGGCCGGGAAGGCATTCCTCCCGGGCAGGCGCTCTCCGCCGTGCCCCGGCTCGTCGTCGCGGCCGCCCTGTGCGGGCCCGTCGGCATCGTGGTGCTGCTCCTGAGCGCCGACTCCCCGGCGACGATCCGCCGGGGCAGGTCCCCGGGGGGTGCGGCGGATGCCGCCCCGGGCCGTCCCGTCAGCGCCGGGCCAGCACGCGTACGCCGTCGGCCGGCGGCAGGTAGGGCAGGCCGAAGTAGGCGAAGAGCGCCGACTCGTCCTCGGCGGGCAGCACGTCGTCCGTACCGATCGAGGGGCCGTCCTTCACCTTGGCCTTGTCGTGGGCGACCTTGACGTAGTCCGGTCCCACGACGGCCTGCGCCAGCGGTACGAAGACCAGCCGGTGGCGGGTCGGCAGCCCCACCGTCACGGTGGCGAACGCCGGCTGGTCGGTCCCCGTGTCGACGTACACGGACTCCAGCGTCCCGATCCTGCGACCGTCGGGGTCGACGACGTCACGCGTACGCCATTCACGGATGTCTGCGCTCTCGATCACTGGGGATCTCCTCGGGGCCGGTCGGTTCTTCATGGGCGGTGCGTCGGTCGGCCGGTGCCCGCTCCCGTGAGGGCGGCCACCCGGCTCTCCTCCCACCTGCCCCGCAACCTGCCCGTCAGTGCCGACCGCACCGGTGGATTCGCTCAGGCGGCCGCGCCGCCCGGCACCCGCCCTTCGGGAAGGAACAGCACCGAGTTGATGTACCGGGTGCGCTGCGGCACGAACGCCCTGCGCAGCAGACCCTGATGGACGAGGTGTTCCGTCCTCGCCTGGTGGGCGGGCAGGTCGAAGCCGGCCAGTGGGACCCAGCGCCGCCCCGCCAGGACCCACCCCGCGTACCCCTGGCCGGTGAGCAGCGCGATCGCCGGAGCGATCGGCCCGAGCCGGCTCTCCAGCTCCACGAGCAGCGCCGGACGGTCCCGCCGCAGCAGCTGGGCCGCCCCCCGCAGCGCGGCCACCTCCGCGCCGTCCACGTCCATCTTCACGAAGCCGACCCCGTGCAGGCCGAGGCTGTCGATGGTGAGGGAGTCCACGTCGACGCAGTGCGCGTGGATCTCACGGCGCTCCAGCGAGGACACCCCCCGGTCGCCCTGATCACCCTCCGGGAGCCAGAGCTGGACCGTGGCGCCGGCGCGGTCGGTCGCCGCCCCCTGCACCACCCGGACGTTCGAGGGCAGCGTACGGCGCAGATGGTCGGCCAGGTGCGGTACGGGCTCGACGGTGACCACCCGCGCGCAGCGCCGGGCCAGCCGGCGCGACCAGGGCCCGTACCAGCCGCCGATGTCCACGGCGGTGGAGCCGGGCGGGCAGAAGTCGGCGAGCCGGCGCAGCTCCGGCTCGAAGCGGGGATACAGGGCGACGGCGGCGGAGCCGACGAGGCCGGTGGGCAGCCGGGATGCCACCGCGGCGGCGAACGTGGTCACCTGGCCGACGCCTTCAGGTGCGCCAGATATCTCTCGTGGGCCTCGGCGTCGACCTTGCGGCCCGAGGAGGGCAGCAGCTGCGGTATGCCGTCCAGGATGGGGTAACTCAGGCGCAGCCGGGGGTTGTAGAGCGCCTCCTCGTCACTGAGCAGGGCCAGCGGGCCCTTGTCGAGCGGGCAGGCCAGGATGGCGAGCAGCGGATCGTCGGGGTTCATGAGGGCTCCCTCGGTGGTGGGACGGAGGACGTGGGGCGAAGGCCGCACTCAGGACGGGGCCGCCTCCGCCGGAGGGTCGTGGCGGGGCATGGCCAGCAGGACGGTGAGGGCCAGCGCCGTGCCGGCCACCCGCAGGGCCAGCAGCAGCGGATCGTCGGGGAGGGATTCCCCGAAGGCGAGTGTCCCGAGGACCGCGGTGAACAGGCAGGTCACCGTGGTGCACACGGGCACGATGAGGGAGGCCCGGCAGCGTTGCAGCGCCGTCTGGGACATGACGAGACCGGCCACGGCGGTGAACAGCAGCAGATACGGGTAGGGCGAGCCGAACAGCGAACGGGCCGCGTCCCCGAGGTCGGTGGTGGTCAGGCGGCTGGAGGTGCCCTTGACGGCCAGCGAGCTGACGCCGTACAGCAGCCCGACCGCGACCCCGTAGCCGATGCCGCTGGTCGGTACCCGGTGCCGCTTGGCGGCCCGGCTCTCCACCCGTACGTACAGCCAGACGCCCGCCGCCAGCGCCGGGACGCACACCAGCAGCACCAGCATCCAGGGGGCACCGCCGCTGACCGTGTCCTCGCCCTCGCGCACCGAGGCGACGACCATGAGCAGCGCCACCAGGACACCGCCCAGCGCATACCGTTCGCGCCCGGTCGACTCCTCGCCGAGGACGGCCGAGGAGAGCAGGAGGAGCAGCACCAGGCCGGAGACGAAGATGCCCTGCGCCGCCGCGATCGGCAGCGCCCGGTAGACGATCAGCTGGGCCGCGAAACCGGCCGCCAGCGACAGCGCGCCCACCATCCACAGCGGGCTGGTGAGCAGGACGAGGATCACGCGCAACGGCTTGCCGGCGGAGAGCGCGGGCAGGCCGCCCAGGGCCCGCTTCTCCACCACGAACCCCACGCTGTACAGCAGGTTGGCCACCAGCGCGGCCCCCACACCCCACCACATCGCGCTACCGCCGCCGCGCGTGGGCCAGCAGGATGGACGCCACGCCCGGCACCGCACACGCCGCCCGGTCCAGCAGCCGCAGCGGGCGCGGTACCCCGTGGAAGGGGGCCCCGGTGATCGTCACGTCCTCGAAGCCGGAGGCCGTCAGGAAGGAGCGCAGCGCGCGGGCGGTGTAGAGCCGCAGATGGCCCACCACCTCGGAGCCGGGGCGGCCGTGGATCCCGCGCAGACTGACCTCGGAGAACACCGGCTGCACCCCGGCCAGCAGCAGCGCCCGGTTGTACCAGGCGGCCAGGTTCGGGGTGGACAGCATGAGGTGGCCGCCGGGCTTCAGGACCCGCCGCAGCTCGTCCAGCGCCTGGTCCGGGTCGACGAGGTGCTCCAGGATCTCGCTGAACAGCACCGCGTCCGCGCACCCGTCGGCGAGCGGCAGCCCGCCGTGCTCCAGCTCGCCGCGGATTACCGAACCCATCCGGGGGCGGGCCCGGCGCAGCGCGTCCTGCGACCAGTCCACGCCGATCAGCCGGTGCCCGGTCAGGATCGGCGCGGCGGTGGCGGCGGCCGTCCCGTCGCCGCACCCGACGTCCACGACGAGCTGCCCCGGCGCGTCCAGCGCGGCCGCCAGCAGCCGCGCCTGGCGCCGGCTGCGCCCGTCGCCGGACGCCACCGGGACGGCCGGGTTCTCGTAGAAGTCCCGCAGCCCGGGAGGGGGAGGGACGGTGCCGGTCATGAGGCCTCCGAGGATGTCGCGGCCAGATGGCGGGTGAAGAGGCCGAGCAGCGCCTGGCCGTCCTCGTCGCCCAGCAGGGTCCGCGACCAGCGCAGGGCCAGGTGCAGCCTGCCGCCGGTGGACGCGGTGGTGAACGTCAGCCCCCTCGGCATCCGGGCGGGCGCCGAGAACCACACGGCGGTGGCCCTCCCCGCGTCACCGAAGTCCAACGGGTACGGGATCCGGCCGATGTTGCTGAGCAGCGTCGTCGAGGTCCACGGCCCCGCCAGCACCCGCAGCCCCCGCGTGAGCGCCGCCCGCGCGGCGACGGGCAGCAGCGGAGTGGTCAACAGCGAGACCGAGCGCCCCAGTTGCGGGCGCGGCTGCGCCTTCAGGGCCCGGGTGCGCTCGGCCGTGAGCCGCAGCAGGGCGGTGATGTCCGTGGCGGACGCCACCTCCCTCGCGTCGAAGCCGACCTCGACCAGCCGGGTGCCGTTGCCGATCGGCATCTGAGGCCCCCGGGTACGGTCGTCGACCGGCATGGTCACGCGCAGCGGCCGCTCGGCGGCCCCCTGCCGCCGGTTCCAGTCGGCCACCGTCAGGGCGGTGGCCACCATCAGCTGGTCGTTGACCGTGTACGGGGCGCCGGCCTCCCGCCGGGGCACCGGCAGTTCGGCCAGCAGCATCGCGTTGCCGGGAACCGGTCCCCCGGCGCCCGCCGCCACCCGGGCCGGCCGGGTGAGGGCGGAGGGACCGGAGTGCCGGGGCGGGGGCACCGAATCCGGACGGGCCGGGGCCGGCGCCGGCGGAGCGGACCGCCCGCCGTAGATCTCGGCGGCCGTCGCCGCGAGCCGCAGGCAGGCGGGTCCGTCGAGCGCGGTGTGGTGCACGGTGAAGACCAGCACACACCCCGGCCGGCCCGGCTCCTCGACCACATCGACCCGCAGCGGCGGCGACGCCGTCAGCGACGGGGCGGTGGCGAGCGCCGCCGTCCGCGCCCGGGCGAGTGCCCCGGGCGCGGACGGCAGGAAGGTGACCGGTTCCCGGTCCGGGCCGTCCGTCAGCTCCCACTCGTACCGCCGGGCGAACGGGGAGCGCGGCCGCTCCCGCATCAGCGCCCGCGGGTACCGCGCCAGCGACGCCGTGAAGGCGGCGCGCAGCCGGTCCTCCTCGACCCGGCCGGGCAGGTGGACCTCGATGTGGACGGTGGTCGGCTCGGCGTCCTGGGCGCAGTGCCGGTCCACCTCGTCCACGACGGGGAACGGCACCCGGGGCAGCCGCCCGGCCGTGTCCGGCCGGGCGGGATGGGTAGCGGTCATCAGGCGCCTCCTCCGCCGCCGGGCGGTGCCGTCGGGCCGCCCGGACCCCGCGTGGGCGGGTCGGTGTGCGGCCGCTTGGCGTCGGCGGAGAGGGTCCGGCCGGACGGCTGTGCCGCCTGCTGCGGGACGGTCGGCTCCCCGTCGCCCGCTCCGGCCGGTCCGGCCGAGGGCTCCGTTGACCG
Source organism: Streptomyces sp. NPDC088706 (assembly GCF_044752765.1). Taxonomy (NCBI): domain Bacteria; kingdom Bacillati; phylum Actinomycetota; class Actinomycetes; order Kitasatosporales; family Streptomycetaceae; genus Streptomyces; species Streptomyces sp. NPDC088706. Next base: position 225,335 of record NZ_JBIVLW010000008.1, read on the forward strand.
GCCGGCCCGCCGCCGGCCCCGGCGCGGGGCCGACCCCACCGTGACCAGTGCGGCGAACAGGGCGATGAGGGCGAGGAGTTGAGCCGTCGCCCCGAAGGCGCCCTGCCCCGTGGCGGTGGCCTCCCCGGTGCCCACGGCGGCGACCACCCCGGCCCCGGCCATCGCCGCGAAGGCGACGGGCACCAGCAACGCCGGGCGGAAGTGGGCGAGTACCGCGAGGACGGGCACCACCAGGGCCACCGGTCCCGCGATCACGATGCCCACCAGGGTCAGCGCCACGGTGCCCAGGATCAGTCCGGGACCCGGCGGTACGGGCTGCCCCTCACCCGCGTACGAACCCTCGTACGCACCCTCCGAGGGTCCCGAGCCCCGGCGGCGTACGACGGCGAACCCCACGAGGAGCAGGAACAGCACCCCGGCCCCGATCAGCCCGGCCTGGTAGATCCGCGCCGGCTCGTACTCCAGGGTGACCGTGCCGCCCTCGCCCTCGGGGACCAGCCACGCCTGCTGCCAGCCGTCGATCCGCAGCGGCGTCAGCTCCTTGCCGTCCAGCGTGGCCTTCCAGCCCTCGTTGTGGTTCTCGTGGAGCTGGAGGTACGAGGCCTCCCCGGCGCCGACCGTCAGCGTCCGCCGGTCGCCGTCGCTGTCCTTGACGTCGACCGTCCGGGCGGAAGCCGCCGGGGCCTTCGTCTCTCCCGTGCTCAGCGTGACATCGGTGATGGCCAGCGGACCGGCGTCACCGGCCTCCACGGTGTGGGTCGACGCGCCCAGCTCCACCTCGCTCCGCTCGGCGCAGAGCGAGACGGCGATGGGCCGCCGCTGCGTCAGGTCCCGGATCCGGCCCTCGGCCCTGGTCTCCATGAGCGTGCCGCCGATGGAGAGGACCGGCCCCTGGCCGCAGGGCAGGGTGAACTTCTTCTCCGGGGCGGGCTGCGGCGAGCGGAACTCCTCCAGCGCCGGGATGTAGACCTCGCTCAGGCCCACCGGCAGCTGCAACTGGCTGTCGGCGACCGGGTTGTGCACGGTGAGCGGTGCCTGGCGCGAGATGGTGATGTCCATCCGGTCGGTGGTGATGGGGGAGAAGCGGGCCATGCCGTTCTCGTCCACCCCCGCCACCGCCGTGCCGTCCGGCGAGCTGATCTGGACCTGCTCGGGCCGGGTGGAGAGCCCGCCGGCCGCCGCGAACACGATCTCCCCGATCTGGGTCTTCTTCGGCCAGGACAGACGGAGCACGGGACGCTCGCCCGCGATCCACGCCGTGGTGAGGTCGCCGTCCGTCAGGTTCCGGGCGCTGAGGTTGGTGCCCAGGCGTGCCGTGGAGTCGGCGCTCACCAGGATCTTGTCCCGTTCGCCCGTCAGGTCGAACAGCAGCTTGTCGAGCGCCTCGCCCGGGACCGGCACCGCACGTGCGGCGACCGTGTACTGCCCGGCCCGCGCCGCCGTGAACTGCCGGTGCAGACCGGTCTCCGCGGCCACGGCGGAGAGCCCGCCCGGGTCGCTGCCGCGCTTCAGCGAGTAGACCGCCGAGTCCGCGCCCTCACGCGGGGCGTCGGAGGGCAGCTCCAGCATCCGGGTGACCTGCACCCCGGGGACGGCGATCTCGGTGAACCCGGCGCCGGTGAGACCGGGGCGCCCCTGCTGGGACTCCAGGATCCTCACCTTCAGCCAGGTGGCCGGCCCGGCGGGCGCGGCCACCTCCTGCGGGGAACCGTCGGGACGCAGCGGGCTGTCCTTGAAGCCCCGGTCCGTCTCGACCCGCACGACGGTCGGCGCCGCCCGGACACTGCCGCTGGGCAGCGGGGTGAGCCGCAACGAGCCCGGGAGCTCCCGCGAACCGGAGAAGTCGATCCGTATCCACTCGCCCTTGGGGGAGGCCGGAGAGCCCTCCGCCCAGGCGGTGTCGGGATTGCCGTCGAAGGCGTTGGCCGGGTCGTACTGCGGCAGATGGAACAGCCAGTTGCCGATGGACGAGGCGCTGACGGACTTCGCGCCCCGCAGCACCGCCGTGGTCTGGTGATCCTTCCCAGAGTTCGGCAGGATCTGGCGCGGCGAGGCTCCCGGGTCCTGCACCGACTCCGGCGCGTTGCGCTCGTCGGCCGTATAGGTGTGTGACGTGTTGGAGTTGACCAGGCCGAACCGGGTGTCGGCGCGGCGCAGCCCGTCGCCCGCCGCATACAGCGACGGCTTGCCCACGCCCGGGTGGGCGTCACCGGCCAGTACGGTGGGCCGGCCGTCCAGGGCGCCGCTCGCGGAGAGCGGCAGCAGGGACTCCGGCCCGCCGCTGACGACGGCGGTCGAGGAGACGGGAGCGACGCTCGCCCGGCCGGGACGCTCGGTGTCCGTGGGCGGCTCGTAGATCTCCACCGCGCTCTGGCGCGGATAGAGGCCCTCGATCTGCACCGGGGTGTCATCGGCTATCCGGCCGCCGGTCATCACCGGACCGAAGCCGGTGACCCGCTTGTAGCCGGACGCCTCCAGGGTGCGCTTGACCGTGGTGGTGGGGACGTAGCCCAGCTGGTCCGGGTCCAGGTCGTTGCGGACCACGACGTAGTGCAGTCCCGCCCGGTTGAGGTACTCGCTCAGCCCGGGCACCTGGCCCCCGGACGTCAGCGCCTGCTCGACCGCGTCCATCGCCCGCCGGTTGCCCGGCGTGCCGAAGGGGACGTAGTCGCGCTGCGCGTAGGGGGTGTCGGCCAGCACGTCCAGCGGCTGGTCGATGGGGGAGCCCCAGGTGTAGACGCCGTGCGCGGTGGCGGGGACGACCAGGGCCCGGTCGTCCGCCGAGTTGTCCTTCAGCCAGCCCGCCGCCTTCTCCCAGTGGTCCGGGACCTTCTCGAACGAACCGGGCAGCAGGATCGACCCGTTGACGTAGGGCCAGGCCAGTCCCGGGAGCACGAGTACGGCGGCGAGCACCGGAGCCAGCCGGCGCGCCCGGACCGGCACCCGCCGCTCGCGCTCCGCCCGCAGCGAGGCGACGGCGGCGATGTGCGCCAGACCGAGCGCCAGGGCCAGCGCCAGACCCGTCTGGAACTTGTAGATGTTCCGGAACGGCACCAGCCAGCCGTCCAGCCACTCCTGCACGGTCCCGTGGAAGAGACCGCCCAGCGCCCCGCCGTACCCGGCGAGCGTGATGAGCGCGACGGACATGACGGTCAGCACCAGCCAGCGCCGCTCGGGCAGATCGCGCCGGGCCAGACCGGCGAGGCCCAGGGCGGCGGCCAGCGCCGAGCCCAGGATGGTGACCGTCGCGGTGGCGACGGTCCACCCGGCGGGCAGCCACGCCTCGCCGAAGTTCAGATAGCCGACCCAGTTCCCGGCGCCGCGCAGCACCTCGGTCGCCGACATGGTCGTCGTCGTGGTGTACGAGGACTCCACGTACGGCATGAAGTTCTCGCCGAAGACGCCCAGCAGCAGCAGCGGAACGATCCACCAGGCGGTGGCCAGGATGACGCCCGGGACCCACCAGGCCAGCAGCGCCCGCTTGCGCGGGCCGCCCGGCCGGGACAGCAGATAGAGCCCCACCGGCAGCAGCGAGGCCAGCGTGGACGCCGCGTTCACCCCGCCCATCAGCGGGATCAGCAGGGCGGAGCGGGCCGCGGCGACACGCGGCGCGAGGCGCGGGTTCGTCAGCGGCAGCAGCACCCACGGCAGCAGCGCGCCGGGCAGGGCGGCGGCGGAGGTCGAACCGACGACGATGGTGTACGTCGGCCAGAGCGCGTACACGATCGCGCCGAGCAGCCGGGTGGCGGAGGATCCCACGCGCAGCCGCTCCGCCAGCCGCAGCGCACCCCAGAAGGCGGTCGCCACGATCAGCGAGAGCCACAGCCGCTCCGCGAGCCAGGTCGGCACCCGCAGCAGGTCGGCCAGTCCGTAGTAGGGCATCATCGGCACCAGATAGCCGATGTACTGGTCGGCGATCCCGCCGAAACCGGCCCGGCTGTGCCACAGCTCGCCCAGGTCGCCGAGGAACCGGCCGGGGGCCACGACGACCCCGAGCTTGGTGTCGAACGTCATGCGCCCCGGCGACACCGCCAGGAACGCCACGAACACCGTGGCCCAGAACCCCAGCAGCCAGCGCCGCGACCGGGGCTGTGCCCGGTCGTCGGCCGGTCTGACGGGCGGTGGGTCGCCGCCGTCCGGGGCCTGCTGGGGTGGGAGGTGGACTGCGCTGGTCATGAACACCGCCGGAGAATGAGAAGGAGGTTCCAGGTGGCGAATTCCCGCAGTCCGGGCACCCGGGTAACGAGTTCGGGCAGGACCGGCCAGTACCGCGACCGCGCGGACACCACGTCCACGTCGGTGCGGCCCCGCACATGGCGCAGCGTCGGGCCGACGCCGATCCTGAAGAGGTTCTCGCCGAGGCGGTGCTTGGCCGGGTGGCCCGTGCGCCGCTCGTAGCGGGCGCGGGCGCGCTCGGCTCCGGCGTAGTGCCAGGGGGCCCACTCGTGGCCGCCCCACGGCGAGTACCAGTTGGTGAACGAGACGTAGATCAGCCCGCCGGGACGGGTGACGCGCGCCATCTCGCTGATGAAGGTGTGCGGGTCCGCGACGTGCTCCAGCACGTTGGAGGAGAAGGCGACATCGGCCGCCCCGTCCGCCAGCGGCAGCAGATAGCCGTCGGCGACGACCGTGTCCCGCGGCCCCTGGGCCCGCCGGTCACCCAGCTCCCCGGCGTCCGGCTCGAAGAGGTAGCTCTGCGCGCCGCGCCGCCGGAACTCCCGGGTGAAGTAGCCGTTGCCGCCGCCGATGTCGACGACGACCTTCCCCTTCAGCGGTACGTGCCGCTCGACCTGGTCCGCCGCGTCCCTGGCCAGCAGGGTGTACACGGTGGCCGGGTCCTCCTCCTCGCGCAGGAAGGCGCGGAACAGGGTGAGGGAGCGGTGGAAGGACGGGTCTTTCACGAGCGGGCACCCGTCGGCCAGGACCGCGTACCGGTGATCGCCTCGGCGGCCACGGCCTCCAGCTGCGTCACGCTGCTGCTCCACCGGTAGGCGGCGGCCCGCTCGCGCGCGGCCTTGCCCATCGCCTCGCGGCGCTCCTCGTCCAGCGCCAGCGCGCACCAGGCCGCGGCGAAGGACGACTCGCCGCGCGCGAGGATTCCGGTGACGCCGTCCTCGACGGAGTCGCGCAGCCCGGGGACGTCGAAGCCGAGTGTCGGCGTCGACCGGGTGCCGGCCTCCGTGACGACCAGCCCCCACCCCTCGACGGCCGCCGGGTGCAGCAGCATCCAGGACGCGCACAGCAGCCGGTGCTTCTCCGCCTCGGACACATGCCCGGCGAACTCCACACCGGGACCGGCCAGCCGCTCCAGCTTCTCGCGCTCGGGTCCGTCACCGACGATCACGAGCCGGCCGCCGGTGACCGGCCGCACCCGCTCCCAGAGCTGGAGCAGCAGGTCGATGCGCTTGTAGTCGACCAGCCGGCCGAGCGCCAGGAAGAGCGGGGTCGCCGACCGTTCGCTCTGCGGCAGCGGGTCCTGCACGCCGTTGTTCACCAGCCGGATGCGCTCGTCCGGAACTCCCAGCTCCCGCAGGGCGCCCGCGGTGGACGGCGAGACGGCGATCATCAGGTGGTCCCGGTAGGCCCGGGACAGGGCCCAGTGTTCGAGCTGCCGCCCGGCGCGGGCCACCGGCGCCGGGAACCGCATCTCCCACAGATCGGTGTGGACGTGGTTGACCAGGCACACCGTCGGACCGCGGTGCCACAGGGGCGCCAGGTACGGCATGCCGTTGCAGACCTCGATCAGCAGGTCGCAGCTGCCCACCTGCCGGGCGAACGCGGAGCGCGCGCCGAGGTAGTGCCCCAGCCGGGAGCCGGCGGAGACGACCCGGTAGGGCCGGCGCGCGGCCTGCCCGCCACACAGGAGGGTGACGTCGTGGCCCCGTTCGGTGAGGCCGAGGGCGAGCTGGTCGACGAGCAGCTCGGAGCCGCCCGCGGCCGGGTTGCCCAGGTCGCGGTGGGCGAGGAAGACGATGCGTCCGGGCGAGGCGGAAACCCTGGGGGAGAGGGGACCCTGACCCTGGGGCGCGGCTGCGTGGAGCAGCGGGGGAGGAACGTGCTGGGGCATGGGCGCTCCAACTCGGCTCGGTGTGCGGGGGACGAGGGGCGGGGGCTTGAGAAGTACGGAGAGGGGACGGACGGAAGGGGAGGGGCCTGGCGTACGGAAGCGGGTTCGGGTACGGGGCGAGCGGGATTCGGGTACGGGACGGGGGAACGCGGCTGTGGGGCGCGCGAACAAGGGATGGGAGACCGGGGGCCGTGCTGTGGTGGGGATAGACAGTTTTCGGTACGGGTACGCCCCCGGCTACTCACCGATGCGACAACTTGCCGGTAACTCACGTGGGCGAGTTCGTCATCATGTGAGTATTCGGCGCCTCCGGCTCCGTTCGGCGCCCCCGGACGACGAGCACGATGCCCACGGCCGCGAGTACGAGGCCCAGACCGACCGCCCCGGCCGGCGCGGTCCCGGAGAGCAGCGCCAGCAGGTCGCTGTCGGCCGACGCCAGCTCGACCTGCTTGAGCTGCGTCTCCTTGGTGAACTCGACCCGCTCGCTCTCCAGCAGCGTGACCGCGTCCTTCTTCGAGCCCGGCGCGCGCAGCGTCTTCTTCGGGCCGATCGCCGCGTTCATGATGCGCCCGGTGCGCCGGTCCACGACGAGCTCGATGCCGCTGTTGGAGTACCACTCCTCGGCGAGGATCTGCGGCGTACGCGGCTTGCCCACGAGCACGCCCGGCACCTGGCGCACACCGGTCCGGGTCGGCTCGACCGTGCCCTTGAACAGGTATCCCTCGTACCCCTGCACCTTCTTCCTGCCCGCGTAGTCGAGCCGGACGACGCCGCCGAGGGTGCCGTCCCACCAGCGGTATGCGCGTCTTTCGACATCGAAGGGGAACTTCAGATACGCCTCCCCGTCGAAGGCCGGCGTCTCCTCGCAGCAGTGGACCGGCTCGTTGGTGGTCCGGTCGGTCACCCAGCGCTCCATGGTCCACTGGAGGGCGTCGCGGGGGTCGGAGGCGGGCAGGGTCCCGTCATGGTCGACGGATGTGGAGACGTCCCACACGGCGTTGCCGCTCTTCACGCTGTCGGCCACGTCCCCGCGCACCTGGCGGGTGATCGTGATCTCCTTGCCCCGGACCGTCTTCACCTTCGAGGTGTCGAAGTAGCTGCCGGTCCCGGTGAAGACGGTGGTCGTGTCGATGTCTATCGGGGTGCGCTTCGCCTGCGGCTGGACATACCAGACGAGCAGGGGGGCGAGAACGAGTAGAAAGACCCCTGCACCCAGCAGAAATAGTGACAGAGGTGAAGCATTGCGGCGCATCCGGGCACTCCTGGGTCGAATCTCTTCGCGGGAGGTGCACGGGCCCCGGGCCGGTCAGCCCTTGATTGGCGTGAACAGTAAGCAAGCCCTTGACGGCATGTCAATGGACTGTCGACACTGTGTGCCAGCCGGAGGGGCCCGGCCGTACGGAAGTGGGGATCGTCTCCAGCAAGGAGCTGACCCGACCATGCGCAGACTCATCGCCGCTGCCGCCACCACCCTGGTGGCCGCAGCGCTCGCCTTCGGTGCCGCCTTCGGCATCGTGGCCCTGCTCGACGCCACGCCCGAGCAGCCGAACACGCCGTTGATCAGTTACGACACCGGGCCGACGGGCTCGTGACGCCTCGCGCCTGGCAGGAGGTGCCCCGGTCGAAGGTGGAGCGGTTCGCCTCCATCGCCCTGGCCGAGGCGCCGGAGATCGCCCAGAAGATCCTCACCGAGATCCGGCAGGACTACCCCTACCTCCAGCTGGTGGAGGACGAGTCCGGCGAGCCGATGGCCCTGGTCGGCATCCGCCGCGCCATCGAGGGCTTCGTACGCCACCTCGCCTCCGGCGCCGCCGACCCCCGGGTGCCGCCGGAGGTGTTCCAGGAGTTCGGCCGGGGCGAGGGGCTGCACGGCCGCAGCCTCGACTCGCTCCAGGCCGTCTACCGGCTCGGGGTCAGGCTCACCTGGCGCAGGTTCGCCGAGATCGGCCAGCAGGTCGACATCGCCGCCCCCGCCATGTACGAGCTGGCCGAATCGGGATTCGAGTATCTGGACGGCCTCGTGGAACAGTCGGTACTGGGCTATGCCGAGGCGGCGGCCCGCCGCGCCAGCGAGCGGCTGCGCCTCCAGCGCCAGCTGATCGACCTCCTGCTGATGGAGCCCCGGGGCGATTCGGCCAGGACGCTCGCCGAGCGGGCCGCCCGCGTCGGCTGGGAGCTCCCGGAGACCATCGCGGTGGGCGTGCTGATGCGCCCCGCCCGGGAGGCCGTGGCCCCGGCGGTGGGACAGGGGGTCCTGCTGGAGATGGAGAGCGAGCAGCCGCGCATCGTCATCCCCGACCCCGAGACGGCGGGCCGGGCGGAGACCCTGCGCCGGGCCACCGCTGGCTGGTCCGGCGCGATCGGCCCGCCGGTGCCGCTGGCCGCCGCGGCGACCTCCCTGCGCTGGGCGGAGACCGCGGTCCAGCTGATCAAGAAGAACCTGCTGCCGCAGGGCGAGGTGCTGCACTGCACCGAGCGCACGGAGGAGCTGGTGCTGCTGCCGTCCCGGGAGCTGATCGACGCGGCCGCCCGCCGCTGCCTCGCCCCGCTGGACGGCCTCGGCCCCACCGCCGCGCGGCGGCTGGCCGAGACCCTCCTCGCCTGGATCGAGACGCCCGGCGGCGCACCCGAGGTGGCCCAGCGGCTCGGCATCCACCCGCAGACGGCGCGCTACCGACTGCGGCAGATCCGCGAGCTGTGGGGCGACGCGATCGACGACCCCGACCAGCGCTTCGAGATGCTGCTGGTGCTCCGCTCGCAGCGGCTGCGGGGGGCGCCGGCGCGGGGGGCGGAGTAGCGAGCCCCCCGCGCGTGCGGGCTCAGACCGGGGTGACGTAGGCCCCGGCGATCCCGCCGTCCACCAGGAAGTCCGTCGCGTTGACGAACGAGGAGTCGTCGCTCGCCAGGAAGGCGACGGCGGCGGCGATCTCGGTGGGCTCGGCGAACCGGCCGACCGGGATGTGCACCAGCCGTCGCGCGGCCCGCTCCGGGTCCTTGGCGAACAGCTCCTGGAGCAGCGGGGTGTTGACCGGCCCCGGGCAGAGCGCGTTGACCCGGATGCCGTCGCGCGCGAACTGCACCCCCAACTCGCGCGACATAGCCAGCACCCCGCCCTTGGACGCGGTGTACGAGATCTGCGAGGTCGCCGCCCCCATCCGGGCCACGAAGGAGGCCGTGTTGATGATGGAGCCCCTGCCCTGGGCGCGCATGTAGGGGATGGCGGCCTTGCAGCACAGGAAGACGGAGGTCAGGTTGACCTCCTGGACCCGGCGCCAGGCGTCGAGCCCGGTCTCCAGGATGGAGTCGTCGTCGGGCGGCGAGATCCCCGCGTTGTTGAACGCGATGTCGACCGAACCGTAGGTGTCGAACGCCGCCTTGAAGAGCGCCTCGACCTGCTCGGCGTCGGTGACGTCGGTACGGACGAAGAGGCCGGCGACCTCCTCGGCGGCCGCCTTGCCGCGCTCCTCGTCCACATCGGCGCAGACGACATGGGCGCCCTCGGCGGCCAGCCGCCGCACGGTGGCCAGGCCGATGCCGCTGCCGGCTCCGGTGACGACGGCGGTACGGCCGACCAGGCGGCGGCAGAGGGAAGAAGTGTCGGTCATGGTGCTCAGGCCTCCGTGCTGATGAAGACGTTCTTGGTTTCGGTGAAGGCGGCCAGGGCGTCGGGACCGAGCTCGCGGCCCAGGCCCGACTGCTTGTAGCCGCCGAAGGGGGTCGAATAGCGCACGCTGGAGTGCGAGTTGACGGAGAGGTTGCCCGCCCGCAGGCCCTGCCCGACGCGGAGCGCGCGCCCGATGTCCCGGGACCAGACGGAGGCGGCCAGCCCGTAGTCGGTGGCGTTCGCCAGGCGCAGGGCCTCCTCCTCGCCGTCGAACGGCAGGACCACGGCCACCGGCCCGAAGACCTCATCGACGGCCACCGGAGCATCGGCCGCGACCCCGGTGAGCACGGTCGGCGGATACCAGAACCCGGGCCCCTCGGGGGCGTTGCCGACGATCGCCCGTACGCCGTCGGCGCCCCGGTCGCCGTCGACGAAGCCCCGCACCCGGTCGCGCTGGCCGGCCGAGATGAGCGGGCCCATCTGTGTCTTCCCGTCGGCCGGATCACCCACCACCACGGCGGCGACGGCCGGGACGAGCAGATCGAGGAAACGGTCGTACACGGACCGCTCGACCAGGATCCGGGTCCGGGCACAGCAGTCCTGACCCGCGTTGTCGAGGAAGGACATCGGGGCGGCCGCCGCCGCTGCCGCCACATCGGCGTCGGCGAAGACGATGTTGGGGCTCTTGCCGCCCAGTTCGAGCGTGAGGCGCTTCACGCGCTCGGCGCAGCGGGTCATGATGTGCTTCCCGGTCCGGGTGGAGCCGGTGAACACGATCTTCGCGACGCCCGGGTGGTCCACGAGGGCGCTCCCGGCCACCGGCCCCTCGCCGGGCAGCACCTGGAACAGCCCCTCGGGCAGGCCTGCCGCCAGGGCGAGTTCGGCCAGCCGCAGAGCGGTCAGCGGGGTCGTCTCGGCGGGCTTGAGGAGGACGGCGTTGCCCGCGGCGAGCGCCGGGGCCAGCCCCCAGGCGGCGATGGGCATCGGGAAGTTCCAGGGTGCGATGACGCCGACGACGCCCAGCGGCTCCAGGATCGTGAAGTCGACGCCGCCCGCCACCGGGATCTGCCGGCCGAGCAGCCGCTCCGCGCCGCCCGCGCTGTAGTCGAGGAGGTCGCGGACGTTGCCCGCCTCCCAGCGGGCGTTGCCGATGGTGTGACCGGCCTCCCGGACCTCCAACTGGGCCAGTTCCTCGATGTGTTCGTCGACGACGGCGGCGAAGCGGCGCAACAGCCTGGCCCGGTCGGCGGGTGCGGCGGCGGCCCAGGGGCGCTGTGCGGCGGTGGCGCGGACGACGGCGGCGTCCACATCGGCGGCGGAGGCGGCGGGCACGGAGGCGATGACCTCGGCGGTCGCCGGGTTCAAGACGTCCAGGGCGGGCTGTGACACGTACGCACCTCGATCACGAAGCTGGTGGTGGGTTCGGGAGGGACCGGCGGCGGGCCGGCCGTCAGAGCCGTTCGAAGGAGCGGCGCAGCTCCCAGTCGGTCACCGCGGAGTCGTACGCGGCGAGTTCGACCTCGGCCATGTTCAGGTAGTGCGCGACGACATCCTCGCCGAACGCCTCCTTGGCGATGGGGCTGGCCTCCCACAGCTCGGCCGCCTCCCGCAGCGTCGCCGGCACCTGGTCGTACCCGGCGGTGTAGGCGTTGCCCGTACACGCCTCCGGCAGCGGCAGCCGGTGCTCGACCCCGTACAGACCGGCGGCGACCAGTCCGGCCACGGCGAGGTGCGGATTGACGTCACCGCCGGGCAGCCGGTTCTCGAAGCGCATCGAGCGGCCGTGGCCGACGACCCGCAGCGCGCAGGTGCGGTTGTCGACGCCCCAGGCGACGGCGGTGGGGGCGAAGGAACCGGGCTGGAAGCGCTTGTAGGAGTTGATGTTGGGCGCGTAGAGGAGGGAGAAGTCGCGCAGGGCGGCGAGCTGTCCGGCCAGGAAGTGGCGCATCAGCTCGGACATGCCGTCCGCTCCTTCGCCCGCCATCGCGTTCTCGCCGTTCTCGTCGGTGAGCGAGAGATGGATGTGGCAGGAGTTGCCCTCGCGCTGGTCGTACTTGGCCATGAAGGTCAGCGAGACACCTTCCTGGGCCGCGATCTCCTTGGCGCCGGTCTTGTAGACGGCGTGCTGGTCGCAGGTGGTCAGCGCCTCGTCGTAGCGGAAGACGATCTCGTGCTGGCCGGGGTTGCACTCGCCCTTGGCCGACTCGACGGTCAGCCCGGCCTGCTGCATCTCGTTGCGGATGCGGCGCAGCAGGGGTTCGATGCGGCCGGTGCCGAGGATGGAGTAGTCGATGTTGTACTGGTTGGCCGGGGTCAGCCCGCGGTAGTCGCGGTCCCAGGCCTCCTCGTAGCTGTCCCGGAAGACGATGAACTCCAGCTCCGTGCCGACCTGGGCCGTGTAGCCGAGCGAGGCCAGCCTCTCGAGCTGGCGGCGCAGGATCTGGCGCGGCGCGGCGACGACCGGGCTGCCGTCGTGCCAGGCGAGATCGGCGATCAGCAGGGCGGTGCCCTCGTGCCAGGGCACCGGGCGGAGCGTGCCGGGGTCGGGGACCATGCCGAAGTCGCCGTAGCCGTTCTCCCACGACGACATCGCGTAGCCGTCGACGGTCCGCATCTCGGTGTCCACGGCCAGCAGGTAGTTGCAGCCCTCGGTGCCGTGCTCCAGCACCTCGTCGAGGAAGAACCCGGCTGCGAACCGCTTCCCCTGGAGTCGGCCCTGCATGTCGGGGAAGGCCAGCACCACGGTGTCCATCGACCCGTCCGCGACACGTGAGCGGAGCTCGTCGACGGTGAGCGGGGGTGTGCGGTCTGCCACGGGATTCCTCCTTGGGTGAACCGGGAGGCTTAAGGTATGACAGAGAACCATTGCTTGGGAAGGGGATCCGCGAATGGTCACCACGAGGAGAGCCGACGGCACCCGTCCGGCCGCGGCGCAAAGCGCCACGGAGGCGGCTGCCGAAGGGGCGGGCGGTGAGGCGGACGCCGGATCGGGCCCGCCGGCCTCCCTGCTGCGGCCCGTCCGCGCGGGCAACGGCTTCGAGGAGACGCTGGAACAGGTCCTGCAACTGCTCCGCCTCGGTCTCGTCCCGCCCGGCGACCGGCTGCCCGCCGAGCGCGAGCTCGCCCAGCACCTGGGCGTGAGCCGGGTGACCCTGCGCGAGGTGCTCAAGGTCCTCCAGGACCAGGGCCTGGTGGAGAGCCGGCGCGGCCGCTACGGCGGAACGTTCGTCCTGCCGCGCCCCACCTCCGCCGACGGGAGCGACGAGCTGCGGCGCCGGGTGGCGGCCGTCGACGTGGAGGACACCCTGCGCTTCCGCGAGGTACTGGAGACCGGGGCCGCCGGGCTCTGCGCCGACGGGCTCCCGGCCGACGGCGCCGGCCGGCTGCGGGCGGCCCTGGAGGCCACCCAGGGCGCCCGGCTGGAGGACTACCGCCGCCAGGACACCCTGCTCCACCTCACCCTCGCCGAACTCTCCGGCTCCCGCTCGCTCGCCGCCGGGTACGCCTCCGTACGCGCCACCCTCAACGAACTCCTGGACTGCATCCCGCTGCTGGTGCGCAACCTGGAGCACTCCCAGCAGCAGCACGCGGCCGTCGTCGAGGCGGTGCTCGACCGGGACGCGGAGGCGGCGCGCGAGATGATGCGCGAGCACTGCGCCGGCACGGCGGCGCTGCTGCGCGGCTTCCTCGCCTGACAGGCTCGACGACCTCGGGGGCTCGATGGCCCTGACGCGCTCGGCGACCTCAGGGGCCGGCGGCCTGGCGGGCTCCCGGAAGCCGATCCGTAACCGCTCTTTAACGCACACCCCTTGTGTTTCGCCCTGACGTTCCACAAAGGTGTGCCGACGAACCTTTGATCGAAGCAGTTCCATCGACGACGTCGACACACATCTGGAGCGCCTCATGGCTCAGGGAATCGAAACACCCGCCGGCCCACCCGGTGACGCGAGCCCGGGGGAGTCCGGAGCGTCCGGCACGGACGCGTACCTGCACCGCCGGACCCTGCGCCGGGGCAGCGCGGGCTGGCTGCTGCTGACCGGTCTCGGCGTCGCCTACGTCGTCTCCGGCGACTTCTCGGGGTGGAACATCGGCCTCTCCAAGGGCGGCTTCGGCGGGCTCGCGGCGGCCATGGTCCTGATGGGTGCCATGTACGCCTGCCTGGTCTTCGCCCTGGCCGAACTCTCCGCCATCCTGCCGACCGCGGGCGGGGGTTACGGCTTCGCCCGGCGCGCCCTCGGCACCTGGGGCGGCTTCCTCACCGGCACGGCCATCCTCATCGAGTACATCCTCGCCCCCGCCGCCATCGCCCTGTTCATCGGCGACTACGTCGAATCGCTCGGCCTGTTCGGGCTGACCTCGGGCTGGCCGGTCTACCTCGCCTGCTTCGTGATCTTCGTCGGCATCCACCTCTGGGGCGTCGGCGAGGCGCTCCGCTTCAGCCTGGTCGTGACCGCGATCGCGGTCGCCGCCCTGCTCATCTTCGCCGTCGGCGCGTTCACCGAGTTCGACGCGGGCCGCCTCGACGACATCCCGGTGGACGCCGGCGCCTTCGGCTCCTCCTCCTGGCTGCCGTACGGAATCCTGGGCATCTGGGCGGCGTTCCCGTTCGGCATGTGGTTCTTCCTCGGGGTGGAGGGCGTACCGCTCGCCGCCGAGGAGGCCAAGGACCCGGTCCGCTCGATGCCCAAGGCCCTGGCCATCTCGCTCGTCGTGCTGGTCTTCCTGGCCGTCATCACCTTCGTCTCCGCCACCGGCGCCCAGGGTGCCGACGCCATCAAGGAGGCCGGGAACCCGCTCGTGGTGGCCCTGGAGGGCGGCGGCGAGCCGACCGCGCTGAGCCGGTTCATCAACTACGCCGGCCTGGCCGGCCTGGTGGCCTCCTTCTTCTCGCTCATCTTCGCCGGCTCCCGACAGCTCTTCGCCCTCTCCCGGGCCGGCTACCTGCCGCGCTTCCTCTCCCTCACCAACCGCCGCAAATCCCCCTACCTCGGGCTGCTGATCCCCGGCGTCATCGGCTTCACCCTGGCCGCCTGGAGCGGCAACGGCGGCCGGATGCTGAACGTGGCCGTGTTCGGGGCCACCATCAGCTACGCCCTGATGGCGCTGTCCCACATCGTGCTGCGCCGCCGCGAGCCGGAGCTGCCCCGGCCCTACCGCACCCCCGGCGGCGCGCTCACGTCGGGCGTGGCCTTCGTTCTGGCATGCTCGGCGCTGGTGGCGACGTTCCTGGTGGACCGGGACGCGGCGTTCATCGCACTGGGTGTGTACGCGGTGGCGCTCGCCTACTTCGCCTTCTACAGCCGCCACCGGCTGGTCGCCGGGGCCCCGGAGGAGGAGTTCGCCGCCCTGGCGGCGGCGGAGGCCGAACTCAAGCGCGGCTGACCGCCCGCACACCGTCGATCCGCGACAAGACATCCGCAACGAGACACTTCAGGAGCCGTCCCATGTCCCGGCCCGTCATCGGCATCAGCACCTACCAGGACCCGGCCCGCTGGGGCGTCTGGGAGATGCCCGCGGTGCTCCTGCCCGCCGCCTACCCCCGCCTGGTCCGGGCGGCGGGCGGACTCGCGGTGCTGCTGCCGCCGGACGAGGCCGCGGACGCGGCCCGGGAGACCGTGGCCGCCCTGGACGGGGTGGTGATCGCCGGGGGAGCGGACGTCGAGCCGACCCGCTACGGCGCCACTCCCGACCCCCGTACGGGGCCTCCGGCCCGGGAGCGCGACGCCTGGGAGCTCGCCCTGATCGAGGCGGCGATCGAGCAGGACGTCCCCCTCCTGGGCATCTGCCGGGGCATGCAGCTGCTGAACGTGGCCCTCGGCGGCACCCTGCACCAGCACCTGGACGGCCACACCGGCGGCCACGCCGTCTTCGGGCGCCACCCCGTGGACCCCGTACCCGGTACGGCGTACGCGGCGGCCGTCCCGGAACAGACCACGGTCCCCGCCTACCACCACCAGGCCGTCGACCGCCTGGGCACCGGCCTGATCGCCTCGGCCCACGCTCCCGACGGAACGGTGGAGGCGCTGGAACTCCCGGACCGCGAGAGCCTGGTGCTCGGGGTCCAGTGGCACCCGGAGATGGGCGAGGACCCCCGGGTGATGACCGCCCTGGTCGAGGCGGCCCGCCGCCGCTCCCGCGCTTCCCGCTCCCGGGCGGCCGCCGGTCCGGCGGAGCGCGTGGCGGGCTGAGGGACACGGGGGCGCGGGACCGGCCCGCGACGAGCGGCTCCGGGTCGCCCGCCGCCCGCGCCGGTCCTGGTGGCCGCGGGCATCACCGGCGCTCCGGGGAGCTCCCATGGCCACCGGAGCGTGGCTACGGCTCTGCTACAGGTGCTGCGCGACGGCGGGCATCAGGTCCTGGAAGGTGCGCCCGTCGGCCGCCGCGCCGATGGCGGTCATCTGCCACCCCGAACCGGCCCGTTGGACCTTGGCCATGATCTGCGCGGTGTGCCGTCCGCCGCCGGTCAGGGTGTACCGCGCCAGCTCCTGGCCGGTGCTCTCGTCGACCAGGCGGCAGAAGGCGGCCTCGACCTCCTCGAAGGTCTGCCCGGTGAACGAGTTCACCGTGAAGATGATCTGGTCGACATGGACGGGTACGCGCCGCAGGTCGACGACGATGGATTCGTCGTCGCCGCCCTGGCCGGCCCCGCCGACCCGGTTGTCGCCGGTGTGCTGGACCGAACCGTCGTCGCTGGTGAGGTGCTGGAAGAAGACGACGTCCTGGGGGTCCTTGCCCGCGAAGAGCACGGCCGAGGCGTCCAGGTCGATGTCGCGGGCCGTCAGCCGGGCCAGGAACCCCTTGCGGGGCGCGGACTTCCAGCCCAGCCCCATCCGGACGACGCCGAGTTCGCCACCGCCGGACTTGGTGAGGCTGACCTGCTGGCCCTTGGAGAGGTTGATCGTCATGGTTCCGCCTTCGATGGCTTCGGTGAGGTGGGTGCGACCGGATCGGATGAGCGAGGTCCGAGACCGACGCCGAGTGAAATCTACCCACTGTGGATTTTCCGGACCGGGTGAGAAACGGCCGGCCGGCGGCTGGATCCGCCTTTCCGGAGCCCGGTGGATGAACGGCAGCGGTCGGGCGGCAGTAGCGTGAAGGCATGGATGAGACGGCGGATCCGCTGACGCCGGCCGACGACCGCGGGTTCCCGGCTCGGCACGCGCCCTCGTGCACCGGGCTCGCCGAGCTCGACGCCCTCGTTCCGCACTGCCGGGCCTGTCCGCGGCTCGTGGCCTGGCGGGAGGAGGTCGGCGGGGTCAAGCGCGCCGCGTTCCGGGACCAGGACTACTGGGCGCGACCGGTGCCGGGTTTCGGCCCGGCGGATGCCAAGGTGGCGGTGGTGGGACTGGCTCCCGCCGCCCACGGCGGCAACCGGACCGGGCGGATGTTCACCGGTGACGCGACCGGCGATTTCCTCTTCTCCGCCCTGCACACGGTGGGCCTCGCCTCGCAGCCGTCCTCCGTCCACGCCGGGGACGGCCTCCGTCTGCGTGGCGTACGGCTGACCTCGCCCGTGCACTGCGCGCCCCCGGAGAACCGGCCGACACCCGGGGAACGCGACACCTGCCGCCCCTGGCTCGCGGCGGAGCTGGATCTGCTGAGTCCGGGGCTGGCCGCGGTGGTCGTCCTCGGCGGCTTCGGCTGGCAGGCGCTGCTGCCGGTCCTCGCCGAGGCGGGATGGGAGGTACCGCGTCCGCGTCCCGCCTTCGGCCACGGCACCCGGGTCGTGCTCCCCGCCACCGGGCGCCGGCAGGAGCTGCACCTGCTGGGCAGCTACCACCCCAGCCAGCGCAACACGTTCACCGGCCGACTGACCATGCCCATGCTGGTCGACGTGCTCCAGGAGGCCGCCACCGTCGCCGGGATCGCCGCATGGACCGCCCGGACGGGGGCGTGAGGCGACCCGCGTACGCCGGGGCTCGGCGCCCGGACCCCAAGCCTCCGGGACCCCCGGATCAACCCCCGGGCAGCACCCGCACGGTGGCGTCGGTGGTGCCGGGGATGCGGCTCCACCAGTGGCCGTAGCGCCGGTAGACCTCCGGTTCACGGTCGGCGAGGAACCCCACCAGCGACCGGGCCTCGGCGGCGAGCCCCTCCCAGGCCTCGTCGGGCAGCGGGCGGAACGCGGTCGCCTCGATGCCCCCGGCGATCGCCCGCCACACCCCGGCCACGTACCCGTCGACCAGCAGCGTCGGCAGCACATCGCCGTTCGCCCTGATCACCGTCCTGCGGTACGCGTCCGGGAGGACCCGGCCCCGGTCCGCGTACGCCAGCAGAACGCTGTCCCACATCGCCATCAGCCGGGGCGGAGCCGGTTCCGCCCCGTCCGGCCGCGGAGCGCCCGGCAGGTCGAACAGCGCCTCGCCCCCCGGCCCCTCCACCCGCTCCAGCTCCCCGGCGAGATCCGCCAGCGCCGCCCGCGCCCGGGCCCGCCCGACCATGGCGAACTGCGCGACGTCCGCGACCGAGGCCGGCCCGAACCCCGAGAGGTAGCGCAGCACCAGCGTCCGCAGGGACGCGGCCGACGCCTCCGGATCCGTCCGTACGGGACCGGTCCGCGGCGCGACGTACGAAGGCCGGTGACCGAACGACCACGGCGGTGCGGTGGGCGCGTGGAGCAGCGGCGCGTACTGCCGCAGCCCCCACCACGCCCCGGCCTTCGGCGGCGCCCCCAGCTGCTCGCCCAGCCAGGCCTCGCACTCGGCGGTGGTCCGGGGCCGGTCCGCGAACGCCAGCAGCCGGGGGACCAGCGCGTCGGCGTCCTGGGCCGTCAGCCCGGACGCGGTGAAGCGGCCACCCAGCCGGGAGGCGCGCACCACCGGGTGCATGGCCTCCCGGAAGGCCGGGTGGTCGTCGGAGTGCACGGCGTGGAGCGTGAGCCGCATCATGGTCGTCTTGACCACGCGGTGGTCCGTGAACGCCGTGTCGAGCCCGGCCGGGTCGAAGGCGGTGAGCCGGTTCCACAGCGCGACGTACGGCGAGGCCGGCTGCTGTGCCTGGAGCGCGACCACCCGCCGTACGCCTTCGGCCGCGTCCAGCGCCTCCCGGCGCAGCAGCAACTGCCGGGCGAGCGTGGAGCGGTTGAGTCCTCGCGCGGTGATCCTCGTGCCCGTCATCGGCGCCCCGGCCCCGGGGCGGGGACGACGCGGAACGCGGTGTCGAGGACGTGGTCGATCACCCCGCGCGAGGGCTTCCACGCCCGCCCGGGCCAGGTGATACGCGGCCGAGGACCCGGCCAGGCCCGCCCCTGCCACGACCACCCGGGCGTCCTCACCCGAACGCCCGCTCACCGCCGCCGGATCCGCTGCCATGTCCCGCATCACCACGCTCTCCCCGCACGGCCGGTGCCCCGCCGGACGACGGCCCCGGCCGACATCATCGACCAGGACGGGCCGGGACGGAACCAGGCCGCCCGCACGCTCCGGCCGGCCGCCGTGCGCGACGTACCCGCTGTCCGGCTCCACCCGCCCACGCCGGCCTCCGCCGTGGCTCGGTGACTCCGGCCGGCCGCCGTACGCGCCGGGTGGGCCCCGTCTGCGGAAAGGGTGCTCGGTGAGCGATGAGTCCGCTCCCTCCGCCGAGTCCGCACTGTTGTCAGCACCCGTACCGAGGAGGCAACCGTGCTGCTCACCGGGAAGACAGCGATCGTCCATGGCGGCTCCGGATCGGTGGGAGCGGCCGTTGCCCGCGCCTTCGCGCGCGAGGGCGCCGCCGTCCACCTGACCGGACGGACGGTGCCGCCCCTGGAAGACGTCGCGCGGCGCATCCAGGGCGATGGCGGGATCGCTCACGTCGCGCAGTTGGACGCGACGGACCGCGACGCCGTCGACCGCCACGCCGACGCGGTGGCGGCCGCGGGCTCCATCGACATCTGCTTCAACGCCACGTCCAACGACGACCTGCAGGGAGCGCGCTCCTCGACATGGCCGTCGCCGATGTGCTCCGCCCGGTCACGAAGGCGGTGACGACGACCCTCACCACAGCGACCGCGGCGGCCCGGCACATGATCCACCGCAAGAGCGGCGTCCTCCTCGTCATGGCCGGCGGCCGGGAGACCATCCCCGACCTGGGGGGATCGCACATCACCTGGTCCGCCCTCACGGGTGTCTGCCGGCAACTGGCGGCGGAACTCGGTCCGCGGGGCGTCCGCGTCGCCTGGCTGCTCTCACCCGGCTCCCCCGCACCCGGCGAGAAGAACCGGGCCGAGGAAGGGGCGCTCCTGACCGAGCGCCCGGGCTACGACGACGTGGCCAACGCCGCGGTCTTCGCCGCCTCCGACTGGGCCCGCACGATGACCGCCACCGAGCTCAACCTCACCGGCGGCCTCGTACCGGACTGACGCCCGCCCGCCCGGACCCGCCGCTTCGACGCGGCCTCCTCGGCCTCCCGAGGCCGTAACGGACGCCGAGCACCTGCCTCAGCGCTCGACGGGGTGCCGTCAGCCACCTCGATGCCGGAGGTGTCGCTCGACCAGCCGAGAACGGGACACCGCACCTGGCTGTGTGCCAGGCTGATGGCATGATCATCGGAGTGAGCGAGGCACACGTACGTCCGGACCGGTTCGACGACTTCCGCGACATGATCCTCTCCGCCGTGCGCGAGTTCCCCGGCCGCTACCCAGGTCTGGTGGACCACGAGGTACTGCTCGCGCCGCCCGACTCGCTGCTGTACGTCAGTCGATGGCGCAGTGAGGCGGACCTGGCCGACTACGCCGGTGAGCACTGGCGAGACCAGCCCGTGGTTCTGCCGGGGGAGGACGAGTATCTCGTGGGACCGCTTCAGGTGCGGCACTTCGTGACCGCATCCTTGTGACTACCGGCTGTACGCGGTGAGTTCGCCCCGAGGTGAGCCCCGGAGCGGGCGTGGCCCCCGCCGCCACCACCGGCCCTCAGCCCCGCTCTCCCCGGGCCGCCGCCACGGCGACCTGGTGCAACGTCCGTCCCGTACGGGCGGATCGGGCGTGGTACGGGTCCGGCGAGCCCGGCCGGTCGCACACGGCCAGGCGGTCGTTGGCCTTGATCAGCAGCCACGCCTCCTGGCCGCCGCTCTCCGGCTCGTCCCCCACCCGGAAGCGGGTGAGCGCGAACTCGCCGTGCAGCTTGGACCCGTGGAGCCAGAACGTGGCATGGCCCAGGGCCAGCGACCGTGCGAACGGGACTGCCTCGCCCTGCCGGTCGTGGCTGAGCGGCTCGTAGGTCCCCTGGTCCCAGATGATGACCGTGCCGCTGCCGGACTCGCCGCCCGGGATGACCCCCTCGAACTCGCGGTACTCCAGCGGGTGGTCCTCCGTCTCCACGGCGAGACGCCGGTCGCTCGGGTTCTCCGAGGGCCCGCGGGGCACCGCCCAGGACTTGAGTACGCCGTCGACCTCCAGGCGGAAATCGAAGTGCATGCGCCGCGCGTCATGGATCTGCACGACGAAATGAGGCCGCGGTACGCCGTCGAAACGGGGCCCCGGTACGCCGTCCTTCCGCATGCCGTGCTCCCTCCGCCCGCACCGCCCGGTTCCGCCGCGCCGGCCGCTGCGGCTCAGCCGCGCCACCGGGTCGATACCTCCACTGTGCCGCCACCCGGAGGGAACCGCACGGCGGACCCGGTTGCCTTCACCCGCATATGCCCGTGCCATGTTCCGTTCGTTCTCCGGTCTGGACCAGGCTGTCGACGGCTCCTGCGGCACTCCCGTACCGTAGTCCGGTTCAGCGGCGGCACCTGGCCGGCTGGCGTTCTGGTCCGTCAACCGCGACCGCCCCTGCACCGGCGGCGGCGCCGACACCTGCTCCGGTGCCGGACAGCAGCCGTGGGACTTCACCAGGGTCCTCGCGCAGTACCGGGCTGACCCCCGGCGTGAAAAGCGGAATAGCATGATCCTCATGGAACAGCGCACACTCGGCAGGACCGGCCGTGACGTCTCGGTCGTCGGACAGGGCACCTGGCAGCTCGGAGGCGACTGGGGAGAGGTCGAGGAGGGCGACGCCTTCGACGTCCTCGACGCGGCGCTCGACTCCGGCGTCACCTTCTTCGACACCGCGGACGTGTACGGGGACGGCCGCAGCGAACAGCTCATCGGCCGCTACCTCAAGAACCGCCCCGACGCGGACGTCCTCGTCGCCACCAAGATGGGCCGCCGCGCCGACCAGGTGCCGGAGAACTACGTCCTGGACAACTTCCGTACCTGGAACGACCGTTCCCGCGCCAACCTCGGGACCGACACGCTCGACCTCGTACAACTGCACTGCCCGCCCAGCGCTGTCTACTCCTCCGACGCCGTCTACGACGCTCTGGACACCCTGGTCGAGGAGCAGCGGATCGCCGCCTACGCGGTGAGCGTGGAGACCTGCGCCGAGGCACTGACCGCCATCGCCCGCCCGGGCGTCGCGAGCGTGCAGATCATCCTCAACCCGTTCCGCCTCAAGCCCCTGGACGAGGTCCTTCCGGCGGCTGCGGCGGCCGGCGTCGGCATCATCGCGCGGGTCCCCCTCGCCTCCGGGCTGCTCTCCGGGAAGTACACCAAGGACACGGTCTTCGGCCCCGACGACCACCGTACGTACAACCGTCACGGCGAGGCGTTCGACCAGGGCGAGACGTTCTCCGGCATCGACTACGCGACCGGGATCGCCGCCGCCGCGGACTTCGCCGAGCTGGCCCCCGAGGGCGCCACCCCCGCGCAGAGTGCGCTGCGCTGGATCATCCAGCAGCCCGGCGTCACCAGCGTGATCCCCGGTGCACGCTCGGTGGAACAGGCCCGCGCCAACGCGGCCGCCGCGGCCCTGCCGCCGCTGCCGCAGTCCACCCTGGACGCCGTACGGGAGCTGTACGACCGGTCGGTCCGCGCGGAGGTCCACGGCCGCTGGTGACCGCCGACCGGGCGAGCGGGACTCAGTCGTCCCGCTCGTCCCGCTCGCCCGGCTCGTCGTCCTTGGCCGGCTGGTTGCCCTGCTGCTCCGGCTGCTGTCCGCCGTCCTGGACGCCCGGCGAGACCGGACCGGAGGAGGGGCTGCCCGGGGCGGGGGTGCCGGCCGAGCTGGGGTCCGGCGAGAAAAGGATCATCCCCAGGTACATGGCCGCCAGGAACGTCGCCGTACCCGCGATGGCGCTCGCCACCCTCGGACGCCGGCGGATCGCCTCCCGCGTGGAGCGGCGGCGGGGCGGGGCGGACCGGGAGGTGGTGCTGCGTCTGCGCCCCGTGGGCTGCGGGAGGCGGTACGTCCCGGGGGCGGCCGGGGCGGACGCCGGGGCGGTGGGCGCAGGGGCCCGGCGGGAGGTGGGATTCGGCATCGGGAGAGGCTCCGGACGGCCACGCCAGGCGTCGGTACGGAACCAGTCGGCGACCTGCTGCGCGGTGGGCCGCCCTTCCGGCTGCTTGGCCAGCAGACCGAGGAGGTACGCGTCGAAGGCGGCGGACATGTCCACACCTCGCTGCCGGAGCGGGACCGGCGGGGTGTCGACGTGCTGGTACAGCGTGGCGGTCGCGGTGTCCGACCTGAACGGCGGCTGCCCGAGCAGCAGTTGGTAGATGACGCAGCCCAGCGAGTACATGTCGGACGCGGAGTCGGCGGTACGACCCAGAGCCCGCTCGGGCGCCAGGTAGAGGCTGGTGCCCACGATGTGCCCGGCCGTGGTCAGCGCTGTCGACGGGTCGTCGACGAACTGCGCGATCCCGAAGTCGCCGATCTTCACCGAACCGTCCGCGTCCAGCATCAGGTTTCCCGGCTTGATGTCCCGGTGGACGATGCCCTGACGGTGCGCGGCGGCGAGACCGGCCGCCGCCTCACCCGCGATCCGCGCGACCTGCTCCGGATGGACCCGCTCCTGGGCGGCGAGCAGATCGCCGAGGCTCTGCCCCTCGACCAGCTCCATCACCAGGAAGAACCGGTCCTCCCAGGCCCCGAAGTCGAAGACGGCCACCAGGTGCGGGTGGCTCAGCCGGGCGGCGGTCTGGGCCTCCAGCCGGAACCGGGCGGTCGACGAGGCGTCCGCCTGGTCCCCCAGCAGCAGCTTCACGGCCACGGCGCGGCCCAGCACCTCGTCCGCCGCGCGCCACACCTCGCCCATGCCGCCCCGGCCGATGGGGGATATCAACCGGTACCGACCAGCTACCAGCACCTGTTCACCTAACTCGAATCGTGGCCCGCTCCGACTGCCGGCCCACCGCGCGTCGGCCTGCCCCCTGAGGAGCCCGGCACGGCGGAGTGGACGACATGATCAGGATATCGGTCCGCAGGGCCGCCGATGTCCCGACGGCCCTCTGCCGGACCATGACTGACGGCCCGGCACGTCCAGGTTCCGCCGCCCCGGCGTTCGAGGCGCGGATGCGCTCTTCGCGCGGTCGCGGACACCGCGACGGACCCGCCCGGCCGCCTCAGTCGCCCGCCGCCCGCCCCACGGCTTCGACCAGCGGCAGCACCCGGTGCGCCACCCGCTCGCGCAGCGCCACGTCCGTCCGCGTCCGCACGACACCCGGCAGCTGGATCAGTCGCTGGATCACGTCCTCCAGATGCCCGTTGTCCCGGGCCACCACCCGGGTCAGCAGATCCCCGCCGCCGGTAGTCGAGAACGCCTCGATGATCTCCGGAACGGCCGCCAGCGCGTCGCCGACCTCCACCAGATGACCCTGGGTGACCTCCAGGTGGACGAAGGCGAGGACGGGGTGGCCCAGCGCGGCGGGGGAGAGGGTCGGCCCGGTACCGGTGATGACACCGTCCCGCTCCAGCCGGTCCAGCCGGGCCTGCAGCGTGCCGCGGGCCACCCCGAGGACGCGCGCGTACTCCCGCACGCTGGTACGCGGCTGCTCGATCAGCAGGCGCAGGATGCGGGTGTCGAGAGCGTCCACGGCCATCTCCGTCGGTCTCCTTGTGGTCCGGGTGGTCCGTTGGCCTCCTCCTGGCCCACGAATCTCGTCAAGGACTATGCCATTGGTCCAAGAGTCTCCCCCTCGTTTGATCCATAGGCCCCCCGGATGCTCTTATAAGACCTGTCGATGGCGCTGCGGATCTCCGTGGCGCCTTTTTCATGCGGAGCGCGCCGAGAGCGCGGTGAGCGCGGAGCCCACGGGAGACGCGGAAGGGGAGCAGTGTGCTGAAGAGGGTGTTCGTTGCACCGGACCCGCGACGGGTGCGGCTGCGGTTCGCCGCCCGGGCCGTCATCGGGATCGGGCTCGCGGTCGCGCTGTGCGGGCTCGTCGGCCACTCGCTCGTCGCGGCGATCACCGGCGGTCTGGCGGCGCTGCTCGCCCTCTTCACGGTGACCGACGCGACCGTGCGCCGGCAGGCGGTCACGACGGCTCTGCTCCCCGCCGCCGGCCTCCCGGTCCTGGCCGTGGCCGCCGTACTGCACGACCTGCCCGTCGCCCGCGATCTCGTCTTCCTCGCCGTCATGGGCGCGGGCGTCTACGCCCGGCGCTGGGGGCCGCGCGGGCACTCACTCGGCGTCTTCGCGTTCATGACCTTCTTCGCCGCCCAGTTCCTGCACACCGTGCCGGAGCAGCTGCCTGAGCTGTACGCCGCCGTCGTGCTGTCCCTCTGCGTCTCCTCCACCGTCCGCTTCGGCCTGTGGTGCTACGAGCGAGTGCTGCCGGCCGTGGCCGTGCCCACCGCTCCGGAGGGGCGCGGGCTGGCCCGGGTGACCACCCGGCAGGCGGTGCAGGCCACGCTGGGCGGCGCCTTCGCGCTGGGCCTGGGGCAGCTGCTCTCCGACCAGCGCTGGTACTGGGCGGTGGGCGCCACCTGGTGGGTGTTCGTGAACACCACCTCGCGCGGCGAGACCCTGGTACGCGGCTTCCGCCGGGTCCTGGGGACCGTGATCGGAATCGTCGCCGGCTTCCTCGTCGCCATCCCCGTCGACGGGGCCGGTGTGCCCACCGCCGCCCTCGTCGCGGTGAGCGTGTTCGGGATCTTCTACACGGCGGCGGTCTCGTACAGCTGGATGATGTTCTTCGTGACCGTCATGGTCGGCATGCTCTACGGGGTCCTGGGCGTCCTGGAGGCGTCCCTGCTCTGGCTGCGGGTCGCCGAGACGGCCGTCGGTGCGCTCGGGGCGGTCCTCGCCGTGCTGCTGATCCTGCCCGTCACCACCCACGCCACCACCGACGCGTGGATCCGCAAGGCGTTGCGGTGCGTGCACACCTGCACGGCCGATGCCGCCGAGCGCCTCGCCGGTTCCCTGACCGCGGACCCCGCCCCCCACGTCGTCGAACTCGAGGTGCTGCTCGGCAGGGTCCGGCTCTCGCTCGCGCCGCTGGTGCACCCCCTGAGCCCGTTGAAGGCCCGCAAGGCGCGGGCGCGGCAGGTACTCGCCCTGCTCGACGACTGCGTCCGCGAAGTGCGCGGTCTGGCCTCCATCGCCGCCGACCCGGCCGCCTCGCACGACGCCCGGCTGTCGGCCGCCTGCTCCCGGGTGGAGGAGGCGGTGGAGGAGCTCCTGCGTCAGGAGAACCGGCAGGCGCGCGGAGCCGAACGCGCGGGCGTGCAGCCCGGCGCTGCCGTCGACCACCCCGCTCTGGCCCACCTGCACGGTCTGGAGCGTGCGCTGGCCGACCTCGCCACGCCCCTGCACAGCTCGCCGCGCGCCCCCATCGCCGCCTGAGCGGACCCGTACGACCGCACCGCCCCCCACCCTTGCGACCCACCGCCGACCCTTCGGCGGATTGGTCCAGACCTGAGTCGGGCCGCCTGCTACCGTCAGCCGGAAGATCGCGGCGACGGTGAAGTGGGGTAGTGCGATGGGCGGCAGCAACGCCGGGCGGGCATTCATGGGATCGTTCACCTCGGCCGGGGGCCGGGGCGTCACGGCGGCCGAGGTCGACCGGAGCACCGGAGCACTCACCGTGCTCGGGTCGTCGGACGCCGTGCCCGACCCCTCGTTCCTCGCCCTCGGACCGGGCGGGAGGGTCCTGTACGCGGTCGGGGAGAGCGCCCCGGGCTCGGCGGCCGCCTTCGACGTCAGCGGCGACGTGCCGGCCCTCCTGGGTCCCGTACGGCCCGTCGACGCAGACGGCCCCACCCACCTCGCGCTCGCCGGGAACCACCTGGTCACCGCCAACTACGGGTCCGGCAGCGTCACCGTCCTGCCCGTGCTCCCCGACGGAACCCTCGATGAGGTCTCCTCGGCCGTCCGCCATGAGGGAAGCGGCCCGGACGGCGAACGCCAGGAGGGGCCGCACGCCCACCAGGTGGTGGCCGACCCCTCCGGCCGCTGGGTGCTCAGCGTGGACCTCGGCACCGACTCGGTACGGGTCGGTGCCCTGGCCCCCGCCACCGGTGTGCTGGAGCCGCACGAGGAGACGGCCCTGCGCCCGGGCACCGGCCCGCGCCACCTGGCCTTCCACCCCTCGGGCCGCTACACCTACGTCCTGAACGAGCTGGCACCGACCCTCACCGTGTGCCGCTGGGACGCGGAGGCGGGGCACATCGAAGCGCTGGGGGAGGTTCCGGTGCTGCCCGAGCCCGCCACCGGCGACGGTTCCGTACGCGGCTATCCGTCCGAGGTGGTCGTGGCGCGGGACGGGCGCTTCCTGTGGACCGCCACCCGGGGCCACGACAGCATCTCGGTCCTGACCCTCGACGAGACCGGCGAGAAGGCCGCCCTGGTGGCCACCGTCGGCTGCGGCGGCCACTGGCCGCGCGACCTCACCCTCGACCCGAGCGGCCAGTGGCTGTACGCGGCCAACGAGCGCTCCGGCAACGTCAGCTGGTTCGCCGTGGACGCCGAGACGGGCGTCCCGCGGCACGCGGGCTCCGTCGACATCCCGGCGGTCTCCTGCGTCGTCCTCGGCTGACCCGGCTTCCACGGACGCGGAAGCCCGCGGGCCGCTCACGGAGAGTCCTCGGCCGACCCCGGGCCGCCTGCGGAGAGTCCTCGGCTGACGCGGGCCCCCACGCAGACGGAAGGCCGCGGCCCGGACCGGAGGATCAGGGAGGATGCCTCCGGTCCGGGCCGCGGCCTTCGCACGTCCGCGCCGCCGCCGTGAACCCGGTCAGTGCGCCTGGGCGCCCTGCGGGGTCGCGGGCGTGATGCCCAGCGCGGTGGCGTACAGCGACAGCACGAGCTTGCCGATGGCCGGGTAGGCGCCCAGCGGTTCGGCGGTAGCGCAGCCCGCCTCCCGCGCGGCCGCTGCCAGCAGGCCGGCGTCGACCTCCGGACCCACCAGGTACGGCGCCAGCGCGAGCTGCGCGGAGCCGGAGCCCTGGAGCTGCTGCGCGATCGAGGCGACCGAGCCCTCCACGTCCAGTGCGGCGGCCATCACCGGCACGGCGAGCCGGGCGGCCAGCAGCATGCCGGTGATCCCGGCGGCCCGCACGGCCTCCTCGCCGCCCACCGTGATCAGCACGATGCCGTCGGCGGCGGTGGCGACGGTGAACAGCCTGGCCCGGTCGGCGCGCGCCAGTCCGGCCTCCGAGAGCCGTACGTGCAGGGCCTCGGCGAGCAGCGGGTGCGGACCGAGCACGTCGGTCAGCTCGACCTGCGTACCGCTGTCCATCACGGCCTGCCGTATCCGCCGGATCAGCGTGCCGTCGGGACCCGCGAGCAGCGGGACGACGACGGCGGCCGGACCGGTGGGCTCGGCGGCCTCACGCCCGGCGGCGACGGCCTGCTCGTAGCGCGCGACGCGCTCGGCGGCGGAGTGGGCGAGAACGGTGGCCAGAGTGGGGTACTCGGCATCGTCGCCGTCGAGGTAGCCGATCCGGGCGTTGAGGCCGGGCAGCTCGGAACGGGCGATGCTGATCACCTCTTCGGCCAGACCGCGCGTGGCCGAGGAGGGGGTACCGGGAACGGCGAGAACGAGCGCGGCAGCGCCCTCAGGTGCGACCACCGGCTCCGGGCGGCGGTGCCGTCCGGACTGGCGAGGTCGCGGCATTCGTACAGGCAGGCCGGAAGCGGGCCCAGTGGGGGTGCTCATGGCGCCGCATGCTACTGGTTTTGGATGCTCCTCCGTTCGGGGAGGGTCCGGTCGAGCGTTAACTATCCGCTTATGTCCGATGAGTGGCCTACCGGTGAAGTGTCCGTGTCTGTCGGCCTGCCTGTCGGCCCGTCCGCCGGTACGTCGCAGGGTTCCGACTGCCTGTTCCGTGCCACTGCTCCCACGCGTCCGGAGGGTTCGTCCCCGGTCGGCACGAACAGCATCGTCGGGTGGCGCGGCAGCCGCAGCCCGCCCACGGCCAAGGCGCGCGCGATCCGGAGTGCGCCGGTCAGCGGATCGCCCGTGCCGGTGGCCACACGGGCCTGCGGGAGCAGCCGCGCCAGCTCCTCGCGCACCGGTCCGAGCAGGGGCTCGCCCATCCGGAACAGCCCGCCGGTCAGGGCCACTTCGCAGCCGCCGTCGCCCTCGGGCCCGGCGGCGGGGCAGACGGCCGCGGCCGCCTCGGCGATATGGGCGGCCGCCTCCCGCAGGATGCCCGCCGCGACCTCGTCCGCACCGGCGCACGCCGCCACCTCCGGGGCGAACGAGGCGAGCACGGCCGGACGGTCGGAGCGCGGGTAGAGCAGACCCGGAAGACCCTCGGCGGAACCGAACACGGCGTGCAGCCGGGCCAACAGGGCGGGGGACCCGCCACGTCGTCCGTCATGGGCACGCATCGCCGCGTCGAGCCCCGCGCGGCCGATCCACGCACCGCCACCGCTGTCACCCAGAAGATGACCCCAGCCGTCGGCGCGGTGCCACCCGGCGAGGTCCGTACCGAGGGCGATCATGCCCGTGCCGCCCGCGACGACCGCCCCGGGACGCTGTCCCACCGCGCCCGCGTACGCCGTCACCGCATCCGCGGCCAGCGCCAGCCGGCCGACGCCCAGGGCCTTGGCCAGCGCACCGGGCAGCTCCGCCCGCAGCCGCTCACCGAGCGTGGCCATACCGGCGGCCCCGATCGCCAGCGCGGCGACCCTCGCAGGGGCGCCCCCCGCGCCGACGGCGCCGCCCCGGGCGGATCGCTCCAGCAACTCGGCCGCCACGGGCAGAAGTTGTTCCAGCAGATGAGCCGCGTCGATCCCCCCGGCCCCCGTCCGCACCGGCTCGGCGCAGACAGCCGTGGACAGCGGCCCTTCCCCGTCCACCCGGCCGAGCGCCACCCTCAGCCCCGACCCGCCGGAGTCGACCCCGAGGACGTACGCGTCCGGGGTTACGGCGGGCGAAGACGGGCCGTCCGTCACGGCAGGCGCCAGTCGACCGGCTGCGCCCCCTGGCGCTCCAGCAGTTCGTTGACGCGGCTGAACGGCCGCGAGCCGAAGAACCCGCGGTCGGCCGACATCGGCGAGGGGTGCGAGGACTCGATCGCGGGGAAGTCGCCCAGCTGCGGCCGGAGATTGCGGGCGTCGCGCCCCCACAGGACCGACACCAGTGGCGTGCCCCGGGCCACCAGCGCCCTGATCGCCTGCTCGGTCACCTCTTCCCAGCCCTTGCCGCGGTGGGCGGCGGGCCGCCGGGGCGCGGTGGTCAGCGCCCGGTTGAGCAGCAGCACCCCCTGCCGGGTCCACGGCGTGAGGTCACCGTTGGACGGCCGGGGCAGGCCGAGGTCCGCCTGCAGCTCCCGGAAGATGTTCTCCAGGCTGCCCGGCAGCGGCCGGACATCGGGCGCCACCGCGAAGCTCAGCCCGATCGCGTGCCCCGGGGTGGGGTAGGGGTCCTGGCCGACGACGAGGACCCGCACCTCCTCGAACGGCTGCTGGAACGCCCGCAGTACATGAGCCCCGGAGGGCAGGTACGTACGTCCCGCGGCGATCTCCGCGCGGAGGAAGTCACCCATAGCGGCGATGCGTTCGGCCACGGGTTCGAGGGCGTCCGCCCACCCCGGCTCGATGATTTCCTTCAAAGGTCGTGCTGCCACGGGCCGCACTCTACTGGTGATACGACCACGGCGACCAAGTGCCGTCAGCCGAGGGCCACCGCCCGTACGCAGAGCACGTCCGGCAGATGCGAGGCGAGCTGCTGCCAGTTGTCACCGTCGTCCGCGCTCGCGTACAACTCGCCGTTGCGGTTGCCGAAGTAGATCCCGGCGGGGTCCGCGTCGTCCGTGCAGAGCGCGTCACGCAGCACCGTGCCGTAATGCTCCCCGCCCGGCAGGCCCACCGTGAGCGGCTCCCAGGTGCGCCCCGCGTCGGTCGTACGGAAGACCCGGCAGCGGTGCTCCGCCGGGACCCGGTCGGCGTCGGCGTTGATCGGGAAGACGTATGCCGTGCCGCCGCGGTGCGGGTGCGCCACGGCGGCGAATCCGAAGTCGGACGGCAGGCCCGCGCCGATGTCGCTCCAGCTGTCGCCCCCGTCGTCGCTGCGGAAGACGCCCCAGTGGTTCTGGAGGTAGAGCCGGTCCGGGTCGGCCGCGTCCCGGGTGACCTTGTGGACGCACTGGCCGAACTCCGGGTCCGGATCCGGCAGGAAGACCGCGGAGACGCCCTTGTTCGCAGGCTCCCAGCTCGCCCCGCCGTCCTTCGTCCGGAACACGCCCGCCGTCGAGACCGCGACCGTCACCGCACGGGCGTCCCGGCGGTCGGTGAGGACGGTGTGCAGACCCTCCCCGCCGCCGCCCGGCACCCACTTCGAGCGCGTCGGGTGCTCCCAGAGCGGGCGGACCAGCTCGAAGGACTCGCCCCGGTCCTCGGAGCGGAACAGCGCGGCCGGTTCGGTGCCCGCGTAGACCACGCCCGGGGCCTCGGGGCCGGCCGGCTGCAACTGCCAGACCCGCTCCAGCGACGCCCCGGTGAACTCGGGGAACTTCACCGCGGGGCGCTGCGGCTCTACCCAGCTCCCGCCCAGGTCGTCGGAGTGGAAGACGGACGGCCCCCAGTGCGCGCTGTCGCCGCCCGCCAGCAGCCGGGGCGTGTCCCCACGCGTGTCGATGGCGACCGAGTAGATCGCCTGCGCGTTGAAGTGCGGGCCCTCGATCTTCCAGTTCCCCTGGTGTCTGCGGCCGATGAACAGACCCTTGCGGGTGC
This sequence comes from Streptomyces sp. NPDC088706, assembly GCF_044752765.1. NCBI lineage: Bacteria > Bacillati > Actinomycetota > Actinomycetes > Kitasatosporales > Streptomycetaceae > Streptomyces > Streptomyces sp. NPDC088706. Next base: position 256,924 of record NZ_JBIVLW010000008.1, read on the forward strand.
CCACGGTGAGGAGTACGTCGGTCATGGCGGAGACCTCCCGATACGCCGTTGTGCCGGATGTGAGCCAGTCTGCACCCGACCACTGACAGTGGCTCGCGCACGCGCCCGGCGCGTCCGCCCGCCGTCCTGCCGACGCCCGGGTGGCGACGGCTCCCCTGACCGCCGTGCGACGGCGGCTCCGGCGTCCAGCCGTCCGGCCCCGGGCCGAGGAGTGGCGCACACCGGGAGCGGGGTGCCGCGGTGGCCGCTCCGCCGCACGCACCATCGGATCGCCCTGGTCGCGGCAGGGCCGGCGGGCTCCGGCACAGCTGAGATGCTGGAGCGGCACACACCACCGGACCGGGCACGAGGAGCAGACGATGGGCAGCGGGATCACGGACGCCGACGGTCACGACGTGCCGGTGGCGGTGGCCCCGGGGGAGGCCGGGCCCGATCCCCGGGTCTCCGTGACACTGTCGCCGCCGGCGGGCGAGCTGGTCTGGTCGTGCACCCCGGGCGCGGCCCGGGAGCTGGCGGCCGTGCTGGTCCGGGCGGCCGAGGAGACGGAGAACGCGCCCGCCGAGGGGCCCGTCACGGTCCCGGCGGGCGAGCTGCGCCGGGGTGACGTGCGGGACGGCGAGCGGGCCATGACCGTGGACGGCGTACGGACCGACGGGTCCGCGGCCCACATCACCTGGAAGTCCGGTGCGGGCCGCACCTGGAACCAGAGTTACGACGTCAACACCGCGATCACCCTCCGGCGCAGGCTGCCCGGCAACCGCTGAACCCCCTCGGCCGCGGGTCCGCCCACCCTCACGCCGCGGGAAGCGCCGCGTTCGGCCCTCGGCCCGCCTTCCCCCTCGCTAGGCTGGCCGCGATGTTCACCAAACAGGGCCCCACCCTCCGCGAACTGGCCGTCCAGGCGCTCTCGTCGACCCAGCACGGCTACGATCTCCTCGCCCCGAAGTTCGACCACACGCCCTACCGGACCCCGGACCGCGTTCTCGACAGCGTCACCCGGGCCCTGGAGCCGCTGGGCCCCTTCGGCACCGGCCTGGACGTCTGCTGCGGCACCGGCGCGGGCGTCGGCGTGCTGCGACAGGTGTGCCGGGAGCGGGTGGCCGGGGTCGACTTCAGCGCGGGCATGCTCGCCGAGGCCCGTGCGGCGCTGCGCCCCGTGGACGGCGGGCCGGTGGTCGACTGGGTGCGGGCCGACGCCCTGGCGCTCCCGTTCGCCCCGTCCTTCGATCTGGCCCTGAGCATCGGCGCGTTCGGCCATTTCCTGCCCGCGGACCGGTTCGGGCTCTTCGCCGAGGTGTACGGCTCGCTCCGGCCGGGCGGCCGGTTCGTCTTCCCGATCGGCGCCCCGCCGGCCGTGGGGTCGCGCGCCTACTGGTCGTTCCTCGGCTTCGACGCGGTGATGCGGGCGCGCAACGCCCTGTGGCGCCCGAAGTTCATCATGTACTACCGCACGTTCCGGCTCTCCGACGTGCTCGACGACCTGACCGACGCCGGGTTCAGCGTGCGGCTGATGGCCCTGACCGACCTGGGCCGACGCCCCGACGGCTCCCCCCGCGCCCGCCTCGTGGTGGCCACCCGGGAGTGACGACGAGAGGGGCCCAAGGCCCTTCTCACCGCTCCTCGCCCCGGGCCGCCGACAGCAGCCCGGACCAGTCGGGGATCTTCACCGGACCCCGCCCCAGGGAACGCCCCAGGGCCGCCTCCGCGCGCTCGATCGACAGCCAGCCGTCCCACTCCACCGGCCGCAGCCCCCACGCCCGCAGCACGGCCAGCGGATCGTCCGCGGCCGGTCGCCGGGCGAGCAGGGGCGCGTCCCCGATCAGGGAGGCGACGGTCTCCTTTGCGCAGGACCGGTTCGAACCGATCACCCCGGTCGGCCCCCGCTTGATCCACCCCGCCACGTACTCGCCGGGCGAGGGCGCCCCTTCCCGCAGGACCCGCCCCGCCTCGTGCGGCACCGTCCCGCGCACGGGGTCGAAGGGCAGGCCCGGCAGCTCCACCCCGCGGTAGCCGACGGCCCGCAGCACCAGCTGGGCCGCCACGTCCTCGTACGCACCGGTGTCCAGTACGCCCCCGGCGCCGTCCGGAGCCGTCCGGGCGAACCGCACCCCGGCGACCCGCCCGCCGCGCTCCAGCAGCTCCACCGGCCGCAGGAAGAACCGCAGCCGGATGCGGCGTACGGCGTCGGACACCGTGGGATCGCCCTGCGCCGACCAGCCGCGCAGCACCTCCAGGTTCCGCCGCACCACCGCGGGCAGCGGCAGCCCGTCCTGGGCCGCGTACGCCGGGTCGAGAGCCAGCTCCGCCGGGTCGACGACCATCCGCGCCCCGGGCAGCGCCCCCAGTTCCCGCAGCTCCTTGGTGGTGAACCGGGCCTGGGAGGGCCCGCGGCGGCCCGCGATGTGCACCTCGCGCACCCGGCTCCCGGCGAGCGCCCCGAGCGCGGCCCTCGGCACATCGGTGGCGCGCAGTTCCTCGGCTCCGCGCGCCAGGATCCGGGCCACGTCGACCGCCACGTTGCCGACGCCGATCACCACGGCCGAGCGGGCCCGGAGGGTGAAGCCGTCGGGGGCGATGTCCGGATGCGCGCTGTACCACGAGACGAACCGGGTGGCGGAGTAGCTCCCCGGCAGATCCTCGCCCGGCACCGCCAGCGGGCGGTCGGCCGCGGCCCCGACGCAGTAGACGACCGCGTGGTACAGCTCCGCCAGGCGGGCCGGGGAGACACCGTCCGCCCCGCCGATCTGCACATGGCCGGCGAAGGTGACCCGCTCGTCCTCCAGGACCGCCCGCAGGCTGTTCTGGAGCGACTTGATCTTCTCGTGGTCGGGGGCGACCCCGTACCGCACCAGGCCGTACGGGGTGGGGAGCCGGTCCAGGACGTGGACGCGGACATCGGGCACGAGCGACTGGTCCAGCAGGGCCTGGGCGGTGTAGACCCCGCTGGGTCCGGAACCGACGACGGCGACACGGAGCACGGCGCACCTCTTCCCGGAGGGTGCTTCCAGCATCGCACCGACGCCCGGAACACGGAACGCCCGGCGGTCACGCGGGCCGCTCGCGGTGCCCGGCGGTCATACCGGCGCCCGGAAGGCGAGCACCGGGAGGCGCGTACCGGGAGGCGCGCGCGGTCCTCACGTCATCAGGAGGCGCGCGGTCCTCACGTCATCAGCGCGCGCATCCGGTCGATCTCCACCGTCTGCTGGGCGGCGACATCGCCGGCCATCTCCTCGACGATCACGTCGTTCCCCTCCGAGAGCGCCTCCGAGGCCATGGTGACCGCCCCCTGATGGTGGGTGACCATCAGCTTCAGAAAGATCTCGTCGAAGGCCTTGCCCCGCGCCGCGCGCAACTCCTCCAGCTGCGTCTCGGACGCCATGCCGGGCATCCCGGCGTGGTCGTGGGGCTGTTCACGGTCTTCGCCACCGTTCCTTTTCAGCCAACCTTCCATCGCGCCGATCTCCGGCTTCTGGCCTGCGGAGATGCGCTCGGCCAGCCTCTTCACGGCCGTGGACGAGGCCCGGACCGGGGCGAGTTCGGTCATCACGAGGGCCTGGGAGTGGTGCTCGATCATCATCTTCGCGTAACGGAAGTCCGCGGAGTTCGCCGTGTCCCGGCCGGCCTCCTTCGCCGCCTCCTCGGCGGTGAGCGTCCGGGCGGGCTCGCCCGGTCTGCCGGGGGCCACCACCCCCGGACCTGTGTCCTTGCCCGCGGCCGGTTTCGTGTCGCCGCCGTCCCCGTCGCAGCCGCCCAGGGCGAGTACAGCGGCAACCACCGCTGCCGCGAGGGCGGTCGCGCGCGGACGGGCGGACGGACGGTGGATCAACACGGGGACCTCCGGTGCCAGACGAGTGTGCTGCTAGCCGTTCCTAGCACGCTTCGGCGGGGGCAAAGATCAAAAACTTCATTACGTCTCTGTTGCCATCTGTTGATGTGTACACGCGAGCGACGATACTGCCGGGGTCCGTAAACCGTTCGAACCTCGAACGGATATAAGGGAGGACGCAGTGATCTCGTTGCACACCACCCGCGTGCGGCGCAGACGTCTGGGCGTGGCAGCAGCCGCGGCCGGACTCTTCGCCGCGCTGCTGACGGCCGCCCCCGCAGCGGCGACGCCCGACCCGGGCGACGCCCCGGTCGAACGCGGCTCCGTGACCACCGGTCAGCAGGCCGAGGCCCGCGCCGCGATCCGCGGCGGTGACCTACCCGGCGTGGACGAGATCGTCCACAGCTCCAACATCGAGCACCTGACGAACGTCCCGAAGGGCGCCCTGAAGGGCATCAACACCGACCTCGCGTTCCAGGGGAAGTACGCGTACGTCGGTAACTACGACGGCTTCGTCATCTACGACGTCAGCAACCCGAAGAAGCCGAGGACCGTCTCCGAAGTCCTCTGCCCCGGCTCGCAGAACGACATCTCGGTCTCCGGGAACCTGTTGTTCCTGTCCACCGACTCCTCGCGCAGTGACGACTCCTGCTCCAGCACCACCCAGCCCGCCACGGAGAAGTCCTCCTGGGAGGGCATGAAGATCTTCGACATCAGCAACAAGCGCCACCCCCGGTACATCGCTGCTGTCGAGACCGCCTGCGGCTCGCACACCCACACCCTCGTGCCGGACGGCAAGAAGAACATCTACGTCTACGTCTCCTCGTACTCGCCGAACGAGACGTTCCCCGACTGCCGGCCGCCGCACGACGGCATCTCCATCATCAAGGTGCCGGTCAAGAAGCCGCAGAAGGCCCGGATCGTGGACTTCCCGGTGCTCTTCCCGGACGGCGGCAACCCGGGGGCGCCCGAGAACCCGGGCGTCACCAAGACGTCGGGCTGCCACGACATCACGGTCCTGCCTGCCAAGGACCTGGCCGCCGGTGCCTGCATGGGTGACGGTCTGCTGTTCTCCATCAAGGACCCGGAGCGCCCGAAGATCATCGACCGGGTCCAGGACAACGTGAACTTCGCGTTCTGGCACTCGGCCACCTTCAACCAGGGTGCGGACAAGGTCGTCTTCACCGACGAGCTCGGCGGCGGCGGCGCGGCCACCTGCAACGAGCAGACCGGGCCCAAGCGGGGTGCCGACGGCATCTACGACATCGTGGGCAAGGGCGACCAGCGCAAGCTGGTCTTCCGCAGCTACTTCAAGATCGACCGCCACCAGGCCGACGTCGAGGTCTGCGTCGCCCACAACGGCTCGATCATCCCGGTGAAGGGCAAGGACCTGATGGTCCAGGCCTGGTACCAGGGCGGCATCTCCGTCTGGGACTTCACCGACTCGGCCAAGCCGAAGGAGATCGCCTACTTCGAGCGCGGCCCGGTCACCCTCGGCCAGGTCACCACGGCCGGCCCCTGGTCGGCGTACTACTACAACGGCCACATCTACTCCAGCGACATCGCCAAGGGCTTCGACGTGCTGAAGCTGAAGGACCGGCGTACCGACCCGGCGGACCGGGTCGAGCTGGACGGACTCAACGTGCAGACGCAGCCGGACTACTTCGACCGCTGATCCGTCGGCAGGCGAGGCTTTTCCTTCGTCCCGCGCTCACAGGGCCGGCGTGCGCCCGGGGGGTGGGAACCCCCCGGCGGCCCCCGCCCCCCCCCGGGGGGGACCGCAAATTTAAAGTACCAAGT
>NZ_JBIVLW010000008.1:262559-273554 GCF_044752765.1 Streptomyces sp. NPDC088706
CGCGTTTCCCTGGCCGCCGGCTTTTTTTCCTTTCCCCGCGGTCATCCCGGGGCGGCCGCCCGCGGGGCTCTACCTCCCCCCGGGCGCACGCCGGCCCTCGCGCGTGCGTCACAGAATATTCATTGACCGATGAGCCGGGCCGGGACATGCTGTAGGCCGCGCCTGGGTCCGGCGACGCGGGGGATCGCCGGAGTCAGGCGCGCTCGCGGAACACCGAGCGCGGCACAGCGCTCAAGCGGGGGTACGGGCGTTGCCGCCGGTCGCGGCGGCCCACTCCACCAGCAGACGCTGGTACTCGGCCTCGTCCTGTGGGGACAGGTATCCGCCCGAGCGCTGCCACAGGCCGCGAATGGCCGCGTTGACCTCTGTGGCGGAACGCGTGGAAACGGACGACGACGACATCGGGGACATGGATACAAGGCTACGGCCCCGATCCGATGATCCGACCTCCCGCAGGACGGGATATCCCTCACACGGTGGGGGTTCGGCACGGGATATCGGTCACACCCCGGGCTCCGGTGCCTGATGGGTCACACTCCTGGCGCGGCCGCCCGACGGGTCACACCACGGGCTCCGCCGCCCGACGGGTCACATTTCCGGCTCCGCCGCCCGACGGGTCACGCTCCGGGAGTATCCGGCGACGGCGAACGCCACCACCGCCCCGCCCAGCAGCGCCCCGCCCACCACGTCGGTCAGCCAGTGCACCCCCAGGTACACCCGCGTCGCCGCGACCCCGATCGCCGAGACCACCGCCACGGCCACCGCCGCGGTCCACAGCACCGGGCCCGCGCCGTACAGCCGCAGCAGCCACAGGAGCAGCCCGCAGCTCACCACCGCCGTCATGGCGTGCCCGGAGGGAAAGGCCGAGAAGTGCGCCGAGTCCACCGGGTCCGGCCAGCTGGGGCGCTCACGGTTCACGGCGGCCTTCACTCCTTGCGAGAGGAGCGAGCCGAGCAGACTGGCCGCGGCCACCCAGAGCGCGAGCAGCCGTGCCCCGCGCCACCACAGAGCGACCACGGCCGCCGCGATCAGCGCGCGCATGGTCCACGGGTCCCAGAACCAGTCCGTCAGTACCCGGTTGACCCGGACCAGTCCCGGCTCGGCCACCGCATGCCGGTGCAGGGTCTCCGCGACCGTCCGGTCCAGGGTCAGCAGGGGGGACCACTGCGCCGCTACCAGGGCGAGGAGCGCCACGAACAGGGCGACGCCCGCGGTCCCGGCCGCCAGGGCGGCCCGGGGGCGGGGGGAGGGGGTCGGCGGGGTGGGGTGGGGGGAGTGCATGGGGTGATCCTCGCGGACGCCACCGCCGCGTGGCCAACCCGGAGCGCGAACGGCCTCGGTCGGAGTTCCGATCCGCGTGGCCGGCCCAGTGCGCTGAGTCCCGCTTCTCGCGGTCGGCCCAGTGTGCTGAGTTCCGATCCTCGCGGTCGGCCCAGTGCGCGGAGTTCCGATCCTCGCGGTCGGCCCAGTGCGCTGAGTCCCGTTCCGTGTGGCTAACCCAGTGCGCGGAGTCCCGGAACGAAAGCCACCGCGAGCGGGACGACCGGAACCAGTGCCGCCGCCGCCGTCAGGCGCAGTCGGCGCCCCGCCGTCAGCCGGTCGACCGGGGCCAGCAACCGGTTGACGCGCAGCGGCACTTGGGCGTCCGGGGTGGGGCAGGGGCCGAAGACCCCGCGGTCCTCGTTGAGTCCGACCAGGGCCAGCGCGGTCGTCAGCCGGCCGAACCGGCGCGAGGCCACGTCATCGGCGGCCAGCTCGACCAGCCGGTGCATCTCGTCGCGGAACGCGGCGAACACCGGGATTTGCGGGAAGCCGACGGCCAGTGCCGAGGAGCAGTGCAGCAGCCAGTCGTGCCGAGCCTGCGCGTGGCCCTGCTCATGGGCGAGCACGGCGTCCAGCTGACGGCCCTTCAGCCGCCCGAGGGCGGCGGTGGTGATGACCAGCTGGGGCGCCGCGCCGGGCAGCCACCAGGCGTCCGGACGCTCGCCCTCCAGCACCACGAGGCGGTCGGCGCCAGGCTCCTCGCCCGGCATCAGGGGGGAGCGGACCAGCAGTTCCGCCCGGCGCTGCCTCCGGCGCCGCCGCGCCCGCCGGACCTCCCGCAGGAGCATCGCGCCGCTCCACAGGCCGCCCAGCGCCAGCAGCACCGCGATGACCGCCGACCAAGGGCCGTACGCGGCCAAGGCGTACGCCTCGACTACGGCGTGCGGGGCAGGGGCGAAGACATGGCCGCGTACCGCCTGCCAGGCGGCGGCCGCGCTGAGCGTCATGGAGAGCGCGAACGACAGGAGCACCCCGGCCACCACGCACTGCCACACCCACAGCGCCACCACCGGCTCCCGCTCCGGCCATCGGGCCCGGGCCATCAGGCGCGGGGTCACCGAGGCGGTCAGTGCACCGAGCAGCAGCAGCGCGAGGGAGACCAGCATGGCGCCAGCCTATGAGGGGCGGGCGACCCTCGGGTATGGCTGCGTCCGGCAAGTGACGTAGACCACGGCCGTGGCGCCCCCTGTCCCACGATCCGTCTCACAAGGTGAGAAGCATGGCGAACATGGCGATGCCCATCGTGAGCCGGCAGGCCCTCGTCAGCTCGGTCCCCCGGTCCGCCCCGCCGCCCGCGACGCGGCCCCCGGCGCCGTGTACGTCGCCCTCCGCGCCGCCGCCCGCGAAGCTCGCGACGCCCGTCCCCGCCGGTATGAGGTGCCCGGCGGAGCGCAGCACGTAGAGCGCGTAGTAGACGAGCAGCGCCCCCGTCAGCAGCGGAATGCCCCCGGCGCCTCCCGCGGTCGCACCATGCCCGGCGTGGCCGCCCGCACCCGTCGCCCCCGGGGCCATCGTCACGGCCATGTAGACCATCGCCAGCGAACCGACCAGGTGGTGCAGCTGGTGGGCTCCGCGCCCGGCCGACCGGAGCGCCCCCAGCGCGGCGGCCCCGAACACCACCGCGTACACCGCCCAGGCCCCCTCCGGGGGTGTCAGCGCCGCGGCCGGTACGGCCATCGCCGCCATGCCGAAGCCCATCAGCGCCTCGCCGCGCGCGGTCCCACGCTCCTGCGGGGTGCCGGTGCGGGTGCGCAGCAGACAGTAGGCGCCGGTCACCGCGCACAACGCCATCAGCAGCCAGCCGGCCAGGGCCCCTCCGTGCACGGCGAACCTCCCCCTCGGACGTACAGCGACGTACGGCACCCCTTGGTCGATGCCCAGGCCCGAGGTGCCGAACCCGGCGCGCAGGGGCGTGAAGGGGGTGCGCCGGGGCCCGGGAGGGGCGCTCCGGGTCGCGTTACTCTCGACCCGCACGCGTGCACGGCACGCATGGAGCAGCAGAGAACGGAGCGTTCCCATGGACATCGCCACGCCCCCCGGCTCGGCCCGCCTGACCTTCCGCGACGCGACCGAGAAGGACGCCCCGGCGCTGGTGGCGCTCATCGAATCCGCCTACCGCGGCGACTCCAGCCGCACCGGCTGGACCACCGAGGCCGACATCCTCCAGGGGCAGCGGACCGACGAACAGGGCGTGCGCCAGGTGATCGACGCTCCGGCGGGCCGGCTGCTCGCGGTCGAGCGCGACGGCGAGCTGATCGCCTGCTGCCAGCTCGAACACCGCGGCGAGGTGGCGTACTTCGGGATGTTCGCGGTCCGCCCCGGCGCCCAGGGCGGCGGTCTCGGCAAGGTGATCATCGCCGAGGCCGAACGCACGGCCCGCGCGAGCTGGGGCGTCACCGAGATGCACATGACGGTGATCTCGGTGCGCGATGAGCTGATCGCCTGGTACGAGCGGCGCGGCTACCGCCGTACGGGACAGCTCACGCCGTTCCCGTACGGCGACGAGCGCTTCGGCATCCCGCAGCGCGACGATCTGGCCTTCGAGCTCCTGGTCAAGAACATCGAGGACCGCTAGAGCCCTCCGTTCGGACCGGGCCGGGGAGAGCCGGCGGGGGAGGGGCGCGGGGGTCAGGCGGTGAAGCGGCCCGTGCGGCGGATCTCGGGGAAGTCCGTGGTCGCGCCGTCCAGCCCCAGCGCCCGGGCCAGGCGCAGCTGGTCCTGGGTGTTCACCACCCAGCCGATCACCTTGACGCTCTCCGCGTGCGCCAGTTCCACCACCTCCAGGGTGAGCCGCCGGATGTTCAGCGCCAGTGTCGCCGCGCCCGCCGCCCTCGCCCGGTCCACGATGTCCCCGCTCCAGCGGCTGGCGATGAGGACCGTCCGTACCCCCGGCACCAGACGGGCGATCTCGGTGACGGCCTCGTCGTGGAACGAGGAGACCTCCACCCGCCCCACCAGACCGCGGGCCAGGAGCACGTCCGCCAGCGCCCGGGCCGCCGCCACGTCCTTGATCTCGGCCTGGAGCGGGGCCTTCACCGCGTCCAGGACCTCCTCGAAGACCGGGATCCGCTCGCCCTTCCCGGCGTCGAGCTCACGCAGCTCCGCCAGGGTCTTGCCCGCGATCGGCCCGGTGCCGTCGGTGGTGCGGTCCACGTCCGCGTCGTGCATCACGGCGAGCGCGCCGTCCTTGCTGAGGTGGAGATCCAGCTCGATGGCGTCCATCCCCGCTTCCTCCGCGCGCGCGAAGGAGCGCAGGGTGTTCTCGGGCTCCACGCCCATCACTCCGCGATGACCCAGGGTGAGAAAGGACAAGGCGACCTCGTTTCCGTCGGCGGCGGCCCGCCAACTGCTGCTGCCTGCACGGAGATACGGCATCACGGCACTGGGGAGGGTAACGGCCGGGGCCGTCGATGTCTGCCGCCGTGCGGACCCGGTCGGCCGGATGCCGGAGGGACTGACGGAACTGTGCGCCTACCCAGCGTGAGACAGGAAAAACAGCGGTGACGATGGGGATCGACAGGATAATTTTCGGGGCTTCACTTGTGTGAAGTAACCCCCCGCGGCTACGGTGACTCCACGCGAGGTTCTCCCGTGGAGGAAGTGTTATGACGGAAATTCTTGTGCACGGTGCCGCCGACGGCGCGATAGCTACTGCCCCGCGGGTGGTCGAGCACCCGGCCTGGCCCGCGCTCAGGGATGCCGTCGAGGAGATCCGGCCCTGGCAGTCCAAGGACGGCTCCATCGACTTCGAGACCGAGGGCGCCCCGTCCCCCGCGACCGTGGAGCGCGTCGTGGAGCGGGTGATCGGCGCGGTGGAGGAGCTCTCCCCGCTGCTGCCGCACGACACCGCCTACCACCGTGCGCTCGTCGCCGACCTGCGCCGCTGGGCCGCCGACGGCTTCCGCGTACCGGACTTCCTGGACTCGCTGCTCGCCTTCCAGCCCGCGAAGGACCGCCGCGACGGCCTCCAGCACCTGGCCGTCTTCGCGATGTACACGCAGAACGGCAACCCGGACCGCAACCTCGAAGCGGTCGTGCTGAAGATGGTCTGGCCCGAGTGGCTCGCCGACCTCGAAGCCACCCGCTACGACAACCCGCTCTTCTGCGGGATCACCTTCGAGGACTTCACCGCCGGTTACGACACCAACTCCGCGGTGCTCTTCCCGGAGACGATCGCCGTGCGTGAGGCCCCCGAGCGCTTCACCTGGGGCGGCATCTTCTGCGACCGCGAGGCCGCCCGCTTCCGCCGCGTCACCGAGGCCTCCGTCGAGCTGCTCGGCCTGGAGCTGCCCGAGGACATCCGCGAGATGATCGGCGACCAGACCCGCTGCGAGCAGGCCTTCGTCCTGTGGGACATGGTCCACGACCGCACCCACAGCCACGGCGACCTGCCGTTCGACCCGTTCATGATCAAGCAGCGCCAGCCGTTCTGGATGTACGGCCTGGAGGAGCTGCGCTGCGACCTCACCGCCTTCAAGGAGGCCGTGAAGCTGGAGGCCGAGGGCAACGCGCACGGGCGGGACGTCCAGTACGCGGTCCTCTTCGACCGGATGTTCCGCTTCCCCGTCACCGGCGAGCGCGTGCGCAACTACGACGGCCTCGGTGGCCAGCTGCTCTTCGCCTACCTCCACAAGCACGACGTCGTCCGCTGGACCGACAACACGCTGAAGATCGACTGGGAGCTGGCCCCGCAGGTCACCAACCAGCTCTGCGCCGAGATCGAGAAGCTCTACCGCGACGGCATCGACCGCCCCAAGCTGGTCCACTGGTTCGCCGCCTACGACCTGGTCTCCGAGTACCTCGCCCCGCACCCCGGATCCACCTGGGCCAAGGGTCCCGACGCCCTGGACCTCACACAGCCCCCTCGCAAGCTCGTCGACGACGTGCTTCCGGACGAGTTTCCCCTGAGCATGTTCTATGAGGCGCTCGCCAAGAAGCTGAAGCACGTGATTGCCTCCACCAAGGGAATCACCGCCGCGAGCGCCGAGCAGGCAGCCGCGTGAACGCATCTCCCGAGGAGGCGGTGGCCATGAACGGAATCGGCAAGGGCGAGGGGACAGGTGTGCTCGAAGGTGCTGTGATCGCGGTCGCCGGAGCGGCGGGACCCGCGGGCCGCGCGACGCTGCTGCGGCTCGCGGAGGCCGGCGCGACCGTCGTCGGCTGCGACGCCAACCCCGAGCGGCTCGCCGAAGCGGTGGACGCCGCCCGCTACGCCCACGGCGGCGCCACCGTCACCGGGGAGACCGTCGACCTGTTCGACCTCGACGCCGCCCGGGACTGGGCCAAGCGGACCGAGGCCGAGTTCGGCCGGATCGACGGCCTGGTCCACCTCGTGGGTGGCTGGCGCGGCAGCCCCAGCTTCCAGGAGACCAGCCTCGCGGACTGGGACTCCCTGGAGAAGCTGCTGATCCGCACCGTCCAGTCCACCTCGCTGGCCTTCCAGGAACCCCTCCAGCGCAGCGACAAGGGTCGCTACCTGCTCATCAGCGCCGCCGGTGCCGGCAAGCCCACCGCGGGCAACGCCGCCTACTCCGCCTCCAAGGCCGCGGCCGAGGCCTGGACCCTGGCGCTCGGGGACGCCTTCCGCAAGGCGGGGGGCGAGGACGGTCCCGCGGCGGCGGCTGCGATCCTGGTGGTCAAGGCACTGGTGAACGACGCCATGCGCGCCGAGCGCCCGAATGCGAAGTTCGCGGGCTTCACCGACGTCACGGAGCTGGCCGAGGCCATCGCCGGAGTCTGGGACAAGCCCGCCCCCGAAGTGAACGGAAAGCGCCTGTGGCTGACCCCGCAAACGTGAGGACCGACGCGCGCCGGCACCACGACCCGCAGGTGCGCGGGTTCGCCAGCGACAACTACGCCGGCGCGCACCCCGAGGTCCTCGCGGCCATCGCCCTCGCCAACGGCGGCCACCAGGTCGCCTACGGCGAGGACGACTACACCGGCCACCTCCAGCGCGTCATGCACAGCCACTTCGGCCCCACCGCGGAGGCCTTCCCGGTCTTCAACGGCACCGGGGCCAACGTGGTCGCCCTCCAGGCGCTCACCGACCGCTGGGGCGCCGTCATCTGCGCCGAGTCCGCGCACATCAACGTGGACGAGGGCGGCGCGCCCGAGCGGATGGGCGGCCTCAAGCTCCTCACCGTACCCACGCCGGACGGCAAGCTCACCCCCGAGCTCATCGACCGGCAGGCGTACGGCTGGGACGACGAGCACCGGGCCATGCCGCAGGTCGTCTCGATCACCCAGAACACCGAGCTGGGCACGGTCTACACCCCCGACGAGATCCGCGCCATCTGCGACCACGCCCACGAGCGCGGCATGAAGGTGCACCTCGACGGAGCGCGGATAGCCAACGCCGCCGCCTCCCTGGACGTGCCGATGCGGACGTTCACCAATACGGTCGGCGTCGACGTGCTGTCCTTCGGCGGCACGAAGAACGGCGCCTTGTTCGGCGAGGCCGTCGTCGTGCTGAACCCCGATGCGGTCCGGGCGATGAAGCACCTGCGCAAGCTCTCCATGCAGCTCGCCTCCAAGATGCGCTTCGTCTCCGTCCAGCTGGAGGCGCTGCTGGCCAAGGACCTGTGGCTGCGCAACGCCCGGCACGCCAACGCCATGGCCCAGCGGCTCGCCCAGGGCGTCCGGGCGATCGACGGCGTGGAGATCCTCTACCCGGTCCAGGCCAACGCCGTCTTCGCCCGGCTGCCGCACGCGGTCGGCGAGCGGCTGCAGCAGCGCTTCCGCTTCTACTTCTGGGACGAGAGCGCCGGTGACGTCCGCTGGATGTGCTCCTTCGACACCCGCGAGGACGACGTCGACGCCTTCCTCCAGGCGCTGAAAGAAGAGATGGCGCGGTAGCGCGCCCGTCGCTTACTGCATGAGTATGCGGCCGACCGGAAATCAATTGATCTCCGGTCGGCCGCTTCGTACGCTCCGGGACCATGGAACTGATCCAGCGGCACCCGGATACCGCCGCGTATCTAGCAGCCGACGAGGCCATCGACCACGAGCATTCCGTCGTCGCCATCCCGGCCGGGCTCTGCTACCAGCGGCTCACCGACGACGACGGGACGAACCCGGGCGTGCACGGCTTGGTGGCGTTGCGGCTCCCCGGCCACGAACGCTGGGCCCGGGTGGACCCCCGGGGCAACAGACCGGGCGTCGACGCGCAGTTCTCCCTCGGAGCCGAGCGGCTGGCCTGGGCGGTACGCGAGGAGATCGGCGAGGTGGACTATCCGGCGATCCACGCCACCCCTCCCACCGAGGTCCTCCACGCCCTGCGGAACGCCCGGGACCGCGCCGAGCTCTGGCAGGACCTCCCCACTCGGCTCTGAGCCCCCCGGGGCGGTGTGCGCCGGAGGGCTCAGGGGTGCTCAGAGGTGTTCAGGGGTGCTCGAAGGGTGTCGCTCAGCCGAGCTCGCGTACCTGCGCCGGAGTCGGGGCCGTACCGCCGAGATGGGCCGGTACCCACCACGTGTCACTCGCGTCCTTCGGGCGCACCGGGTACGCCCGCTGGGCGGCCTCCAGCAGCTCCTGCACGCGCTCCCTCAGACGCCGGGTGATCGCACCGGCGTACTGGTCGGTGGGCGCCTCCACGGGCTCGCCCACCCGGATGGTGATCGGGATGTGGCTGCGCTTGAAGTTGCGCGGCCGCCCCTTGGTCCAGATCCGCTGCGTGCCCCACAGCGCCATCGGGATCAGCGGGACCCCGGCCTCCTGGGCCAGGCGCGCGGCACCCGACTTGAAGCTCTTCAGCGTGAACGACTGCGAGATGGTGGCCTCGGGGAAGACGCCGACGATCTCCCCGGACCGCAGCGACTGCAGCGCGTGCGCGTACGCGTCCTCGCCCTGCTTCCGGTCGACCGGAATGTGCTTCATCCCGCGCATCAGGGGACCGGAGACCTTGTGCCGGAAGACCGATTCCTTCGCCATGAAACGGACGAGCCGCTTCTGCGGCAGGGCGCCCAGGCCGGTGAAGATGAAGTCGAGGTAGCTGATGTGGTTGCTGACCAGCACCGCGCCACCGGTCTTCGGGATGTGCTCCGAACCCTGAGTGTCGATCTTCAGGTCGAGCGCCTTGAACAGGGTGCGAGCGGCGCCGACGACCGGTCGATAGACGAGTTCTGCCATCTGGAGAAGACCCTTCTTCAGCGCCTGGGGAGGGTTCTCCCGGCGGAAGTTACGCAGCCGTAGGTTTTCGGCATGGTGGCGATGGTGCCCCATGCGCGGGCCGGAGGCCAGTCCCGGTGGGCCCGGAATGCGAGATTCTCGTCACGTGCGCGTCCCCTCCAAGCTGCGGGAATGTCCTGCGGCCGCCCGGTGCTGACCCCTTGCGAGAAGCTCTGATCAGGAGGCGGCAGTGGACGGTGGAGCACCCGGGCAGCGGCTCGACGCGACCCAACTCGGCGCGGAACTCGGACAACGGGCCACCCTCGTCCAGTTCTCCACCGCCTTCTGCCAGCCGTGCCGGGCCACCCGCCGCACGCTCCTGGAGGTGGCCGCCATGGTCGAGGGGGTCGCCCACGTCGAGATCGACGCCGAGGCGCATCTCACGCTGGTGCGGCAGCTCGACATCACAAGGACACCGACCGTGCTCGTGCTCGACGCCGCGGGCGCGGTGGTCCGCCGTGCGTCCGGTCAGCCCCGCACCGCCGACGTCGTCGCGGCGCTGGGACGGGCCATATGACGGACCGTGACGCATCTCCCACATGGCGGGACACCCTTGACTGCACCCACCACGCATCGTCAGTCTGACGCTATGCCGCCAGAACTCCTTCTCTACGGCCGGGTCCATGTGGACCTCGCACGCCACGCGAGTGCGCGCTGTCCGGGTGCCTGAGCAACCACGGCCCCGAACGCCCCTCCCGCAGAAGGACACCGCCATGACGGCCTCGCCCGAACTCGCCCCCTCCCTCACCGCCTCGCCCGAGCTCCTGCGCTCCGTCTTCCGCCGCCACGCCGCGGGCGTCGCGGTGATCACCGCCACCGGCGACCGGCCGGTCGGATTCACCGCGACCTCGCTCAACTCGGTGGCCGCCGAGCCCCCGCTGATCTCCTTCGGCATCGGGACGTCCTCCTCCAGCTGGCCGGTGCTGGCCGAGGCCGAGCACGTCGGCGTCCACATACTCGGCGAGCACCAGCGGGAGCTGGCCGCCACGTTCGCCCGCAGCGGCGCCGACCGCTTCGGCCCGTCCACCGACTGGAGCATCGGCCCCGAGGGCGTTCCACTGCTGGCCGGGGTCTCCGCGTGGCTGGTGTGCCGCGTGGTGGCCCGCATCCCGGCGGGCGACCACCGCATCGTGATCGCCGAGGCCCTGGCCGGTGACCCGTCGGGGGCCGGCCGGCCCCTGGTCTACCACCAGGGACGGTTCACGGCTCTGCGAGACTGAGGGCGAGCAGGCGGCACGCAGGGACGTTTCCTCCGTTGGCAAGGTCACAGTGCGGAGCGCTTGCCCAGGGGGAAGAGACTGGGTGTACTGGCGAGTAATATCGGCCGGGAGCCCGGTCGGCCCGACCGGAAACGGCCCTGTAAGGCGCCTATGCTGCGTGCAACAAGGCAGCCCAGAAATGACGATGCAGTAGGAGAGCCGGCGTGAGCTTGAGGATCGTTGTCTGTGTGAAGTACGTGCCCGACGCGACCGGTGACCGGCATTTCGCCGATGACCTGACGCTGGA
>NZ_JBIVLW010000009.1:0-261625 GCF_044752765.1 Streptomyces sp. NPDC088706
GGGGCCCCCGCCCGCCCGGTCGGGGACCCCCGCCCCCCCCGGGGGGGGGGGGGGCGCGCCCCCCCGGGGGGGGGGGGGGGGGCCCGGGCCCCGCCGCCCTGCTGCGTCCGGCCGGGTCAGCCCCTGCCGCCCGGCTGGACCACCATGGCCGAGCCACCGCCCCGCCGCACCTTCTCCGCCGCCGCCAGCCAGCGGCCGTCGGGCAGCCGCTGTACGCCGGTGGCGGCGCCGATCTCCGGGTTCTGCCGGAAGGCGTGGCCGAGCGCTTCGAGCTCGGCACGGACCGGGCTGTTCCACAGGTCCGGCTCGATCTCGGTGGTCGCCGCGTTGCGCTGGCTGGCGCGCGGCGCGGCGATGGCCTCGACGAGCGGCAGGCCGCGGTCGAGATGGCCGGTCAGGGACTGGAGCACGGTGGTGATGATCGTGGCGCCGCCCGGCGAGCCGAGGGCGAGGACCGGCTTGCCGTGCTGGAGCACGATGGTCGGGGACATCGACGAGCGGGGCCGCTTGCCCGGGCCCGGCAGGTTCGGGTCGTGCACCGCCGGATTGGCCGGGGCGAAGGAGAAGTCGGTCAGCTCGTTGTTGAGGAGGAAGCCACGGCCGGGGACCGTGATCCCGCTGCCGCCGGTGGACTCGATGGTCAGGGTGTAGGAGACGACGTTGCCCCACTTGTCGGCCGTCGTCAGGTGGGTGGTGTTCTCCCCCTCGAACGTCGTCGGCGCCGCCGTACCACCGCTCCCGCAGCGGGCCGGGTTGCGCGGGTCACCGGGGGCGACCGGGCTGGTCAGCGCCGCGTCGTCCTTGATCAGGCACCCGCGCGCGTCGGCGAACCGCTGGCTCAGCAGTTCCTTCGTGGGGACGTCCTCGAAGGCCGGGTCGCCCACCCAGCGCCCCCGGTCGGCGAAGGCGATCCGGCTCGCCTCGATGAGCCGGTGGAGGTAACGGGTCCGGCTCGCCCGCGAAAGGTCGGTGGACTCCAGCATGTTGAGCGCCTGGCCCACGGTCGTACCGCCGGACGAGGAGGGCGCCATGCCGTACACGTCCAGGCCCCGGTAGCCGATCTTCGTCGGCTCCTGCCGGAGCGTGCGGTAGCCGGCCAGGTCCTTGCGGGTGAGGTCGCCGGGGCGGACGGTCCGGGTGGCCCGCGGGTCGACGGGCGGCTTGCGGACCGTACGGACGATGTCGTCGGCCAACTCGCCCCGGTACAGCGCCCCGACACCCTTGCGGCTGAGCTCGTCGTACGTACGGGCCAGGTCGGGGTTCTTGAACACCGAGCCGACCGCGGGCAGTTCACCGCCCGGCAGGAACAGCTTCGCGGAGGCCGGGAAGTCGGCGAAGCGGGCCTGGTTGGCGGCCGTCTGCGAACGGAAGGTGGAGTCCACCACGAAGCCGTCCCGGGCCAGGCGCTCGGCCGGCTTCAGCAGCGTACGCAGGGGCGTGGAGCCCCACGCGTCGAGTGCCCGCTCCCAGGTGGCCGGAGTGCCGGGGGTGCCGACGGAGAGACCGCTGGTGACCCCTTCCTCGAACGGGATGGGCTTGCCGTTCTCCAGGAAGAGGGAGGCGTCCGCGCTGCGCGGCGCGGTCTCGCGCCCGTCGATGGTCCTGACGGTGCGTTTCTTCGCGTCGTAGTGGACGAAGTAGCCTCCGCCGCCGATGCCCGCGGAATACGGCTCGGTCACCCCGAGCGCGGCAGCGGTCGCCACGGCGGCGTCCACCGCGTTGCCGCCCTTGCGCAGCACCTCGATCCCGGCGGCCGACGCGTCCCGGTCGACGCTGGCCACCGCTCCCCCGTACCCCACCGCCACCGGGGACTTGGGCGGGACGGGATGCCGCTGGTCGGTTTCGGCGGAACCCGCCGGAGCGGCGACTCCGAGCGAGGCGAGGACGGCGAGCGCGGCCACTATCGACATGTTCCGGCCGACGGAACGGTGCATACGAACCTCCAGTAAACGGATCTCCGCGCAGGCTAGCCCGCGGGCACCCGGATCGTCAGGACCGCCTCGAACGGTTACCCGAATGACCGATGAAATGCCCGGCTATGACGGACGGGCCCCGCCGCGCCCGGCGAGGTCCCCCTCGGCCTGAGGGTGGCGGGCGTTCCCCACCGACGGGCACCGGCGAGGAGGGCGCGGGCGGAATCCGACATGGGGGAAACGGAACCCGGCAGAGGGGAAATCGCCTCTCACCTGTCGAGTCCTGTCGCCCTGGAGGTTTTTCCGTTGAGTTCCGCACGCCCGCGCATCCGTCGTACCGCTCCGACCGGCCGGAGCGCCCGGCTCGCCCTGACCGTCCCGGCGGCGCTGCTCGCCGCCGCGCTCACGGGCTGTTCGGGCGGTGGAGCGGCCGGTTCCGCCGCGCGGGAGGGTGGGGACGGCAAGGGGCCCGGGACCAGCATCTCGGTCAGCCTCCGAGGGGCGGCGGCCGTCCCGGGTGAACCGGTGAAGGTCACGCTGGCCCGGGGGAAGCTGAAGACGGTGTCGGTGACGGCGGGCGAGGGCGGTGCGCTGACCGGGAAGATATCCGCCGACGGCCGGACCTGGACATCCGAGCGGGCCGCCGCGCCGGGCACCGCGTACACGGTCGAGGCCGAGGACGCGGACGGGGGCAGCGACACGGCCACGTTCACCACCGCCGAGGCGGAGAAGGTGAACAAGCTCTCGCTGGCCCCGGGCAAGAACACCACGGTCGGCATCGCCCAGCCGCTGTCGGTCGTCTTCGACCACCCGGTGAAGAACAAGGCGGCGGTCGAGAAGGCCCTGAAGGTGTCCACCTCCAACAGGACCGAGGGCTCCTGGGGCTGGCTACAGGACTACTCGGGCAAGGACCGCGTCGACTGGCGGCCCAAGGAGTACTGGAAGCCCGGTACGAAGGTCACTCTGGCGGCGGAACTGAACGGCATCGACACGGGGGCGGACGGCGGCTGGTTCGTCCGTGACTACGCGACGACGTTCACCATCGGCGCGGCCCAGGTGGTCAAGGTCGATCTCGACGGGCACCGCCTGTCCTTGCACCGCGACGGCAGGCAGGTGCTGACGGCGCCGATGTCGGGTGGTACGCCGGGCGGCGACAAGGCGTCCTGGCGGGGCACCGCCGTCCTGATGTCGAAGGAGGGCACGATCAACATGCGCTCCGAAACGGTGGGCCTCGGCGACGCCTACGACAAGATGGTCGACTACTCGATGCGGCTGACCTGGTCGGGTATGTACGCGCACGCCGCGCCGTGGAACTCCGGCTACTTCGGCAACGCCAACCGCAGTTCGGGCTGTCTCGGGATGAGCGACGCCGACGCGTCCGCGCTCTACGGGCAGGTGCGGGCGGGCGACCCGTTCGAGATCACCGGCGCCGACGCCAAGGGCACGGTCGCCGAGGGCAACGGGTACGGCGCGTGGAACGTGTCGTGGTCCGACTGGCAGACGAAGAGCGCGCTGAAGTGAGCGGCTACTGACACGGCGTCCAACAATCGTTACCTTCACGCAACACACCCAGTAGTTACCAGCGGTAAGGAACTGAGGTTACCGTCGGGTCACTTTGCACTGACCCGCGTGAGGAGTGACCCGTGGTACGTCCGAAACCGGCACTGCGCACCACCGCTTCGATCACCACCGCCGCCGTCCTGCTGACCGGAGCCGCCCTCGGCGCGGCTCCGGCGGCCGTCGCCGCCCCCGCCCCCGCCCCGGCGAGCGCCACCGCGCCGGGCCTGACGTTCCACGACATCCCCGGCTCCGGGGGCATCACGCTCAAGGGCAATGTGGTCACACCGTCCGGAGCCCCGGCCGGGGCGAAGCATCCGCTGGTCGTCTTCCCGACCAGCTGGGCCATGCCGCAGATCGAGTATCTGGCGCAGGCGCAGAAACTCGCCGACTCCGGTTACGTGGTGGTGAGTTACACCTCGCGCGGCTTCTGGCTCTCCGGCGGGAAGATCGAGGTGGCCGGTCCGCCGGACATCGCGGACGCCTCCGCCGTCATCGACTGGGCGCTGGCGAACACCTCGGCCGACCCGGACCGCATCGGCATGGGCGGAGTCTCCTACGGGGCGGGTATCAGCCTGCTGGCGGCCGGGCACGACCCGCGGATCAAGGCGGTGGCCGCGCTCAGCGGGTGGGCCGACCTGATCGACTCGATCTACAGCGGGCGGACCCAGCACCTCCAGGCCGCGGCACTGCTCGGCGGCGCCGGGCTGATCACCGGCCGCCCCAGCGACGAACTCTCCCAGACGCTCCAGGACTTCCTCGGGTCGAACCTGGCCAAGGAGCCCGAGATGATCGCCTGGGGCGCCAAGCGCTCCCCCGCGACCTACCTCGACAAGATCAACGCCAACGGCGCGGCCATCATGATGGGCAACGCCTGGGGCGACACGATCTTCCCGCCCAACCAGTACGCCTCGTTCTACGAGAAGCTCACCGGTCCCAAGCGGCTGGAGTTCCGCCCCGGCGATCACGCCACCGCCGAGCTGACCGGCCTGTTCGGGCTGCCCAACGACACCTGGACGAACACCCGGCGCTGGTTCGACCGCCACCTCAAGGGCGAGCGCAACGGCATCGACACCGAGCTCCCCGTCCAGCTCAAGTCCCGCAACGACAAGGGGTACGAGGGCTACCCGGACTGGAAGTCGGTGGGCGCGGCGAAGAACCGCATACAGCTCGACGGTACGAAGAAGGTGTGGGCGAACGTCGACTCGGGCGCCAACGGCGGCATCACGCTGCTCTCCAACGCCCTGGACCAGTTCCTGAAGCTGCCGCCCACCGTCTCCGTACCCCTTCTGCCCCGCACCTTCGCGAGCGTCTGGCAGTCGGAGAGATACGGCTCCGAGCAGCGCGTGCGGGGGACCTCGAAGCTGCACACCACGGTCACCAGCACCAAGTCGAGCGGCACCTTCGTCGCGTACCTCTACGACGTGGGGCCGCTCGGTGTGGGCAAGCTGGTCAGCAACGCCCCGTACACGTTCCACGGGCAGACGCCGGGCCGGCCGTTCCCCGTCGACCTGGAGCTGTACTCCACGGCCTACGACGTCCCGGCCGGCCACCGGCTCGCCCTGGTGATCGACACTGTCGATCCGCTGTACATCGAGCACAACCCGACCGGCGCGCAGCTGACCTTCTCCTCGCCCTCCACGGACCCGAGTCATCTCTCGGTCCCGCTGCGCGAGAAGTGATCACCGACTGCTGCCGGGCGGGCAGGGCCCGGCTACTGCCCGCCCGGCAGCAGCTTCCCCGGCTCGGCCGGGGCCACCCCCACCGCCTCCGTCCTCGGATTGCGCCGCTGCCTTCGCGCCACCCAGGTGGCGAACCACGAGAGCAACATGCACATGCCGATGTAGATCGGAGAGATCACCATCACGACAGGGATGAAGGGAAGATCGTAGTCGAGATTCGACGCGATCAGCTTTCCCGCGTGGAGGAATTCCTCGTAGGTGATCAGATAGCCCAGTGAGGTGTCCTTGAGCGCGACCACCAGCTGACTGATGATGGTCGGCAGCATCGCGCGTACCGCCTGGGGGGCCAGGACGAACGTCGTGACCTGGGTCTTGCGCATCCCCAGGGCGTACGCGGCCTCCCGCTGGCCCCGGTCCACGGAGTCGATCCCGGTCCGGAAGACCTCCGCGAGGACCGAGCCGTTGTAGAGGGTCAGCCCGGCGACCAGGGCGGGCAGCGCCTGGACCTTCAGCGCCACGAAGATGAAGAAGATCATCACCAGCACCGGCATGGCCCGGAAGAACTCGACCAGCAGGGTGGAGATCCAGCGCACCGGCCGGTGCACGGAGAGCCGGCCGACCGCGAGGACCGCACCCAGGGCGAGGGAGAGGACGGCGGCGTACCCGAACGCCTTGAGCGTGTTGCCGAGGCCGCGCAGCAGCAGTTCCTGGATGCCCTGGTATTCGAAGGGGCGCCACTTCTCGGCGGTGAACTGGTCGGTGTCGAAGAGCAGGTGGATGATCCAGCCGACGAGGGCGAGGATCACGGCCGTCGAGACGATCCCGTACAGGAGATGCCGTCTGCGGGTCTGCGGCCCCGGGATGTCGTAGAGCGCGGAGGCCGAGGGGGCATGGGTCATCGTGCGACTCCCCAGCGCTTCTCCATCACGTTGAAGAGCGCACTGATGGTGAGGGTGATGATCAGGTAGCCGACGGCGATCCAGATGAACGTCCAGATGATGCTGTAGCCCAGCTCGTTGAGCGTGCGGTAGGTGCCGAGGAGTTCGGTGACGCTGAACGCTCCCGCGATCGCGGAGTTCTTGGCCAGCGCGATGAGCGTCGATCCGACGGGCGGGATCACCGAACGGAAGGCCTGGGGCAGGACGACGTTGTTCAGGGTCTGCCCGAAGGTCATCCCGAGGCTGCGGGCGGCCTCGCCCTGGCCGGTGGGCACGGTGTTGATGCCGGAGCGCAGCACCTCGCAGATGAACGCGGAGGTGTAGCAGCCGAGCGCCAGGACGGCGAAGAGCTGGAAAGGCAGCACCAGACCGAACCGGGGCAGGCCGAGGAGGACCGCGAAGAACAGCAGCGTCAGCGGGGTGTTGCGCAGCACGGTCACCCAGACCGTGCCCAGCACCCGCAGCGATCCGACGGGGGCGACGCGGAAGGAGGCCATCACGAAGCCGAGGGCGAGGGCGAGGGCCGAGGCGTAGACGGTCAGCTCGACGGTGCCGAGGAAGCCCTTGCCGTAGAGGGAGAAGTTGTCTGTCAGTACGTCCATGGGTGGGCCGTCCCCCTCAGTTCGCCGGGTAGCGGTCGATGGGCGGCGGGGTCGGCGCGGGCACTCCGGAGAGCCCCAGCGTCGCTTCGAACGCCTTCTTCCAGTTGCCGTTCTTCTCGTTCGCCTCCAGCGCGTCGTCGAGGGCGAACCGCAGCGCGTTGTCGGAGCGCTGCACCCCGATCCCGTAGGGCTCCTCGGAGAAGGACGTGCCGACCACCTTCATCTCGTCGGGCGCCTTGGCCGCGAAGCCGAGCAGGATGGCGTCGTCGGTGGTGACGGCGTCGACCTGGTAGGTCAGCAGGTTGTCGACGCAGACCGAGTACGTGTCGTAGGCGACGAGGACCGCCTTGGGGTAGTCCTCGGCGATGCGCTGGTAGGGCGTGGTGCCGGCCGCCGAGCAGACGGTCTTGCCGGCCAGGTCCTGGGGGCCCTTGATGTCGTTCTCGTCGGTGCGCACCAGGAGCCCCTGGCCGGCCAGGTAGTACGGCCCGGCGAAGCCGACGAGCTTCTTGCGCATGTCGTTGATGGTGTAGGTGCCGACGTAGTAGTCGATCTGGCCGTTCTGGAGTGCGGTCTCGCGGTTCGCGGAGGCGATCGTCCGGAAGCGGATGGTCTTCGGTTCGAAGCCGAGCGATGCCGCCATCATCCGGGCGATCTCGATGTCGAAGCCGGAGTACACACCGCCGGCCGGGTCCTTCTCGCCTAGGTAGGGCTGGTCCTCCTTGACGCCGACGATCAGGTGGCCGCGCCGCTCCGCCTTTTGCCAGGTGGCCGATCCGGGCAGTTCGAAGCCCTTGTCCACCCGGTAGACCGGCAGTGCCTCGGCCTTCGGGCCCTTCACCGGCGGGCTGCCCTCCTTGCCGCAGGCCGCGGCGAGCACGGCGAGCAGGAGGCAGAGTGCGAGGACCGCGGTTCGGCGGACCCCGCGGTCACCGCTGGTACGCGAATCTCTGGTACGTGACACGAAAGGAAGCCCCCCGTCAGTGCTTGAGGATCTTGGACAGGAAGTCCTTGGCACGGTCGCTCTCCGGGGAGGTGAAGAAGTCCTCCGGGGTGCGGTCCTCGACGACGCGGCCGTCGGCCATGAAGACGACCCGGTTGGCGGCGGACCGGGCGAAACCCATCTCATGGGTGACCACGACCATGGTCATGCCCTCCCGGGCGAGCTGCTGCATCACTTCCAGCACCTCGTTGATCATCTCCGGGTCGAGGGCCGAGGTGGGCTCGTCGAAGAGCAGCACCTTGGGGTCCATGGCCAGGGCGCGGGCGATCGCCACGCGCTGCTGCTGGCCGCCGGAGAGCTGGGCGGGGAACTTGTCGGCCTGGGAGGCGAGGCCGACCCGCTCCAGCAGTTCCCGGGAGCGCCGGTCGGCCTCCTCCTTCTTGCGCTTGCGGACCTTGAGCTGGGCCAGTGACACGTTGGCCAGCACGGTCTTGTGGGCGAAGAGGTTGAACGACTGGAAGACCATGCCGACTTCGGCGCGGAGCTGGGCCAGGCCCTTGCCCTCGGCGGGCAGGGGTCTGCCGTCGATCAGGATGGAGCCGGACTCGATCGTCTCCAGCCGGTTGACCGCCCGGCAGAGCGTGGACTTGCCGGAGCCGGAGGGCCCGATGACCACCACCACCTCCCCGCGGCCGACGGTGAGATTGATGTCCTGAAGTACGTGCAACTCTCCGAAGTGTTTGTTGACGTCCCTCAGTTCGATCAACGGATCGACGGCCATGCGCTGCCCTACCCACTTGTCGCTGTGTCGAGGTCAGCGCAAACTATCCATCCCGGAAAGGGACTTCGCACCCGACACGCGCAAATGGCGCATAAGGCTGCTTATCGCCCTTCGGGTCCGTCGGCCGAGCGGGCGGGTCCGGCCAGGGGCCTCAGTTCTCGGCCGACTCCGCGTACACCTGGGAGAGCTCAGGGCTGCCCGACATCGCCCAGTCCAGCCCGGCGGCGACGACGTCGATCTCCCGCCCGGACTCCAGCCGCACCACCGGCTGCCCGCTCGGCCAGATGTCCCACGCGGCCCCCGGGACGGTGCGCACGATGACCGAGCCCAGATAGAGGCCGGCGTCGTTGCCCAGCCAGGGCAGCTCCTCGGGGTCGTCGCGCCAGCGGGGCGGCAGCTGGTCGAGCGCGGCCAACGAGGCGGGGGTGTCGTCGAGTTCGAGACCTTGCTGTCCCACCCGGGCACGCAGCAGTTCGCATTCGGCGAGCAGCTCGGCCACACCGTCGGGATCTGCCTCGACGGCGGCCGCGAGCGCGTGCCCCTGCGTACCACCCTGACGCTTAAGCCAGTTGTCCAAGAAGGGGATGTTCATACCACTAGGGTCCCATCCCTGTCAGGTTCCGCACCACAGGGCGCGCGGGCCTCGGTGGCCGGGGCGGCCGGTCCGGGGGCGGCCGGGGCGGCCGCAAGCCGCCCTTCTAGGGTGCGGACATGAGTGCGCATACGTATGTGTCGGACCTGTTCTCGCTGGCCGGCCGGGTCGCCGTGGTGACCGGGGGGAGTTCCGGGATCGGTCGGGCCATCACCGGGGCCCTCGCCCGGGCCGGGGCGAGTGTCGTCGTGGTGGCCCGGCGGGAGGCCGAGTTGCAGGCGGCCGTCGAGGCGTTGGAGGCCGACGGGTGCCGGGCCGCCTGGGTGAGTGCCGACCTCGGGACCCCCGAAGGTGTGCGGGCAGCGGCCGAGGGGGCGGTCGAGGCCTTCGGGGAGCCGGACATTCTCGTGAACTGTGCCGGGATCAACCAGCGGCCGCCCCTGGGCGAGCTCGGTGAGGACGTCTGGGACACCACCATGGCCGTGAACCTCAAGGCGCCGTTCCTGCTGGGACAGCGGTTCGGGCCGGCGATGGCCGAGCGGGGGTACGGGCGCATCATCCACGTCACCTCGCAACAGGCCCACCGCGCCTTCGTGAACAGCGGGGCGTACGGGGTGTCCAAGGGCGGTCTGGAGTCGCTGGCCCGCTCGCAGGCCGAGGCATGGTCACCGTACGGCGTCACCGTGAACACCCTGGTCCCGGGGTTCGTGCTGACCCCGCTCAACGAACGGCTCGCCTCCGACCCCCAGAAGGTCGCCGCGCTCGCGGCCCGCACCCTTGTCGGGCGCAACGGGCTGGCGGAGGACTTCGCGGGTGCCGCGGTGTTCCTCGCGGGGCGCTCCTCCGCGTACGTCACCGGGCAGTCGGTCTTCGTGGACGGCGGGTTCTCCGTGCACTGACGGCCCGCTCAGAGGTCGAGGTCCACCACGACCGGCGCATGGTCGGACGCGCCCTTGCCCTTGCGCTCCTCACGGTCGACGTAGCTGTCGGTGACGGCGGCGGTGAACGGGGGGTTGCCGAAGGTCAGGTCGATCCGCATGCCCTTGTTCTTCGGGAAGCGCAGCTCCCGGTAGTCCCAGAAGGTGTAGGCGCGGTCGTACTTCAGCGGGCGGGGCAGGACCTCGCCCAGCCCCTCCCCCTCCAGGGCGGAGAGGGCCGCGCGCTCGGCGGGCGTCACATGGGTGGCGCCCGCGAAGAGCGCCGGGTCCCAGACGTCCTCGTCGGTCGGGGCCACGTTGAAGTCGCCCAGCACCGCGAACGGCGGCTTCCCCGCCGCGTCAGCCGCCACGGCCTTCCGCAGGGCCTCCAGCCAGGCCAGCTTGTACGCGTAGTGCGGGTGCTCGATCTCCCGGCCGTTGGGCACGTAGACCGACCAGAGGCGCACCGGCCCGCAGGTCGCGGAGATCGCGCGGGGCTCCTCCACCCCGTCGTACGCCGGGCCGCCCGGCAGCCCGGTGACGACGTCGGTGAGGCCGACCCGGGAGAGCAGCGCGACCCCGTTCCACCGGCCGGTGGCGTTGACGGCGGATTCGTACCCCAGCTCGCGGAGGGCTTCGGCGGGGAACTGCTCGGCCGTGCACTTGGTCTCCTGGAGGCACAGCACGTCGGTGCCGGTGCTCTCCAGCCAGGCCAGCAGCCTCGGCAGCCGGGCGGTGATCGAGTTGACGTTCCAGGTGGCGATGCGCATGCCGGTAAACCTAGCGGCTCCCACTGACAGTCGGCGAAACCCCGCCGCCCGGTCGCCGGGGGGGCGGGGTCCCGGCCGTCAGAGCCGCGTGACGCCGCCCGGGGCCAGCCGGTCGTGCTCCGCGCCGCCCAGGGCGCCGATCTGGTTGTCGTAGATCGGCCGCGCCAGATCGGTCAGCAGGGCGTCGTGGACGTCGATGGCGCGGCGCGGCTCGACCTCGCGTACGTAGTCGATGACCTCGGAGATCTTGTTCCACGGGGCCATCACCGGCAGCAGCAGGGTGTCCACGGGGCGCTCGGGTACGGTGAGCGCGTCGCCGGGGTGGAAGACCGAACCGTCGACCAGGAAGCCGATGTTGGTGATCCTCGGGATGTCCGGGTGGATCACCGCGTGCAGCTCGCCGTGCACGGTGACGTCGAATCCGGCCGCCGAGAACGCGTCTCCGTCGCCCACCGTGTGCACGCGCCCCGGGAACGCGGCCGAAAGCCGCTCGGCCACGCTGCGCAGCGTCCAGATCTCGGCCGCCGGATCGGCCTCCAGCCCCGCCCGCAGCCGCGCCTCGTCGAAGTGGTCCGGGTGCTCGTGCGTGACCAGGAGCACGTCGGCGCCGAGGGCCGCGTCGTCCTCGGAGAAGCCGCCCGGGTCGATGACCAGGACGCGCCCCGCCTTCTCGATCCGCACGCAGGAGTGGGTCTTCTTGGTGAGCGTGATTGCCTCAGGCGATGCGTTCATGTCTCCATCCTGCTACGTGGGCGGGGTGGTTTCCTCCTGGATCACCGACCGCGCGATGTCGAAGGCCGCCCCGGCCGCCGGAATCCCGCAGTAGACGGCGCTGTGCAGCAGAACCTCCTTGATCTCGGCGGGTGTCAGTCCGTTACGCAGAGCCGCGCGGGTGTGCGCGGCCAGGCCCTCCAGGCGGCCGGAGGCGACGAGCGCGGTAAGGGTGACGCAACTGCGGGTACGGCGGTCGAGCCCGTCCCGGCTCCAGACTTCGCCCCAGGCGTACCGGGTGACCAGCTCCTGGAAGTCCTCGGTGAACGCGTCGGCCGAGGCGGTCACCGCGTCGACATGGGCGTCCCCCAGCACCTCGCGGCGCACCTTCGCCCCCTGCTGGTGCCGGCGGACAGGGGAAGGAAGAACAGGGGTGTGAGAGCGGTCACAGTCCGTCGGGCGACCGTGTGACCGGCGTTCTCGTGCTCCGAAAACGCGTGCGTTACCTGCTCTTCACGGAAACCGCTGCCGACGCCCAGGACCCCCTTTACGGGGTGCCGCCTAGGGGCCTGTTAAGGGTACGGAAGGTGAGAGGTGAATGCGTAACGTAGCCGATGCCGGGGGAATTCGTCGCACATCGTGCCTTCCCTCATGACATTCGGTCCGAGCCGGCGGCTCTCACGCGAAAGCCGCTGAATTCCGACAAAGAGGGTTGGCATGGATGCGTTGACCGAAGCTCTGCTGGCAGGGGTCGACGCGGAGAGGATCGGGGAGATCGATCTGCCCGATGACTATCTGGCCGCGCATCTGCGCGTCGACGACCTGAACATGTTCGACGGATTACCCGAGAGGGACGTACGCAAATCCCTGCACGTGGACCGCGTTCCGCTGCCGGAACTCGCGCCGGACGAGGTCCTGATCGCCGTGATGGCGAGTTCGATCAACTACAACACCGTGTGGTCGGCGACGTTCCAGCCGGTGTCGACCTTCGGATTCCTGCGCCGGCTGGGCCGGGAGGGTGGCTGGGCGACCCGTCACGACCTCCCCCATCACGTCGTGGGCTCCGACGCATCAGGTTTCGTCGTGCGGGCGGGCGCCGGCGTGCGCTGGAGGAACAGGCCGCCCCGGGCCTCGACCTGGGCGGCGAAGGACGCGAGCAACTGGGTCTTGCCGCAGCCGACGGGACCGCGGACCACGGCGACCGCGCTGTGTCCCTTTTCGCTCCTGTCCAGCATTCCGCCCAAGCTGGCGAGCAGTCCCGAATGATCAGGTAAGCCGTCGGAAGGCCTCCGCCGCCCCGGTACCTCGACGCTAGGCGTGAAATTACCTATGGTGCCCATACTCGTTCCTTCCCCCCGCAGACGAGCAGCAGCGTCAGAGCATAGTTGTCGCCTGACATTTTCACTATTCAAATACCGAACACCTGTACTTGTCAACGAAAATGATCTTGGCGCATACCCGTCGATCCGCCCTCACCGCACCCGCGTCACGCCGATCCGAAGACCGGGACGGCAACGATGGATCTCCTCCAGGCCGGATCGCGTGCCGTGCATTACACCTGCACACAAGGTGAACCATGTCACAAGGGAATTGCGCCAGCCGAGGACCACGAAGATCAACTCAAGGCTTTACGTCAATATTAAAGAAATAGTCGGCACCGCCGACTGCGGCGCCACGGGATTCGACGGCACCCGGCCGCGCCCTCCCGGTCCGTCAGGGGGTCGCCGCCGATACGACATAGACGACAGGGCTCGCCGGGTCGGACATATTGACCGTGATGGTTTGGGTGGGGCGCGGCTTGTGGTTGGTGTGTGTGGTGCCCGCCCAGTACTCGCCCGGGCCGAAGTGCCAGCCGGTGATGTCGAGGTCCCGGGCGCTGATGTTGACGGCCCCGGGCTCCAGGGCCGCACGGCCGGTGCCCATGCCGGTCAGGAAGCGGTCGAGCCCGGCGGAGGTCGTCCGGAACTTCGCGTACATCCGGCTGGCCTTCCAGTTGTTCGTCTCGTAGTACTGGACCCCCAGGGCGTTGCCGGGGATCGGGATCTCGAAGATCCGGCGCTGCATCCGGGAGGGCCAGCCCTCGCGGAGACCCAGCGCCGCCGCCTCGGCTTCCTTGTCCTTGCCCGAGCGGCGGCTCTGGCCCGCGGAGATCAGCAGGTAGCCGGCCGGGATGCCGATCAGCAGCACGATGATCGTGGCCGTAATGAACCGCCGCTTGAAGACCCGTCGGCGGTCCTCGGGCGGCTTGCTCTCCCCGCCGCCCGGCGACTCGGACTGGGGCGGCACCACGGGGTGGTCGGCTGCGATCATGATCAGGGTGGTCCCTCGTGCTGCGGGGCGGGGTACGGAGGCTGAGACGCCGGGCGGGCGGCTGCGGTTCAGTCGACCGTGCGGGTCGACCGGGTGTTGCGGATGGTGCTCGCGGCCTGGTCGTAGATCTGCGCGTACCGCTCGTACCGCTCGACGCGGCGCCGGTTGGCCCGGCGGAACCGGCGGGCGACCAGCCGGGCGAGGTCGGCGGCGCCGACCATACCCGCCTCCGGGCCGAGCTGCGCCTTGGCGATCCTGGCCTCGGGGCGGTAGCCGCGGCCGGTGAGGTGGCGCTTGAAGGCGTCCCGGGCCGGGCCGATCAGGAGGTCGTCCGCCGCGCTGACGCCGCCCCCGATGACGAAGCAGGAGGGGTCGAGCGCGGCGGCCAGGTTGGCGATGCCGACGCCGAGCCACTGTCCGATGTCCTGGAGGAGTTCGATGCACATGGCATCGCCCTCGCGGGCCAGTTCGGTGATGAGCGGACCGGTGATGTCGGGGATGTTGCCCTTCACCCGGTCCAGCAGATAGTGCGCGACCGGGGAGTCGGCGGCGGCCAGCTCCCTGGCCTCGCGGACCAGGGCGTTGCCGGAGCTGTACTGCTCCCAGCAGCCCCGGTTGCCGCAGGGGCAGCGGTGGCCCGAGGGCACCACCTGCATATGGCCGAACTCACCGGCCACCCCGTACTTGCCCCGCTTGACCTGGCCGTCCTCCAGGATCGCGCCGCCGATCCCCGTACCGAGCGTGATCATGACGAGGTGGTCCTCGCCGCGGCCCGCCCCGAAGCGCCACTCCGCCCAGGCGGCGGTGTTGGCGTCGTTGTCGACCATGACGGGGACGACGAGGCGGGAGGCGATGGCGTCGCGCAGGGGTTCGTCGCGCCAGGCGAGGTGCGGGGCGAAGAGGACCTTGGAGCGGTCCGCGTCCACCCAGCCCGCCGCGCCGATGCCCACCGCGTGGACGTCGTGCCGGTCGGAGAGGTCCAGGACCAGCTCGACGATGGTGTCCTCGACGACCTTGGGGCTCTTGGACTTGTCCGGCGTCTCGGTGCGCAGCTGTTCCAGGATGTTGCCGTCGGCGTCCACGACGCCCGCCATCACCTTCGTACCGCCGATGTCGATCCCGACCGTGGGGACGCGGGGAGCGGTGAGGTGCGAGCGGCGTTCCTTGGTGCCGACGGTCTTGAGGACGGTGGCGCGGGCGGAGCCGCGGTGTGCGAAGTCGCGGTACGTGCTCATCGTCCCTGCGGGGTCTGGGGGGCCGGGCCGCTGTCGCGGCCGGCGGCGGACGGCGCCCGCCGCGCTCGATTCTGCCACTGCCCGGCCCCGGGGGCCGTCGGCCCGGGTGGGCCGCGCCGGGGCGGGCCGCCGGTCGAGGTCAGCTGCCGGTCGCGTCCTGGCTGCCCGGGAGGGTGGGCGTCGGGGTGCGTTCCAGCTCGTGGCTGAGCTCCTCCAGCTCGCTGCCGCCCGCCATCTGCCGGGTCAGCTCGTCCAGCGTGACGTCGTCCTTGGTGTGGCTGGCGGACATCACGCCGCGCTTGAGCAGGATGAACCGGTCGCCGACGAGGTGGGCGTGGTGCGGGTTGTGCGTGATGAGGACCACGCCGAGCCCGGCGTCGCGGGCGGCCGCCACGTACTTGAGCACCACCCCGGACTGCTTGACGCCGAGGGCGGCGGTCGGCTCGTCCAGGACGAGGACCCTGGCCCCGAAGTAGACGGCGCGGGCGATCGCCACGCACTGGCGCTCGCCGCCGGAGAGGGTGCCGATGGGCTGGTCCACGTCGCGCAGGTCGATGCCCATGCGCAGCAGTTCGGTACGGGTCGTCCCGCGCATCTTCGCCACGTCGAGGCGCTTGAAGGGGCCGGCGCCGGTGGTGGGCTCGGAGCCGAGGAAGAAGTTCCGCCAGACCGGCATCAGCGGGACGACCGCGAGGTCCTGGTAGACGGTGGCGATGCCCCGGTCCAGGGCGTCGCGCGGGTTGGCGAGGGTGGTCTCCTCGCCTTCGATCAGGAACCGCCCGGCGTCATGCCGGTGCAACCCCGCGATGATCTTGATGAGGGTGGACTTGCCGGCCCCGTTGTCGCCGAGGACGCAGGTGATCTCGCCCGCGTGGACCTCCAGCGAGACGTGTTCCAGGGCCTTGATGTTGCCGTAGAACTTCGATACGTCGTCCAGCTCGACGAGGGGGCCGACAGGCTTCTCGGTAGTGGCCGTCATGACGTCGCCTCCGCGCGCTTGCGCACCCACGCGTTGAGCAGGGTGGCCAGGAGCAGCATCGCTCCCAGGAAGAATTTGAACCAGTCCGGGTTCCACTCGGCGTACACGATGCCCTTGCTGGTCATGCCGAAGATGAAGGCACCGACCGCCGAGCCGATCGCGGAGCCGTAGCCGCCGGTGATCAGGCAGCCGCCGATGACGGCCGCGATGATGTACGTCAGCTCGTTGCCGACGCCCTCGCCGGACTGGACGACGTCGTAGCTGAACAGCAGGTGCTGTCCGGAGATCCAGGCGGCGAAGGCGACGCCCAGGTAGAGCCCGATCTTGGTCCGGACGACGGGGACGCCGACCGCGCGGGCCGCGTCGGCCTCGCCGCCGACGGCGAAGATCCAGTTGCCGAAGCGGGTACGGAGCAGGATCCAGGTGGCGAGCGCGACGAGCGCCACCCACCACAGGATGGTCACCTTGTACTCGACGCCGCCGAGGGTGAGCGTCGAGGCGAACAGGGCCCGGGCCGACTCGAAGCCCTCCATGTCGCCGATGGCCTTGGTGGAGACGGTGCCGCTGATCAGCTTGGTGAAGCCGAGGTTGAGGCCGGTCAGCATCAGGAACGTGCCGAGCGTGATGATGAAGCTCGGCAGCTTGGTCCGGGTCAACATGAACCCGTTGAACGCGCCGATGGCGAGCGTGACCAGCAGGGACACGAAGACGCCGACCCAGACGTTGGCCGTCATCTGGTAGCTGAACATCGAGGAGATCAGCGCGGAGCTGGTCACCAGGACACCGGCGGAGAGGTCGAACTCGCCGCCGATCATCAGCAGCGCCACCGGGGCGGCCATGATGCCGAGGACGGAGGCCGCGTACAGGACCGTGCCGAAGCTGGAGGCCTGGAGGAAGCTGTCGGCGACGATCGCGAAGAAGAGGAAGACGGCTGCCGCGCCGACGACCGAGCCGAGCTCGGGGCGGCCGAGCAGCTTGCGCAGCGGCGAGGTGCGGACGAGGCGCTCGTCGAGCTGGTCGGGCGCGGCGGTGGAGCCGCTCATCGGGTGCCCCGCTCGGTGAAGTCGGCCAGGGCGTCGGCGTCGTCCTTGGTGATGATCTGCGGGCCGGTCAGGACGGGCAGGCCGCCGCCGAGGACGTTGCGGTTGTAGCGGTAGAGCCAGAGCAGGTCGACGGCCTCGTACCCCTGGAGGTAGGGCTGCTGGTCGACGGCGAAGCCGAGCTTGTCGCTCTGGAGGCCGGTGGCGACCTTGGCGTTCAGGTCGAAGGTGTCGATCTCGGCCTTGCTGCCCGCCGTCTGCTTGGCCTGCACGGCGGCGTCGGCGAAGGGGGCGCCGAGGGTGACGACCGCGTCGATGCTCTTGTCGGACTGGAGCTTGGCCTCGATGGACGCGGTGACGTCGGGCATGTTGGTGCCGTCGACGTACAGGTTCTGCATCGTGCCGTCGAAGGTCTTCTTCGCCCCGGCGCAGCGCTGCTCGTGGCCCACGTTGCCCTGCTCGTGCAGGACGCAGAGCGCCTTCTTGCGGTCCCGCTCGTTCAGCTCGTCGCCGACGGCCTCACCGGCGATCGACTCGTCCTGGCCGATGTGGGTCAGGGCGCCGAACTCCTTGGACTCGGCGGAGCCGGAGTTCACCGTGATGACCGGGATGCCGGCCTTGACGGCCTTGGCCACCACGCCCTTCATCGCGTCGGGCTTGGCCAGCGAGACGATCAGCCCGTCGACCTTCTTGTCGATCGCGGTCTGGACGAGCTGGGCCTGCTGCTGGGCCTCGTCGCTGTGCGAGTAGAGGAAGTTGATGTTGTCCTTGACGGCCGCCTGCTCGGCGCCCTTCTGGACGATGTCCCAGAAGGTGTCGCCGTCGCCCGAGTGGGTGACCATGGCGAAGGTCCAGCGGGGCGTGTTCACCGCGGCCCGGCCCTCGGCGGCCTCGGCCGCGCGCTCTTCCGCCCGCTTGCCGCCGGTGCTGCTGCATCCCGCGAGGGAGGCGCCCAGCACCACTGCCAGCACGGCGCCCAGCGCACGTACCCCTGTCCGAACCCTTGCCACGACGCCGTGCCCTTCTGCTGCTGCTCGCTGTGCGCTTGACGGGGCCGGGGAGTGTACGCGGCCCCGGGCCGACTGCCCAGTATCCCCGAGCCTTGCCCGCTCCCGCCCGGGGGCCCGGGTCTTCAGCCCGTCCGGGGGCTCACCCCCAGCCCGTGCGGGGTGCTCACACCAGCCCGTCCGGCGTTTGAGGACGGAACCGTCGATGTGGGGGCGGTCGTCCTCGGGGGGAGCCCGATGCTCAGGATCATCTGCCTGCGGGCCCACCCACGCAAGGGTTCCGTCCTCAAACGCCGGACGGGCTGGAGGGGGCGCGCCGGCGCAAGGGTTCCGTCCTCAAACGCCGGACGGGCTGGAGGGGGCGCGCCCTGACGGGCTGGGTTCAGCGCACCAGTAGCTGGAACTCGAACGCGTAGCGCGAGGCCCGGTAGACGTGGGAGCCGAACTCGACGGCGCGCCCCGTGTCGTCGTACGTCGTGCGCTCCATCGTGAGCAGCGGCGCCCCCGGCTCCTCGCCCAGGGCGTGGGCCTCCCCCGCCGTCGCGGCGCGTGCGCCGACGGACTGGCGGGCGCTGTGCAGTGTGATGCCCGAGGCGCGCATCATCCGGTAGAGGCCGGTGGACTCCAGCTGCCGCGCCGGGAGGGCGAGCAGGTCCGGAGGCAGGTGGTTGCGCAGGAGGGCCATCGGCTCGTCGTGGGCGTAGCGCAGCCGCTCGACGAGGTGGACCTCGGTGCCCTCGGCGAGGCCGAGTGCGGCGGCGATCTCGGCGGTGGCCGGCTCCGTGGCGGTGCGCAGGACCTTGGTGGCGGGGCGCTGGCCGGCCGCCTCCAGATCGTCGTAGAGCGAGCTGAGCTCCAGCGGGCGGCGGACCTGGCTGTGGACGACCTGGGTGCCGACGCCCCGGCGGCGCACCATCAGCCCCTTGTCGACGAGCGACTGGATGGCCTGGCGGACGGTGGGGCGGGAGAGGCCGAGGCGGGCGGCGAGGTCGATCTCGTTGCCGAGCAGGGTGCCGGGGGCCAGCCGGCCCTGTTCGACGGCGGCCTCCAGTTGCTGTGCCAGCTGGAAGTAGAGCGGCACCGGGCTGGTGCGGTCCACACTCAGCGGCAGCGGCTGATCGGCTCCTTGTGCGGTCACGGGGCGAGCGTAGTTCGATTGTCCGGACAAAGCCATGGTGAGCGCCGCCGGTGGGCGTCGGGGCGAGGACTGCGGCGCCATTTGTCAGGACAAACGCTTGACATGATGACCGGCCGACGTCACCTTGGGGCCATGCGCATCGGACTCATCGGGACGGGACGTATCGGCACCTTTCACTCGGAGGTGCTGAGCCGTCACCCCGCCGTGGACTCCCTGCTGGTGGCGGACGCGGATCCGGAGCGCGCCGCCGCGGCGGCCACCCGGACCGGAGCCACCGCCGTCACGGTGGACGCGATGTTCACCGGCGGGAGCCGGGACCTCCCCGACGCGCTGGTGATCTGTTCGGCCACGGCCGCCCACGCCCCGCTCATCGCCCGGGCCGCCCGGGCCGGGCTCCCCGCGTTCTGCGAGAAGCCGATCGCCCTGGACCTGCCCGGCACGCTCGGCGCCCTCGCGGCGGTCGAGGCGGCGGGCAGCGTCCTCCAGCTGGGTTTCATGCGGCGCTTCGACGCCGGGTACGGCGAGGCCAGGGCGGCGGTGCGGGAGGGCAGGCTCGGCAGGCTGCACACCGTACGGGCCGTCACCTCCGACCCCGCCCCGCCGCCCGCCGCCTACCTCCCGCTCTCCGGCGGGCTCTACCGGGACTGCCTGGTCCACGACTTCGACATCCTGCGATGGGTGACGGGCCGCGAGGTCGGCGAGGTGTACGCCGCCGGGTCGGACCGGGGGCCCGCGATGTTCCGGGAGGCGGGGGACGTGGACACGGCCGCGGTCCTGCTCACTTTGGAGGACGGCACGCTCGCCACCGCCACCGCGACCCGCCGCAACGGCGCCGGCTACGACGTCCGCATGGAGCTGGCCGGCGAGCTGGACCAGATCGCCGTCGGCCTCGACGACCGTACGCCGCTGACCTCGGCCGAGCCGGAAGGTCCCGGTGCCCCGCCGAAGCCCTGGCCGGGCTTCCTGGAGCGGTTCGCCCGGGCGTACGAGGCGGAGCTGGACGCCTTCCTCCGCGTCGCCCGGGGCGAGCTGCCCAACCCGTGCGACGGGCGGGAGGCCCTGCACGCCCTGCGGATCGCCGAGGCCTGCGAGATCTCCCGGCGCGAGCGCCGCCCGGTGGCGATGACGGAGGTCCCCGGCGGGTGAGCGGCGCCGCCGGAGCCGGCAGCCGCCCGCCCTACCAGGCCACGGGCAGGCTCAACGGTCCCCGCATCAGGATGCCGGTGCGCCAGTCGAGCGACGCCGGGTCGGCGGTGAGCCGCAGCTGCGGGCAGCGCTCCAGCAGCGACCGGAGGGCGACCCGCACCTCGATCCGGGCCAGCGGGGCACCCAGGCAGTAGTGGATGCCGTGCCCGAAGGCGATGTGGCCCCGGGCGTCCCGGGTGATGTCGAAGCGGGACGCGTCGGGGAAGCGGGCCGGGTCCCGGTTGGCGTCCGACACGGCCACGAGGACCAGTTCGCCGCCGCCGGGGATCACCGTGCCGTCGATGTCGATCGGTTCGGTCGTGAAGCGGTACGTCGGTGTCTCGACGGGCCCCTCGAAGCGCAGGATCTCCTCGACCGCTGCGTCGATCAGCCCGAAGTCGGCGCGCAGGGCGGCCAGTTGGTCCGGGTGTGCGAGCAGGTTGTGCACACCGTTGGTGATGAGGTTGACGGTGGTCTCGTGGCCGGCGACGAGCAGCAGCCAGGCCATGCCCATCAGTTCGTCGGCGGAGAGCCGGTCACCGTCCTCGTCGGCCGTGTGGATCAGCGCGCTCATCAAGTCGTCACCCGGCCGCGCCCGTTTGTCCTGGAGCAGCCGGGACAGATAGCCGGCCATGGCCTGGGTGGAGGCCGCGCGCTTCGAGGCATCGACCGAGGAGACCGCCTGGTTGGACCACTCACGGAAGGCCCTCCGGTCCAGGAAGGGCACGCCGAGCAGCTCGCAGATGACGTTCATCGGCAGCGGGTAGGAGAGCGCCTCGACGAGAT
Source organism: Streptomyces sp. NPDC088706 (assembly GCF_044752765.1). Taxonomy (NCBI): domain Bacteria; kingdom Bacillati; phylum Actinomycetota; class Actinomycetes; order Kitasatosporales; family Streptomycetaceae; genus Streptomyces; species Streptomyces sp. NPDC088706. Next base: position 21,087 of record NZ_JBIVLW010000009.1, read on the forward strand.
CGGCCCGCCGGTCGGGTGCCGCGAGCATCCGCTCCAGCAGTTCGTCGGTCATCTCCTGGATGCGTGGGGCCAGTTGCTCCATCCGGCGGGGGGTGAACTCCCGGGCGACCAGCTTGCGCAGCCGGGTGTGGTCGGGTGCGTCGCTGCTGAGCATCGAGGTGCCCGCGGACACCTTGGTGACGCCGAGCGCGGGCGAGGCCTTGGCCCACTGCTTGGAGAGCCGCTGGTCGGCCAGGAGCGTCCGCCCGGCCTCGTACCCCACGACGAGCCAGGCGTGGGTGCCCTCGGGGATGCGGACCCGGTGGACCGGGCCCTTGGCCCGTAACGCGGCGTAGAGCGGATACGGGTCGCGGGTGAAGTCGTCGCCGAGCGCGGCGAGATCGACCAGGGCGTCGGTTCCTGAGGTCGCTTCGGTGGTCACCAGGTACCCCTTCTCCATCGATGGGTGTGGGAGCGGGAAGGCCCGCCGGCGCACCGGAAGCCGCCTGCCCCTCCGCGACCGGACGGCCGCGCTCCGTCCGCTCGCCGCGGACCACGTGCACCGGGCCCTCGGCGCGCGGCTCCGTAGGCCGCTCCCCCCTCAGCGTAGGCCGCCGCTCTCCCCGCCGTCCGTGTCGAGCAGCCCGGCATCGTGGACCAACAGGGCGATCTGCACCCGGTTGTTCAGGTCGAGTCTGGCCAGAATCCGCGAGACGTGGGTCTTGACGGTGGCCACGCTGAGGTAGAGCTCGCCCGCGATCTCCGCGTTGGAATGCCCGCGCCCGACCGCGACCGCCACCGCCCTCTCGCGCTCCGCCAGCTCCGCGAACCGCCTGCGGGCCCGCTCGGCCCGGCTGGTGCGGTCGTCCCGCGCACCTCCCGCGGCACGGGCCATGAGCTGCCGGGTGACGGCGGGCGAGAGCACCGGGTCGCCGGCGGCGACCCGGCGGACCGAGTCCACGATCCTGGCGGGCGGGGTGTCCTTCAGGACGAATCCCGCCGCTCCGGCGCGGATGGCCCGCAGCACCTGCTCGTCGGCGTGGAATGTGGTGAGGACGACGACTTCGGGTGCGTCGGGGCGGCGGCGCAGCTCCTCGGTCGCGGTGAGCCCGTCCATGCCGGGCATCCGGATGTCCATCAGGACGACGTCGGGGCGCAGCCGTTCGACCAGGCCGGCGACCTCGCTGCCGTCCGCGCCCTCCCCCACGATGTCGATGTCGTCGGCCCCGCCCAGCATCAGGGTGAGCCCGGCCCGCACGAGCGGGTCGTCGTCGACGATGAGCAGCCGGACGGGCCGGGGCGCGGAGGGGGCGGTCGACGCCGGGGTGTTCATGACGGCCACCGTAGCCAGTGGCTCCCGCGCGGCCGGCTCCCCCGCCTCATCCGGCGGGCCACGGCAGCCGGGCCCGCACCACGAAGCCGCCCTGGGGCGTGGGGCCGTGGTCCAGCCGTCCCCCGGCGAGCGTGGCCCGTTCGGTGAGGCCGATGAGCCCCTGGCCGGAGCCGGGTACCCGCTCGAAGGGTTCGGTGGGGGCCGGGTTCGCCACCTCGATGGTGAGGCCGTCCCCGGGCCCGCCGGTCACGGTGATGGTGACCTCGGCGCCCGGGGCGTGCTTGCGGGCGTTGGTCAGACACTCCTGGGCGATGCGGTACACCGTGCGGCCGGAGGCGGCGGGGGCGTCCGCCGGGGCGGCGACGCGCTGGTCGACGGTGACCTTCATGCCCGCCTGGCGGGACTCGTCGACCAGGGCGCCCAGGGTGGTGAGGGTGGGCTGCGGCCGCTCGCCCTCACCGGTGTCCCCGGGGCCGCGCAGCACGCCGATGATCTCCCGTAGGTCCTGGAGCGCCTCGTGGGCGCTGTCCCGGATGACGCCGGCGGCCCGGGCGATCTCGGCGGCCGGGGCGTCGGGCCGGAACTCCAGGGCACCGGCGTGGACGCTGAGCAGGGTGAGCCGGTGGGCGAGGACGTCGTGCATCTCCCGGGCGATGGCCTCCCGGGCCAGCCGCTGGGCCTGTTCGGCGCGGAGCTCCGCCTCGGCCTCGGCGCGGCGGGCCCGTTCGCGGAGCGTGTGCACGAGCTGGCGCCGGGACCGTACGACCATGCCCCAACTGAGCACCAGCAGGATCAGCAGGACCCCGAAGAGGAGCGAGGCGACGAAGCCGGTCTGCGGGTCGGGGCGCAGGAACGGCTGGAGGGGCGCCACGATCAGCGCGCCCGCACCGACGCTCGCCACCGGCTTGAACGGGCGGTGGACGGCCAGGCTGAACAGGGCGACCAGCAGGGCGCCGCCCGCGACGGGCTCCACGATGGACAGGACGGTCAGGGCGACGGCGAGCGGGACGGGCCAGCGCCGCCGGAGCCAGAGAGCGCAGCAGGCGGCGGCGCCGATCACCGAGTCGGCGAGGATCACCGGGGCCGGGGTCGAGCCCTCGGCGTCGATCGCGGCGAGGGCGAGCAGGGCGATGCCCGCAGCGCAGAGGAAGGCCGCGAGGTCGACGGCCCAGTCGCGTACGGTCCGCCGCGACCGCGACCGGGTCCGGGGCCGGTCGCCGGGCAGCTCGGGATCGGCCATCGCCGAGGGGAGCAGCCAGCGGTACTCGGTGCGCGTCATATCGACAAAGTTACGCAGCCGGGTGGCCGGGACGGGCCCCGCGCGGCACGGGAGCGACCAAAGTCGGCGGGCCGGCTACTTTCGGCGCGGCCGAGGGGTCTTATGGCCGACGCGGCGGGGGCGGGGCGGGCGGGAGCCTCGGCCCATGAAGAAATTCGTCGAGTCGGTCGGGTTCCTCGTCTTCGCCCAGGGCGTCGGCGGGCTGCTGTACGAGTGGACCGGTTGGTTCCGGCTGTGGGCGGTGGTGCGGCATGTCGACTTCCTCGACGCCCGCTCGGTGTTCGTCAACATCGTGCTGGTGGTGACGGGGATCGTCGTGATGGCCGCGGCGGACGCGATCAGGACCTGATCAGCCGTCCGTCCTGCCTGCGCGGTCCGCCTGTGCCGCGCTGCGGCGCCCCCGGTGATGGTGATGCCCCGGGCGGCGAGGCGGCTCACACGCGGAACGATCACGCTACGCGCCGGGCACGGCGGAAAGGAACACCTGTCCCACGGGCCGGAATCCGGCCGGATCATCCGCCGGTATCGCCCGTGGTCAGGAGCGGACCCGCCGGTGGACGGGACGGACGGCCGGGCGGCGGGTGGTCCGGCGGCACCTTCGGCCGTCCCTAGAATGACGCCTCGATAACTCTGAGGTACGGAGTGGTCACATGGCGGCAGTACGGCTGGACGGGCGGGTCGAGCGGGGCAACCAGACGCGGCAGCTGATCCTGGGACGCGCGGTGCAGATCGCCTCGGTGGAGGGGCTGGAAGGCCTCTCCCTGGGGCGGCTGGCGACCGAGCTGAAGATCAGCAAGAGCGGGGTCTTCGCCCTCTTCGGGTCGAAGGAGGAGCTGCAGCTCGCCACCGTGCGCGCCGCGGTCGTGGTCTACGTCGACCATGTGCTGCGCCCGACCCGCTCGGTGCCTCCGGGGATCGGCCGGATCTGGCGGATGTGCGAGGCGTGGATCGCGTACTCCCGGGAGCGGGTCTTCCGGGGCGGCTGCTTCTTCTACGCCGCCACCGCCGAGTTCGACGCCCGCGGCGGCAAGGTGCACGACGCGCTGGCCGCGGCGCAGACCGGCTGGGTCACCTTCGTGGAGGAGACGATCGAGGAGGCGCGGGTCACGGGCGAGCTGGCCGGGGAGACCGACGTACGGCAGCTGGCCTTCGAGGTGATCGCCTTCCTCGAACTGGCCAACGCGGAGTCGGTGCTCCAGAACAACAGCCTCGGGTACGCCAAGGCGGCGCGGGCGATCCTGCTGCGGTTGCGGGCGGCGGCGACGGAGACCGCGCGGCTGCCGGTGCTGTAGCGGTCCCGGCGTGGGCCTCGGCTTCGGCGTGCGTGAGCTACGGCTTCGGCGTGCGTGAGCTACGGCTTCGGCGTGCGTGAGCTACGGCTTCGGCGTGCGTGAGCTACGGCTTCGGCGTGCGTGAGCTACGGCCGGGACGGGGGATGCACGCCCCGTCCGATTCCCGCCGGTGTCCGGGCCGCCGGGCGACTTTGCTGGTTCCTGTCGCCGGATCGGCGGCGCTCCCCGACGGCGAGGAACCCCACCATGTCCAGCACCACCATCACCACCCCCGCCCCCCGGGCCGCTCTGGTCACCGGAGGCAGCCGCGGCATCGGCGCGGCCATCGCCCTGCGGCTCGCCGAGGCGGGCGCGGACGTCGCCATCACCTACGTCCAGGACGCGGAGGCCGCCCGCGCGGTCGTGGCGAAGATCAAGGGGACGGGCCGGCGCGGGGTCGCCCTGCGCAGCGACGCGGCGGACGCCGGGGCCGCCGCCGATGCGGTGCACGGCGCGGCGGACGCGCTCGGCCGGCTCGATGTCCTGGTCAACAACGCGGGCATCGGGGTACTCGGTCCGATAGCGGAGTTGCCGGACACCGAGGTCGAGCGGGTCCTGGCGGTGAACGTGCGGGCGGTCTTCCTCGCCTGCCGGGCGGCGGCGGACCGGCTGGCCGACGGCGGCCGCATCATCTCGGTCGGCACCGCGCTGAGCCGCTACACGGGAGGGACCGGGTCGACGCTCTACACGATGAGCAAGTCCGCCCTCGCCGGGCTGACCAAGCCGCTCGCCCGGGAGCTGGGGCCGCGCGGCATCACGGTGAACCTGGTCCAGCCGGGCCCGGTGGACACCGACCTCAACCCGGCGGGCGGGCCGTTCGCCGAGGGGCAGCGGGCGGCCACCGCGCTGGGCCGCTTCGGTACGGCGGACGAGGTGGCCTCCCTCGTGACGTACCTGGCTGGCGCGGAGGCGGGCTTCATCACCGGCACGGAGGTCGTCGTGGACGGCGGTCACGCGGCCTGAGCCCGCCGCCTTCCTCCCGGACCCGCGATCCCCGTGATTGCGCCGAGCTGCCCCGTCCCGGTCACCCGCCTACGCTGGCCCGGACGGGGCAGGACGTGACGTGACGCGACAAGGGGCTACGGAAAGGTCGGGACCGACCATGGGCGACACACCGGTTCGCACGCTCAACGACGGCACCTCCCTGTCGGCGGTGGGCCTCGGCACCTACCCGCTGGACGACGCGGAGGCGGAGGAGGCCGTCGCGGGAGCCCTGGAGCTCGGTTACCGGCTCGTCGACACCGCGCTGAACTACGGCAACGAGTCCGGCACCGGCCGGGGTATCGCCCGCAGCGGTGTCCCGCGTGAGGAGGTCCGCCTCACCACGAAGGTGCCGGGGCGGCAGCACGGGTACGAGCAGACGCTGGCCTCGTTCGAGGAGTCGCGGGCCCGGCTGGGCGTCGAGTACGTCGACCTCTATCTGATCCACTGGCCACTCCCCCATGTCGACAAGTACGTCGACACCTGGAAGGCCATGATCAGGCTCCGCGCGGACGGTCTCGTCCGCTCCATCGGCGTCTCCAACTTCACCGCCGCCCATCTGGAGCGGCTGGAGCGGGAGACGGGCGTGCTGCCGTCGGTGAACCAGATCGAGATGCACCCGCTGCTCCCTCAGGAGGAGTTGCGGGCGGTGCACGCGGCGAAGGGCATCGTCACGGAGGCCTGGAGCCCGCTGGCCCGGGGCCGTGAGGTGCTGGAGGACCCCTCGACGGTCGCCATCGCCGAGGATCACGGGGTGACGCCGGGGCAGGTGGTGCTCCGGTGGCACACCCAGGTCGGCGCGGTACCGATCCCGAAGTCGGCGGACCCGGGGCGGCAGCGGGAGAACCTGGACCTGTTCGGGTTCGAGCTGACGGCGCAGGAGCTGACCACGATCGCGTCGGGGCGGCAGCGGCGCTTCGGCGGCGACCCGGACACGCACGAGGAGTTCTGAGGCGCGCTGGACGGTCCGGCGAGCCACCGTGATCCCCCTGCGATCGCGGTGGCGCCGGTCCGGTCGCGTGCGGTCAGCCGCCCAGCTCCCGGTGCCGGGCCGCCAGCGCGTCCGCGCCGCCCTCGGTGAGGGACCCGTACAGCCGGAGCCGGGAGATCCCGCCGTCCGGGAAGATGTCGATCCGTACGTGGGTGGCGCGCACCGGCCCGTCCAGGACGAAGCGGTGGTCGGTGTCGGGCTGGAGCCGGGTCCGGGGCAGGAGCTCCGACCAGTCACCGTCCTCGCCGTCCCGTACCGAAAGGCTCGCCCAGCCCGCCGAGTTGCCCTTGAGGTAGGCGGTGTCGATCTCGACGGCCCGGATCTCGGACCGCGCGGCCAGGCGGTAGCGGATCCAGTCGTTGCCCCGGTCGCGCCGGCGACGGGTCTCCCAGCCGTCGTCCATCGTGCGCGAGCGGCCGGGCTGGATGGTGTTGGTGGCCGGGGAGTAGAAGCGGTCGGAGGCGTCCTCGACCTGGCCGCCGTTCTCCAGCGCGGCGAGGTCGAACGTCCCCAGCGCGGTGAGCCACGCGGGGTCCGGGGCGACCTCTCCGTACACGCGCAGCCGGGCGATCCCGCCGTCCGGGTGCTGGTTGATCCGCAGGTGGGTGAAGCGCTGCTCGGCGTCGACGGCGAACCCGTTGGCCGCGTGGCCGCCGACCGGTGTGCGCGGGACGAGCGTCGTCCACTTCACGTCGGGGGCGAGCAGGTCCTCGGGGGACGGGGAGCCGGGCAGCGAGACCGCGTCGACAGAGACGGCCTGCGGGTAGTTGCCGCGGAAGTGGGCGGTGTCCAGGACGACGCCCCGGATGACACCGGGGGCGCCGAGGCGGACGAGGGCCCAGTCGTGGTCGTCGGGGTTGGGGTGCGGTTCGGCGGCGCCGGCCCCGCGGCGGCGGCGGGTCTCCCAGCCGTCCATGATCTTGCCCTTGTGGCCGAAGTGCTCCGGGTCGAAGACGGCCGGCCCGGGCTTCAGCAGGTTCTCACGCTCGGCGAAGAACTCGTCGTTGGCGGCGACGACCCCGGCCCCGAGGCGGCGGTCGGCCAGGTCGACGAGGTGGGCGAAGGGAAAGTCGGCCGTGCGGTGGTCGGCGTACGGGTCGCCGCCCGCGTACGGGCGGGCGTCACCGGTGAAACGGGGTATCGCGGCGTCCGTCATGGTCAGGGGTTCCTTTCAGGAACGGTCAGTGGTCGCGTTCGAGGAGGCGGCCGGTGGGCTCGGCCAGGACGCCGTCGGTGACGATGCGGACACCGCGCAGCCAGCTGGAGCGGACCACGCCGTGCAGGGTCTTCCCGGCGTAGGCGGTGACCTGGTTGCGGTGGTGGAGCTCGGCGGGGTCGACGGTGAAGGCCGCTTCGGGGGCGAGGACCGCGAAGTCGGCGTCGCGTCCGGCCTCGATGGCACCCTTCCGGCTCAGTCCGGCGAGCTCGGCGGGGGCGGTGGACATCCAGCGGGCCACGTCGTCCAGGGAGTGGCCGCGCCTGCGGGCCTCGGTCCAGATGGCGGGCAGACCGAGCTGGAGGGAGGAGATCCCGCCCCAGGCGGAGGCGAAGTCCGGGGTCTTCAGGTCCGTGGTGCAGGGCGAGTGGTCGGAGACGACGCAGTCGATCGTGCCGTCGGCCAGCCCGGCCCACAGGGCGTCCTGGTTGGCGGCCTCGCGGATCGGCGGGCAGCACTTGAACTCCGTCGCCCCGTCCGGGACCTCCTCGGCGGTGAGGGTGAGGAAGTGCGGACAGGACTCGACGGTGACGCGGACGCCCTCACGCTTGGCTGCGGCGATCAGCGGCAGGGCGTCGCTGGAGGACAGGTGCAGGACGTGGACCCGGGCGTTCAGCCGTTCGGCGTGGGCGATGAGCCCCTCGATCGCGGTGTTCTCGGCGTCGCGCGGGCGGGAGGCGAGGAAGTCGGCGTAGGCGGGGCCGGGGCGCTGCGGGGCCTCGGCGAGGTGGTGCGGATCCTCGGCGTGGACGATGAGCAGCCCGCCGAACCCGGCGATCTCCGCCAGGGAGCGGGCCAGCTGCTCCTGGTCCAGCTCGGGGAACTCCTCCACCCCGGAGGGCGACAGGAAGCACTTGAAGCCGAAGACCCCGGCCTCGTACAGCGGGCGCAGATCCTTCACGTTGGAGGGGATCGCACCGCCCCAGAAGCCCGTGTCGACGTGTGCCTTGGGGGCGGCGACCTGCTGCTTGATCCGCAGGTGCTCGACGGTGGTGGTCGGCGGGAGGGAGTTGAGCGGCATGTCCAGGAGCGTGGTGATGCCGCCGGCCGCCGCCGCGCGGGTGGCGGTCCAGAAGCCCTCCCACTCGGTGCGGCCGGGGTCGTTCACATGGACATGGGTGTCGACCAGGCCGGGGAGCAGGGCGTCGTCGCCGAAGTCCTCCAGGCGGGCGCCGGCGGGCACCTCGGCGTCGTACGGCAGGACCGCGTCGATGGTGCCGCCCGCGACGGCGACCGTCGCGGGGCGGGTGCCCTCGGGGGTGACGACGCGCGTCGAGCGCAGTACCAGGTTCACATCCGGACCGGACACCCGTGCTCCTTCACTCCAGAAATGATCACGACAGGAATTCAACGAACTGTTGAAGCCTTCGAAGGAGTCTTCACTCGGGAATCGCCCTCGTCAAGACCCCACTTTCCCCTGCGGTGAGTCGGCGGGCCCGCTCCGCGATCCGGCGGGGGCCGACTAGAAATTTCCACAAAGTAGAAGTCGTATTTCGGAGTGCGGAACGTAGCATGGGCCAGAAGAGACCGCACCGCACCGCCGCACCGACCGTCGGCACCCGGACAAAACAGCCCCTGACCGGCACGGAAGCCGACCGGAGGGCGGTGGGCCGATCGGCGGGCGCCCGGTAGGCTGCTGCCTTGCCTTCCGCTTCGAAAGGACCGTTGACGTGCCGCCGTCCCACGCCAGCACAGCCGACTCCAAGCCCACCGGTGCCAGCGGCGGGGTGCAGTCCCTTGAGCGCGCCTTCGACCTGCTGGAGCGGATGGCCGACGCCGGGGGCGAGGTCGGGCTGAGTGAGCTGTCCGCGAGCAGCGGCCTGCCCCTGCCGACCATCCACCGGCTGATGCGCACCCTCGTCGTCTGCGGTTACGTGCGCCAGCAGCCCAACCGCCGCTACGCGCTGGGCCCCCGGCTGATCCGCCTGGGCGAGTCCGCCGCCCGGCTGCTGGGCACCTGGGCCCGCCCCTACCTCCAGCGGCTGGTGGAGGAGACCGGCGAGACGGCGAACATGGCGCTGCTGGACGGCGACGAGATCGTGTACGTCGCCCAGGTGCCCTCCAAGCACTCCATGCGGATGTTCACCGAGGTGGGCCGCCGGGTCCTGCCGCACTCCACCGGTGTGGGCAAGGCGCTGCTCGCCGACACCCCGGCCGACGAGGTCCGCGCGCTGCTCGCCCGTACCGGCATGCCGGCCGCGACCGAGAAGACGATCACCACGCCCGAGGGCTTCCTCGACGCCCTGGAGCAGGTGCGCCGGGCGGGGTACGCGGTGGACGACAACGAGCAGGAGATCGGGGTCCGCTGCCTGGCGGTATCCGTACCGAACTCCCCCACCTCGGCCGCCATCTCCATCTCGGGCCCGGCGGGCCGGGTGACGGAGAGCGCGACCGAGCGGATCGTGCCGATCCTCCAGCAGGTCGCGGGGGAGCTGTCGGACGCGCTGGCGAGCAACGGGACGGGCGGCTGACCCGCCGAGGGGGCCGGCCGGCGCGGACGCGGTCAGCCGTCCGTCGTCCGCGACCGCGGCGCGCAGGCCTCACCCGCGCGGGGGCTCGCCGAAGAGATCCACCGCGTTGCGTACGTCGCGCAGCGCCGCCGCGAGGGCGCTGACCGAACCGATCGACCCCGCGATCAGCAGCAGCGAGCTGCGCATGCGGGGGATCTCCGGGACCCCGCCGACCGCCATGGCATCGAGTGCCGCGAGCTCATCCTCGGCGATGGGCCGGTCCGGGAATTCGAAGGAGAGCGAGGCCAGTTCGCGGCGGAGCCGGGAGACGGCCATGCGCAGCTCCGCCACCCTCGGGTCCTCGCCACTGCCGGTGACCCGCTTCTGCCCCACGCTTCGCAACACAGCACTCCCCCTCGCACGTCCTGGTGCCGGTGTGACCCCCGCGCCGCCGGACTGTGGCCAAGTACCGGGGCGCGTCCGCAAGTTAACGCCATGACAGGCTGTGTGCGCCACTCCACGGACAGAAATCAGGGTGACCCCTGAGAGTGACATGCGTGTCGCGTGTGCGAACGGCTCGGTGGTATCCAGGGCTCATGGCTTCTCATGCGAAGAATCCCAAGGTGGCGGGGGTGCTGCTCGCCGCGGGCGGCGGCCGGCGGCTCGGCGGCCGCCCCAAGGCCCTGCTGGAGCACCGCGGCCGCCCCTTGGTCGAGCACGCCCTGCGGGCGCTGCGCAACGGCGGCTGCGGCCCGCTCCATGTGGTGCTGGGCGCGGCCGCCGGCGAGGTGCGGGCCCGCGCCGACCTGACGGGCTCAGTGGTGACCGTCAATCCGGGGTGGGAGGAGGGCATGGGCTCCTCGCTCCGGCTGGGCCTGGCCGCCCTGTCCGCCACGGACGCGGACGCGGCGCTGGTCCTGCTGGTGGACCAGCCGGGGATCGGCGCGGAGGCGGTGGCGCGGGTGCGTGTCGCGTACCGGTCGCGGACGAGCCTGGTGGCCGCCGCGTACGACGGGGAGCGCGGCCATCCGGTGCTGTTCGGGGCGGACCGGTGGGCGGACGTCGCGGCGGGGGCGGTGGGCGACCAGGGGGCCCGGGCGTATCTGCGGGAGCACCGCGAGGGGATCACGCTGGTGGAGTGTTCGGACGTGGCGCAGGCGTACGACATCGACACCGCGCAGGACCTGAGCCATTTGGAGTGAGTCCGCCAACCCTCCGTTGCCGCCCTGGCACGCTGCGCCGCCGCGGAGCGATATCTGTCGACCCGGAGAATCTCGACATCAACAAACGATTGAACTTCCACCATGAGGAAACTACTATCCACTGGTCAGAAGCCCTCTGAACCTCAGACGGCACCCACGGCCGTATCTCGGAGCCATGGCACGCCGTGCCGTCTCAGGCGACCCGGCGGCCATGGGACGCCGCCGCCCGCTGAAGGAGTGACAGCTCATGTCCGCACCAGCGCCGTCCACGCTGGCCATCGTCGATGCCGAGCCCCTGCCCCGGCAGGATGAGGTCCTGACCGACGCGGCCCTCGCGTTCGTGGCCGAGCTGCACCGGCAGTTCACGCCGCGCCGCAATGAGCTGCTCGCCCGGCGCACCGAGCGCCGCGCCGAGATCGCCCGTACCTCTACGCTGGACTTCCTGCCCGAGACGGCGGCGGTCCGCGCGGACGACTCCTGGAAGGTCGCACCGGCCCCGGCCGCCCTCAACGACCGCCGGGTGGAGATCACCGGTCCGACCGACCGCAAGATGACGATCAACGCGCTGAACTCGGGCGCCCGCATCTGGCTCGCCGACTTCGAGGACGCCTCCGCTCCCACCTGGGAGAACGTGATCCTCGGCCAGCTCAATCTGACCGACGCCTACGAGCGGCGCATCGACTTCACCGACCCGGGGACGGGCAAGTCGTACGCGCTCAAGCCCGCCGACGAGCTCGCCACCGTCGTCACCCGCCCGCGCGGCTGGCACCTGGACGAGCGCCACCTCCAGCTGGACGGCACCCCGGTGCCCGGCGCGCTGGTCGACTTCGGCCTCTACTTCTTCCACAACGCCCAGCGCCTCATCGACCTCGGCAAGGGTCCGTACTTCTACCTGCCGAAGACGGAGTCCCACCTGGAGGCCCGCCTCTGGAACGACATCTTCGTCTTCGCCCAGGACTACGCCGGCATCCCGCGGGGCACGGTCCGCGCGACGGTCCTGATCGAGACGATCACCGCCGCGTACGAGATGGAGGAGATCCTCTACGAGCTGCGCGACCACGCCTCCGGCCTGAACGCGGGCCGCTGGGACTACCTCTTCTCCATCGTCAAGAACTTCCGGGACGGCGGCGCCAAGTTCGTCCTGCCGGACCGCAACGCGGTGACGATGACCGCCCCGTTCATGCGGGCGTACACCGAACTCCTGGTCCGCACCTGCCACAAGCGCGGCGCGCACGCGATCGGCGGCATGGCGGCCTTCATCCCCTCGCGCCGGGACGCCGAGGTCAACAAGGTGGCTTTCGAGAAGGTCAAGGCCGACAAGGACCGCGAGGCGCACGACGGCTTCGACGGCTCCTGGGTCGCCCACCCCGACCTGGTCCCGATCGCCCTGGCCTCCTTCGACGCGGTCCTCGGCGAGAAGCCGAACCAGAAGGACCGGCTGCGCGAGGACGTCTCGGTGGCGGCGGGCGACCTGATCGCCATCGACACCCTCGACGCCAAGCCCACGTACGAGGGCCTGCGCAACGCCGTCGCGGTCGGCATCCGCTACATCGAGGCCTGGCTGCGGGGCCTGGGCGCGGTGGCCATCTTCAACCTGATGGAGGACGCGGCCACCGCCGAGATCTCCCGCTCCCAGATCTGGCAGTGGATCAACGCGGACGTGGTCTTCGACAACGGCGAGCACGCCACCGCGGACCTCGCCCGCGAGGTCGCCGCCGAGGAACTGGCCGCGATCCGCGAGGAGGTCGGCGAGGAGACCTTCACCGCGGGCAAGTGGCAGCAGGCCCACGACCTCCTGCTCCAGGTCTCCCTGGACCAGGACTACGCGGACTTCCTGACCCTGCCGGCGTACGAGCAGCTGCGCTGACCCCTCGCCCCTACGGACCACCGCCCCCGGCACCGCACAACGCCGGGGGCGGTGGCGTGCGCGGGCCCTCGCGCGGAACCCGTACGGCCGGTGCGCGGCCGGCCGATGAGTTCTCGGGCCGGGGCCGGTCCGCACAGGTATGAACACTCACACACTGGAGACAGCCGGCGCGGACCTCGTGCACGATGTGCGCGGGCCGCTGCCGACCGCTGACGGGCGCCCGCCGCTGCTCATGATCGGGCAGCCCATGGACGCCACCGGGTTCGCCGCGCTCGCGGCGCGCTTCCCGGAGCGGACCGTGGTCACGTATGACCCGCGCGGGCTCGGGCGCAGCACCCGCAAGGACGGGCGGACCGACCACACGCCCGAAACCCAGGCCGACGATGTGCACGCCCTCATCGGCGCTCTGGGGGCCGGGCCGGTCGAGATGTTCGCCAGCAGTGGCGGCGCGGTCACCGCGCTCGCGGTCGTGGCGAGGTATCCCGACGACGTGACCGTCCTGGTCGCTCACGAGCCACCGCTCATCACGCTCACCCCGGACGGTCCGGCCGCCGTGCGCGCCCGGGCCGGTGTCCGGGAGGCGTACGAGCGGCGGGGGTGGGGGGCCGGGATGGCCGCGTTCGTGGTCATGACCTCGTGGGAGGGCGAGTTCACCGAGGCGTACTTCGCGCAGCCCGATGCCGACCCCGCCGCGTTCGGGATGCCCACCGAGGACGACGGTTCGCGTGACGATCCGCTGCTGTCCGACCGTTCCTGGGCGATCAGCGACCACCGGCCGGACGCCGACGCGATCGCCGCGGCCGCGACCCGGGTGGTGATCGCCGTGGGTGAGGAGTCCCGGGACGTGCAGACCGGGCGCACCTCCGCCGCGGCCGCCGAACTGCTCGGACAGCGGGTGACCGTGTTCCCGAGCCATCACGCCGGCTTCGTGGACGGGGAGTTCGGCTATCCGGGGAAGCCCGACGAGTTCGCGCAGCGGCTGCGTGAGGTGCTCGACGGCGCCGCGTAGCCGTCGGTCCGGGGTGCCCTGCCGCGCGGACGGCAGGGCACCCCTCGTCGGGCGGGGGAGCCCCCCCGTCGGGCGTCGGAGCTGTCGCCCGGTCAAAAACAGGTGGTGTCCGGCTCGTTGACAGCCGGGTACCCACCGGCCACCCTCCTGGGAGAGCGCTCTCCCCTGCTCGACCGGAGAGCGCTCTCCATGTCGGCCCCGGGCCTCAGGCCCGCCCCTTCCGCCAGGAGAGAATGTGCACGGACCCAGTACAGCCATACCCGCCGCCCGTCGGCCGGGCGCGTTGTTGATCATTCTGCTCGCCGTCCTCGCCACGTCCCTGGTGGTGCTGGCGCCGCCGCCGGCCCGGGCGGCGGAGGCCCTGCTCTCGCAGGGCCGGCCGGCCACCGCCTCGTCCCAGGAGGGCGGGGCGTTCGGCGCCCCGGCCGCCGTGGACGGCAACCTCACGGGGACCCGCTGGGCCAGCGAGTGGCGCGATCCGCAGTGGCTCCAGGTGGACCTGGGCGAGCGGGCGGACCTCAGCCGTGCCGTGCTGACCTGGGAGTCGGCGTACGCCGCCCGGTACGAGATCCAGGCCTCCGACAACGGGACCGACTGGCGCACCCTCAGGTCGGTGACGGCGGGCGACGGCGGCACCGACGACCTGGCGCTGTCCGGCGCCGGCCGGTACGTCAGGATGCTCGGCACCGCGCGCGCCGGCGGCTACGGGTACTCACTCTGGGAGTTCCAGGTGTACGGCAGCCGGGGCACGCCTCCGCCCACCGGCGGCGCGGTCCGCGTCACCGGGAGCCAGGGCAACTGGCAGCTGACGGTGGGCGGACAGCCGTACCAGGTCAAGGGGCTCACCTGGGGCCCGTCCGTGGCCGACGCCGCCCGCCATCTGCCGGACCTGAGGTCCATGGGCGTCAACACCATCCGCACCTGGGGGACGGACGGCTCCAGCAAGCAGCTGCTGGACCAGGCCGCCGCCCACGGGATCCGGGTCGTCAGCGGCTTCTGGCTCCAGCCGGGCGGCGGTCCGGGCAGTGGCGGCTGCGTGGACTACCTGACCGACGAGGCGTACAAGTCGTCCTCGCTCACCGAGTTCGCCAGGTGGGTCGAGGCCTACCAGGACCACCCCGGCGTCCTCATGTGGAACGTCGGCAACGAGTCCGTCCTCGGCCTGCAGAACTGCTACGGCGGCGACGAGCTGGAGAGGCAGCGCAACGCCTACACCTCCTTCGTCAACGACGTCGCCAGGAGGATCCACGCGATCGACCCGAACCATCCGGTCACCTCGACCGACGCCTGGACCGGCGCCTGGCCCTACTACCGGCGCAACGCCCCGGACCTCGACCTGTACTCGATGAACTCCTACGGCGACATCTGCGGGGTGCGCGAGGACTGGGAGTCGGGCGGCTACACCAAGCCCTACATCATCACCGAGGGCGGCCCGGCCGGCGAGTGGGAGGTTCCCGACGACGCCAACGGCGTACCGGACGAGCCCACCGACGTACAGAAGGCGGACGGGTACACCGCCGCGTGGAACTGCGTCACCGGGCACCGGGGCGTGGCCCTGGGCGCGACCCTCTTCCACTACGGCGTCGAGCACGACTTCGGCGGCGTGTGGTTCAACCTGGTCCCGGACGGCAAGAAGCGCCTCTCCTACTACGCCGTCAAGAAGGCCTACGCCGGTTCCGTCGCGGGTGACAACACGCCGCCGGTCATCAGCGGCATGACCGTGCAGGGGGCCGGTGCGGCACCGGCCGGCCGGGAGTTCACGATCGGCGCCCAGATCCGCGACCCGGACGGCGACCCGCTCACGTACAAGGTGTTCCTCAGCGGCAACTACGCCACCGGGGACAAGGCGCTGGTGGAGGCGCGGTGGCGGGCCACGGGCGACGGCACCTTCGCGGTGACCGCTCCGGAGCGGCTCGGCGTGTGGAAGGTCTACATCGAGGCCGAGGACGGCCGGGGCAACGTCGGCATCGAGACCAGGTCGGTCAAGGTCGTCGCGCCGCCCGTCGCCGGTACCAACCTGGCGCTGGGCCGTCCCACCACCGCCACCTCCGCGCAGGCGGGGAGCTCGGGCTGCCCCTGCACCCCGGCCATGGCCACCGACGGCCGGCTCGACACGCGCTGGGCCAGCGACTGGAGCGACCCGCAGTCGATCCAGGTGGACCTCGGCGAGCGGAAGTCTCTCCGCCACCTCCAGCTGGTGTGGGACCCGGCCTTCGCCCGGGCGTACGAGGTCCAGGTCTCCGACAACGGCACCGACTGGCGGACCGTGCACACCACGACCACCGGCAACGGTGACGTGGACGGCATCGACGTCACCGCGACCGCGCGCCATGTGCGGCTGCGGCTCACCCAGCGCGGCACGGGCTGGGGGTACTCCCTCTGGGAGTTCGGCCTCTACGGCTGACGTCGTACGGTGCCGCCGGGTGCGCGACCCCGGCGGCACCGGGCCAAGCCGTGGCGGCCGTTCACGTCCACCCCGCCCCCAGTGCCAGGAATCCGCGGATCAGGGCGGCCAGGATCGCCGGCAGCGGCCGGACGGAGCGGAGGTGGGTGTCGTCGCCGGTCCGTGCCGGTCCCACCCCGCCGATGGTGACCGCCGTCGCCGGGACCCGGAGGCTCACCCGGCCGCCGTACGCCGGCGCAGCGGATGCGCCGGCGACATGACTCGATGCGACGACGTGGCTCGGTGCTCCGTGCTCAGTCGGCCAGGACGATCGTGGGCTGGGCCGAGAAGTCACCCCACGTACCGTCCGGGAGCTTGGCCCTGAGCTTCACCGAGTAGCGCGTGCCGGCCGGTTCCGCGAGGTTCAGCCGGTAGGCGGCCCGCCCCTTCGGAGGCGTACCGCCCCAGACGATGGTGGTGGTCAGCTTGCCGTTCAGATAGAGCTGGTAGGCGGGGATCACACCGCCCGTGTCGGGCTGGTCCCAGGACAGGTCGACGGTGAACTCGGCGCCCTCCTTGCCGGTCTCGGTGCGCAGCCCGGTGGGGGCCGTGCTCGCGGGGGCGCCGGGAGCGGACTCGGTGGTGAGGTCGAGCGCCTTGCTGTCGGCCGAGGACTTGTCGGAGGCGTCCCGGGCCCGGACGGTGAAGGTGTAGACGGTTCCGGGGCGCAGACCCGTGAGCTTCGCCGTCGTCCCGGTGGCCGCGACGCTGTGGATCCGGGAACCCTCCTGGTAGATGTCGTACGAGGTGACGCCGACGTCGTCCGTCGACCTGGTCCAGGAGAGGGTGGCAGCGCGGCTTCCCTCGGCGGCGCCCGTCAGCCTCGCCGGAACGGTGGGGGGCGCGTCGTCCTCGGGCGGGGTGGCCTGGGTGGTGACGGGGACGGCCCTGCTGGGGGCGGAGAGGTTTCCGGCCGCGTCCTTGGAGCGGACGGTGAAGGTGTAGTCGGTCGAGGCCGCGAGCCCGTCGACGTCGATCATGTGCTTGGCCGCCGGAACGCTCTTGACCTTGGCCTTCCCGCGGTAGACGTCATAACCGGCGACCGCCTTGTTGTCGGCGGCCGCCTCCCACATGACGTGCACCGACGTGGAGCTGCTCGCCTGCGCGGTCACGCCCTTGGGGGTGCCGGGGGGCTGCGAGTCGGTTTCCGCGGTACCGCCGCAGGCGGTGAGGAGGGGGGCGAGGAGCAGGGCGGCGGAACAGGCCGACGCGGCAGATATGTGGGGGCGTCGCACAGTGGTGCCTTCCATCCGGACAGCAATGGTCCAGACCTGTATGCCATGGTGTGGGGGTTGCCGACAAGAGGACGGTGCGGAACCTTCCGCTATGCGGGGGTGTGCGCCGCGTCCTGGTGCGGTGTGTGCGCCGCGTCCTGGGGTGGGGGGGCTGAGGGCGCGCGGTCCGCCGCACGGTTCCGTTCCGGTGCTCCTGCCACCGGAAAGCGCGCCCTTCCACGGCGGACCGGGCTCACCTACGATTCGGACCGTCACAGGAAGAGACCACGGGAGCGCCGCCACGACCGTTCTCAGGACGTACGCACGCCTCCGGACCGATGACCTCGACCAGGCGCTGCCGCTGCTGGAGGAGCTCACCGGCGAGCCGCCCCGTCTGCGGCCGGCGTTCCATGAGGCCGCCCTCGCCGCCCTCGGCAACTTCCTGCTCTCCACCGGCGCCTCAGCTGGTGAAGAACTCCGTGATGTGCGCGGCCACCTGGTCGGCCCGGGTCTCGTGCATCCGGTGGCCGCCGGGGACGGTGATCAGCCGGCAGTCCGGGATCAGGGAGGCCATGTCCGCCTGGCGCTCCTGCGGCATGCGGCTCTCCGGGCCGCCGGTGATGATCATCGTGGGGGCGACGATCTCGCCGAGCCCCTCGGCCGCGTCCGGACCGGGGTCGGCGAGCTGGTCCCGTACGGCGGGCACCGCGTTCTCGTCGTAGTCCACCGGGCCCTCGGGGCGCCCGGCCGGGCCCGGGTCGCCGGGGAACGGGGCCGGGGTCTCCACCAGCACCAGCCGCTCCACCCGGTCGGAGTGTTCGTGGGCCAGCAGCCGGGCGACCACGCCGCCCATGCCGTGGCCGACGAGCCCCACCCGGTTCAGCTCCAGCTCGTCGAGGAAGCCCACGACGTCCTCGGCCATCAGCTCCAGGTCGTACTCCTCGGGCCAGTCGCTCTCGCCGTGGCCGCGCAGGTCCAGAGCGAAGACCCGCCACTCCTGGCCCAGCAGGGGACCGGCCGCCTCCCAGTCCGCGGCACTGCCGCCGAGGCCGTGCAGCAGCACGACGGGCGAGCCGAACGGATCGCCCCAGGTCCGGTAGGCGAGGCGCACGTCGCCGACATCCACAACTGACTGATCTTCCATGCCCCTGACGCTACAGCCGCCGAGCGGCCGTCCGCTCGGGGCGGCGACCGGAGGGGTACCCGAACGCGTTCCTCGACGGCGGAAGCCCCGTGCCGGGCACGGGGCTTCACCGGGCTGCGAGCGGGTCCCTCAGTGGACGCCCACCCCCGCTGCCGCCGGGACCACGTGTTCGCCGTTCGCCGGCTCCTCGTCCGCCGCGTCCGGCTTGCGGCCGACGTGGTTGAAGGCGAGGTTCAGCACGATGGCCACCACACAACCGGTGGAGATGCCCGAGTCGAGGACGACCAGCAGGTCCTCGGGGAAGGCGTGGTAGAACTGCGGCGCCGCGATCGGGATCAGGCCGATGCCGACGGCCGCCGCCACGATCAGCGCGTTCTCGCCCTTCTCCAGGGCGGCGGTGGCCAGGGTCTGGATACCGCTGGCCGCGACCGTGCCGAACAGGACGATGCCCGCGCCGCCGAGCACCGGCAGCGGTACCAGGGCGATGACCGAGGCGGCGACCGGGACCAGGCCCAGCACGATCAGGATCACCCCGCCCGCCGCCACGACGAAGCGGCTGCGGATCTTCGTCATGGCGACCAGGCCGACGTTCTGGGCGAAGGCGCTGCACATGAACCCGTTGAAGACCGGGCTGATGGCGCTGCCCAGGGTGTCGGCGCGCAGGCCGCCCTCGATGATCCTCTCGTCCGCCGGGCGGCCGACGATCTTGCCGAGGGCCAGCATGTCCGCCGTGGACTCGGTCATGCAGACCAGCATCACGATGCACATGGAGATGATCGCGGCGATCTCGAACTGCGGAGCGCCGAAGGCGAACGGGGTCGGGAAGCCGACCACGTCGGCGTTCTTGACGGCGCCGAAGTCGGTGATTCCGGCCGGGATGGCGATCAGGGTGCCGATCACCAGGCCGAGGAGGATCGCGATCTGCTGGAGGAAGCCGCGCAGCAGTTTGCGCAGGGTCAGCACGATCACCAGGGTCACGGCGGCCATGGTGATGTTGGTCATCGAACCGTAGTCGTCCGCCGTCGCGTTGCCGCCCTGCGACCAGTTGAAGGCGACCGGGAGCAGCGAGACACCGATCAGGGTGATCACGGTGCCGGTGACGACCGGCGGGAAGAAGCGGACCAGTTTGCAGAAGTAGGGGGCGAGGACGAAGCCGAGGAGGCTGGCGACGATGATCGCCCCGCATATCACGGCTATCCCGTCGTGCCCCCGGTCCTTGCCGATGGCGATCATCGGTGCCACCCCGGCGAACGAGACGCCGTTGACGAAGGGCAGCCGGGCGCCGACGCGCCAGAAGCCGATGGTCTGGAGCAGGGTGGCGATGCCCGCGGTGAAGAGGCTCGCCCCCATCAGGAAGGCGGTCTCCTTGGCGGTGAGGCCGACGGCCGGCCCCACGATGAGCGGCGGGGCCACGACGCCCGCGTACATGGCGGCCACGTGCTGGAGGCCGCTGGTGAACATCTTCAGGGGCGGGAGGGTCTCGTCGACCGGATGTTTCCGGCCGTCTGCTGCTTCTGCTGCTTCTGCTGCTTCTGCTGCTTCTGCTGCTTCTGCTGCTTCTGCTGCTGTGACGGCGTCATCCGTCGCGTCGGGGGCGGCTGCATCTGCGTCTTTGCGAAACCTGGGCTCAGCGGCCACGGCGGTTCCTCCGGTCGGTTACACGTCTTCGGCGACGTGGGGTTCAGGGAGGTGGTGCGTAAGTGGTGCGGTGTGCGTGCGGCTCTCTCAGGTGGTGCAGGTCGTGCAGAGGGGGGTGCGGGGGGGGTGCGCGCCCGGTGGGGCGTGCGGGCAGCGTTCTTCACCGGTCCGGCGGCGCCCACCATCGGGTGCGCGTCCGCCGGACCGGCTGCCGCGGACCCCGCTCGGGTCCACGGCGGCCGGTCTCGGGCCGTCCCCCTCGACCGGCCGGTCGGGGTTACCGCCGGGGATCGGTGACTGCCCGGCGGTTCGGGGACACCGCCGGGTCAGGCTCCGGCGGCGATCTGCGCGAGGCGGCGGGCCTCGTCGCGGGTGACGCGGGCGATGGCGTCCTCGTCCACCGTGGTGAGGTGGTTGCCCTCGACGACCGGCTTGCCGTCGACGAGGGAGAGGGTCACCGGGGCGGCCGCGCCGAAGATGAGCGCGGTCACCGGGTCGGCGATCGAGGAGTGGGCCAGGGTGTCCAGCTTCCACAGGACGAGGTCGGCGAGCTTGCCTGCCTCCAGGGAGCCGATCTGGTCGGCGCGGCCCAGCACCTGGGCTCCGCCGTAGGTCCCGAGGCGCAGGGCCTGGCGGGCGTCGAGAGCGGCCTCGCGGTGGGCGCCGAGGCGGTTGATGAGGAGGGCGTTGCGCAGCTCGGTGTGGAGTTCGCCGGACTCGTTGGAGGCGGTGCCGTCCACACCGAGGCCGACCGGGACTCCGGCCGCGAGCATGTCGGGGACGCGGGCGATCCCCGCCGCGAGGCGGGCGTTGGAGGACGGGCAGTGGGCGACGCCCGTTCCGGTACGGGCGAAGGCGGCGATGTCGGAGTCGTTCATATGGACGCAGTGGGCCATCCACACGTCGTCGCCGAGCCAGCCGGTCGACTCGAAGTACGCGGTCGGGCCCATCCCGAACAGCTCCTTGCAGAACTGCTCCTCCTCGACGGTCTCGGAGCCGTGGGTGTGCAGCCGCACACCCTTGCGGCGGGCCAACTCCGCACCCTGGCGCATCAGTTCGGTGGAGACCGAGAACGGCGAGCAGGGTGCGACGGCCACCTGGGTCATGGCGTCGAAGGAGGCGTCGTGGTGGACGTCGACGGTGGCCTCGGTGGCGGCGAGCGCGCCTTCGAGGGTCTCGACGGCGAAGTCCGGGGGCAGGCCGCCGTCCTTCTCGCTGCGGTCCATGGAGCCCCGGGCCAGGGTGAACCGTACGCCCATCTCGCGGGCGGCCCCGATGATGGCGCCGGACAGGTCTCCGGAGCCCTTGGGGAAGACGTAGTGGTGGTCCATGGCGGTGGTGACGCCGCCTCGGGCCATCATGGCGAGCGAGCCCTGCGCTGCGGCGCGGGCCATCGGCTCGTCGATGCGCGCCCAGGTCGGGTAGAGGGCGACCAGCCAGTCGAAGAGGTTGTGGTCGGTGGCCAGGCCCCGGGTGATCCACTGGTAGAAGTGGTGGTGGGTGTTGACCAGGCCGGGCGTCGCGAGGTGCCCGGTGGCGTCGATGCGCCGGACGACCCCGGCCAGGCCCTCCGGCGCCTTGCCGGCGCCGACGGACTCGATGCGGTTGCCCGCCACGACGATGTACCCGGATGCGTACTCCGTGTCGTGGGCGTCGACGGTGGCGATCGAACAGTTCTCGATGATGATGCGCTGAGGGTCTGCCGAAGCTGCCATGGTGCTTCCTTCTTCTTTCTGTGGCGATGCGGGCACGGCAGGACCCTAGGAGGATTTGAGTGCCACAGCGGTGCGGCTGTGGGTGCCGAGATGGTGGAAGAACAGGTTGAGCACGACCGCGACCAGTGCTCCCGCGCTGATCCCGGAGCCGAGGACGGTCTGCGCCCAGGCCGGGAATCCGGCGTAGAAGGTGGGCGTGGCGAGCGGGATGATCCCCGCGCCGAGCGCGACGGCGACCAGGATGATGTTGGAGCTGTCGTCCAGCCCGGCCTCGGAGAGCGTACGGATGCCGCTGACCGCGATGGAGCCGAAGAGGACGATCCCGGCGCCGCCGAGGACGGGCATCGGGACGAGGGAGACGACCGCGCCGAGCACCGGGAAGGCGCCGAGGACCAGCAGGGCGCCGCCCGCCGCCGCGACGACGTACCGGCTGCGTACCCGGGTCAGCGAGACGACGCCGACGTTCTGCGCGAAGGCGCTGGTGGGGAAGCCGCCGAAGACCGGGCCGAGCAGGGTGGCGATGCCGTCCGTACGGAGACCTCGCGTGATCGTACGGCCGTCGGTGCGGCGGTCGCAGATCTCGCCGAGGGCCAGCATGCCGGCCGAGGACTCCGTCATCAGGACGAGCATGACGATGCAGAGGGAGAGGATCGCGGCCGGGTGGAACTCCGGTGCGCCGAAGGCGAAAGGGGTCGGCAGCGCGGCGAGCGGTGCGGACTTCAGCGCGGAGAAGTCGGCGAGCCCGAACGGGATCGCCGCCAGCGTACCGACGAACATGCCGACCAGCAGGGCCACTTGCTTGAGGAAGCCACGGCCGAAGCGCTGGATGAGCAGGATGACGACGAGCGTGAAGGCGGCCAGCGCCAGGTACTTCATCGCGCCGAAGTCGGCGGCGGTGGCGTCGCCACCCTGCGCCCAGGCGACCGGAACGGGCATGAGCGTGACGCCGATGAGGGTGATGACGACACCGGTGACGAGCGGCGGGAAAAAGCGCAGCAGCCGGCCGAAGAACGGCCCGACCGTCAGGCAGAAGACGCCCGCGACGAGCACCGCTCCGTAGATCTCGGGGAGTTGGTGGCCGGGCGCGCTGGTCTCGGCGATGGCGAGCATCGGGGCGATTCCGGCGGAGGAGGCCGCGTTGACGAACGGCAGCCGGTTGCCGGCGAACGCGCCGAGGCCGATCGTCTGCACGATGGTGGCGAGTCCGGCGATCAGGAGGCTCGCCGCGATGAGCCGGGTCATCCCGGCGGTGTCCAGGCCGACGGCCTGGCCGATGATCAGCGGAGGGGTGACGACGCCCGCGTACATGGCGGCGATGTGCTGGAGAGCCGCAGGACCGAGCCGCGCGGGAGGGAGCTTCTCGTCGCACGGGTGGACTGCCGTGCCGGTAAAGGGTTTCGGGGCTTCGGCCGACCCCGTTGCAGGCTGTGCCATGGGTGTTTCCTCCGGGATGACCGGCCCCCGCCCGACTGCGGGCGGACGGGGGCGGGTTCAGTGCCGCGTCAGAGGTTGGTCATGTCGACCGGGATCTTCGGCTCGACGCCGTCCCGGAGCACGGTGGCCTCGATCAGACCGTAGGGGCGGTCCGCCGCGAAGTAGACAGCCCCGTCGGCGGTATCGTTCTTCAGTCCGAACGGTTCGAGGTCCACCAGGAAGTGGTGGTTGTTCGGCAGCGAGAAGCGGATCTCGTCGATCTCGCTGCGGCTGTTGATGATCCGCGAACCCATCTGGTACAGGGTCTGCTGGAGAGAGAGCGAGTACGTCTCGGCGAAGGCCTGGAGCATGTGCTTGCGCGCCTGCTCGTAGGACTTCTCCCAGTTCGGCATGCGCTGCTCGTCGCTGGTCCAGTTGTAGCGCCAGCGCGCGGAGACGTCGGTCGCCAGGATGCGGTCGTACGCCTCCTTCAGCGTCGTGTACTTGTCCTTGACGTAGCCCCAGAACTCGGAGTTGGTCGAGTTCATCACGGTGAGGTCCTTGAGCCCCGAGATGACCTCCCAGTTCTCACCGTCGTAGGTGATCTGGGAGACGCGGGTCTCCATGCCCTTGCGGGCGAAGGAGTGCTTGACCTCGTCGGCGCCGATGAACTTGGAGTTGCCGTCGGAGGTCGCGATGCGCTCCCAGGCGTACTCCTCGATCCGGATGCGGGCGCGGTGGATCGGCTCCTGCGAGGAGACGAAGTGCCGGGCGAGGTGGATGCCGAACTGCTCGGCGGACTCGATCCCGTGCTCCTTGGCGAACGCGAACACCGTGTTCTTGGTGGTGTCGGTCGGCAGGACGTTGGCGTTGGAGCCGGAGTAGTGCACGTCGTCCATGTCACCGGAGAGGGCGACCGAGACGTTCAGGTCCTTGATGTGGTGGGTGTCGCCGTCCCGCGTGATCTTTACGACGCGGTTCTCTGCTTTGCCGTACTGGTTCTGGCCGAGAATCGTGGGCATGTCGGTGCTAGCTCCCTCGGTAAACGGAGTAGCCGAACGGGTTGAGCAGCAGCGGTACGTGGTAGTGCTCGCCCGGCACGACCGCGAAGGCGATCGTCACTTCCGGGAAGAACGCGCCGCTGTCCCTTACGCGGGGGGCGTCCTGCTGCGCCTCGGCTTGCTTCTTGGAAAAGTACGTCTCGGTGTCGCATTCGAGACGCACATGGGTCGTTCCCTCCGGCAGCGCCGGCAGGTCCTTGCAGCGCCCGTCCGCATCGGTCGCGGAGGCTCCGAGCGTCACGTACGGCGCGTCGCTGCCGCCGCGGGCGGCGAGCGAGACGGCGACGGACGCGGCGGGGCGGCCGATGCTGGTGTCCAGGATGTGCGTGGACACCGATGCGGTCGTGTCGGTACTCAAGACCGTCACTCTCCTAGATCTCAAGAGTCCTGCACGGGAGCTTCCTCTGCGAGGGTCTCCCGTACCAGACGGGTCAGCCGGATGCGGTTGATCTTGCCCAGTTCGGTGCGCACGATCTCCTGCTCCTGCTCGGGCGAGTTCCCGATCCGGGACTTCACCGCGTCGCGCATCTGCTCACCGGTGGCGCCGGTGGCACAGATCAGGAAGACATGTCCGAACCGCTCCTGGTAGGCCAGGTTCAGTTCGAGCATCTCGGTCTTGAGCTCCTCGGAGGCGCCGGCCATCCCCCGCTGCTCGCGGGAGGAGGTCAGGTCGCCGGGGATCGGACGCCCGATCGGCGGGTGGCCCGCCATCGCCTCGGCCAGGTCCTGCGCGGTGAGCTCGGCCATGGCGGCGTCGCTCGCGGAGAGCAGGGCTTCCTCGGTGGCGTACGGACGACCGGCGAGGACGGTCCCTCCCCAGGCCGCACTGGCACAGACCTCGTGCAGTGCGGGGGTGGCCTCGCCGTCCGCCAGGGTGTTGAACCGGGTGAGGCCCGGTGTGGAGCTCGAAGTCACGGGAGCCTCCGTGGCTGTTTTTCGCTGTGCGTTGTTCGGGCTGCGGATAGCTAACGCCCTCCGCAACACCACGTCAACACTTTGTTGAAATCTGGCGAACGGAGAAAGCCGCCGTCCCGGCATGCGGACGGCGGCTTTCCTGAGGGTACGGCCAACTACTCACCCTTGGCCGTATGTTCCCGGTTCAGGTAGTTGTACACGGTGAACCGGCTCACCCCCAGGGCGCCGGCCACGGTCTCCACCCCGTGCCGTACGGAGAAGGCACCGCGTGCCTCCAGGGTCCGGACGACGGACTGCTTGGCCTTCCGGTCCAGGTCGGCGAGCGGCATCCCGTGCCGTCGCTCCATCGCGGCGAGGATGTGGTCCAGCGAGTCGGAGAGCTGGGGCAGGCGTACGGCTATGACGTCCCGGCCCTCCCACGCGAGCACCACGTCGTCGGGCTGGGCCTGCTCGGGGCCGAGCAGCTCGGCGCCCATCGCGTCGACGAGAGGCTTGACGGCCGATACGAAGGGGTGGTCGACGGTGACCGGAGCGTGATCGGCGGACTCGGTCACCGTACCTCCTCCCCGATCACGTTGACCTGGAGCGAGACCCGGGTGGCACCCGAGGCCAGGGTCCGGCGCAGCAGGGAGTCCACGGCGGTGAGCACCTCGTCCGCGCCCCCTTCCGCCGTGTTGCCGAACGGGCCGACGTCCACGGCGTCGAGCTGGGCGCCCTGGATGACCTCGCGGGCCACCACCGCGTGGGCGGGCGCCTCGTCCAGATCGAAGGGCTCGGTGGTGAATTCCACCCTCAAGCGCACTGTGCCTCCCTGATGTCCTCGCCGCGGGTGCGGGCTCGCGCGGCTCGGCCACGACTGTAACCGCGGCCGGGGTCAGGCGCCCGCCTGGATGTCCCCCCTGGTGGAGGAGGTGATGGCGTCGCCGTGCGCGAAATCGCCCGGCGGGATGCCCGGGTGGTGGCCCTCCCGGTCCGGGGCGACCTCGGCGGCGGGGCCGAGCGCCAGGCGGGAGACGATCCGGTAGCGGTCGCCCCGGTAGAGCGAGTGGACGTACTCCACCGGGCGGCCCGTGGTGTCCGAGGTCAGCCGTTCGAAGAGCAGGGCGCGACCTGGGCGCCGGAGAACGTCACCCTCGCCTCGCAGAGCGGGAACTCGGTGATGAACCTGGAGACCTCCACCGCCGGCACCGGGGCCTCGACCGAGCACACCGAGATCCTGACGAGGTCGACCAAGTTCAAGAACGGGACGTACGCGTCCCGGGTGAAGTTCAGCGACGCCCCGCGCTCGGGCCCGGACGGCGACCGGATCGTGCAGACGTTCTTCACGGTCAACGACCTGAAGGCTCCGATGGCGGACGACTACGCGGAGTACGACTTCGAGTACCTGCCCAACGGCGGCTGGGGCGAGCCGGCCAACATCCTCTACACCACCTCGTGGGAGACCTACCGGCCCGACCCGTGGGAGGCGGTGAACGCCCACAGCGAGGTCCGGCAGTCGTACGCGGGCTGGCACGACCTGGTGGTGACCATCGACGACGACCGGATCACGTACTACGTCGACGGGCAGCACTTCGGGACGCACGGGGCGGCCTACCTGCCCGAGCGGCCCATGTCGATCAACTTCAACCAGTGGCTGATCGACCTGCGGGGGCAGCCGAGCACCACACCCCGGTCCTACGACCAGCAGGTGGACTACGTCCTGCATGTGAAGGACCAGGTGCTCACCCCGGCGCAGGTGAACGCGATGGTCGGGGCGTACCGCACCGCGGGGACGACGTTCCAGGACACGGTTCCGGCCGGATAGGAGGCCGCTGGGAGGGCGGCCGGGGAGCGGCGCGTACGGCGCGTGAGCTGGGCGGGGCGGGGGTCGACAGCGGCCCCCGCCCCGCCCGAATTTTGCTCCGCCCCCTTGACAGTCCCACCACCCCCCAGGCAATCTTCCGTTAAGCAGAAACTAACTTCCGCAATACGGAAGGAGCGCCGACATCCTCATGGGATACCCGGACCAGCGCTTCGATGTGAACCTTTCGATCCTCTTCACCGAACTCCCGCTCCTGGAGCGTCCCGCGGCAGCCGCCGCGGCGGGCTTCACGGCGGTCGAGCTGTGGTGGCCCTGGATCGAGACCCCCACCCCCATCCGGGCGGAGCTCGACGCCCTGAAGAAGGCGCTCGACGACGCCGGCACCCAGCTGGTGGGGCTGAACTTCTACGCCGGACAGCTGCCCGGCCCCGACCGCGGCGCGCTCTCCGTGCCCGGCACGGAGTCGGACCGCTTCCGGGAGAACATCGACGTGGCGGCCGACTTCGCCGCCTCGGTCGGCTGCACGGCGCTCAACGCGCTGTACGGCAACCGCGTCGAGGGCGTGGACCCGCGGGTCCAGGACGCGCTCGCCCTGGAGAACCTGGTGCTGGCCGCCCGCGCGGCGGACCGGGTCGGGGCGGTCCTCCTCGTCGAGACCCTCAACAAGCCGGAGTCGCCGCTCTATCCGCTGGTCAGCGCACCGGCCGCGATCGAGGTCGTCGACAAGGTCAACGCGGCGACGGGCCTCGGGAACGCCAAGTTCCTGCTGGACCTGTACCACCTGTCGATGAACGGTGAGGACCTGAGCCAGGTCATCGAGGCGTACGCCGCGAAGACCGGCCACGTCCAGATCGCCGACAACCCGGGCCGGGGCGCGCCGGGCACCGGCACCCTCCCGCTGGAGCGGCTCCTCGACGAGCTGAAGGACGCCGGGTACGCGGGCTGGGTCGGCCTGGAGTACAAGCCGGGCGACCTGCCGAGCGCGGAGTCCTTCGACTGGCTCCCGGCGTCGGCCCGAGCGGCCCACTGACCGGCCGCGGACGGGACGGGCCCACCGAACGGTGAGACCGACCCCCTTACGTACACACGTTTTTCAGGAAGGCACCCGCATGAGCAACAACCTCCCCAAGGTCGCCTGGATCGGTCTCGGCATCATGGGCTCCCCCATGTCGGAGAACCTGGTCAAAGCCGGTTACGCCGTCACCGGCTACACCCTGGAGCAGGACAAGGTCGACCGGCTGGTCGCGGCCGGCGGCACCGGCGCCTCCTCGATCGCGGACGCGGTCGAGGACGCGGATGTCGTCATCACGATGGTGCCCGCATCCCCGCAGGTCGAGGCCATCGCCTACGGCCCCGATGGCATCCTGGAGAACGCCAGGCGCGGCGCGCTGCTGGTGGACATGTCCTCCATCACCCCGCAGACCTCGGTCGACCTCGCCGAGAACGCGGCCGAGAAGGGCATCCGGGTCCTGGACGCGCCGGTCTCCGGCGGCGAGGCCGGTGCCATCGAGGCGGTGCTGTCCATCATGGTCGGCGGTGAGCAGGCGGACTTCGACGCCGCGAAGCCGCTGCTTGAGGCGCTCGGCAGGACCATCGTGCTCTGCGGCCCGCACGGCTCCGGCCAGACGGTGAAGGCGGCCAACCAGCTGATCGTCGCGGTCAACATCCAGGCCTGCGCCGAGGCCGTGGTCTTCCTGGAGAAGTCCGGGGTGGACCTCGCCGCCGCGCTGGACGTGCTGGGCGG
Source organism: Streptomyces sp. NPDC088706 (assembly GCF_044752765.1). Classification (NCBI taxonomy): domain Bacteria; kingdom Bacillati; phylum Actinomycetota; class Actinomycetes; order Kitasatosporales; family Streptomycetaceae; genus Streptomyces; species Streptomyces sp. NPDC088706. The sequence continues at coordinate 49,813 of NZ_JBIVLW010000009.1, forward strand.
CGGGCTGGCCGGCTCGACCGTGCTGACCCGCAAGAAGGACAACTTCCTGAAGCGGGACTTCGCCCCCGGCTTCCGCATCGACCTGCATCACAAGGACATGGGCATCGTGACCGACGCCGCCCGCAACGTCGGCGCGGCCCTGCCCGTCGGCGGTGTGGTCGCCCAGCTGGTCGCCTCGCTGCGCGCCCAGGGCGACGGCGGCCTGGACCACTCGGCACTGCTGCGCTCGGTCGAGCGGCTCTCCGGCTCCCAGGTCTGACCCCTCGCTCCGCAAGGAGCCCCTGATCTCCGGGCCGCGGTGGCGCTGACACCTGTCCTGTCGCGCCCAGGCGCTGCCGCGGCCCGGAACCACACACTTCGTTTTCAACAAACTGTTGACGTTCTCTCTGCGGCGAACCTACGCTCCTCAAGCCGTCAGCAGCTCGTACGAAAGGTCATCCCGCCACATGGCTAAGCGTGTGCTCACGACCGAGTCAGGCGCCCCGGTCGCCGACAACCAGAACTCCGCCACCGCCGGTGTCGGTGGACCGCTCCTCCTCCAGGACCAGCACCTCCTGGAGAAGCTGGCCCGGTTCAACCGTGAGCGCATCCCGGAGCGCGTGGTGCACGCCCGCGGCTCCGGCGCGTACGGCTACTTCGAGGTGACCGACGACGTCACCGGCTTCACCAGTGCCGACTTCCTCTCCGAAGTGGGCAAGCGCACCGAGACGTTCATCCGCTTCTCCACCGTGGCCGACTCCCTCGGCGGCGCGGACGCGGTCCGCGACCCGCGCGGCTTCGCCCTCAAGTTCTATACGAACGAGGGGAATTACGACCTGGTCGGCAACAACACCCCGGTGTTCTTCATCAAGGACCCGATCAAGTTCCCCGACTTCATCCACTCGCAGAAGCGCGACCCGTTCACGGGCAAGCAGGAGCCGGACAACGTCTGGGACTTCTGGGGGAACTCCCCCGAGGCGACGCACCAGGTCACCTGGCTGATGGGGGACCGCGGCATCCCCGCCTCGTACCGGCACATGAACGGCTTCGGGTCGCACACCTACCAGTGGACGAACGCCGAGGGCGAGGCGTTCTTCGTCAAGTACCACTTCAAGACCAACCAGGGCGTGCGCTCCCTCTCCAGCGAGCAGGCCGCCGAGCTGGTCGGCAAGGACGCCGACTCGCACCAGACGGACCTGCTCCAGGCCATCGAGCGGGGCGTCAACCCGTCCTGGACGCTGCACGTCCAGGTGATGCCGGCCGCCGAGGCCGTGCACTACCGGTTCAACCCGTTCGACCTCACCAAGGTGTGGCCGCACGCCGACCACCCGCTCCAGCGGGTCGGCCGCCTGGTGCTGGACCGGAACCCGGACAACGTCTTCGCCGAGGTCGAGCAGGCCGCGTTCTCGCCGAACAACTTCGTGCCCGGCATCGGCCCGTCCCCGGACAAGATGCTCCAGGGCCGGCTGTTCGCCTACGCGGACGCGCACCGCTACCGCCTGGGCGTCAACCACACCCAGCTGCCGGTCAACGCCCCCAAGGCGGCCGAGGTCGACAACTACGGCCGCGACGGGCTGCACGCCACCCGCTACGGCTCACGCCACGACAAGAACTACGAGCCCAACTCGTACGCCGGCCCGGCCCAGACCGACGCCGCGCTCGGCGCCCCGCTGGCGATCCACGGCTGGACGGGCACGCACGAGGCGCCCGCACACGCCAAGGACGACGACTTCTTCCAGGCGGGCGAGCTCTTCCGGCTCATGTCCGAGGACGAGAAGGGCCGGCTGGTCGCCAACATCGCCGGCGGCCTCTCGCAGGTCACCCGCGACGACGTGATCGAGAAGAACCTCGCCCACTTCCACGCCGCCGACGCCGACTACGGCAAGCGCGTCGAGGAGGCCGTCCGCGCCCTGCGCGAGGACTAGCGGCACCATGGACCCTGCCCGCACCGCGCACCCGGATGAGGGGTGCAGCGCGGCGCGGGCAGGACGACGAGGCCGCGGCGGCTGTGCGATGCCAGTGCGGTGGTGAAGGTCCCGGGGACCGTCCTCTGACCTGAAGGAGACGCCCTCACCCGGGACCGATCGCCGCCGCCGCGGTCCCTGTCAACCCGAGCACCACCCCTACGCACCACCTTGCGTCACCCCTGATCGAGGGCGCGGAGTACGGCTACGGTCCCGTACTGCGCGCCCTCTTCGGCATGTCCCCCACCCCGTTCCGGGCCTCCTCCCCGCGCGCCCCGCCCGGTGGCTTGAATCCGTATAGACCGCGTACAGAGTCTGCCCAGAGCCCTGCGTGCAGTATGGGCGCGCATTGACCGCCTCTGCCGTTCTGGCACACACCCTGCCCCGCACCCGCGGGGCCGTGTGCGGTGCGATCCCGCTTCCTTTCTCCCTCACTCCTCAGCGCGACAGACGGCTACCCGCACGGCATGTACGGCACGTCACAGTCATCAGGTGAATTCAAGGGGAAGCAGATGCTCGAAGTTGGTACTTCCCGGGTCGAGACCGAGCCCGCCAGCCGTTTCCTTACCACCGTCGACGAGGTCACCGCGTTACTCGCGACGGCGGCCGACAAGGTCGACTCGCAGTTCGCGGGCGACGCGCGCACCGCACTCCTCGGCCGGGTGGCCGAGATCAACAAGGCCGCGGCGGCCGGTGACCCGCAGGCCCTGTACGCGCAGCAGTTCCTGCTCGACCGGGTCTACCGCCTGCACACCAGACTCACCGACCAGGAGACGGCCGAGGGCTCGGTCGTCGCACACGAGATCGGCCGGCAGCTGGAGGCCGCGACCGCCGAGGCGCAGGACCGGCTGATCGAGCCGGGTCTGCTGGAGGAGGCCCCCGCGGAACCGCGCGCCTACCTCTCCTGGCTGAAGAGGACCGCCCGTGAGCACCGGGTCTACAAGCACCCCTATTACCACGAGTTCATCCGCAACCGGGCCTCGGAGTCCGACCTGCGCAACTACGTGATGCAGGAGTCCGTGGTCGACGGCCGCTTCGACGACCTGCTGGCGATGATGCAGGTCGGCACGGCGGGTGCGGCGAAGATGGAGATCGCCGCCAACTTCTGGGACGAGATGGGCAACGGCGACCACGCCCAGGTCCATACCACCCTCTTCAACAAGATCTTCGAGGTCTTCGAGATCCCGGACGAGGAGCTGGAGCGCTCGCTCACCGCCAACTCGCTCCTCAACGGCAACCTGGCCGTCCTGCTGTGCCGTTACCGCGCCCTGTACCCGGAGGCCGTCGGCTACCTCGGCATGACCGAGTGGATGGCCCCGGACCGGTTCGTCCAGGTCGTGCACGCCTGGGAGCGGCTCGGCCTGCCGGACGTCGGCATCGTCTACCACCGGCTGCACATCACCATCGACTCCCAGCACGCCCAGGGCTGGTTCCACAACGTGGTACTGCCCGCCGCCGAGTCCCCCCGGATGCGCCGGGCCATCGCCCGCGGCATCCTGTGGCGGCTCAACTCCTCGGCGACGTACCTGGACGAGCGCATGCCGTCGGTCACCGCCTGAATTCCGCCACCACCCACCAGGAGGGGAGAGCACATGCCGCTCGGCGCCCAAGGATTCACCGTCATCGACCTGCCCGAGGTCGCACCCGACATCCTGCCCAGCTACGACCGTTGCCCGGTCGACGACTACATGGGCAACGGGACCCGCTTCAAGCGGTTCTCGCAGTACAAGCTCACGCCCGCCGAGAACGAGAACTGGTCGTTCAAGCGGCTTCCGCACCGCGACTACACCACGTACAAGAAGTTCAACCCGGTCGGCGGCGGCATCCGCCGCGTCTACGAGCCGATCGAGGTGGACTTCACCCCGCTCATCGCCGAAGGCATCCGCGAACTCGGCCTGGACCGCTCCGAGCCGTGGCAGATCAACGTCCACCAGAACCGGACCCGCGCCGACGGCGGCAGGCCCGGCCCGCTCACCCCGGAAGGCGTGCACCACGACGGGCACGAGTTCGTCATGATCGCCATCCTGAACAAGGTGAACGTGGCGGGCGGCACCACCCGGCTGTGGAAGCCGGGCGCGGAGGCCCCCTTCTGGTCGGGCACACTCGACGCCGGCCAGGCGGTCCTGCTGGACGACCGGGGGCTCGCCCACGACGTCACCGACGTCCTGTCCGCCGACGGCGGTCCCAGCCACCGCGACATCGTGATCATCGCCTTCTCCCGCTGGGCGGAGAAGTGGTACGGCGAGGAGCACGACGCGGCGGCCCTCGAAGAGCAAGAGGCCTGATGTACGGGGCCGCTCCCGGCCGGACCTCGCCGGGAGCGGCCCCGACCCCCGCCACCTACCTGAGACGAGTCATGACCGACTTCTTCAAGTATCAGGCACTGGGCAACGACTACGTGGTGATCGACCCCCGCCACACCGACGTCCCCGTCTCGCCGGAGTCCGTACGGCTCATCTGCGACCGGCACTTCGGCATCGGCGCGGACGGGGTGCTGCACGGCCCGCTGGAGGAGCCCCGCCCCGGGGTCCCCGTCCCGCTGGCCCTGTTCAACTCGGACGGCTCCGTCTGCGGGCGCAGCGGCAACGGGCTGCGGATGTTCGCCCTGCACCTGGCCGAGCGGGAACCGGGGACCTGGGCGGGCGGTGAGCCGTTCACGCTCCGCACCGCCGCGGGCGACAGCCCCGTACAGATCCTCGATCCGGCGGCCGGGATCGTCCAGGTCGGTCTGGGGACTCCCCGGTTCGACGCCGCCGCCCTGCCGCTGCTGAACGAGGACGGCACCCCCGCCGAGGGGCCGACGCTCTCCGTGCCGCTGACGGTCGGCGAGCACAAGCTGACGGTGACCGCGCTCCACAACGGCAACCCGCACACCGTGGTGCCGGTGGCCGAGCCGACCGCCGGGCTGGCCCGGAGCCTGGGCCCCGAGATCGCCGGGCACGCCCGCTTCCCGCACCGCACCAACGTGCAGTTCCTGCGGGTGGTGAGCCGGGGCGTCCTGGAGATCGAGGTGTACGAGCGTGGCGCCGGCTACGCGCTGGCCTCGGGCAGCAGCGCCTGCGCCGCCGCCTCCGCCGCCCGCGAACTGGGCCTCTGCGAGGACCGGGTGGAGGTCAGGATGCCCGGTGGAAGTGTCACCGTGACCCTCGCCCCGGACGGGTCGGTGACCCTGACCGGGGAATCCCAGCAGGTGGCGACCGGTGTGTTCGCCCCGCCGCTGCGCGCCCGGCTGGGCCGCACCCCGGAGACCGGCCGATGACCGCCGCCGCCGGACCGGCCGGCGAGTACCCGATGCAGCGGTGGGTCTTCGAGGACGCCGCCGGACGCTTCGACATCGACCTCGGGGACAGCAACATGCTGCCCGGGCGGCTCGACGAGCTCTCCGTGCCGCCCGGCCTGGAGCTGGACTACGGACACGACCGGGGCATCGGCCCGCTCCGCGACCGGGTCGCGGGCCTCTACGACGGCGACCCCGCCTCCGTACTGATCACCCAGGGGGCGCAGCAGGCCCTCTACCTCGTCTACGCCTCCCTGCTCGCCCCCGGCGCCCAGGTGATCGTGTTCCGTCCGGGATGGCAGCAGTCCTGGGACATCACCGCCGATCTGGGCTGCCAGGTCGACTGCGCCCCCTACCGCGAGGACCTGACCTTCGACGTGGCGGCCGCCACCGCGCTGGCCGGCCCGGGGCTGCGGCTGATCGTCGCCAACTCCCCCTGCAATCCCACCGGTCGGCGGATCGCCGACGCCGATCTGCGCGGACTGCTGGAGCTGGCGGAGCGGCGGGACGCCTATCTGCTGCTGGACGAGGAGTACGCGCTCGACCTCAGGGACTCCCCCGCGCGCGGCAGCGACCGGGTGATCTCGGTCTCCAGCCTCTCCAAGGTGTACGGGTTCCCCGGTCTGCGGGTCGGCTGGCTGTACGGGCCGCCGGAGGTCGTCGAGGGGTGCGCGCGGCGCAAGTTCCTCTCCACCATCGCCAATTCGGTGCTCTGCGAGACACTGGCCTGCGATGTGCTGGACCGCCGGGACCACTATCTGCGCCGGTACGCGGACATCACCGGCCAAGGTCTCAAGCTGGTAAGGGAGTTCGCGGAGCGCAACGCGGACGCCGTGCAGCTCACCGAGCCCGAGAACACCCCCTTCGCCTGGCTCCGGCTCACCACCGGGGAGCAGCCGCTGACGCTCTGCCGCCGGGTGCTGGACGCCGGGGTGCTGCTGATGCCCGGCGAGACCCTCGGGGCCTTCGACGGCTTCCGGATCTGTTTCGCCCGCGATCCCGAGGCCGTGACCGAGGGGCTGAGACGGATCGAACCGCTGCTCCGCCCCGTCCTCCAAGTTCCCCCGTCCGCTGCTGCCTTCAGCGGACCGAACAGCAATCTGCCGAACGGAGTCCTGTGACCATGAGCGCGTCGGACGCTGACGAGTCCCGTATGCATCTGTCCTTCGGGCAGGAGCAGTTGTGGTTCCTGGACCAGATGAACCCCGGGGAGACCACCTACAACGTCCCCACCGCCTACCGGCTGCGCGGCCCGCTGGAGCTGCCCGCGCTGGAGGGGGCGCTCAACCTGCTCGTCGCCCGCCACGACCAACTGCGGGTGACCCTGCACGCGGTGGACGGCGTGCCGCACCAGGTCGTCGCGCCGGCCGAGGACACCCCGCTGCCGGTCACCGATCTGTCGGGGCTGACGCCGAAGGAGCGGGAGCAGGCGCTCGACGCGGCGCTGAAGGTGGAGGCCGACACCCCGTTCGACCTGGCGGTGGGCCCGGTGCGCCGGTTCCAGCTGTTCAAGCTGGCCGACGAGGAGCACGTCCTGTCCCTGAACTACCACCACATCGTCACCGACGGCTGGTCCGGCGGGGTGATCAGCCGGGACATCACCGAGGCGTACCGGCAGCTCCGGGCGGGGCTCACCCCCGACCTGCCGGCCCCGGCCGCGACCTACGCCGACCATGTGGAGCGCCAGCGGGAGCAGCGCGCCTCGGGGCAGTGGGAGAGCGAGCTGGACTTCTGGCAGGAGCGGCTGGCCGGTCTGGAGGCGCTGGAGCTGCCCGCCGACCGGGTCCGCCCGGCGGAGCCCACCCGTAACGGCGAGACCTTCACCGTCAGCTTCCCGGCCGACCTGCTGAGCCAGGCGCGTTCCCTCGCGCAGGAGCAGGGCGCCTCGCTGTACATGGTGGTGGCGGCGGCGCTGAAAGTGGTGCTGGCCCGGTACAGCGGGCAGGACGACATCGCGATCGGGGTGCCGATGCTCGGCCGCACCGATCCCGAACTCGAAGACGTGGTCGGCCTGTTCATCAATATGACGGTGCTGCGCTCGGACCTCTCCGGCGGAATCACCTTCGCCGAGCTGATCGAGCGGATAGCGGACAACAACCTGGACGTGTACGACAACCAGGACGTGCCCTTCGACCATGTCGTGGACCGGGTGCAGCCGGTGCGGGACGCGGGGCGCAACCCGCTGTTCCAGATCGCCGTACAGCTGCTCGGCGAGACGACGACCGGGGACGCGCTCCAGCTGGACGGGCTGGAGACCGAGTCGATCCTGGTCTCCGGCGGGCGCTCCCGCTTCGACCTGTCGTTCAGCTTCATCGAGGGCGCGGACCGGCTGCGGCTCATCGTGGAGTACGCCACCGACCTGTACGACCGCCGCCGGGTGGAGGCGATGGTCCAGCACTTCCGGACGGTGCTGGGCGCGGCGGCCGCCGACCCGGACACCCCGGTCTCCAAGCTGCCGCTGCTCTCGGAGGACGAGCGCCGCGAGCTGCTGGAGGTGGGGTGCGGGGCCGACTTCGACTATCCGACCGAGCCGGTGCACGCCACCATCGCCCGGATCGCCCGGGAGCACCCGGAGCTGGTCGCCGCGGTGTGCCGCGGCAAGGAGATGACGTACGCCGAGCTGATGCGGCGGGCGGACAAGCTGGCCCGCCACATCCGCTCGCGCGGTGTGAAGCAGGAGCAGGTCGTCGCCATCGCGATGGACCGGGACCTCGACGCGCTGGTGGCGATCGTGGGCGTGATGGTCTCCGGGGCCGCGTACACGATCATCGACCCGTCGCACCCGAACGCGCGTCTGGACCACATGCTGCGGGACACCGCCGCCCCGCTCGTCATCACGCGGGACGCGAACGTCGGTGATCTGCCGCCGTCCAGCGGGTGGGAGGTGCTGCGGATCGACACCGAGTGGGAGACGGTGGAGGCCGAGCCCGACGACGTCGCCCTGGAGGAGTGGGCGGAGCCGACGTCCCTCGTCTACGTCCTCTACACCTCCGGGTCGACCGGCAAGCCCAAGGGCGTGATGATCGAACAGCGCGGGCTGCGCATGTTCATCGAGGCCTACCGGCGCACCTTCGGCGAGTGGGGCCACACGGACCGGCTGCTCCAGCTGCCCGCGCTCACCTTCGACATGTCGCAGGGCGAGATCTTCGCCGGGCTGATCAGCGGTTCCGCGATGGTGCTGGTGGCGCCGGAGGACGCCTCCTCGCCGGAGTCGCTGGGATCGCTGATGCGCGACCAGCGGGTGACCTACGCGGGTCTCTCACCGGCGATCCTGTCACTGGTGGAGGCGGAGCCGTATCCGGACCTGAAATACATCATGGGCGGGGCGGAGGCGCTGCCGGCCGAGCTGGTCAACAAGTGGAACCTGCCGGGCCGGATGTTCGTGAACCTGTACGGGCCGACCGAGGCGTCGGTGGCGACGACCGAGTACCTGTGTGAGCACCGCGAGTGGAAGTCGTCGCCGCCGATCGGGCGCCCGGAGTTCAGCCGGCTGCACTACGTGGTCGACAAGGAGTTCAACCTGGTGCCGGTCGGTGTCCCGGGTGAGCTGCTGATCGGCGGGGACGAGGGTCTCTCCCGCGGCTATCTGAACCTGCCGGAGCTGACGGACGAGAAGTTCGTGCCCGACCCGTTCCTCGGTGAGGGGCGCGTCTACCGCACGGGTGACCTGGTGCGCTGGACGCCCGACCTCCAGATCGACTTCATCGGGCGCCTGGACAACCAGGTGAAGCTGCGCGGTCTGCGTATCGAGCTCGGCGAGATCGAGTCGGGGCTGCTGACCCACCCCAAGGTCCGGATGGCGCTGGTGCTGCTGCGTGAGGACGACGGGGAGAAGCAGCTCGTCGGGTACTACACGGTCCTCGGCGACACCTCGCCGACGGTGGCGGAGCTGCGGGACCACCTGGGGCGGACGATGCCCGAGTACATGGTGCCGACCGCGTGGGTGGAGCTGGAGGAGTTCCCGCTGACCCCGGCGCGCAAGATCAACCGGGCGGCGCTGCCCGCACCCGCCAGCGCGGGCGGGGCGGTGGACTCGTACATCGCCCCGGTCACCCCGACCGAGGAGAAGGTCGTCGAGGTGTTCGGGACCGTGCTGGCGCAGGAGCGCGTGGGCACCGGTGCCAGCTTCTTCGAGCTGGGCGGCAACTCGCTCCAGGCGATGCGGGCGGTGAGCCGGCTGAACAAGCACTTCACGGTGAAGGTCAACGTGCGGCTGCTGTACGGCGGTGCCACGGTCGGCGCGCTCGCCACGGCGATCGACGAGCTGGTGGCGAAGGCCGGGAAGGCGGGCTCCCGTGCCTGAACCGGTCGCCTCACAGGCGGAGTTGGCACAGGCGGGAGCGGTCGCGCTGGGGGCCGCCGACCCGGAGCTGGCGCGGCTGCTGGACGCCGAGGTGGTGCAGCAGCACGCGACGCTGGCCATGGTGGCGTCCACCAGCATCGCCGACCCCTCGGTGCTGGCGGCAGCCGGATCGGCCCTCTCCAACGTCACGGCCGAGGGGTACCCGGGAGCCCGCTACCACCCCGGCGCCTCCCAGTTCGACCTGGTGGAGCGGCTCGCCGTGGAGCGGGCCAGGCAGGCCTTCGGCGCGGCGTACGCCAACGTCCAGCCGCACTCCTGCTCCTCGGCCAACCAGGCGGTACTGGCCGCGCTGGTCCGCCCGGGCGGCACCATCCTCGCCCTGGACCTGGACTCCGGCGGGCACCTCACCCACGGCTCCCCGGCCTCGGTGACCGGGATGCACTACCGGGCCGTGCACTACGGGCTGGACGCCGAGGGGCGGATCGACTACGGGCAGGTGGCGGCGCTGGCCGAGCGGCACCGGCCGAGCGTGCTCATCGCGGGAGCCAGTGCCCATCCCCGTACGCTCGACTTCGCGCGCTTCCGCGCGATCGCGGACTCGGTGGGCGCGTACCTGGTGGCGGACATCTCGCACATCGCGGGGCTGGTGGCGGCCGGGGAGCACCCGACGCCCATCGATCTGGCGCACGCCACGACGACCAGTACGTACAAGCAGCTCGGCGGGCCGCGGGGCGGGCTGATCCTGATCGGGCGGGAGCACGCGACACCCGGTCCCGACGGCCGTACCCCGCTGTCGCGGCTGATGCAGCGGGCGGTGTTCCCGCTGTCGCAGGGCACCCCGAACCCGGCGGCCATCGCGGCCAAGGCCCGGGCCCTCGCCCTGGTCGCGGAGCCCGCGTTCAAGGAGACGATGCGCCTGGTCGTGGACAACGCGGCGGCACTCGCGGACGTCCTGTCGGCGCTGGGCCACCGGGTCCTGACCGGCGGCACCGACAACCACATGGTGCTGATCGACCTGACGGGCCGCCCGATGACCGGAGTGGTCGCGGAACGGGCCCTGGAGGAGTGCGGCATCCTCGCCAACCGCAACCGGGTCCCCGACGACACCCGGCCGCCGCTGGTCACCAGCGGGCTGCGTCTTGGCACCAACATCCTGGCCCAGCGGGGCATGGGCCCGGCCGGGATGCGCAGCTGTGCCGCGCTGCTGCACCGGGTGCTGGAGGCGACGACGGTCCGGGGCGAGCGGGAGTACGTGCTCGACGCCGGGGAGCGGGACGCGGTCCGGGCGGGGGTCGCGGAGCTGTGTGCCCGCCATCCGCTGCCGCTGGGGGCATCGTCCGGGGAGCTCGCTCCGGCGGTCCCCGGGCCGCGGTCGGGAGGCTCGGCGTGACGCCGCGTCAGGACAACGGCGCGGCGCCGCCCGCACTGCTGCCGACCGACCGGCCGCGACAGAGTGAGCCCGCCGGGTGCACCGCCCGCCAGCGGGTGGTGCTCGACGGCGCCGCCGGGGCCGCCCCGGAGGAGGTGCTGCTCGCCGGGTTCGCCGCGCTGGTCCACCGGTACACCGACCAGGCGGAGTTCGGCTTCCGTGTCCGCACGCCCGGTGCGGGCTCCTTCCGGCTGAGCTGCGCCATCGGCGAGGGGACGACACCGGCCGATCTGGCCAGGTCCGTCCTGGAGAGCCGCGCACCGGTGGCGGACAGCGCGGAGCCGGCCGACTTCGAGCTGGTGCTGCTGCCGCGCAGCGACGGGGCGTACGTCCACCGCATCGTCCAACTCCGCTACGACGGCACGCTGTTCGACCAGGAGACCGTCCTGCGTCTGCTCACCCACTTCCGTACGCTGGTCGAGGACGCCATCAGGCGTCCGGAGGCCGCCGTCTCCCGGCTGCGGCTGCTCACCGACGGCGAACTGCGCCGCACCCTGGTGGACTGGAACGACACGGCGGCCGGACTCCCCTTCGACCGCTGCCTGCACGAGGCGTTCGAGGAGCGGGCGGCCGCCGCACCGGAGGCCCTCGCGCTGATCCGGGGCACCGAGCGGTGGACGTACGGCGAGGTCAACGCGGCGGCGAACCGGCTGGCGCGCCATCTGCGCGGGCTCGGCGCGGGCGTCGGCGGCCGGGTGGGCATCTGTCTGGACCGGTCGCCCGAGCTGCTCGTGGCGGTGCTGGGCGTCCTCAAGTCGGGCTCCGCCTACGTGCCGTTGGACCCGGACTATCCGCAGCAGCGGATCGCGGCGATGGTGACCGGCACCTCGTGCGCGGTGATCGTCTCCCGGAGCGGGCTCGCGTCCCGGCTAGCCGAGGCGGGTCCGCGGATCGTGGAGCTGGACCGGGACGCGGAGCTGTGGGCCGCCGTACCGCCGGAGGACGTCGACAGCGGGGTGGCGCCCGGGGATCTCGCCTACGTCATCCACACCTCGGGGTCGACCGGGGCGCCCAAGCCGATCGCGCTGCGCCACCGCGGGGTGATGAACAACATCGCGGACCTCAACTCCCGCTATGCCGTGGGCCCCGGGGACCGTGTCCTCGCGCTGTCCTCGCCCAGCTTCGACATGTCCGTCTACGAGTTCCTGGGCCTCACGGCCGCCGGGGGCACGGTCGTGCTGCCGGAGCCGGCGCTCGCCAAGGACCCGCAGCACTGGGCCGACCTGCTGGCCACGCACCGGATCACGGTGTGGAACTCGGCACCCGCCCTCCTCGAACTGGTCGTCGAGCAGCTGGAGCAGAGCGGCGCCCCACCGCTCGACGCCCTGCGCCTGGCGCTGCTGGGCGGGGACTGGGTGCCGCTCTCCCTGCCGGACCGGACCCGGAAGGTCGCGCCCGGGCTGCGGTTCGTCGCGCTCGGCGGGGCGACGGAGTCCTCGATCCACTCCACGCTGTACGAGGTGGGCGAGGTCGATCCGGGGTGGACGAGCATCCCGTACGGGCGGCCGATGGCCAACCAGCGCACGTACATCCTGGACGCCTCGCTCCAGCCGGTACCGCCCGGGGTCGCGGGCGAACTCCATCTGGCGGGCATCGGTCTGGCCACCGGCTATCTCGACCGGCCCGAGCTGACCGGGGAACGGTTCTTCGACTGGTCCTACGGTGAGGTCACCGGGGAGCGGCTCTACCGGACGGGGGATGTGGCCCGCTACGGCCCGGACGGACTGATCGAGCTGCTCGGCCGGTCCGACTTCCAGGTCAAGGTGAACGGTCACCGCATCGAACTCGGCGAGATCGAGGCGGTGTTGAGATCGCATGAAGCGGTCAGGGAGGCGGTGGTCGCCACCCGCCGGGACGCGGCCGGTGACCTGCGGCTGGTCGCCTACGTCGTACCGCGGCCGGGCCGCACGGTCCGGCCCCGGGTGATCAGCGCCCATCTCGCGGGCGCCCTGCCGCAGTTCATGGTGCCGGGGGCGGTCCTCGTCCTGGACCGGCTGCCGCTCTCCGCCAACGGCAAGACCGACCGCAAGGCGCTGCCCGCACCACCGCCCCCGGAGGACGGGGAGGCGTCCTACGTCGCGCCGAACACCCCCACCGAGAAGGCGGTCGCCGATATCTTCGCCACCGTGCTGTCGGCTCCGAAGGTCGGGGCGAACAGCTCCTTCCGCGCGGCCGGCGGCGACTCGCTGCAAGCCATGCGGGCGGTCAGCCGGCTCAGCAAACACTTCGGGATCAAGGTGAACGTACGTCTGCTCCACGGGGGTGGCACCGTCAGCGGTGTCGCCGCCGCCATCGACCAGCTCCTCAGCTCCGCCCCACCGAACGACGGAGGCCGCACACGGTGACCGCCATCCCCGCCGACAGCCTCGTCCCGCTCCGCGCGGACGGTGAACTGCCGCCCGTGTACTGCGTCCACCCGGTCTCCGGGTCGCCGTTCTGCTATGCCGAGCTGGCCGCGCGGCTCGACCCCGGCTCCCCCGTGTTCGGCTTCGAGGCCCCCGGCTTCGACGGGATCGGCGAGCCCGCCCGGTCGATCCGCGAGCTGGCCGAGGTGCACACCGCCACGCTCAGGGCCGCCCGCCCGCACGGGCCCTACCGGCTGCTCGGCTGGTCCCTGGGCGGTGTCGTGGCCTTCGAGATGGCCCGACTGCTGGCGGCCGGGGGTGAGGAGGTGCCGCTGCTGGTCGTGATCGACGCGGCACTGCCCGGCACCCAGCCCTTCCCGCCGGGGCCCGCGCTGGTCCGGCACTTCCTCCACGACTTCCTGGGGCTGGTGAGCGGCGGGGCGCCGGAGCTGGACAAGGCGCTGGCGGCGCTGCCCCCGGAGGCCGGGCCGCAGGAGCGGCTGGAAGCCATCGAGGATTCCGGGACGGTCCCGGAGGAGTTCGACGCGGAGTTCCTGCTGGAGCGGTTCACCCTGTTCCGGGCGCACGCCCACGCGATGGTGGACCACGTCATCGACGGCGTCCACGACGGCCCGACCACCCTGGTCAAGGCCGAGGGATCGGAGCCGCACCTGCTGCGCTGGGAGCCGTACGCGAGCCGGCTCGACCAGCACACCGTGCCCGGCGACCACCACTCCATCTGGCGGGAGCCGGGGCTCGCGGCCATCGCGGACGTCGTCAACCAGGCACTGCGCAGGGGAGCTTCGGTGTGAGCGAGGACAGCGGACGTACCGACGGGGGCACCGCCACGGCGCGGGAGCCGCAGGACCCGCCGCCCCGAAGCCTCTGGCACAACCGGGACTTCCTGGTCTTCTGGGTGGGCGAGGGCCTCTCCCTGTACGGCACCCAGATAGCCAACCTCGCCCTGCCGCTCACCGCGGTCCTGGTCTTCCAGGTCGGGCCCGAACAGCTCGGCATGCTCCGCTTCGCCCAGCTGGTGCCGTTCCTGGCGCTGGCCCTGGTCTTCGGCGTGTGGGTGGACCGGGTGCGCAAACGCCCGGTGATGCTGGGCGCCAACATCGTCCGGATGGTCCTGATCGCGCTGGTGCCGCTGCTGTACCACTTCGGGCTGCTGACCCTGCCCCTGCTGTACGTGCTGGCGTTCGGGGTCGGCACGGCGGCGGTGCTCTTCGACGTCAGCTGGATGAGTTACGTACCGGTGCTGGTGAAGGACAGGCGCAGTCTGCTGGAGGCCAACACCAAGCTCAACGCCACCTTGTCCTCGGCCGATGTGGCCGGCCCGGGCATCGCGGGCACGCTGGTCACCGCCTTCTCGGCGCCGGCGGCGATGGCCGCCAACGCGTTCTCGTACGCCCTGTCGGTGATCTCGCTGCTGCTGGTCCGGGCGCCGGAGCCGGACCCGCCCGCCCGGACCGAGCAGCGGCGGCTGCGCGCCGAGCTGGCGGAGGGGCTGCGCTGGGTGTTCGGCAACCGGTGGCTGCGCGCGATCGGGCTCGTCGGGTGTTCCTGCAACTTCTTCCTCACCATGGTGCAGTCCCTGTTCCTGCTGTACGCGGTGCGGGACAAGGAGCTGTCGGCGGCGACGGTCGGCTTCGTGATGGGCGCGGCGGCGGTGGGCGGTCTGCTGGGTGCGCTGATCGCCGGGATGGTGGTGCGCCGCCTCTCGGTGGGGACGGCCTACCGGGTCTCGGTCTCCATCATCTTCCTGGGCCCGCTGCTGATCCCGGCGGCGGGCGGCCCCTCGTGGCTGCTGGTGGGTCTGTTCGTCGCCTCGTTCTTCCTGGAGTACTTCGGCTCCAGCATCTCCAACGTGATCATCGTGAGCCTGCGGCAGAGCATCACTCCGCAGCCGTTGATGGGCCGGATGACGGCCGCGATGCGGATGCTGCTGTACGGCGGTGGGGCGCTCGGCGGCCCGGTCGGCGGGCTGCTGGCCGGGGTGCTGGGGCTGCACGCGGCGCTCTGGGTGGCGGGGGTGCTCTCGGCGACGATGCTCTTGCCGATCATCCTGTCCCCGGTCGGGAAGCTGCGCACGATGCCGACCGGGCCGCAGGAGCTTCCGGCCTGACCGGGCTGCCTGTTCCCCCTTCTCTCCGGCGAGGCGGATGCGGTGAACCGTGTCCGCCTCGCCGGCCGTTCGGCCGGCGGCTACCGCAGGACGACCGTGCGGACGTCGGCCATCTCCACCTGTACGGGCGCCGGCGCCTCGCGCCCGACCCCGGTCTCCCACTCGACCAGGCGGATCAGCGCCGCCTCACGGTTCCCCGGCGACTCGCGCTCCGCGCAGGCGGCGGCGAACCGCTCGACGATGGCGGAGAGCGGGACGGCGGGATTGGCCGCCAGCTCCTCGGCCGCGATCCGCAGGGCCAGCGGCAGCCCGCCGCACAGCCGCACCAGCCGTACCGCGGCCGCCTCCTGCCCCCGGAGCCGGCCGCCGCAGAGGCTGGTGAGCAGGGACGCCGCGTCATGGTCGGCCAGCGGGCCCATCGTGAGCACATGGGCGCCGTCGCGGACGGCCAGTCCGCTGAACCGCTGCCTGCTGGTGGCCAGGACGCAGGACGAGCCGCGCGGTATCAGCGGTCTCAACTGGTCGGCGCCGAGTGCCTCGTCCAGCACCACGAGCATCCGGCGGCCGTGCAGGAGGCTGCGGTAGAGGGTGGTGCGGCCGGCCACGTCGGCGGGCATCCGGGAGCGCTCGACGCCGAGGCTGGCCAGGAGCTGCTCCAGGGCGTCCGACGCGGTCAGCGGCCGGCCCTGGCGGCCCGTGCCGCACAGGTCCACGTAGAGCTGCCCGTCCGGGAAGCGGTCCAGCAGCCGGTGGGCCAGCTCCAGCACGAACGCCGTCTTGCCGACGCCCGGGGGGCCGTCGACGACGGCGATGGGGGTGCCGGCGCCGTAGACACACCGCTCGTCGTCCAACAGCTCCTCGAACCGTGCCAGTTCGGCGGAGCGTCCGACGAAGCCCCGGGCCTGCGGGGGCAGCTGCACCGGGCGGGAGAGGTCAGGGGCGCCGCCCCGTCTTCGCCCGGTGCTCCGCACCGACCCCTCGCCCTCCCTGCGCAGCCTCGGGTGACCGGCCAGGATCTGCTGGTGCAGGCTGCGCAGTTCGGCGCCCGGCTCGATGCCCAGCTCCCGGTTGAGCAGTTGCCGGGTCTCGGTGTAGACGGCCAGGGCGTGCGCCTGGCGTCCGCAGCGGTAGAGAGTGAGCATCAGCAGCCAGCGCAGCTTCTCGCGCAGCGGCTCCTCGCCCACGGCGGCGGAGAGTTCGGTGACCACCTCCGCGTGGCGCCCGGCCTCCAGCATGTCGGCGGCCCACTCCTCGACGGCGGTCAGCCGCAGGTCCCGCAGCCGGGTCCGCTCCACGGCGGCGAACGGTCCCGGGACCCCGGAGTACGCGTCACCGCGCCAGAGCGCGAGGGCCTCCTCGTACCACCGCACGGCCTCGTCCGGACTGCCCCCGGTCCGCGACCTGCGGGCCTGGGCGTGGCGGCGGGTGAAGAGCGTGGCGTCCACCTGATCCGGGTCCATGCGCAGGCAGTAGCCGCCGGAGACCGAGGTGAGGATCGCCCCCGCCTCGCGCCGGCTGCGCCCGGGTTCCAGCGCGCGCCGCAGCCCGGCCACGTAGGTATGGACCCCGTTCGTCGCAGTTTGCGGGATGTCACCGTCCCACAGCGCGTCGACGATGTTGTCGACGCCGACCACCTCGCCCGCCCGGCTGGCGAGCAGAGCGAGCACCGCTCGCTGCTTGGGGGGCCCCAGAGGCACCTCCTGGCCGTCCCGCCAGACACGTACCGGCCCTAAGAGCTGTATGCGCAACGGTTCCCCCGACGTGGACAACACTCGGTCGCCTCCTGAGTTCGTGATGGGTGCGCACCGCACCGCTTCGGTACGGCGGCTGGGTGATGGGTCGTCCGGGGCGCGGCTCGCGCCGGGTCCCGGTGGGGCGCCCCGGGAGGCGCCGCGACGGTGCACCGGATCCACGAGGGGGCTCCGGGACGGGCCGGTCCGGCCCACGGGCGCTCCGGGGAGGGCGGCGGGCCGGGCGGTGGAGCGGGACGGCTCCGGGTGGTCGCGCCCGGAGCCGGGCGGGCGCAGCTCAGGGCCAGTGGCCCGGACACGCCCGCGACATCGCGCTCCGCGTGGATGTTTCGCCGGCGGTTCCCCGGCGGGGTGAATGACATCGGGTGGAATTCAGACACCCGACAGGATTGCGGGCGGCACGTTTCCTTTCGCAGCCCGTACCTGCCTTAACGATCAACACGGCCTCGCCGTCGATGACCACTTCAGGCGCCTCTCTTCCGGCCATTCCTGTATCCATAAGACGTACGCGTAAGATAACAGTAGCGGGACGACAGTGGGTTGTCACTCACGCCTTTTCATACTGCCGATACAGGCCAACTCGGCCTGTGCGGCGGGTCTGTGGCGGTACGCGAGGTGATCCCTCCGCTTCCGCGCACTTCCCCGCCGGACGGCCGCGCATTCCCCGGACGTCCAGTTTATGTGCAGCGCCCTTCTGTCAAGCTTTCCGTTCCAGGTATTCACCGCCCGGCAAGATGCCGCCGCCTTCCCCTGCCCAGGATGCGGATTCGCCCACGTGGCCGGAACAATCGGCCCGATCCGGCCGGTTCGCAGGTTGCCTCGCGAAGAAAGATGGATGTATGGAGCCCCGCGGACAACGCTCCGGCCGAACCGGCCGCCCACCCCGCCTCTCGCAGGAGGCGATCCTCGTCGCCGCCCAGCGCATTCTCGACACGGAGGGTCCGGAGCACCTCTCCATGCGCCGGCTGGCCCGGGAGATGTCCAGTACGGCCATGGCCCTCTACCACCACGTACAGGACAAGGACGAGCTCCTCCTGCTGCTGCTCGACGCGCACGCCAGGCGCTACCCGCGCCCGGTGCTGCCGAGTGAACCGCGCACCCGGCTCCTCGCCTCCGCCCAGGTACTGCACGACCTCCTCGCGGACTGTCCGTGGATCGTGGAGGTGCTCTCCTTCGACGACTTCGTCAGCGAGTCCGCGCTGTGGATCGTGGAGAACATCGTCGACGCGGCGGTCGGGTGCGGGATGACGCTGGAGGACGCCGTGTACGCGTACCGCGTGATCTGGCACTACATCACGGGCGAACTCGCCATCCGCGTCAGCCGGGAGCGCCTCCGGACCCGGGCGGCGCGTCCTGAGTACCGTCAACACGCCCTGGACTTCGTGGACCCGGCGGACTTCCCCCGGCTGAGCGCGGTCGGCAGGCGGTGGGCCGGACTGACCTCGCGGGACGATCACCGCAAGGGCCTCGAAGCCGTCGTCGCCGGACTGCTGGAACAGCGGACCGGGGTGGCGCGGCGGCAGGCCGAGGTGGTGGGGGCCGCGGCCGATGCCGTGCGGGCATGTCCGTGCTGCTGACTAGCCCGGCGCCACAGGCGGGTTGAACCGGGAGAAGTCCGGTTCGCTCCAGCGCAGCCGCACCGCGTCCTGGGTCTCCTGGACGGCCTCGATGCGGAACTCCACCAGGCGCTGCGCTCCCGGTACGGCCGCCGCCCCGGCGTCGTCCCAGACGGTGTGCGCGCCACCGGAGAGCTGAAGGAGCGCTCCGGTCTCCCAGTCGGGCACCAACAGCCCTGCACGCGGGTGCAGTTCGAGGTTGCCCAGGGTGAGGAACATGGCGTTGCCCGCGTAGTCGGGCCAGCGCAGCCGGGTGGGCGTGAGCACCTGGAGGAAGCCGGGGTTGCCGCCGCGGTGCGAGGCGTCCGCGTCGCCGTCCGGGGAGGCGGTGGCGATGAAGAAGCTGTCGGAGGTGGCGAGGGTGAGCTGCTGGACGGTGCTCAGTGCCTCGCCCCGGCGGATCGCCGTACGACGGCCGCCCCGGTCCGGCGGGAGCAGGACGTACTCCCGCCGCTGGAGGTACTTGGGGCAGTTGCCGATCACCTGGTCGAGAGCGACCCGTACGCCGTCGGCCTCGGGCGTCGCGGTGCCGTTGAGGCGGATACGGCGGCGGGTGGCCGGCTCGACGGCGATCATGCCGACCTGGGTACCGCGCTCCCGGAGCACCGGGCCGAGCGGGTCGTCGGCCGCGGGCAGCGCGCCGATCGTCAGGGTGCGGGGGTCCGGCACCCCGAGGAAGCCGGGCTCGCCGGTGAGCAGGGTGCTCCAGAGCCGTCCGGCCGCGTCGGCCGCACCGAGAACGATCATCGGCTGCCGGGCCAGGAACTCCGCGGCGGCGTCCGGTACCGCGTCGCGGATGGCGCGGAGCGAGCCGGACGCCGGGTCCCGCAGCCCGGCCCGGTGCTGAACGGTGAGTTCCCCGTGGTGGTAGTCGGCCATGGCCCGCTCTCCGCCCTTCGCCCTCCGGTCGGCCCGCGACGGGGCCGGGCCCCCGGACGACTGTACCTCCCGTACCCGGGAAGGCCCCCGCGCCGGAGAGGAGTCCGGGGCGGGGGCCTTGTTCAGGGGTGACCGTGGGTCAGGACACCGTCAGCGGGCGGATCGCGGTGGGAGCGTGGGACGGGTCCGTGGCGATGTCCTCGAACTCGTTGACCGAGGCGATGTCGGTGCCGCTCATCGAGATGTTGGTGACCCGCTCCAGGATCGCCTCGACGACGACCGGGACCCGGAACTCCGCGGCGAGCTTCTTCGCCTCCTCGAAGGCGGACAGCAGCTGGTCCGGTTCGGTGACCCGGATGGCCTTGCAGCCGAGGCCCTCGACGACCTTGACGTGGTCGACGCCGTAGACGCCCAGCTCCGGGGAGTTGAGGTTCTCGAACTCCAGGTTGACCTGGAAGTCGATGTCGAAGTTGCGCTGCGCCTGGCGGATGAGGCCCAGGTAGGAGTTGTTCACCAGGACGTGGACGTACGGGATGCGGTGCTGCGCGCCGACGGCCAGCTCCTCCAGCATGAACTGGAAGTCGTAGTCGCCGGAGAGGGCGACGACCGTGCCCTCCGGGTCGGCGGTGGCGACGCCCAGGGCGGCCGGGATCGTCCAGCCGAGGGGGCCCGCCTGGCCGCAGTTGATCCAGTGGCGCGGCTTGTAGACGTGCAGCATCTGCGCGCCGGCGATCTGGGAGAGCCCGATGGTGGTGACGTAGCGGGTCTCGGGGCCGAACGCCCGGTTCATCTCCTCGTAGACGCGCTGCGGCTTGAGCGGCACGTTGTCGAAGTGGGTGCGGCGCTGGAGGGTCGCCTTGCGCTCCTGGGTGGAGGCGGCCCAGGCCGAGCGGTCCTTCAGCTTGCCCGCGGCCTTCAGCTCGCGCGCCACCTCGACGAAGAGCTCCAGCGCGGCCTTGGCGTCGGAGGCGATGCCGAGGTCGGGGGCGAAGATCCTGCCGAGCTGGGTGGGCTCGATGTCGACGTGGACGAAGGTGCGGCCCTGGGTGTAGACGTCCAGCTTGCCGGTGTGGCGGTTGGCCCAGCGGTTGCCGATGCCGAGGACGAAGTCGGACTCCAGGAAGTTCGCGTTGCCGTAGCGGTGCGAGGTCTGCAGGCCCACCATGCCGGCGTTCAGCTCGTGGTCGTCGGGGAGGATGCCCCAGCCCATCAGGGTCGGGATGACGGGGACGCCGGTCAGCTCGGCGAACTCCACCAGCAGCTCGGAGGCGTCGGCGTTGATGATGCCGCCGCCCGCGACGAGCAGCGGGCGCTCCGAGGCGTTGAGCAGCTCCACGGCCCGCTCGATCTGCTTGCGGGAGGCGGCGGGCTTGTGCACCGGGAGGGGCTCGTACAGCTCGGGGTCGAACTCGATCTCGGTGAGCTGGACGTCGATCGGCAGGTCGATGAGGACCGGGCCCGGACGGCCGGTGCGCATCAGGTGGAACGCCTGCTGGAAGACGCCGGGGACCTGGGCGGCCTCCAGGACGGTGGTCGCCGCCTTGGTGACCGGCTTGGCGATCGAGGCGATGTCGACGGCCTGGAAGTCCTCCTTGTGCAGGACGGCGGTCGGGGCCTGGCCGGTGACGCAGAGGATCGGGACGGAGTCGGCGATGGCGGAGTACAGACCGGTGATCATGTCGGTGCCCGCCGGGCCCGACGTGCCGATGCAGACACCGATGTTGCCGGCCTTCGCCCGGGTGTAGCCCTCCGCCATGTGGGAGGCGCCCTCGACGTGCCGGGCCAGCGTGTGCCGCACCCCGCCGGAGGCCTTGAGGGCCGCGTAGAAGGGGTTGATCGCCGCACCCGGCACACCGAAGGCGTTGCTGACGCCTTCGCGCTTGAGGATCTCAACTGCCGCACGGGCAGCGGTCATACGAGGCATTGAGTGCTCCTGCTCGGGATTGGTGGAGTCGGGCTCTGTCGCGCCACCTGAGAGCACCAATTCCGTATTGCGGAAAATTAGTTCTGCTATACGGAAGCAATCTAGGACGCGGCGCGGTCGCCGTCAAGAGCGGACGCCTCCGGCGGCTCGGGAGCGGGTCCGGGCGCCCGTCGGCCGTAAGTACGCCCATTCCCTCCCGGAAACCCCGCTCCTGGTGGACGATGGGATGACGAGGGGGGCACGGAGCGCAGCCGTCCCGCGCGTCCGTGCCGAGGGGAGACGATCGTGAAGTCCGTGCCGGTACGGTGCCCGGTCTGCGGCCGGGACCACGCCTACGTCACACCGGCCTACCCGTGCCCGTGCGGAGCGCCCACCGCCCCGCCGCTGCTGGACGGCGCCCCGCCGGTCCCGGTCGCCCGGCGCACCTGGGACGAGGACTGGGTCACCGTCCGGTGCCCGGCCTGTGACCGGCGGGACCAGTGGCCCCAGCCGGAGCTGTGCTGCCCGTGCGGGGCCCTGCTGCGGATACCGGTGCGGCCGGTGGACGAGGCGGACCCGCCGGCCGGGCCCGTCCCCCCGGCGCACATCCCGCTGCCGCGCACCGGCGCCCACCCGCGCCCCTCG
This sequence comes from Streptomyces sp. NPDC088706, assembly GCF_044752765.1. Taxonomy (NCBI): domain Bacteria; kingdom Bacillati; phylum Actinomycetota; class Actinomycetes; order Kitasatosporales; family Streptomycetaceae; genus Streptomyces; species Streptomyces sp. NPDC088706. The sequence continues at coordinate 72,032 of NZ_JBIVLW010000009.1, forward strand.
TTCCGGCCGCGGACGATCCGCACCGGGCATGACGCGGTGAGCGCGGCCGCCCTCTACCTCACCTGGCTCGGCTACCGCGAGGTGGCCAGGCCCCGGGTGCGCACCGCGGGCGGGATCGATCTGAAGGCCACCGGACTCGTCGCCCAGGTCGACGCCACGACCCGGCCGGTGGAGCTGCGCGCGGTGGAGTGCCTCTGGCTGAACGCCCTGGGCGCGTCGGCGGCCGGGGTGTTCTTCTCGCTCGCGGGGTACGGGGCCGAGGCGCGGGCCCGGGCGGACGGTGTCGGCCTGCCGCTCTTCGTCATGGACCTCTCGGGGGCGCCGCGGCCGGTGAACAGCCCGGCGGACGAGCTGGTCAGCACCGGGGCCTGAGCTCCAGGTCCTCAAGGTGGCATCGGTGCCCGGGGCCTGAGCGCCAGGTCCTCAAGGTGGCGTCGGTACCCGGGGCCTGAGCGCCAGGTCCTCAAGGTCGCGTCGCTGCCCGGGGCCTGAGCGCCGGACGCTCCGGGGAGGGATGTTTTCGGGCCACCCCGTACCGGCGGCCCGCCGGGCGCGGCACACTGAGTACATGCGTATCCGCTCCGCCAGACGCTCCGATCTCCGCCTTCTCCAGGACATCGAGCGCGCCGCAGGGGAACCCTTCCGCACCCTCGGCATGCATTCCGTGGCCGACGACGATCCGCCCCCGCTCGACCTGCTGGAGAGCTACCGGCGGGCCGGCCGGTGCTGGGTGGCCAGCGATCCCCTCTCCGCCACCGGCGACCGTCCGCTCGGCTATGTGATCGCCGACCCCGTCGACGGGGCGCTGCACATCGAGCAGATCTCGGTGGACCCGGTGGCGGCCCGCCGGGGCATCGGCCGCCTGCTGATCGACCGGCTCGCCGCACTCGCCCCCGGACAGGGACTCACCGCGCTCACCCTGACCACCTTCAGCGATGTGCCGTGGAACGCCCCGTACTACACCCGCATCGGCTTCCGGGTGCTGCCCGAGAGCGAGATCGGCGACGGGCTGCGCACGATCCGCGGGGAGGAGGCGCAGCACGGCCTGGACCGCTGGCCACGGGTCTGCATGCGGCGCGACCTCCTGCCCGCCCGGCCCTCGGCGCCGGCTGCGACCACGGCTTCGGCGTCGGCGACCGTGGCTGTCAGTGGCGCCCCGTAAGCTGAAGGCATGGATTTAACTCCACGTCATACCGAACAGCCCGGCGTCGCGTCCGCCGCTCAGGCGAACGAGGCCATCCGCGCGCTCGTCGACTCGCGGGCGGGCCAGGACTGGTCCGCCATGGAGTCGGCGACGTACGAGGTGCTGCTCATCGAGTGGGCGGCGGCGACCCGGTCGGTCGGCTCCGACATCATCGAAGCCGCCTGACCGGACCGCCACCGCGAGATGCCCGGTCGCGGCTGCCGGGCGGCCTTCAGTCGGCGTACATCTCCCGCAGCTCGATCTTGCGGACCTTCCCGCTGACCGTCATGGGGAAGGAGTCGAGGACCCGCAGCCCGCGCGGGATCTTGTAGTGGGCCAGCCGCTCCCGGCAGTACGCGGTGATCTCCTCCAGGACCGGCGGGTCGGCCGGGTCCCGGGCGATGACGCAGGCCAGGATCTCCTCCCCGTAACGCTCGTCGGGCACGCCGACCACCTGGACGTCGGCGATCTTCGGGTGGCCGTGCAGGAACTCCTCGATCTCCCTCGGGTACACGTTCTCGCCGCCCCGGATGATCATGTCCTTGATCCGGCCGACGACCTGGACGTATCCGTCACCGCGAGGTCCCCGGTGTGCATCCAGCGGCCCGCGTCGATCACTTCGGCGGTCCGGTCGGGCTGGTCCCAGTAGCCGAGCATCACGCTGTAGCCCCGGGTGCACAGTTCGCCCGCACGGCCGCGCTCCAGGGTGACACCGGTCGCCGGGTCGACGACCTTGACCTCGATGTGCGGCAGCGCCCGGCCGACCGTGCCGGTGCGGCGCTCCAGGTCGTCGTCCCGGCGGGTCTGGGTGGAGACCGGCGAGGTCTCCGTCATGCCGTAGCAGATGGACACCTCGGCCATGTGCATCTCGGCGATCACCCGCTTCATCACCTCGACCGGACAGGGCGAACCGGCCATGATCCCGGTGCGCAGCGAGGAGAGGTCGTAGCGGGAGAAGTCCGGCAGGTTCAGCTCGGCGATGAACATCGTGGGGACGCCGTAGAGCGCGGTGCAGCGCTCCCGCTGGACGGCGGCCAGCACGGCGGCGGGTTCGAAGGACGGCCCCGGGATCACGATGCACGCGCCGTGCGAGGTGATGGCGAGGTTGCCCATCACCATGCCGAAGCAGTGGTAGAAGGGCACCGGCAGACAGACCCGGTCGGCCTCCGTGCAGGCGATCATCTCCCCCACGAAATAGCCGTTGTTGAGGATGTTGTGGTGGAAGAGGGTGGCCCCCTTGGGGAAGCCGGTGGTGCCCGAGGTGTACTGGATGTTGATGGGGTCGTCGCAGGACAGCTCCGCTTCGCGCGCGGCCAGTTGTGCGGTGCTGACGGCCGGGGCGGCGGCGGTCAGCTCGGTCCAGGACGGGTCGCCGATGTAGTGGACGGCCCGCAGGGTGGGGCAGTCGGCCCGGACCTGGCCGACGAGGGCGCGGTAGTCGCTGGTGCGGTGGGCGAGGGAAGCCACCAGCAGACAGATGCCGGCCTGTTTCAGGACGAACTCCAGCTCGTGCGCCCGGTAGGCGGGGTTGATGGTGACCATGACGGCCCCGATGCGGGCGGTGGCGTACTGCAGGAGCACCCACTCGGGGCAGTTGACCGCCCAGATGCCGACCCGGTCGCCCTCTCCACCCCCGACGCCATCAGGGCGCGGGCCAGCTCGTCGACGTCCGCGCCGAACTCCGTGTACGTCCAGCGACGGCCGGAGACCACGTCGACCAGCGCCTCGCGGTCCCCGTGGGCGGCGATCGCCCGGTCCAGGTTGCGGCCGATGGTGTCGCCGAGCAGGGCGGTGTCGCCGGTGCCGTGCGCGTAGGACAGGCTGCTCACGTGTAGTCCCCCTCGTCGAACTCGGTGCCGGAGCCGAGGGCGGTGCGTTCGCGCAGCTCGATACGGCGGATCTTGCCGGAGACGGTCTTGGGCAGTTCGGCGAACTCCAGTTTGCGGACCCGCTTGTACGGGGCGAGCACCGCCCGCGCGTGCTCGAAGAGGACCTTCGCGGTCTCCGGGCCCGGCTCCCAGCCCTCCGCGAGCACCACATACGCCTTCGGGACCGAGAGCCGCAGCGGGTCGGGGGCGGGCACCACGGCGGCCTCGGCGACCGCTTCGTGCTCCAGCAGGGCGCTCTCCAGCTCGAACGGCGAGATCTTGTAGTCGGAGGACTTGAACACCTCGTCTCGCCGGCCCACGAAGGTGATGTAGCCGTCCTCGTCGCGCGCCCCGATGTCACCCGTGCGGTAGTAGCCTCCCGCCATCGCCTCGGCGGTGCGGTCGGGATCGCCGTGGTAGCCGGTCATCAGGCCGACGGGACGGTCGGCGAGGTCCAGGGAGATCTCGCCCTCGCTCGCGCCCGGCTGGCCCGTGACCGGATCGAGCAGGACGACGGCGTACCCGGGGCTCGGGCGGCCCATGGAGCCGGTCTTGAGGAGCTGGCCGGGGGTGTTGGCGACCTGGACGGCACTCTCCGTCTGGCCGAAGCCGTCCCGGATGGTGACACCCCACTCCCGCCGGACCGTCTCGATGACCTCGGGGTTCAGCGGCTCGCCCGCCGCGACGGCCTCGCGCGGCGGGACCTTCAGCCGGCTCAGGTCGGCCTGGATGAGCATCCGCCAGACGGTGGGCGGAGCACAGAAGCTGGTGACGCCCGAGCGGTCCATCTCGGCCATCAGGCGGGAGGCGTCGAAACGGGTGTAGTTGAAGATGAAGACGGTGGCCTCCGCGGTCCACGGGGCGAAGAGGTTCGACCAGGCGTGCTTGGCCCAGCCGGGCGAGGAGATGTTGAGGTGGACGTCGCCGGGCCGGAGTCCGATCCAGTACATCGTCGCCAAGTGGCCGACGGGGTAGGACACGTGGGTGTGCTCGACCAGTTTGGGCCGGGCGGTGGTGCCGGAGGTGAAGTACAGCATCAGCGGCTCGTCGGCGTCCGTCTCCCGGCCGGGCGTGAAGTCGGCGGAGGCGTCGGCCACGTCCGCGTAACGCCGCCAGCCCGCCACCTCCTCACCCACCGCGATCCGGGTGTACTCCCCCGGCACCTCGTCGAACTTCCCGGTGTCCGCGTCCCGCACCAGCACATGGCGCACCCGGCCGCGCTCCACCCGGTCGCGCAGATCGGCGGGGCCGAGCAGCGGGGTGGCGGGGATGATGACGGCGCGCAGCTTCATCGCGGCGAGCGCGGTCTCCCACAGCTCCACCTGGTTGCCGAGCATCACCAGGAGCCGGTCGCCCTCCCGGACCCCTTGCCCCTTCAGCCAGTTGGCGGCCCGGTCGGAGCGCTCGGACATCGCCGCGAAGGAGACCTCGGTGCGCCGGCCGTCCTCCTCCACGATGTGCAGCGCGGTGCGGTCGTTGTCCTGGGCGATGACGTCGAACCAGTCCAGCGCCCAGTTGAAGCGGTCGGGGCGGGGCCAGCGGAAATCCGCACAGGCCCTCTCGTAGTCCTCGCGGTGCTCCAGCAGGAAGTCCCGGGCGGCCCGGAACGTCTCCGTCGCGCTGGTTGCCGACATGTGCCCTCCTCGTCGCGGACCGGACCGGTCGCCTGACATCATGCAAAGAGTGACCCAGGTCTCACCACCCCCGGACGGGGGTGGCATCACCCCTCGTACGGGGGATGGTTCGCGCGGTGGAGGGGCGTCGGAGTGCCGGAGGCGGTCGATGCGGTCGAGATGCGGGCGGCACTGGCGGGGTTGCGCCGGACGAGCGGGCTGCCGGTCGCGTTCGGCGGTCTGCTGTCCGACGCGCGCCACGCGCGGATCGCCGAGCTGACCGGGGCGCAGACCAGCGCGTTGCGCGGTCTGGTCGTCTCGGCGGGGAGCGGGCTCGGCGGCAAGGCCATCGCGCTGTCGCGGCCCTGCGCGGTGACGGACTACGCGGCCTCGCGCCACATCAGCCACGAGTACGACACGCCGGTGGCGGCGGAGGGGCTGCGCTCGGTCGTCGCGGTCCCCGTCGTGGTGCGGCGGACGGTGCGGGGCGTGCTGTACGGGGCGTTGCGCACGCCGGTGAGCCTCGGGGACCGGACCTTCGACGCGGCGGTCGCGGCGGCCCGTGACGTGGAGCAGGCGCTCGCGGTCCGCGACGAGGTGCGGCAGCTGCTCGCCCTGACCCGGGAGCAGGTGACCGATCCCGGTAGGGCTCCGGGTGCCTGGGAGGACGTGCGCGAGGCCCATCGGGAGCTGCGCGGCCTGGTGCCGAGGGTCCTCGACCCGGCGCTGCGCGACGAGTTGCTGGGCGTCTGCGGGCGCCTCGCCTCGGCTGCCGGGGCGCGGGCCCCGGCGGCCCGTGCGGTGCGGCTCGCACCGCGCGAGGTGGACGTCGTGGCGTGTGTGGCGGCGGGCGCGACGAACGCGGCGGCCGCCCGTCAACTGGGGCTGCGGCCCGAGACGGTGAAGGGGTACCTGCGCTCGGCCATGCGCAAGCTGGGGGCGCACACCCGGCTGGAGGCGGTGGTGGCGGCGCGGCGGGCTGGGCTGCTGCCGTAGAGGTACCCGGTCCCCGGCACCCGGGCCGCTCGGTCCCCGAAGTCCAGGAACGTGCCGAACCGGACGTCGTACGCGGTCGCGTCCGTCATCGCCGCCGGCATCGCACCGCCTCCTCGGTGATCTCCGCCCGCTCACCGCGCCGCAGGGTGCGCAAGGCATGCACGGTCGGGTTCGCCGTGTCCCCGTCCCGCTCGACCCGCCAGACCGCCTCGAAGAACCCGTCGACCAGGACGGTTCCGTACGACTGGTTGACCGAGGCGGGGCCGAACACCCCCAGGTGGCGCAGCACCGTGGCGTCCGGCGCGGGGACCGGCGCCGAGGAACGGCCGAGCCAGTGCTCGACCGTCGTCAGGGCCACCTGCCCGCCGCGCTCCCACAGCCCGCGCGGGGTGACCTGGACCAGTGGCAGCAGGCACCGGGCGGCCACCGTGAGCGCGAGCGGGTCGCCTGCGGCCACCGGCCGAGCAGCTCCTCGCGCAACTCCTTGACGACTCCGTCAGGGCGGAGAGCTCCCGGGGGTCGAACTCGGCCAGCCGCGCGTGGAGCTGGAAGTACGGCGGCCCGGTGTTCTGGGCCTGGAGCCCGAGGAGGTGGGCGACCGCGTCCTTCGCGGACATCGCGGACCGGCGCAGCAGGAGCCGGCGGTCCAGGGTCGCCCGGTTCAGCGCCCGGTCGAAGAGGACGGCGGGGTGCTTCCTGGCAGCCATGGTTCGTACGGTGGCGGCCCCCGCGGACAGGTACGGTCCGCGAGCTCCGAGGTACGGAGGTTACGCCCACCGGCCCCACGCCCCGCGCGCCCCTCCCCCGTCCGCCCCATGATGAACCGGTGATCAGTGTCCTCTTCGCCGTCCTCACCGCGCTCAGCAACGGTTCCGCCTCGGTGCTCCAGCGCCGGGCCGCGATGGAGGTGCCCGACAGCGAGGCGATGCGCCTCTCCCTCATCGGCCACCTGGTGCGCCAGAAGGTGTGGCTGGCCGGGATCGCCCTGGTGATCGTGGCGGCCGTCTGCCAGGCGGTCGCGCTGGCGACCGGGCCGATCTCGGTGGTGCAGCCCATCTTCGTCATCGAGCTGCCGGCGACGCTGCTGCTCGCCGGCTGGATGATGCGGGTGCGAGCGCCGCGCACGGTCTGGTACGGCGTCGTCGCGCTGACCGCCGGTCTCGCCGTCGGGCTGGCGTCGGCCGCACCGGACGACGGCACCGACGCCGTGCGGGGTGCGGACTGGGTCCCGGCGCTGGTGCTGACCGGGGCGTTCGAGGCGGTGCTGGTCGTCGCCGCGCTGCGGGTGCGCGGCAACGCCCGGGCGGCCCTGCTGGGGCTGGCCGCCGCCTGCGGCTACGCGCTGACGGCGGCCCTGATGAAGGACGCCATGGCCCACCTCGGCCCGGGCGGCGGGGCCCTCGCGCTGCTGGCGTCCTGGCAGCTCTACGCGACGGCGGCGGCCGGGGTGGGCGCCCTCTTCCTGCTGCAGAACGCCCTTCAGGCGGGCAGCCTGGTGGCGGTGCAGCCGATGCTGACGCTCGGGGACGCGCTGATCAGCATCGTGTACGGGGTGACCCTCTTCGAGGAGGAGCTGCGCACCGGCTGGTGGCTGCTGCCCGAGCTGGCCGGACTGGGTCTCATCGCCACGGGCTGTGTGGTGCTGGCCCGCTCCCCGCTCGCCACCGACACGCTCGGGCCGCAGCCACCCCCGCCCCGGGTGAGCTGAGACCGGATCAGACCTGGCCGACCGGTGTGACCCGCTCGTCCTGCGGTACGGGCCCCGGGGGCGTGCCGTCGCCGAACGGGCGGCCGCCGAGCTGTTCGCGGTGGTGCGGGGTGGTCCAGCCGGAGAGGTCGGGGCCGAGGGGGACGATGCCGGTCGGGTTGATGCCCGTGTGCACCTGGTAGTAGTGGCGCTTGATGTGGTCGAAGTCGACCGTGTCCCCGAACCCGGGGGTCTGGTAGAGGTCGCGGACGTACCCCCACAGGACGGGGTCCTCGGTGATCTTCGTACGGTTGCACTTGAAGTGGCCGTGGTAGACCGCGTCGAAGCGGACCAGGGTGGTGAAGAGGCGGATGTCGGCCTCGGTGATGGTGTCGCCGACCAGGTAGCGGCGGTCCGCGAGGCGGGCGGAGACCTGGTCGAGGCGGGCGAAGAGGGCCTCGTACGCCGCGTCGTACTCCTGCTGGCCGCTGGCGAACCCGGCCTTGTAGACGCCGTTGTTGATGTCCCGGTAGATGCCCTCCATGACCTCGTCGATCTCCGCGCGCAACGGTTCCGGGTAGAGGTCGGGGGCGCCGGGGCGGTGCAGGGCGGTCCACTCGGTGGCGAGGTCCAGGGTGATCTGCTGGTAGTCGTTGGTGACCAGCTTGCCGCTGGGTACGTCGACGATCGCGGGGACACTGACCCCGCCGGGGTAGTCCTGCTCCCGGGCGTCGTACGCCTCGCTCAGGTAGCGGATGGCGAGCACCGGGTCCTTGCCGCCGGGGTCCAGGGTGAAGCGCCAGCTGCGGTCGTCCTGGACGGGGTCGGTGACGGCGAGGGACAGGGCTTCCTCCAGGCCGAGGAGACGCCGGGAGACCAGGGCGCGGCTGGCCCAGGGGCAGGCGCGGCTGACGACGAGCCGGTAGCGGCCCGCCTCGACGGGCCATCCGTCCTGCCCGTCAGCGGTGACGCGGTCGGCGAAGTGGCTGCGGGACCGCTTGAACGGCTGGTGGCCGTAGGAGGTGTTGCCGTCGCTCCCGGCGCTCTTCTGGGATGTGTCGCTCATGCCGCGCTCCTCGTCGTATCGGTGCGTTCTTCCCGTTCCTGCCGTCTGCCCCGCCGGTCGGCTGCGACATCGGCCAGCGCCACGATCAGTGCGGCCAGCACGAAGGCGACCGAGACGATCAGCCCGTGGTCGTACGCGTCCGCCCAGCCCTCCGTCCCGACCTGGGCGAAGAACACCGCGCCCACGGCCGCGATCCCGACCGCGGAGCCGACCCGCTGCCCGGTCTGGAGGGTGCCCCCGGCGCTTCCGGCCCGGTCCACGGGGACCTCGGCGAGGGTCAGCGTCTGGTTCGGGGCGATCACCAGACCGCTGCCGAGGCCGGCCAGGAGCAGCGGGGCGGCCATCGCCCAGCCCGCGCCGCTGCCGGGAACCCGGTGGACGGCGAGCGCGGTGCCCGCGAGGCCGAGGGCGACCATCGTGAGTCCGGCCGCCACCAGCGGGCGGCCGAACCGCCCGACGAGCCGGCCGCCGATCGACGCGGCGACACCGGAACCGAGGGCGAAGGGGGTGATGGCGAGTCCGGCCTGGAGGGCGGAGTAGTCCTGGCCGGACTGGAGGTAGAGGGTCGTGACGAAGAAGATCGAGGTGAACCCGGCGAAGTAGAGCAGGATCAGCAGGCACCCCAGCCAGTAGGAGCGCAGCCGGAACAGCGAGAGGTCCAGGACCGGGTGGGTGGGGCCGCCCGTGCACCGCGCCTCCCAGGCGACGAACGCTCCGAGCAGCGCGGCGGCGAGCACGACCAGCAGCCACTTGCCGTTGCCGGGCCACTGCTGGGCCTGGACGAACGGCAGCAGCAGGGCCAGCACACCGGCGCCCAGGAGCAGCACGCCGACCGGGTCCAGGTCGCGCGGCCGGACCCGGCCGGCGGAGGGGGTGTCGGGGAGGAGGCGGCGGGCCAGCAGGAGGCAGACAGCGCCGAGCGGGAGGTTGACGTAGAAGACCCAGCGCCAACCGTGGTCGGGGCCCGCCGCCTGGATGAGCAGTCCGCCGAGCAGCGGGCCCACGGCGGTGGAGATCCCGACGACCGTGCCGAACATGCCGAAGGCGCGGCCCCGCTCCCGCCCGGAGAACATCTGCTGGATGAGCGCGGAGATCTGCGGCGAGATCAGGCCGCCCGCGATGCCCTGGACCAGACGGGCGATCACCAGCCACATGCTGGACTGGGCGGCTCCGCAGGCGGCGGAGGCCAGGGTGAACAGGGCGAGCCCCGCCATGAAGACGGCCCGCCGGCCGCGCGCGTCGCCGAGGCGCCCCGAAGGGATCAGGAAGAGGCCGAAGGCGAGGGCGTAGCCGGAGAGCACCCATTGCAGGTCGGACTCGGGGGTGTTCAGGCCCTCGCGGATGGAGGGGAGGGCCACGTTGACGATGGAGACGTCCAGCAGGGTCATGAAGCCCGCCACCAGGCAGACCGCCAGCGCCTTCCAGCGCCGGGGGTCGGGGCCGCCGGGGGCGGCGTCGCGTCCGGCCGGGCCGGGATGCGCCGCGCTCTGTGCCATGGTTCGCACCTTAGGTCGCGCCGAGTGTTTCCTCATCCGGGACGCGATCGCGGCGGGTCCCGGACGGTGTGGCCGGCACGGCGTGTCCGGGGCGGCCGGGGGTACCTGTTCCCGCATGACTGTGGAGAAGACGAGCGTCCTCGTCCTTGACTGTGCCGAACCCATGGAGCTGGCCGAGTTCTACGCCGGTCTGCTCGACGCGGAGACCCGGATCGGCTCCGACCCCGACTTCGTGGAGATCGTCGGCAACGACGGTGTCCGGCTGGCGATCCGCCGGGACCACGGCTACGCACCGCCGAGCTGGCCCCGGCCGGAGGACTCCCAGCAGGCGCATCTGCGGATCCTGGTGAGCCGTGAGGACATCGACGAGGCCGAACGTGAGGCGATCTCGCTGGGGGCCAGGCCCGTCGACACCGGTGACAGCAACAGCGGTCCGCGCGACGTCCGGGTGTACGGGGACCCGGCGGGCCACTCGTTCTCGCTGGCGGTGTACCCGCTGCCACAGGACTGAGGACCGGGCCGGGGAGCCGGCGGCTATAGGCAGGGAGCAAGGGGCTCTTCGGGGCCCCTTCGCTCTTGCGCACGATAGACAGGAAAGTTTCCCAACACTGTTGCGCCAATTGGAAGGAACCTTTACTTTCAGTTCTGCCGCCATGGCGTCTCCCACCCCCGTCCGAAGGGAGCACCACCATGTACCAGCGCACCACTCCCCCCACCGAGCCCGCCCCCACGGCCGGCCGGCGCGGATTCGCCCGTAAGGCCCTGCTCGCCGCGTCCGCGCTCGGCGTGGTCGCCGCACTCCTGGCTCCCGTCCGGGCGGGGGCCGCCCCGGCCCCCGCCGCCGCTCCCCGGGCGACGACCCCGCTCGCCGCCAACGGTCAGCTCTCCGTCTGCGGCCGCCGGCTCTGCAACGCGTCGGGGCAGCAGGTCGCCCTCAACGGCATGAGCACCCACGGCACCCAGTGGTACGCCCAGTGCGTCACCGACGGGTCGCTGAACGCCCTGGCCTCCGACTGGCGCGCCGACGTGCTGCGCGTCTCCACCTACGTACAGGAGGGCGGGTACGAGACCGATCCGGCCGGCTTCACCGCCCGGGCGCAGACGTTCATCGACGCGGCGCACGCGCGCGGCATGTACGCGGTCATCGACTGGCACATGCTCACGCCGGGCGACCCGAACGCGAACCTCGCGCGGGCCAGGACGTTCTTCACCGCGATGGCGAAGAAGTACAAGAACCACCCGGGCGTACTCTACGAGATCGCCAACGAGCCCTCCGGGGTGAGCTGGCCGGCCATCAAGTCCTACGCCGAGCAGATCATCCCGGTGATCCGGGCACAGGACCCCGACGCGGTGGTCCTGGTCGGGACGCGGGCCTGGTCCTCGTTCGGGGTGTCGGAGGGCTCCGACGAGTCGGAGGTGGTGAACAACCCGGTCCGCGCCTCCAACATCATGTACACCTTCCACTTCTACGCGGCCTCGCACCGCGAGGAGTACCTGAGCGCCCTGGACCGGGCATCCGACAAGCTGCCCGTCTTCGTCACGGAGTTCGGGACGCAGAACTACGCGGGCGAGGGCGCCGACGACTTCGCCATGTCGCAGCGCTACCTCGACCTGATGAAGCGCAAGAAGATCTCCTGGACCAACTGGAACTACTCCGACGACCACCGCTCCGGTGCCGTCTTCAGGACCGGCACCTGCAACGGCTCCCACTGGACCGGGACCGGGGTCCTGAAGGAGGCCGGGGTCTGGATCCGCGAGCGCATCCGTCAGTGACCCCGGCCCGCCCCCTGCGCCGTCCGGCCGTACGGCGGCGCAGGGAGGGAGGCGTCGGTGACAGGACGGGCCCCGTGCCGGAACCTGCTCGGCGCCGGGCCGACCGGATGGTGGACGGCCGTCTCACAAGGGCGTGTTGCCCGGATATTGCCGCACGTGAAGGGCGTCTGGCGACCGCGCGAACCGGCCCGGGGATGGTCCGGGTGGAGCCCGGTGACCTGTTCTCCATCCGGATGATGCCGGGAATTAACCGGTGATGCCTTGTCATGCCCTGTTCTACGCGCATAGTTTTTGGCCCTCACTACCAAGTTGGGGGCACCTCCCGTGCAGATATCCAGATCCGGTTCCGTCCTGCTGACCGGCGCCGTCGCCGTCGCGCTCGCGGTGACCGCCCTGCCCGCCGCCCACGCGGCCCCGTCCGCCACCGCGGTGATCGCCGAGGTGTACGGCGGCGGGGGCAACTCCGGCGCGACGCTGACCCGGGACTTCGTCGAGCTGGCCAACGCCGGCTCCACGCCGTTCGAGGTCGGCGGCTTCAGCGTCCAGTACCTGCCGGGCACTCCGTCGGCCGGTTCGCAGTGGCAGGTCTCCGCGCTCACCGGGTCGATCGCCCCCGGCGGCCGCTACCTGCTGGCCCAGGCCGCGGGCACCGGCGGCACCGTCGCTCTGCCCACCCCGGACGCCACCGGCGCCATCGCGCTGGCCGCCGGAAGTGGCACGGTGGCGCTGGTCTCCGGCACCACCCCGCTGACCTGCAGGACCGCGGCCGACTGCGCGGCGGAGCCCCGCATCGTGGACCTGGTCGGCTACGGTTCCGCGGTCGTCCGGGAGGGCAGCGGCCCGGTCCCCGGCGCCGCGGCGACCGCCTCCGTCGCGCGGGCCGCCTCGCTCGCCGACACCGACGACAACGCGGCCGACCTCTCTGCCGGCGCCCCGACCCCCGTCAACGCGGCGGGCGAGACGTCCGGCGGCGGCCAGGAGCCGCAGGAGCCCGGCCCGACCGAGCCCGGCCCCGTACGCATCCACGACATCCAGGGCACGAGCCGGCTCTCCCCGCTCGACGGCACGGCGGTCACCGCCGTCCCGGGCACCGTCACCGGCGTACGGACCACGGGTTCGCGCGGCTTCTGGATCCAGGACACCGCGCCGGACGGCGACGCGCGCACCAGCGAGGGCCTGTTCGTCTACACCGGCTCCGCCGCACCGGCCGTGCAGGTCGGGGACGCGGTCCTGGTGAGCGGCAAGGTGGCCGAGTACTACCCGGGCACCGGCACCCAGTCGATCACCCAGCTCACCGCACCCCGCACCACCGTGCTCTCCTCCGGCAACGCGCTGCCCGCGCCGGCCGTCCTCGACTCCCGTTCGGTGCCCGGCCGTTACGTGCCTTCGGCGGGCGGCGGCGCGATCGACGCGCTGCCGCTGGAACCGCGCCGGTACGCCCTGGACCTGTACGAGTCGCTGGAGGCCGTCCGGGTCGAGATCGCCGACACCCGGGTGACCGGGGCGACGACGGCGTACGACGAGATCTGGGTGACGGTCAAGCCCAGGGAGAACCTGACCCGGCGCGGTGGCACGCTCTACGCCTCGTACGAGGACCAGAACACCGGCCGCCTCAAGGTGATGTCGCTGGACCCGGCACAACCGGTGCCGACGGCGAACGTCGGTGACGTGCTGAAGGGCCGCACCACCGGCGTCCTGGACTACGCCAGTTTCGGCGGCTACAACGTGCAGGCCACCGAGCTGGGCACGCTCGTCGACAAGAAGCTGCGGCGCGAGGTGACCCGCAAGCAGAAGAGGGACGAGCTCGCGGTCGCCACGTACAACGTGGAGAACCTGGACGCGGGCGACGACCAGGCCAAGTTCGACACGCTGGCCGAGGGCGTCGCGGTGAACCTCTCCTCCCCCGACATCGTCTCGCTGGAGGAGATCCAGGACGACAACGGCGCGGTCAACGACGGCACGGTGGGCTCCGAGGCGACGCTGAAGCGGTTCACGGACGCGATCGTGGCGAAGGGCGGGCCGCGTTACGCCTGGCGCTACATCGCCCCCGAGAACAACAAGGACGGCGGCGAGCCGGGCGGCAACATCCGCAACGTCTTCCTCCACAACCCGAAGCGGGTCTCCTTCACCGACCGGCCCGGCGGCGGGGCCACCACGCCGGTCGAGGCCGTGAAGACGCGGCGGGGTGTGAAGCTCTCCGCCTCCCCCGGCCGGATCAACCCGGCGAGCCCGGCCTGGGCGGACAGCCGCAAGCCGCTGGTGGGCGAGTTCACCTTCCGGGGCAAGCCGGTCTTCGTCATCGGCAACCACTTCGCGTCCAAGGGCGGCGACCAGCCGCTGCACGGCCGCTACCAGGAGCCGACGCGCTCCTCGGAGACGAAGCGGATCCAGCAGGCCGCCGAGGTGAACACGTTCGTCACCTCGCTGCTGAAGGCGGACAGGTCGGCGCGCGTCGTCACCCTCGGGGACTTCAACGACTTCGCGTTCTCCCCGACCTTCACGGCGCTGACCAAGGGCAGGGTGCTCAAGCCCCTGATCACCACGCTGCCCGCCTCGGAGCAGTACAGCTACGTCTTCGACGGCAACTCCCAGACGCTGGACCACATTCTGACGAGCCCGGCGATCCGGCGTTTCGACTACGACGTGGTGCACATCAACGCGGAGTTCGCCGACCAGGCGAGCGACCACGACCCGCAGGTGGTGCGGGTGAAGGTCGGCGGCTTCTGGCACTGAGTCCGGAGCCCGGCGGGCCGGACTCTCAGGTCCGGCCCGCCGGGGCACCCGCCTGACGCGGCAGCGTGACCGGGCCGGCCGAAGGCGTCCCCTCCAGGAAGAACCCTGACACCAGCTCCGCCACCTCGACGGCCCGCTCCAGCACCACCCAGTGGTCGGACTCCGGAACCGTCAGGAACCGGCTGCCCTCGATCGTCCCCGCGAACTCCCGCTGCCGCTCCGGCGAGGTCACCGTGTCGTGCTCCCCGGCGAAGACCAGCGCCGGTACGCCGCTCAGCCCGCCGGAGAAGTCCGGCCGGTCGGCCAGCGCCCGGTAGAGCGAGTCCGCCGCGTGCGGCGAGTGGGTGAGCGCGTGCAGGAACGATCGGCGCACATAGCGTCGGGCCAACTCCCGTCGGTGTACCGGCCGTTCGGGGTCCAGACACATCAATGCGTCGGCGGCCAGCGCCGCGAACCCGTCCAGGTCCCCGCCCGCCAGCAGTTGCCGGGCCCGCTCCCAGCGGTCCACCTGGGCCTCGTCGATATGCGTCGGTACGCCGCCGAGGACGAGCCGGGCCACCCGCTCGGGATGGTGCTGGGCGAAGCCGAAGGCGATGGCGGTGCCGTAGGAGAAGCCGAAGAGGTTCAGCCGGGGGATGCCGAGGTCGTCGGCGATCGCAAGGACGGCCCGGCGCAGCAGGCCGGCGCTGGGGCCGGGCGGGAGGGGGTCGGCGGAGCCCATGCCGGGCAGGTCGGCGGTGACCACGTCGGTGGCCGGCCCCAGGTGGTCGTCCATCTGGGGCCAGCCGTACATGCCCTGGAGGGCGCCGCCGAGGACGAGCGCCGGTTCGGTGGCGGGGTCCGCTCCGCCGCTGCGGTCGTACGGCAGGACGCGATAGCCGTAGCGCACTCCGTCCACCGACAGCGTCCGGATGATCTCCTGGGGCATGGTTCCCCAACTCCCTTCCGGTCAGGCCCTGGTGAGGACGAGCGCCGCGTTGTGGCCGCCGAAGCCGAGCGAGGTCTTGACGGCGCAGTCGAAGGCGGCGCCGCGGGCCTCCTTGGCGACGATGTCCATCGGGATCCGCGGGTCGGGGGCGTCCAGGTTGACGGTGGGCGGGACGAGTTGGTGCTGGAGGGCCAGCACGGTCAGCGCGGCCTCGATGCCGCCCGCCGCGCCGAGGGTGTGCCCGGTCATCGCCTTGGTGGAGGTCACCAGCGGGCGTTCGCCGAGGACGCGGCGGAGCATGGTCGCCTCGATGAGGTCGTTGGAGAGCGTGGAGGTGCCGTGCGCGTTGACGTGTCCGACGTCGGCCGGACGGAGCCCGGCGTCCGCGAGGGCGGTGCGCAGGGCGCGTTCGATGCCGAGGCCGTCGGGGTCGGGCGCTACGGCGGAGTGGGCGTCGCTGGAGGCCCCGTAACCGCTCACGCGGGCACGGACGGTGGCGCCGCGGGCGCGGGCGTGCTCGGGGTGCTCCAGGACGAGGAGGCCGGCGCCCTCGCCGACGACGAAGCCGTCGCGGTGGCTGTCGAAGGGGCGGCAGGCGGCCGTGGGGTCCTCGCGGCGGGTGGAGACGGCCTTGAGGCTGCAGGCGCTGGCGATCAGGAGGCGGCTGCAGGTGGATTCGGCGCCGCCCGCGATGACGATGTCGCAGGCCCCGGAGCGGAGCATCTGGTGGGCGGTGCCGATGGCGACGGTGCCGGAGGAGCAGGCGGTGGAGACGGCCTGGCTGGGCCCCTGTACGCCGAGGTCCAGACTGACGCTGCTGGCGGCGCCGTTGACGACGCTGAGGGGGGCGAGCTTCGGGGAGACCCGGCGGGCGCCGCGGCCGGTGAGGACGGCGTGCTGCTCGTCGTAGAACGGCAGCCCGCCGTGGGCCGAGCCGATGACGATGCCGACCCGGCCGCTGTCCCAGACCGCCGGGTCGAGCCCGGCGTCCGCGACGGCCTCGCGGGCGGCGATGACGGCGAGCTGGGCGAAACGGTCCATCAGCCGCTGGGCGGCCACCCCGAGCACGGCCTGCGGGTCGCAGTCGGTGACGGAGTAGAAGAAGTCGCAGGGCAGCTCGGCCAGTTCGGGCCTGGGGCCGACGGACGGGGCGAGGCCCTCGGTGACGCCGTGCCAGGCCGCCCGCACGCCGGTACCGGCCGCGGTGACCAGGCCGACCCCGGTGACGGCGGCGGCGAACGGGGCGAGCGGCGTGCGGCGGTAGGCCCCGGGCGCGGGGGCCGTGGCGGCGCTCATGCGGTGGCCTTGACGTGGACGACCTCGATCAGCCGGCCGAGGGTGTCGCGCGAGGTGAGCGCGACATCCTCCAGGTCGACGTCCAGCCGGTCCTCGATGAGCAGCCGCAGCTCCTCCAGGGCGAGGGAGTCCAGCCGCAGCCGGTGGAGCGGAACGTCGGGGCGGATGGCCTCGGGGTCGGTTCCGAACTTCGCTACCAGCAGGGCGCTGATCTCTTCCGAGGTTCTCATTGGCGCTCCTGGGCTCAGTGACGCGGTGACGCCGGCCGCGCGTTGGGGGTGAGGTGGGATGGGCCATCGGGGGACGCCGGCTGCTCCGGAAGGACCCTTTATACGCCTTCACCGAGGGGTTCCCGGCCCGCGTTCCCCCGTGCGGTGGGAGGGCTGTCCAGGTGTACGAATCCCCCGGTACGGCCGGACGGGGGTGCAGGATGGGGGGACGGACCGTACGAGGAGAAGGAGAGGCCCATGGCGGCGGAAGCGGACGGCGCGGCGCAGGTCGAGGTCAGCCCCACCGGCTGGGTGGCCCGCCAGGCGGAGCTGTACGAGTCGTCCGGCGGCACGAAGGGCACGACCCAGCTCGGGGTCCCCTGTCTGCTGCTGGACTACGTCGGGCGGCGCAGCGGGACCGTGCGGCGCACGGTGCTGATGTACGGGCGGGACGGCGAGGACTACCTGATCGTGGCCTCCAACGGCGGCTCGGACCGCCCGCCGTTGTGGTACCTGAACCTGCGGGCGAACTCCGAGGTCGAGCTGCGGGTGGGGACCGAGCGCTTCCCGGCTCTCGCGGCGACGCTCCCGGCCGAGGAGAAGGCCCGGGTCTGGCCACGCCTGGTGGAGCTGTTCCCGCGCTACGCGCAGTACCAGGCGGGCACCGAACGCGACATCCCGGTGGTCCGGCTGACGAGGCGCTGACCGGCGGGTCCCTCGCGGTGGCGGACGGCCCGTCAGCCCCCCTTATGGAGCGGCGGTCCGGTCCGTAAACTCCGCGATCATGACGACAGAACCGGTTCAGCACGACCCGTCCGCCCTCGGCGGCCCCGCCCTCTTCGACACCATGTCCACCATGCGCGCCATGCGCCGCCTCAAGCCGGAGCCCGTGCCGGACGAGCTGATCGACCAGCTCATACAGGCGGCCGTCTGGGGGCCCAGCGGCGGCAACATGCAGTGTTACGAGTACGTCGTGGTGACCGACCGCGAGGTGATGGCCCGGCTCGCCCCGCTGTGGAAGCGGTGCGTCGACTCCTACCTCGTCGACGACCGGGAAGTACGCGCCGAAGGGCATGGACGACGCGGCGTACGGGCGGATGGTGGCGGCCATCGAGTACCAGCGCGACCACTTCGCCGACACCCCGGTGCTGGTCGTGCCGTGCTACCGCTTCCCGGAGCCGCGGCTGGACGAGGAGGGCCTGATCGCCTCCGCGCAGGCGCTCGGACCCGCGGCGTCCGAGCGGATGATGACCTCGCAGACGCGGTTCCAGGCGCTGGCGGAGGGTTCCTGCGTCTACCCGGGCGTCCAGAACCTGCTGCTCGCCGCCCGGGGCCTGGGGCTCGCGGCGAACATCACCATCTGGCACCTGTTCCTGGAGCAGGAGTGGAAGCAGGAGCTCGGTATCCCGCAGGACATGGCGACGTTCGCCGCCGTTCCGGTGGGCTGGCCGCAGGGCAATTTCGGTCCGGTGCGGCGCCGTCCGGTGGCGGACGTCATCCACCGGAACCGCTGGTAGCCAGGACGGGGCCGATCGGCCCATCACACCCCCTGCCGGGTGATACACCCCGTCACCCGACAGGCCCCAACGGACCGTCAACTCCCCCTGTTCTGAGGCTGGTTGCTGGACACGCCGACAGCCGGCCAGCATGGTCATGCCGTTCTCACCCCTCTAGCCTGGGTGCGCTCGCAGCCCCTCGGTCCTTCCCCCCAGGGCCGAGGGCTTCTCTCTTCTCCTCCCGCGGACTTCCCCACAGATTCCCCCCAGAGCAGGAGCACCCATGCCCAGAAGCCCCGTCGCCCGCACCCGGGCCCGCGCGTCCGTCCTGGCCGCCCTCACGGCCACGGCCCTGGTCGCGACCGGACACCCGGCGACCGCCGCCCCCGCCCCGCCCACCGCCGAACCGCTGAACCGCGCCTTCGACCGGGCCGCGCGGGAGTACGGCGTACCGCGCGATCTGCTGGCCGCCGTCGGCTACGGCGAGAGCCGGTTCGACGGCCACGCGGGGCAGCCCAGCCAGGCCAACGGCTACGGCGTGATGCACCTGGCCAGCAACCCCGAGAACCGCTCCCTGGAGAAGGCCGCGGCCCTGACCGGCGAGCCGGCCGACCGGCTGCGCCGTAACTCCGCGGCGAACATCCTCGGCGGCGCCGCCGTCCTGCGCGACCACGCCGACCGGCTCGGCCTGGACCGCGCGCAGCGGCGCGACGTGAACGCCTGGTACCCGGCGGTCGCCCGGTACAGCGAGGCCGAGGGACCGGCGGCGGCGCTCTACGCGGACACGGTGTTCACGTTCCTCGCCGAGGGCGTGACCGCGACGGCTCCCGGCGGCGAGAGGGTACGGGTCCCCTCCCGCCCGGTCGCCCCGGACAAGGCCGAGGTCTCCGCCGCCGGGGTCTACGCGCAGAGCCCCGACTACCCCTCGGCGCTCTGGGTCCCCGCATCCGCCCAGAACTACGCCACCGGGCGGACCGCGACCGTCGACAAGGTGGTCATCCACGTCACGCAGGGTTCGTACGCCGGTTCCATCAGCTGGTTCCAGAACCCGGCGTCCCAGGTCAGTGCCCACTACGTGATCCGCTCCTCGGACGGCGAGATCACCCAGACGGTCCGCGAGGCCGACACCGCGTGGCACGCCCGCAGCGCCAACTCCTCGTCCATCGGCCTCGAACACGAGGGGTACGTGGACAACCCGGCCTGGTTCACCGACGCGATGTACCGCTCGTCCGCCGCCCTGACCTCCCATCTCAGCGCGCGGTACGGCATCCCGAAGAACCGGACGCGCATCGTCGGCCACAGCGAGGTCCCCGGCAACGACCACACCGACCCCGGGGTGCACTGGGACTGGAACTACTACATGCAGCTGGTCGGGGGCGGCCCCGGCACCGGCGGCGACAGCCTGACCTTCCCCTCGTACACGCTCCAGCAGTCGGGGTCCTCGGGCCCGCAGGTGAAGGCCGTCCAGCAGCTGCTCAACGCCCAGGGGTACCCGGCGGGCACCGCCGACGGCGTCTTCGGTCCGGCCACCAGGACCGCCACCCAGGCGTTCCAGCGGGCCCGCTCCCTCACCGCCGACGGCGCGGTCGGCCCGAAGACCTGGGCGGCCCTGCTCTCCGCCGGCACCACCCCGGCCCTGGCCCGCGGCAGCTCCGGCGACGCGGTGAAGCGCCTCCAGCGCTCCCTGACGGCGGCGCTCGGTACCACGGTGGGCGTGGACGGCGGTTTCGGCCCGACGACGGAGAGCGCCGTACGCTCCTTCCAGACCAGCCGCGGCCTGGACGCCGACGGCAAGGTGGGCCCGGCCACGTGGGGGGCGCTGCAGGCGGGGCGCTGAGGCGGGGACACGACCGTGAGCCGGTGTGACCCGGGGGGCTCCCTGGGTCACACCGGCTCAGCGGGATGCCGGCCCGCCGTGACGGTTGCCCGCCCGGCGTCGACCGGGGTGTCTCAGGCCACCGAGGCGAGCGGCTGGCCGCCGCTGTCGTGGTGGATGGGGGTGTGGGCCCCGGTGAGCGGTGTGCCGCTGCCGCCGCGCCGCACCGCGACGATCTCGGCCGCGATGGACAGGGCCGTCTCCTCCGGCGTACGGGCTCCGAGGTCGAGGCCGATCGGCGAGTGCAGCCGGGACAGTTCGCGGTCGGTGAGGCCGACCTCGCGCAGTCGGTCGTCGCGCTCCAGGTGGGTGCGGCGCGAGCCCATCGCGCCGACGTAGGCGACCGGGAGGCGCAGTGCGGCCTCCAGCAGCGGTACGTCGAACTTGGCGTCGTGGGTGAGGACGCAGAGCACCGTACGGGCGTCGGTGGCGGTCTGTGCGAGGTAGCGGTGGGGCCAGTCGACGACGATCTCGTCGGCGTCGGGGAAGCGCGCCGCGGTGGCGAAGACCGGTCGGGCGTCGCAGACGGTGACCCGGTAGCCGAGGAACTTCCCGGCCCGGACCAGCGCGGCGGCGAAGTCGATGGCGCCGAAGACGATCATGCGGGGCGGCGGAACGCTGGACTCGACCAGGAGCTGGACCGGCCGGCCGCAGCGGGAGCCCTCCGCGCCGATGGCGAGCGGCCCGGTGCGGCCCGCGTCCAGCAGGACCCTGGTCTCGGCCGCGGCGGTCCGGTCGAGCGCCGGGTGGCCGCCGAGCCCGCCCTCGTAACTCCCGTCGGCCCGGACCAGGAGCGGGAGCCCGAGCAACTCCTCGGGCCCGTCCGTGACACGGGCCAGGGCGGCCGCCGTCCCCTCGGCGGCGGCCGCGAGCGCGGCGGCGAACACCGGCCGGGCGGGATCGCCCACCCGTACCGGTGTGACCAGGATGTCGATGACGCCGCCGCAGGTCAGGCCGACCGCGAAGGCGTCCTCGTCGCTGTAGCCGAAGCGCTCGCGGACGGACTTCCCGTCCTCGACGGCCTGTTGGCACAGTTCGTAGACCGCGCCCTCCACACATCCGCCGGAGACCGAACCGATCGCCGTACCGTCGCGGTCGACGGCGAGGGCCGCACCCGGCTGCCGGGGCGCGCTGCCGCCGACCGCCACCACGGTGGCGACGGCGAACTCGCGTCCCTGCGAGACCCACCGGTTCAGCTCTTCGGCGATGTCCAGCATGGCGTGTCTCCTTAGGTGAAAGGGGGGAGGGCGAACGGCGACCGTCAGTGGACGCCGAGCCAGCTCTCGATCGGGTTGAGGGCGAAGAAGACGAGGAAGATCACGGTCAGCCCCCACATGAAGGCCCCGACCTCGCGGGCCCTGCCCTGGGCGAGCTTGATGGCGGAGTAGGCGATGACGCCCGCGGCGACACCGGTGGTGATGGTGTACGTGAAGGGCATCAGGACCACGGTCAGGAAGACCGGGATGGCGACGGAACGGTCGCTCCAGTCCACGTGCCGGGCGTTCTGCATCATCATCGCGCCGATGACGACGAGGGCGGCGGAGGCCACCTCGGTCGGCACGATCGCGGTGAGCGGGGTGAAGAAGAGGCAGGCGGCGAAGAAGAGGCCGGTGACGGCGGAGGCCAGCCCGGTCCGGGCCCCCTCGCCGACCCCGGTGGCCGACTCGACGAAGACCGTCTGGCCGGAGCCCGAGGCGACACCGCCGATGACGCCGCCGGCGCCGTCGATGAACAGCGCCTTGGACAGGCCGGGCATCCGGCCCTTGTCGTCGGCGAGCTCGGCCTCGGTGCCGACGCCGATGATGGTGGCCATCGCGTCGAAGAAGCCGGCCAGGACCAGGGTGAAGACGATCATGCCGACGGTCATCACGCCGACGTCGCCCCAGCCGCCGAACTCGACCTCGCCGAAGAGCGAGAAGTCGGGGGCGGAGACCGCGCTGCCGTCCAGAGCCGGCGGGCCGCTGCTCCACGCCTTCTCGTCGATGTCGGCGACCGCGTTGACGACCAGGGCGATCAGGGTGCCGACGATGATGCCGATCAGGATCGCGCCGGGGATGTTGCGCGCCTGGAGCATGAAGATGAGGAGCAGGGTCACGCAGAAGATCAGGACGGGCCAGCCCGCGAGTTCACCGGCCGGGCCGAGGGAGACGGGGGTCGCCACACCCTGGTGGACGAATCCGGCCTTGTAGAGGCCGATGAGGGCGATGAAGAGCCCGATGCCCATGGTGATGCCGTGCTTGAGCGCGAGCGGGATGGCGTTCATGATCATCTCGCGGAGGCCGGTGACCACCAGGAGGCAGATCACCACACCGTAGATCACACACATGCCCATGGCCTGCGGCCAGGTCATGTTCGGCGCGACCTGCGAGGCGAGCACACCGGAGACGCTGAGCCCGGCGGCGAGCGCCAGGGGCACCTTGCCCACGAACCCCATGAGCAGGGTCGTCGCGGCAGCCGCGAAGGCGGTGGCGGTGATCAGTCCCGGCTGGCTGAGGAGGTTGCCGTTGACGTCCTCCCCGCCGAGGATCAGCGGGTTGAGCAGGAGGATGTACGCCATGGCCATGAAGGTCGTGACGCCGCCACGCACCTCGCGCGCGACCGTGGAGCCTCGTTCGGATATGTGGAAGTAGCGGTCGAGCCACGATCTTCCGGCGGGGACGCGCGAGCCGGGGCCCGCGGCCTCCGCGCTGGTCTTTGGTTCCACTGACTGCTGGGTCATGATGCCTGACTCCCAAGGTTCACAGGGGCACCCGCTTGGAGATTCCTGAATGCGGGATTTGGGATGACTGCGTCGGCTGCACGACCCGGGGACGGCCGGGGCGGACTGTTGAAGCAGATACGGATGTGCCGGCGGCACGGATGATCCGTGAGGCGTTGCCGTGCCGGTCGGGCACGGCGAAGAACCGCGAGCGGTGCGGTGCTCGGTGTCTCCGGGCGGTGCGGGATGCGGAGAAGTGTGACGTTCTCGGCTCAGCACACCGCCCGGAGAGTCGGGGGGGGCCGCTCGGAGGCCGCCGGGTGACGACCGGTGGGAGATCACCCGGCGGGCTCTCAGGTACCGGTGAGGTGCTCGGGGCGTACCGGTGTCCTGTTGAGCTCAAGGCCCGTCGCGTTCCGGATCGCCGCGAGGACGGCCGGGGTGGACGACAGGGTGGGGGCCTCGCCGATGCCGCGCAGCCCGTACGGGGCGTGCTCGTCGGCGAGTTCGAGCACGTCGACCGGGATGGTCGGCGTGTCGAGGATGGTGGGGAGCAGGTAGTCCGTGAAGGACGGGTTGCGTACCTTCGCGGTCTTCGGGTCGACGATGATCTCCTCCATCACGGCGACGCCCATGCCCTGGAGGGTGCCGCCCTGGATCTGGCCGAGGACGGAGAGCGGGTTGAGCGCCTTGCCGACGTCCTGCGCGCAGGCCAGTTCGATGACCTTGACCAGGCCGAGCTCGGTGTCGACCTCGACGACCGCGCGGTGCGCGGCGAAGGAGTACTGGACGTGGCCGTTGCCCTGTCCGGTGCGCAGGTCGAACGCCTCGGTGGGGCGGTGGCGCCACTCCAGCTCGATGTCGATCGCCTCGTCCTCCAGGACGTCGGCCAGGTCGGCGAGGATCTCGCCGCCGTCGGTGACGACCTTGCCGCCTTCCAGGAGGAGTTCGGCGGTGGCCCAGGCCGGGTGGTAGGTGCCGAACTTGGCGCGGCCGAGCTCCAGCACCTTCTCCCGTACGGCTTCGCAGGAGTTCTTGACCGCGCCGCCGGTGACGTACGTCTGGCGGGAGGCGGAGGTCGATCCGGCGGAGCCGACCCGGGTGTCGGCGGGGTGGATGGTGACCTGGTTGACCCCGAGTTCGGTACGGGCGATCTGGGCGTGCACGGTGACGCCGCCCTGGCCGACCTCGGCCATCGCGGTGTGCACGGTGGCGACCGGCTCGCCGTTGATGACCTCCATCCGCACGCGAGCGGTGGAGTAGTCGTCGAAGCCCTCGGAGAAGCCGACGTTCTTCAGGCCGACCGCGTAGCCGATGCCGCGGACGACGCCTTCGCCGTGGGTGGTGTTGGAGAGCCCGCCGGGCAGCGCCCGGATGTCGACGGAGGTGCCTTCGCTGCCCGCCGACAGCCACTCCTGCTCGGGCGGCAGCGGCCGGGACTTGACCCGGCGCAGCAGCTCGGCGACCGGGGCCGGAGAGTCGCAGGGCTGGCCGGTGGGCAGCAGGGTGCCCTGTTCCATGGCGTTGAGCTGGCGGAACTCCACCGGGTCCATGTCCAGCTTCGCGGCGAGCTTGTCCATCTGCGCCTCGTAGGCGAAGCACGCCTGGACCGCGCCGAAGCCGCGCATCGCGCCGCAGGGCGGGTTGTTGCTGTAGAGGGCGATCGCCTCGATGTCGACGTCCTCGATCTTGTACGGGCCGACCGAGAGCGAGGAGGCGTTGCCGACGACCGCCGGGGAGGCGGAGGCGTAGGCGCCGCCGTCCAGGACGATGCGGCACTTCATGTGCGTGAGCTTGCCGTCCTTGGTGGCGCCGTGCTCGTAGGTGAGCTTGGCCGGGTGCCGGTGGACGTGTCCGAAGAAGGACTCGAACCGGTTGTAGACGATCTTGACCGGTTTGCCGGTGCGGAGCGCCAGCAGGCAGGCGTGGATCTGCATCGAGATGTCCTCGCGGCCGCCGAAGGCCCCGCCGACGCCGGAGAGCGTCATGCGGACCTTCTCCTCGGGCAGGCCGAGGACGGGGGCGATCTGGCCGAGGTCCGAGTGCAGCCACTGGGTGGCGACGTACAGCTCGACACCGCCGTCCTCCGAGGGCACGGCGAGACCGGACTCGGGGCCGAGGAAGGCCTGGTCCTGCATGCCGAAGGTGTACTCGCCCCTGACGATGACGTCGGCGCGCTCGGCGGCCGCGTCGGCGTCGCCGCGGATGATCGGCTGGCGGTGCACGATGTTGGGGTGCGGGACGTGGCCGATGTGGTGGTCGTCGCGGCCCTCGTGCACGAGCACGGCGTCGGGGGCGGTCGCCGAGGCCTCGTCGGTGATGAGGGGCAGCTCCCGGTACTCGATCCTGATCTTGGCGGCGGCGCGGCGCGCGGTCTCCGGGTGGTCGGCGGCGACGATGGCGACCGGCTCACCGTGGTGGCGGACCTTGCCGTGGGCGAGAACCGGGGTGTCCTGGATCTCCAGGCCGTAGTTCTTCATCTCGGCGGGCAGGTCGTCGTAGGTCATCACCGCGTAGACGCCGGAGGTCGCCAGCGCCTCGGAGGTGTCGATGGAGACGATCTCGGCGTGCGCGACGGTGGAGCGCAGCGTCTGGCCCCACAGCATGTCCTCGTGCCACATGTCGGAGGAGTACGCGAACTCCCCGGTGACCTTCAGCGTCCCGTCGGGGCGGAGCGTGGACTCGCCGATGCCGCCCTTGGTGGGTGAACCCTGGGTGATCTTGGTGGGGGTTCCGGCCGGTACGGTCTGGGCCTTGGGCACCGTGGCTTCGGGGCGCGTCGTGGCTTCGGGGCGCGTCGTGGCTTCGGGGCGCGTCGTGGCTTCGGGGCGCGTCGTGGCTTCGGGGTGCGTCGTCATGACTGGACCGCCTCTCCCTGGCGGGCGGCCGCGAGGCGGACCGCGTCGAGGATCTTCTCGTACCCCGTGCAGCGGCACAGGTTGCCGGAGAGCGCCTCGCGGATGTCCTGGTCGGACGGGGAGGGGCTGTTCTCCAGCAGTTCGTCGGCGGCGACCAGCAGGCCGGGGGTGCAGAAGCCGCACTGGACGGCTCCGGCGTCGATGAACGCCTGCTGGATCGGGGAGAGCGCGGCGGCCTCGCCGGTCTGGCCGTCGGTGGGCTTGGACTGCCAGCGCTTGGCGACGTCCAGGCTGGTGCCGCAGGCACCGGAGGCGCAGCCGTCGCCGGGGTGGGCGTCCTCGCGGTGCCTGGCGTAGTCGGCCAGGCCCTCGACCGTGACGACCTCGCGGTCCTGGACCTGGCCGGCGGCGACGAGGCACGCGCAGACCGGGACGCCGTCGAGGCGGACCGTGCAGGACCCGCACTCGCCCTGCTCGCAGGCGTTCTTGGAACCGGGCAGCCCCATACGCTCACGCAGCACGTAGAGAAGGGACTCGCCCTCCCACACGTCGTCGGCTTCCTGCGGACGGCCGTTGACCGTGAAATTGACTCGCATGGTTACGCAGCTCCTTCCAGCGTGCGGCCCGCACCGCGGTACTGCTCCCAGGTCCAGCCGAGCGTGCGGCGGGCCATGATGCCGACCGCGTGCCTGCGGTACTTCGCCGTGCCCCGTACGTCGTCGATCGGGTTGCAGGCGCCGGAGGCCAGCGCGGCGAACTGCTTGGCGATCGCGGGGGTGATGATCTTGCCGCTCTCCCAGAACCCGCCCTCCTTCAGCGCGGCGTTCAGGAAGGCCTCGGCCTCCTTGGCCCGGATGGGGGTCGGGGCGGCGGAGCCGATGCCGGTGCGCACGGTGCGGGTCTCGGGGTGCAGCGCGATACCGAACGCGCAGACGGCGATGACCATGGCGTTGCGGGTGCCGACCTTGGAGTACTGCTGGGGCCCGTCGGCCTTCCTGATGTGCACGGCGCGGATTAGCTCGTCCGGCTCCAGGGCGTTGCGCTTGACGCCTGTGTAGAAAGCGTCGATGGGAATCAGCCGCGTTCCGCGTACGGATTCGGCCTCCACCTCGGCCCCCGCGGCGAGCAGCGCCGGGTGGGCGTCACCGGCGGGCGACGCGGTGCCCAGGTTGCCTCCGACACCGCCGCGGTTGCGGATCTGCGGGGATGCGACGGTGTGCGAGGCGAGCGCCAGACCGGGCAGCTCGGCGCGCAGGTGTTCCATGATGTCGCTGTACGGCACCGAGGCGCCCAGCCGTACGCTCTCCTGGCCCACCTCCCACTCGGACAGCTCACCGATGCGGTTCAGGTCCAGGAGGTACTCGGGCCGCCGGTGGTCGAAGTTGATCTCGACCATCACATCCGTGCCGCCCGCGATGGGCACAGCCGTGGGGTGCTCGGCCTTGGCGGCGAGCGCCTCCTCCCAGCTGGCGGGGCGAAGGAAGTCCATGAGTGGCTCTCTTCTTCTCAATCGGGTCGTTCACCAGGGCTGGGGACGGCCGGCCCTCGACTGGCTCGTATGGCTCGTTCATGTGGTGTTCATGTGGTGTGTGGCCCAGTACACAAGCCAGGACCCGGCGGGTGCAGTCACCGAAACACTGAAGGAGTTGGCTGGTCTCCGTCCTCGTCTTGTAGATTCGAACGAATGGCGGGGATCAGTAACCTCGCCGCAATTCACAGGTACCCGTTCCCCCGTCCACCCCTCCTTCACCCACCTGCTCCCACCCCTACGGAAAAGATCGGCGGCGACGAGATGCGGCTGCGCGCACTGCTGGAGACCGACGCGCTGGGCCTGCGGCTGCTCGGCGGCGAGGACGAACTGGACCGCACGGTCCGGGGCGTCATGACGACCGACCTGCGCGACCCCAGCCGCTATCTCTCCGGCGGCGAGCTGGTGCTGACGGGTCTCGCCTGGCGCCGGGACGCGGGCGACTCCGAGCCGTTCGTCCGGATCCTGGCGGGCGCCGGGGTGGCCGGGCTCGCGGCGGGTGAGGCGGAGCTCGGCGACATCCCCGCCGACCTCGTCGAGGCGTGTCTCCAGCACCGCCTCCCGCTCTTCGCGGTGCACGAGACGGTGGCGTTCGCAACGATCACCGAGCACGTCGTACGCCAGGTCTCCGGCGAGCGGGCGGGCGATCTGGCGGCCGTGGTGGACCGCCACCGCCGGCTGATGACGTCGGGTCCGGCGGGCGGCGGCCCCGAAGTGGTCCTGGACCTCCTCACCTCCGACCTGGACCTGCGGGCCTGGGTCCTCTCCCCCACCGGTCGGCAGGTCGCCGGGGCGGGCACACCGCTGCCCGGTCAGCTGGGCGCGACCCTGGCCGGACACCACTTGGCGGCGACCCGCACCGGACGCCGGGGCCCGTACCGGGCGGCCGTCGCCGGTACGACGTATTCCCTCTTCCCGATCCGCAACACCGGGCGGGGCGCGGTCCCGGCCGCCCGGGACGTCCGGGAGTCGGTGCTCTCCGACTGGCTGCTCGCCGTCGAGGCGGACGCCTCGGACTGGCCCGCCGCGCGGCTCGACCTGCTCCAGGGCGTCACCCAGCTGATCGCGGTCGAACGCGACCGCCGCGACGCGGCCCGTACGGTACGCCGACGGCTCGCCCAGGAGGTCCTGGAGCTGGTCCAGGCAGGCGCCGCCCCGGCGGAGATCGCGGCCCGGCTGCGGGTCGCCGCACCGGTCCTGCTGCCGGGGCTCGGCGTGGCCCCGCAGTGGCAGGTCGTGGTGGCCCGGGTCGACTGGACCGCCGCGGACGCGGGAGGACCGGGCGGCGTCCCGGGTGACATCGCGGGCGGCCCGGTCGCCCAGGCGCTGCTGGAGGAGATCCTCGTCGACCCGGCGGTCAGCGGCCCCGACTCCGCCGACCGCATCGCCGTCGCCCACACGGGCGAGGAGGCCATCGCCCTGGTACCCCTGCCGGCCGTGCCCGCCCCCCGCCCGGAAACGGTAGGCGACCCCACCGACAGCGACACCGGCACCGCCGCACCGGAGACCGGGACCGGCGGGGCCGCCCCCGAGGCACAGGGCCCCGCGCTGCACGCCGACGCGCTGCTCACCGCCGTACGCGAACCGCTCTCGGCGGGACTCGCCGACGACGGGCGGCTGACCCTGGGTGTCAGCGCTGCCGTGCACTCGGCCGAAGGGCTGCGCGGCGCGCTGGAGGAGGCCCGGCACGCCCGCCGGGTGGCGGCGGCCCGTCCGGGGCGGGTCTGCGCGGCCGGCCACCACGAGCTGGCCTCGCACGTGCTGCTGCTGCCGTTCGTCCCCGACGACGTCCGCCGGGCCTTCACCGCCCGGCTGCTGGACCCGCTGCGCGACTACGACCGGCGCCACCGCGCGGAGCTGATCGAGACGCTGGAGGCCTTCCTGGACTGCGACGGCTCCTGGACCCGCTGCGCGGCCCGGCTCCACCTCCACGTCA
The DNA here is from genome assembly GCF_044752765.1 of Streptomyces sp. NPDC088706. Lineage (NCBI taxonomy): Bacteria > Bacillati > Actinomycetota > Actinomycetes > Kitasatosporales > Streptomycetaceae > Streptomyces > Streptomyces sp. NPDC088706. The sequence goes on from NZ_JBIVLW010000009.1 coordinate 101,272, forward strand.
ACACGCTGCGCTACCGCGTCGGACGTATCGAGCAGTTGACGGGCCGTGACCTTTCGCGGCTGGAGGACAAGCTCGACTTCTTCCTCGCCCTGCGGATGAGCTGACCCCCGGGCCCCGCCGGAGGGCGGCCCCTCTCCCCCTGTTTGTGAATTCCTTCACCTGACATCGGTCGGACCCCTTGGCCCGGCGTGCCGATCCGTGCTGAGATGCGGCCAGACTCAACAGCACAATGGCGCGCTCGGGGAGGGCAATGTGGCGCATACCGCCATGTCTGGTTCCGGAACGACAGCAGATGACGAGCCGCCGCTCCAGACAGCGGTATGGCGGCTGAGGTCCCGCGCCTGTTGGACGGACGCGGCCGCCCTGCTGGAGCCGCACGCGGCGAGCGACCCGGCGGCGGCGCTCCAGCGCACCGCCCTGCTGACCGAGCGGTGCCTCTACACCGGCGAGGGCTGGACCGACGCCGAGGACGCGCTGCGCGGCGCGGAGGCGCTGGCCCGCAGCGATGACGAGCGCGGCGGGGCCGCCTGCGAACGGGGCCATCTCGCGTACGCCTCGACCCTCCTGGGCGTACGGGACCGGGCCGACGAGGCGAGCGTCGCGCTGAGCCGGGCGGCGGCGCTGCTGGCGCCCACCGCCCCCGGACGGCCGCTGCTGGACTTCCGGCGCGGGCTGATCGCCCAGAACATCGCGGACTCCCCGCAGTCCGCGCGGGCCGCCTACCGCAGGGCGCACGCGGGTGCGGATACGCGCGGCGACGCGCTGCTGCTCTCCTTCACCTGGCGCCAGCTCGCCTCCCTCGCCCTCCAGGAGGGCGAGCTGGCCGAGGCCCGGCACGGGTTCGCGGAGTCGCTGCGGATACGCGAGGAACTGGGCTATCTGGTGGGTACGGCCCCGGCGCTGATCTCGCTGGCGGAGGCGGAGCCCGAGCCGGAGGCGGCCCGGCTGCGCGCGGAGGCGGGCCGGCTGTTCCGGCTGCTCGGCGGGGTGCCGACCTGGCTGGCGCCGCACATCGCACTGCCCGGGCCCCGGCCGGCGGCGGCGAGCTGAGGACCGGTGCGCCCGCCCCGCCCCTCGGGGCGGGGGGCGCACAACGGGCCGGTCAGCCGTCCGCGCCGGTGAAGTGCTCCCGGACGAGGGCCTGCACGACGGCCAGGTCCTGGGCGATCAGGGCGTCGAGCAGCGCGGTGTGTTCAGCGGCGTCCGCCAGCAGGTCGGCCCGGCGGGTGGCGGGGCCGGCGACCAGCGGCCACTGCGAACGGCGGTGCAGTTCCTCGGCGATCGCCACCAGCTGCTCGTTGCCCGACAGCGTGAGCACGGCCCGGTGGAAGGCCCGGTCGCACTCGGCGTAATTCGCCCGGTCCCCCACCGCCGCCGCCGCGACCGTCGCGTCGGCCAGCGGGCGCAGCGCGCCCCACCGTTCCGCCGGGACGGTGCGGGCCAGTCGCAGCATCACCGGTACCTCGATCAGGGCACGTACCTCGGCCAGCTCCGCCAGCTCGCGGGGGCCGCGCTCGCTGACCCGGAAGCCGCGGTTCGGCACCACCTCGACGGCGCCCTCGGTGGCCAGCTGCTGCATCGCCTCGCGCACCGGGGTCGCGGAGACCCCGAAGCGGGCGCCGAGCGCCGGGGCGGAGTAGACCTGGCCGGGGACCAGCTCACCGTCGACGAGAGCGGCGCGCAGGGCCTGGAGGACCTGGCCCCGGACGGAGTGGCGGACCACCCGCGGCGCGTTCGGCTCGCCGTGGGTGTGCTCGCCCCGGGCCGTTGCCCCGTCCCGCGGACGGTCGCCGCACATCTGTTCGGGCGCCCGGCCGGTCGCCGGGGTGCCCGCGTACGCGCCGGGCGCGTACGACGGCCGTACGCCCTCTCGCGCGCTGCCCTGCTCCACCCGGACCTCCTCGGCCTGCCGCGCGGGCCGGCTCGCGTGCGCCCGGTCCCACGTGCACGATAGAGGGAGGTGGCCGCAGTTCAAACATCGATCGCGTCGGGTAAGGTAAGCCTTACCTGCTAACGATCCCGATTCGGCGGTCCCCGCATGACCCTCACTCCGCTGCTCACCGGCGCCGCGACGTCTCCCGTGACCGTCGCGTACGACCGTCTGACCGAGGTCTTCCCCGGGCTGCGCGCCGAGGTGCTCGGCGAGGGCATGAGCACCCCCTCCGGCGTCGGCTGGGTCGGCGCGGCCGAGCTGGCCGCGGGCGGTCCGGCCCTGGACGCCTTCCTGGCCTGGGACGATGCCCAGGTGCTGCGGGACTACGGACAGCAGGCCCGCCCCGACGTGGTGGCCAGCTTCGGCCTCCACCGGTACGCCTGGCCCGCCTGCCTGCTGGTGACCGTGCCCTGGTTCCTGCAGCGCCGGGTGCCGCGTATCCCCGTCGAGGACGTCGCCTTCCAGCGGGCACTGGGACATCTGACCGTGCGGGTCCGTGAGTTCGCCTGCCTGCCGGACGACCCGGCGGCCTCCCTGCCCGGCGCCCGGGTGGTCCCGGACGAGGCCGCGCTGCGCGGCGAGGTCCTGGCCTCCCTCACCGGGCACCTGGAGCGGGTGCTGGAGGGGTTCGGGCCGCGTATGCGGCGGGGGAAGCGGGCGCTGTGGGGCATGGCGACGGACGAGATCGTCGAGGGCCTGTGGTACGTCGCGCACCTGCTCGGCGAGGAGCGCCGCGCGATGGCCGAGCTGGAGCTGCTGCTCCCCGGCACCACGAAGCCGTACATCGGCACCGCGGGCTTCCGCGAGCTGACCGGGCCCGAGGGCCAGTCGCTGCCGACCCGGGACCGGGCGAGCTGCTGCCTCTTCTACACCCTGCGTCCCGAGGACACCTGTGTGACCTGCCCGCGCACCTGTGACGCGGACCGGGTGCGCAAGCTCGCCACCGCTTCCTGATCCACACCGCCCGTCCGGATGACGTGGAACCGAACGTGACTCGGCTTCTCCGTACGCCGGTTCGAGAATATTCCACCCATCGATAGCCTCTCCCACCCCCATGGCGTGCTCTTGTCCCGAAACCCCCGGAGCGGGACGGGAATTCCGTCACGATGGCGCACGAAACGCCCTACGTGATGCAAGGGACCGCGCATGAGACTGACCGACATATCGCTTGACTGGCTGCTTCCGGGAGCCGTTCTGCTCGTGGGGGTCATGGCGGCGGTGACGGTGGTCGCACGCGGCAGGCGTACCGCCGGCAAGGCCGCGGCCGACGACTCCTGGGAACGCAGCGAGGAGCGCCGCAGGCGCAAGGAAGCGCTGTACGCCACCGCCTCGTACGTCCTGCTGTTCTGCTGCGCGGCCGTCGCCGCCGCGCTCTCCTTCCACGGGCTCGTCGGCTTCGGCCGGCAGAACCTGAACCTCACCGGGGGCTGGGAGTACCTGGTCCCGTTCGGACTCGACGGCGCCGCGATGTTCTGTTCCGTGCTGGCCGTACGGGAGGCGAGCCATGGAGACGCGGCGCTCGGCTCCCGGCTCCTGGTGTGGACGTTCGCCGGGGCAGCCGCCTGGTTCAACTGGGTGCACGCCCCGCGGGGCATGGACCACGCGGGCGCTCCGCACTTCTTCGCGGGGATGTCCCTCTCGGCCGCGGTGCTCTTCGACCGCGCGCTGAAGCAGACCCGCCGGGCCGCGCTGCGCGAACAGGGCCTGGTGCCCCGTCCGTTGCCGCAGATCCGGATCGTCCGCTGGCTGCGGGCGCCCCGGGAGACCTTCGGCGCCTGGTCGCTGATGCTCCTGGAGGGCGTCCGCACGCTGGACGAGGCGGTGGACGAGGTACGGGAGGACCGGCGGGAGCAGGAACAGGACCGGCTGCGCCGCCGGGAGCAGGCCAAGCTGGACCGGGCCCACATCAAGGCGCTCAACCGGCAGAACCGCGCCTGGGGGCGCGGCCGGGGCGGCCACCAGGTGGACGTCCCCGCCCTCGCCCCGGCTTCGGGCGGCGCGGCGCCGCCCGTCGCGGAGCCCGCCATAGCCGAGCCGGGTCAGCTGCCTCTGCGACCCCGGCCATCCCTGCAAGCCGTCGGCCCGAAGCAGCCGGCGGACGGTTCGAGCGCCAGAAGTCTCGGCCCCTCGAACCCGGGAAGTGACCCCCGGGCGGTCGACCTCACCGCCGAGGACGACACCCAGACACTCCCCCGGCTCGACTCGCTGGAACAGAAACTGAAGGATCTGGAGCAGCAGTTCGGCTGAGCGTGCGGGTCGCTCACCCGCACGCACCGCGGCGAAGAGGCCCGTTCAGGCCCGCTCGCCGCGCAGCTCGAACCAGACCACCTTGCCCAGGGCCCGCGCCTCGACTCCCCAGGCGTCGGCCAGACTTCGCACCAGGATCAGCCCCCGGCCGTGCGTACCGTCGTCGGCGTTCGGTACGTACGGCGCGGGCAGGTCCGCCTCGAAGTCCTGGACCTCCACCCGCAGCGCCCCGGGCGTCGCCGTCGCGGTGACCACGGCCCCGTGCCGGGTGTGGATCAGCGCGTTGGTCACCAGCTCGCTCAGCAGCAGCTCCGCCGCGTCGATCTGTTCGGGGCCGGAGCGCTGTCGGAGGAACTCCCGTAATTCGTGCCGGACTTCTCCCACCGCCGACCGTTCCGTATGGCCCACTCTGCGGCGCATCCGGGCCGGCTGCTGCGCCTCGCCCGTTTGTCTGCGCCCCCGAGGGCCGCGCCCCTCGCCGGCCTGGGCCCGCTTCTGACGCTTCACCATGTCCCCCGCCCGCACAGCTGATCCGACCTCCTCGGTTCCAGCCGTCCGTCGAACGGCCTCACGGGATGCATGCCCCTGTGCGCACACGGTCACGCCTGTCGGGCGGCGGGACGAGCGCAGGCGGAGGCAGCGGGGGGCGCACGGGGAGACTCACCCCGCACACGCCCGCGGCGGTGCTCCCGGGCAGCGCCGGGGCGCATCAGGAACGGGGCGCATCAAGGGCGGGGTACGTTACGCAGGTTGGAGCGGGCCATCTGCAGCATCCGGCCCACGCCGCCGTCCAGCACGACCTTGCTCGCCGAGAGCGCGAAGCCGGTGACCATGTCGGCCTTGATCTTCGGCGGGATGGAGAGCGCGTTGGGGTCGGTCACCACATCGACGAGCGCCGGCCCCTTGTGCTTGAAGGCGTCCTTCAGCGCGCTCTGCAACTGCTTGGGCTTCTCGACCCGCACCCCGTACGCCCCACAGGCGCGGGCCACCGCGGCGAAGTCCGGGTTCTTGTTGGCGGTGCCGTAGGCCGGCAGTCCGCCGACCATCATCTCCAACTCCACCATGCCCAGCGAGGAGTTGTTGAACAGCACCACCTTCACCGGCAGGTCGTACTGGACGAGGGTGAGGAAGTCGCCCATGAGCATGGAGAATCCGCCGTCGCCCGACATCGCCACGACCTGCCGGTTCCGGTCGGTGAACTGGGCCCCGATCGCCTGGGGCAGCGCGTTGGCCATCGAGCCGTGGCTGAACGAACCGATCACCCGCCGCTTGCCGTTGGGCGTCAGATAGCGGGCGGCCCACACGTTGTTCATCCCGGTGTCGACGGTGAACACCGCGTCCTGGTCGGCCATCTCGTCCAGGACGGAGGCGACGTACTCGGGGTGGATCGGGGTGTGCTTCTCGACCTTGCGGGTGTACGCCTTGACGACGCCCTCCAGCGCGTCGGCGTGCTTCTTCAGCATCCGGTCGAGGAACTCGCGGTCGCCCCTGGGCTGCACCCGGGGCGTCAGGCAGCGCAGCGTCTCGCGCACATCGCCCCATACCGCGAGGTCCAGCTTGGAGCGCCGGCCCAGGTGTTCGGGACGGACGTCGACCTGGACGATCTTCACGTCGTCCGGGAGGAAGGCGTTGTACGGGAAGTCCGTGCCGAGCAGGATCAACAGGTCGCACTCGTGGGTCGCCTCATACGCGGCGCCGTAGCCCAGCAGCCCGCTCATGCCGACGTCGTAGGGGTTGTCGTACTGGATCCACTCCTTGCCGCGCAGCGCGTGCCCGACCGGGGACTTCACCTTCTCGGCGAACTCCATCACCTCGGCGTGCGCGCCCGCCGTGCCGCTGCCGCAGAACAGCGTCACCCGTTTCGCCTCGTCCACCATCCGGCAGAGCTTGTCGATCTCGTCGTCGCCGGGACGGACGGTCGGCCGTGAGGTGACGAGAGCGTGCTCGACGGTCTTCTCGGGGGCCTGCTTGGAGGCGATGTCGCCGGGCATGGAGACGACGCTGACGCCGCCGCGCCCGATGGCGTGCTGGATGGCCGTCTGGAGGAGGCGCGGCATCTGCTCCGGGTTGGAGATCATCTCGTTGTAGTGGCTGCACTCCTGGAAGAGCAGCTCCGGATGGGTCTCCTGGAAGTAGCCGAGCCCGATCTCGCTGGACGGAATGTGCGAGGCGAGGGCCAGGACCGGGGCCATCGAGCGGTGCGCGTCGTACAGGCCGTTGATGAGGTGCAGGTTGCCCGGACCGCAGGAGCCGGCGCAGGCCGCCAAGGACCCGGTGATCTGGGCCTCGGCTCCGGCGGCGAAGGCGGCGGTCTCCTCGTGCCGGACATGGATCCAGTCGATGGCCGAGTTGCGCCGAATGGCATCCACGACGGGGTTCAGGCTGTCGCCGACGACACCGTACAGGCGCTTGACGCCCGTCCTGGCGAGGATGTCGACGAACTGCTCCGCCACGTTCTGCTTGGCCATGGGTGCGCGCCTTTCCTGCCCGTGCTCCGTGCACTGTCGGTTGTCCGGACTCCGGAGGCCGAAACATCGGCCGGACGTACGGCCTCCGGAGTCCATCAACCCATGGCCCGCGCGGTTACGCCTCCCAGACCGCCGCGCAGGTGCGGTCGTCGGCGTACCCCTTGATCCGCAGCTGGGTGTCGGCGAGGAAGGCGGGCAGTCCGGGTGGTCCCGACGGCCCCCAGCGCTCGGCGAGTTCGTCGGGGAGCTCCGGCTCACCGCGCATCGGCTCGGCGAACCCGTTGCTACAGAGCAGCAGCGTGTCCCCCGGACGGGCCACGGAGGCCCGGAAGCGGAAGATCTCGGCGGGCGGCGGGGCGGGGCCGTCGCTGTACGGGGAGGGGGGCGTGGTGATCTGGAGGTCCATGGTCAGCCGGTCGCCGTCCGGGCTCTCCTCGCTCTCGCCGCCCGAGGAGGAGGAGGAGGAGGCCAGGTCCGGGATCGTGGGTTCAAGGTCCTGCCAGAGCCCGTCGCGGAGCCGGAACAGGCCGCCGCTGCCGACGCCGAAGAAGACCCGGGTGCGGCAGGCGGGGTCGGCGGAGAGCAGCAGGCACCGCAGGCTCGTGGTGTACTCCGCCGGTTCTCGGCCCAGTTCGGCGGCGCGGGCCCGGAGCCTGCCGTACGTACGGTCGGTGAGCCGGTGCAGCCCCGACTTCAGGTCGGCCCGGCGGCCGGCCCTTATGTCCTCGGAGAGCCGGGCGTGGCTGCGGGCCACGGCACCGCCGATCCAGCGGCAGGCGTCGGCCGCCGCGAGGTGCGCCTCCTCGCCGGCCCGCACACCGCCGGCCACGGCGACGAGCACGAGGGCGCTCTCCTCGGCCCCGAACCGGGCGGTGAGCAGCGCGTCGCGCCGAGGCTCGCCCCGGAACCGGGCGGAGTCGCCCCGCACGGAGGCGGCGCGCAGTGTGTACGTCCCGTACCGGGCGCCGTCCAGCACGGTGTCGGGGACCAGGGAGTCCAGGTTCTCCGAGGTGGCGGCGGGCAGGGCGGCGGGCTCGGCGTCGTAGGTGGGCGGCCGGTCCCCGAGGTGGTCGACGAGTGGGCGGGCCCCGCCGCCGCCGTCGGCCGGGGCGTCGCTCGCGGCCCAGTCCGGGGGGAGCTCACGCGGGGCGTCGGGATCGGCGACGGTGACGGTGGCGGGTTCGGTGACCGGTGGGGCGAGCGGCGGCTCGGGCTCGGGCGGCTTCGGCGCGGCGAAGGTGCGGGGGCCGGGCGGGCCTGCGGGGGCTTCCCAGGGGGCCGGGAAGACGGTGTTACGGGGTCCGGGGACGGCGGCCGGAGCCGCGTACGGCTCCGGCCGCGCTCCTGGCTCCGGCCCTGGCTCCGGTCCCAGCTCCGATCTCAGCTCAGGTGCCGGCCCCGGATCCGGCTGCGCTCTCACCTCAGATTCCGGCCCCGAACTCAGCTCCGGCTCCGGCCCCGGATCCGCTCTCAGCTCCGGTTTTGATCTCAGCCTCCGATCCGCCTCCGGCTCCGCTGCCGGTCCCGGCCACCGGTACGCGTCCCCGGCCGTCTCCGGGCCGGTGTCCCGCTGGTGGCCCACCGTTCCGCTCACGGTGTCCGACACGGAGTCGAAGCGGTCGTCGAGGCTGTCGGGCGCACTGCTCGGACCGGTGTCCGGGGCGGTCTCGTCGTACAGCTTCCGCCACCAGTCGTCCTCATGGGCGGCGGGCTTCTCCCCCTGCTGACTCATGCCCTTATTGTCCACCGCGGAGCCCGCCCGAAAACGGGGCATCCGGAAAAAGTGGCCCGGAATGAGGTCCGCCGGTCGGCCCCACCCCCCACGGGAAGGACGCCCGGCGGACCGGTCGGTGTGATCAGCGGATCACCGGTTCAGCGGCTCGGCGGATCAACGGACGGCATAGGAACGAAACACCCGAAGAGGCCGCGTTCCGGCAGTTGTTGATGCTGCGGTGGCGCCACAGTGGCAGAGGGGCCAGGGGTGCAGGGGATGATGTGCGCGGCGGGTTTGCGCCGTGGCCCTTTTCCGCCACGGCGCGAGCGGCCGGCACGGGCGCTGCGACGCGCGATCACCACACCGGGGAGGGTCGGGGAATGCTGGGTGCGATAGGTCTGGACGAGAGGCAGGAAGCCGCGTACCGCGCGCTCGTGGCGGCGGGGGCGGCGGAGCTCTCCGATCTCGCGCACCGGCTGTCCCTTCCGGAGGCGGACGCCGAGCGGGTGCTGCGGCGGCTGGAGCAGCAGGGGCTGGCCGCGCAGTCCTTGGCCCGGCCGGGCCGCTGGGTGGCGGCTCCGCCCGGAGTCGCGCTGGGGGCCCTGCTGATCCAGCAGCGCCACGAGCTGGAGCAGGCGGAGCTGGCGTCGGCGCTGCTGGCCGAGGAGTACCGGGCGGAGGCGAGCGAGCCCGAGGTGCACGACCTGGTGGAGGTGGTGACCGGGGCGGCGGCGGTCGTCCAGCGCTTCCACCAGTTGCAGCTGGGGGCGGCGTCCGAGGTGTGCGCCCTGGTCACCGGGAAGCCGGTCGCGGTGACCGGGATGGAGAACGAGTCCGAGGAGCGGGCGGCCTCGCGCGGGGTGGCCTACCGGGTGGTCGTCGAGCGCGAGGTGCTGTCGCTGCCGTCCGGGATCCGGGAGCTGTCGGCGGCGCTGAGCCGGGACGAGCAGTGCCGGGTGGTCGACCGGGTGCCGACGAAACTGGTGATCGCCGACGGAACCCTCGCCATGGTGCCGCTGACCGGGCGCGGCGCCGAGCCCGCCGCCCTGGTCGTGCACGCCAGCGGGCTGCTGGAGTCGCTGATGGGTCTCTTCGAGGCGGTGTGGCGGGAGGCCATGCCGTTGCGGCTCGGGGAGGGCGGTCGCGGGGTGCGCGAGGACGGTGTCGGGCCCGATCCGACGGACCTGGAGATCCTGTCCCTGCTGCTGACCGGGCTGACCGACGCGAGTGTGGCCAAGCAGCTGGAGCTGGGGCTGCGGACCGTGCAGCGCCGGGTCAAGGGGCTGATGGAGCTGACCGGGGTCTCCACCCGGCTCCAGTTGGGCTGGCATGCGTACGAGCGGGGCTGGGTGGCCCGTACTTCGTCCGGCTGAGACGTCATCGGCGCAGGTCGCCGGGGTGCGCTGACGGGCGGAGCGGTGCACTCTCCGGCAGGCTGGTCGGATGAGTGTGTGGCAGCTCGTCGCCGTGGGCCTGGTCATGCTGCTGGGCCTGGTCGGGGTGCTGGTGCCGGGTGTGCCGGGTCAGGCGATCGTCTGGGCGGCGGTGTTGTGGTGGGCGCTGACGGACATGACCCCGACGGCCGGGGGTGTCCTGATCGGCGCAACGGCCCTGATGCTGGTCAACCAGGCCCTGAAGCCGCTGCTACCGCCGCGCCGCCCGGGTGAGTCGGGCGCGCCCCGCCGGACGGTGATGATCGGCGGGGTCGCGGGGATCGTGGGGTTCTTCGTGGTGCCCGTGGTGGGCGGCATCGCCGGGTTCGTGGGGGCGATCTACGGCGTGGAGCGGCTGCGCCTGGGCAGTCGCGGGGCGGGCTGGACGTCGGTGCGTTCGGTGATGCGGGCGACGGGTTACGCGGTGCTGGTGGAGCTGTTCGCCTGCCTGCTGGTGGCGGGTGCCTGGCTGGGCGCACTGATCTGGGGCTGACCGCACCCGGTGCGGGGAGCCGGTCCGCGCGCGGCGCACTGCAGGTGCCGTACGGCGTAGGAGCGCCACGGTCGCCACCGTTCGGCGCCCGGCGTTGCGAACGGATCCACGTCCGGGTCCCCGAGCGACCGCATCCGGATCAGCGCGGCGGTCGGCCCGTCCATCCCGGGCAGCGCCGCCAGCGTCCGTTCCGCCTCCTCCCGGTCGGCTCCCGCGTCCAGCCGCGGCTCCCCGTCGGCGAGCGCGGTGGCCAGGGCCCGCAGGGCGGGTTCCGGGACGGCGCCGGCGAGGACGCCAGGCTCGGGGAAGACATGGGTGAGCGCGCCGCACGGCACGTCCAGCACCTTCCCGTACCGCTCGACCAGCTCCTGCGCCCGCCCCCGCCCCACCAGCGCCCGCACGGCCTCCTCCTCCGGGTCGGCCGCTCCCGGCGACCGCAGTCCTGGGCGGGCGGCGACCAGCGGGGCGAGCCGGGGGTCGGTGGCCAGGGCCTCGTCGACGGCGTACGGATCGGCGTCGAGGTCGAACAAGCGCCGCAGCCGCTGTACGGCGGTGGTCAGGTCGCGCAGGTCGGTGAGGTGGATCCGAGCCTCCAGCCACGGGCCGGGCGAGACCTCGTCGACGGCGGCGATCCCGGTCCCGTACGGCAGCCGCAGGGTACGCCGGTAGGTGCGGCGCCCCGGTGGCCCGACCAGCTCCTCGACCCGGGCCACGGCCCGCTCCCCCAGCAGGTCGAACAGGGCGCCGGTGGCGTACGGGCCCCGATGGGCGAGCCGCAGCTCAATTCCGGCCCGCAGCCCCTCGCCCCGGCCCCCGCCGAGCCCGGTCCCGGCCTCCGCGCGCAGGGCGCTGGGGGTGCGGGCGTAGATCCGGCGGATGGTGTCGTTGAACTGGCGCACGCTGGCGAACCCGGCCGCGAAGGCGATCTCGGTGACCGGCAGGCGGGTGGTCTGCAGGAGCACCCGGGCGGTGTGGGAGCGCTGGGCGCGGGCGAGCGCGACGGGTCCCGCGCCGAGTTCGGCGTTGAGCTGGCGCTGGACCTGACGGGCGCTGTAGCCGAGCCGCCCGGCGAGTCCGGGGACGCCTTCGCGGTCCACCACGCCGTCGCCGATCAGGCGCATGGCCCGGCCGACGACGTCGGCGCGCACGTTCCACTCGGCCGAGCCGGGCACGGCGTCGGGGCGGCAGCGCCGGCAGGCCCGGAAGCCGCCCGCCTGGGCGGCGGCCGCCGTCGGGTAGAAGCGCACGTTGGCGCGTCGGGGGGTGACGGCGGGGCAGCTCGGCCGGCAGTAGATGCCGGTGGTCACGACGGCGAAGAAGAACGCGCCGTCGAACCGCGCGTCGCGGCTGCTCACCGCCTCGTACCTGCTCCGTTCGTCCATCACACCGTCCAGTGTGCGGCAGCCCCCGCTGCCGCACTCGCGGTTCTCGGACGTCGCCCTCGTGCCCCCGACGGTTACCGCACCCGGCCGCGCTTGGCCTGTATGGCCGCGCGCCCGGCGGCGCCCTTGCGCTTCCAGTCCTTCAGGATCTCCGAGCGCACCCGGGCGTCGGTCTTGGCGACGATCCGCTGATTCTCCCGCAGCAGCTTGCGGTAGCTCTCCAGCCGCCGGTCGGGCAGGGAGCCGTCCTCCAGCGCGCCGAGGACCGCGCACCCGGGCTCGCTCCGGTGGGCGCAGTCGTGGAACCGGCACCGGGCGGCCAGCTCCTCGATCTCGGCGAAGAGCTCACCGACCCCGGTCCCGGCGTCGAAGAGGCCCACCCCGCGCAGCCCGGGGGTGTCGATGAGGACGCCCCCCTGCGGCAGGACGAGGAGGTTGCGGGTCGTGGTGGTGTGCCGGCCCTTGCCGTCGACGTCCCGGGCGGCCCGCACCTCCATCTCGTTCCGGCCGAGCAGGGTGTTGGCGAGGGTGGACTTGCCGGCGCCGGAGATGCCGAGCAGGACGCTCGTACCGCCGGAGACGACGGCCCCGAAGACGTCGAGCCCCTCCCCCGTGGTGGAGCTGACGGGCAGCACCTGGACGCCGGGGGCGGTGGCCTCGACGTCCTGGACGAGGTGGGACAGGGTGGCGGCGTCGGGCACCAGGTCCGCCTTGGTGAGCAGCACGACCGGCTCGGGGCGGTGCTCCCCGGGGCCGTTGCCGTCGCCCAGCAGGGCCGCGCCGCCGGAACTCGACAGGGCGAGCGCGAGGAAGCGCTCGATCCGCCCGAGGTCCAGCTCCACGGCGAGCGAGACACAGATGGCGATGTGGTCGATGTTGGTGGCGAGGACCTGGCCGTCGGACCGCTTCGAGGAGGTCGAACGGACGAAGGCGGTACGGCGCGGCAGCAGCGTACGGACGAACCGCGGGTCGCCGTCCGCGTCGAGCGCCACCCAGTCGCCCGTGCAGACGATCCGCATCGGGTCGCGCGGCACCACGAACGCGGTGTCGGCCCGGACCGGGCCGTCGGAGGTGATCACGTCGCACTGACCGCGGTCCACCCGCACCACACGCCCCGGCACGAGGCCCTGCTCGGCGTGGGGGGAGAAGGCCGTGGCCCAGTCGTCGTCCCAGCCGTACGGAGCCAGCGGGTGCGAGGAGGACGGAACCGGAAGAAACGGGAGAGACAAGGGAAACCCTTCACAGGGTGGCCCCGGCACCGCGCGCTCGGCGCGGGAGATATGTGACGAAAGGTCAGCCGGCGGCCACAGGGGGGAGAACGATGATCTTCTGGTTGCGGGCAGTGCCCGTCGCAACGACAGTCATCAATGTCCTCACCTCCTGATTCCTCGGGTCTTCCGCGTACGTACGTCTCTCCGTACGCGCTGCGGCGTACGGAACGTCGCTCACCTTAGCCCCGGGGCTCCCCACGGCGTCAACGGGTTTTCGGCGCACCCCCTGACGAGGCGTCCGACGGGTCGACGTCACCACCTTCGTTGGGTTTGCTCCACGATCTACCTCGATCGGGTGATACGCATGCATACCGACCGGTCCGGGGCCGTTAGGGTGCCGGTCATGACCACACCTCAGACCTCCAGCGGTACGTTCGCACCGGCCCAGTTGGGCACCCAGATCCTGATCGGCTGGAGCAGCCGGCAGCCCGACGCCGACCAGGACACCGCCTACCTCCTCGCCTACTCGCTGGGCGACGGACGGGACGGCCCGGAGGTCGGCCGGCACGCGCTGCGCACCGCGCTGGAGCGGGCGGGCCTCCAGGTCGGCGGCCCGATCCAGGACGCGGCCGAGGCACCGGGTATCCAGGCCAAGCTCCTCGTCCAGGCTGGTCAGGCCATCCTGACGATGCCTCACCTCAAGGCGCAGTACCCGGCCCCCGATGAGTGGCTCGCGGCAGCCCTGGCGCAGGGCCAGGTGTACGGGATGTTCGCCACCACCCCGTGGCCGGAGGCCGTTCCGGGGCAGCCGGTCAGCGAGGACCAGCTGCGGGCCTTCGCGGCGAACGAGGAGGTCGTCCGCAGCGCCGCCCACTGCCTGCTCCCGGTCCGCTCACTCGGCTGACCCCTCCCCCACCGGTCTTCCCGGACACGAAGATGCCCACCACCCCCCATGGAGTGGTGGGCATCCCCGTGTCACGGTGGCGCGGTGGCCGGACAACGAGGGCGGGCGGCCCGGGGAGTGACCCCGGACCGCCCGCGCTCGATACATCAGGCTGTGGTGCGTCAGTTGTTGCCGACGCCGTTGCCCGACAGGACCGGGATGTCGTCCAGGATGTGCGACAGCGGCTCGTCGCCCTTGGCCTGGGTGGAGTTGTCGGTGCACTGCTGGTTCTGCGGGTTGGACAGGACGTTGATGTCCTGGACCGTGATCGGCACCAGGCCGACGAGCGAACCGACGTTGACCTTGGCCGGCAGGCCGACGCAGAGCTTGTTCAGGGTGCCCTGGACGAGCTGGTTCTGCGGGCTCCAGTCGCCCTCGGTCTCGGCGTTGCCGATCTCCGACTCGGCACCGTTGCCGTTGACGGTGGTGGTGCCACCGTCGTTGCCGATCGCCATGGCCGTGGGAGCCGCGACTGCGGACAGGCCGAGCAGGGACACGGCCACTGCGGCGCCGGCCATCATCTTCTTCATCAACTTCACCTTTCGGAGCGTCCCGTTGTGGAACGTACTGATCAACTGCCGGCGGACCCGATCGGTTGCGCGGTACCACTCAAATGGGTTCGTTCCGGCGCAAGGTCGACGCCGCTCGCCGGTTCTCCGGGGCCTCAGCCGCCAGGAACCTCGGCGGGGGTGCGTGCCGCCGGCACGAAACCGCCGGTGCGGCGGGGGGCGGGTTCCTGGTGCGGTTCGGCGAGGGGGTGGTCGTGTCCGGCCGCCTGCCACTCGGCGACGAGCCGGTCGTAGATCGGTGTGCCGCCCGGCGCGGGCCGCCACTGACTGCTCTGCGGGGTCTGACTGTCGTACGGATCCATGCGGAGGCCCTACCCGGCCGGGCACGGTTCTCCAGCCGGGGCTACGGCATCCGGCCCAACCAGGCGCTCCTCGCGCACCGGGAGCGCCGCGCACGGCGTCGCGCACCGGGAGCGCCGCGCACGGCGTCGCGCACCGGGAGCGCCGTGCACGGCGAAGGGCCAGTCCGTCCGGTCCGGCGAAGGAGGGTCGCCGGACGGATGGACTGGCCCCACGCGGGTCACGCGGTGCGGACCGGAGCTACCCGGTCTCAGTTGTTGCCGGCGCCGTTGCCGGAGAGGATCGGGATGTCGTTCAGCAGGTGCGACAGAGCCTCGTCACCCTTGGCCTGGGTGGAGTTCTCGGTGCACTGCTGGTTCTGCGGGGAGGACAGGACGTTGATGTCCTGGACCGTGATCGGCACAAGGCCGACGAGCGAACCGAGGTTGGCCTTGGCCGGCAGGGCGATGCAGGGCTTGTTCAGCGAACCCTGGATCAGCGCGAACTGCGGGCTCCAGTCACCGTGGGTCTCGGAGTTGCCGTAGGCCTGCGAGGCACCGTTGCCGTTGACCGTCGTGGTGCCGCCGTCGTTGGCGATGGCCATGGCGGACGGGGCTGCCGCGGCGGAGACACCGACGACGGAGACAGCGACGGCCGCCGAGGCCATGATCTTCTTGAGCATGAGAGAGCCCTTCTGGGGAGTGATGCGGATCGGTACGGGAACCAGCGGGAACGGTCGTGCCGCGGCGGTCAGCCGCCGAGGGGAACTCCCCCGAGCAGCGGGGCGGCACCCTCGGCCGCACCGGTCGCCTGGCCCGCCAGCTTGCCGACCGTGCCGTCCTTCGAGACCGTCTCGGCGGTCTCGGCGACCGTGCCCACGAGGGGGTTCACGACCTGCGGGGCGTTGGCCATCACCTGGTTGAGGCCGCTGTCGAGGCTGAAGCTGGGGACCGTGGGGACAGTAACGGCGAAGGCGGGAGCCGCCGTTCCGAGGGCAGCCACGGAACCGACGACGAGTGCGGCGGTCTTCGCGTACTTCACTTTTCTGGTTCCCTTCTGCGCGGCGTCTGCTTCGGTCACGTTTCCGTGCCGCACACAAGCTTTCTTTACCTGTGACTTCTGCCGCTTTCCTCAGGGATAACGATCAGGCCGCGTACGGGAAACTGCGCCCGCGCGACTTTCTCCCGCCGGGAACGGGAAACCGGCGGGCAAGACAAAGGCCCCGGGCGACCGTTGCCGTCCGGGGCCGACCGGTTCCGGGCGCTGGGCCCGGCCGGTCAGATACTCACTTGTTGATGCAGGTGTTGCCGAAAGCCGGGTTCAGCAGACCGATCACGTTGATGGTGTTGCCGCAGATGTTGACCGGGATGTGCACCGGCACCTGCACGATGTTGCCGGACAGGACGCCCGGGGAGTGCGCGGCGATGGCCTCGGCACCCGAGTCGGCCATGGCCGGCGCGGCGGCGCCCATCGCCATGAGCGTTCCGGCGGCGACCGCGGCAACCTTGGTGTACTTCACTTTTCGTCCCTTTCCTCGGCGGAGTCCGGTGCGGCCACGACTGTCGTGCCCGCCCGAGCCAGGTCCTGATGGCTCATGACTCCGGCGCTGTCCTACGTAACGATGAACGCCCGGGATCGAAACTGCTCGACGGGGGGATTCCCGGATTGTCCGCCCGAATGCCGCAATGCCCGTCGGGCCGGCGCGCGGCAAGGAATGCGGACGGGGAAACGATGCCGCATTCCGGGGAAAGTGGACGGGCCCGAGCCGCTCGGTGGAGGAACGCCGATGGCCCGGACCCGAGTAGGGAGGCTGCTGATCAGCCGTTGCCGACACCGTTGCCGGAGAGGATCGGGATGTCCTCCAGGATGTGCGACAGAGCCTCGTCACCCTTGGCCTGGGTGGAGTTCTCGGTGCACTGCTGGTTCTGCGGGGAGGACAGGACGTTGATGTCCTGGACCGTGATCGGCACCAGGCCGACGAGCGAACCGAGGTTGGCCTTGGCCGGCAGAGCGATGCAGGGCTTGTTCAGCGAACCCTGGATCAGCGCGAACTGCGGGCTCCAGTCACCGTGGGTCTCGGAGTTGCCGTACGACTGCGAAGCGCCGTTGCCGTTGACCGAGGTCGTGCCTCCGTCGTTGCTGATCGCCATGGCCTGCGTCGAGCCGAGCCCGAGGATGGAGGCGGCGACAGCGCCCGTAGCCAGAACCTTCTTGATCACGATTAACCCTTCTCGTACCGGTCGCCCCGTAGCGGGGCGCCCTGATCAACTCGGCACCGGGTGTTTGGTTCCGCGCGTTCACCCGAATGCCGGGCATGCCGCTGTTCGCACGGTCATCTGTTCGTGAAGGAATTGCGAACGCGCCGTTCGGCGGGATCGTCCGAACGGGTCGACATGAGTGGACCGCCGTCCCGCCGCACTCCCGCTTCGGCGGCGTCCGCTCGAAGGGTCAACAGCGTTCGCGCGGACGAAAGTTGGGGCCGAATCGTTTCCCTTCAACGGCGGCCGGGTCAGCGTGCGGCTCACCCGATTCACCCCTTCGGGTGATGACACAATTTCCACGCTTCTCCGAGTTTCCCGCGCGGCCACCGGTCGTTATGGCAGTCGTCCAGCGCGTATGTCTCACGACTTTCACCACGGCTCGCCCGCGGGATGGACACGGGGGTCCCGGCACAGCGGCGGCACCACCCGATGGCCCCGCGCGCGAAGCACCCACGCGAATGTCCCCGCGAATGTCCTAAGGAAGGGCAAGTAATGCGACAGGCCTTGAACAAGAGCATGATCGTCATGGCGGCCGCGTCAGGCCTCCTGGCCGCGGCCGGCGGCTCCGCGCACGCCGATGCGTCGGCCGAGGGCGCGGCCGTCGGTTCGCCGGGGGTCGGCTCGGGCAATGCCGTACAGGTGCCGGTGCACGTTCCGGTCAACCTGTGTGGCAACACCGTCAATGTGATCGCCCTGTTGAACCCGGTGTTCGGCAACACGTGCGCGAACGTGAGCGACCCGGACCACGAGTACCCGCCCACCGAGCCGCCGACCGAGGAGCCTCCGGTCGACGAGCCCCCGGTCGACGAACCCCCCACGGAGGAGCCGCCCTCCGAGGAGCCGCCCGTCGACGAGCCGCCGACCGAGGAGCCCCCGGTGGACGAGCCGCCCACCCAGGAGCCCCCGGTCGACGAGCCCCCCACCGAGGAGCCCCCGGTCGACGAGCCGCCGACCCAGGAGCCGCCCGTCGACGAGCCGCCGGTCGACGAGCCCCCGGCCGAGCAGCCGCCGACCGACACCCCCGGGTCGAACACTCCGGGTACGCACACCTCCGGTTCCGGGACCCCGGGTCTCGCCGACACCGGTGCGGCCGGTCTCGGCATGGCGGCCGGCGCGAGCGCCGCGCTGCTGCTCGGCGGGACGGTGCTGATGCGCCGCACCCGCGACGCGCGGGACTGACCACCGCCCGCCGCAGGAACGAGGTCCGGCCGGACAGCGGGGACTGTCCGGCCGGGCCTTTCGCGCGTCCGGAGACCGGAACGCCCCGGGGATGGTCAGAGGCCCCTGGGCCGTGGCGGGGTGCCGTCAGCGGGTGACGCGTTCGAAGACCGCGGCGAGCGCCTGTCCGCCGCCGATGCACATCGTCTCCAGGCCGTAGCGGCCCTCGCGGTGGTGGAGCTCGCGGGTGAGGGTGGCGAGGATGCGGGCGCCGGTGGCACCGACGGGGTGGCCGAGCGAGATGCCCGACCCGTTGACGTTGATCCGCTGCTCGTGGTCGCTCTCGCCGAGGCCCAGCTCCCGGGTGCAGGCCAGGACCTGGGCGGCGAACGCCTCGTTCAGCTCGATCAGGTCGAGGTCGGCGAGGGTGAGTCCGGCGCGGTCCAGTGCCGTGCGGGTGGCGGCGACGGGGGCGATGCCCATGGTCGCGGCCGGGACGCCCGCGCGGGCGCAGGAGACGAGGCGGACGAGCGGGGTGAGGCCCAGGCGTTCGGCGGTCTCGGCGCTGGTGACCAGGCAGGCGGCGGCCGCGTCGTTCTGGCCGCTGGCGTTGCCCGCCGTGACGGTGGCCTCCGGGTCGGACTTCGCCATCACCGGGCGGAGGGCGGCGAGTTGCTCGGCGGTGGTGTCGGGGCGGGGGTGCTCGTCGGCCGTGACGGTGCTCTCCCCCTTGCGGGTGCGTACGGTGACGGGGACGGTCTCCGCCGCGTACCGGCCCTCGGCGGTGGCGGTGGCCGCCCGCTGCTGCGAGCGCAGGGCCAGGGCGTCCTGGTCCGCGCGGCTGATCCCGTACTCCCGGCGCAGGTTCTCCGCGGTCTCGATCATGCCGCCGGGGACCGGGTGGTGGACGCCGCCCGCGGTGACCCGGCCCCGGGCGAGGGAGTCGTGGAGCTGGAGGCCGGGTCCCTTGATGCCCCAGCGTCCGTCGTGGGTGTAGTAGGGCGCGACGCTCATGACGTCGACGCCGCCGGCGATCACGACCTCGCTGAACCCGGTCTGGATCTGCATCGCCGCGTCCAGGACCGCCTGGAGTCCCGAGCCGCAGCGGCGGTCGATCTGGCTGCCGGTGACCGTGCTGGGGAGTCCGGCGTCCAGGGCCGCGACCCGGCCGATGGCGGGCGCGTCGCACGACGGGTAGGCGTGGCCGAGGATCACCTCGTCCACCCGGTCCGGGTCGATGCCCGTGCGGGCCACGACCTCGGCGATGACGCGCGCGGCGAGCGAGGCCGGTGTCTGCTGCGCGAACGCTCCGCCGAAGCGTCCGATGGGGGTGCGCAGCGGTTCGCAGATGACGACTTCGAGCGGCACGGCGGGGCCTTTCCTGAGGCGGTGACGGGGCGGGCGGGAGCGGGTGGCCTTTCCTCCGGGTGACCTTCGCATCGCGCTACTGAGTCGGTCCAATATCGAATGCGCACCGGGTTGAGAGGCTCCACGTCTCAATCGGGGGTGAGCGGGGGTGTCGGCAGCGCTTCCTCCGCCACGGCGAGCACCGCGCGCAGGGCGGCGGAGGGGTTGTCGGCGCGCCAGGCCAGGGCCGCCCGGAGGCGGATCGGAGGTCCGGCGACGGGGCGGTAGACCAGGCCGTTCTGCTGGATGTGCTGGACGGAGGTGACCGTGAGGGTGACGCCGACCCCGGCGGCGACGAGGGCGAGGATCGTGTACGAGTCGGGGGCCTCCTGGACGACGCGCGGGGTGAATCCGGCGCTCTCGCAGGCCTCGGTCATGGCGTCGCGGACGGTGGAGCCGGAGTTGGCGGGGAAGGAGACGAACGGTTCGTCGGCGAGTACGTCGAGCGGTACGGTCCCGCGCCGGGCGAGCGGGTGGTCGAAGGGCAGCGCGCACACCAGCTCCTCCTCGTCGATCACCCGGTGGGCGACGCCGGGCCGGGTCACCGGGAGCCGGACGAAGCCGAGGTCCAGCGAGCCGTCCGCGACCCGGGACAGGGCGGTGTTGGCGTACGTCTGGCCGGTCATGACGAGTTCGAGCCCGGGGTGCGCGGCGCGCACGGCCCGGGTGAGGCGGGGCAGCGTCTCGTGGCTGGAGGCCCCGGCGAAGCCGATGGTGACCCGCCCGTACTCACCGATCCCCGCCGATCTGGCGGCCCGGACGGCGGTGTCCAGGTCGTCGAGGACGGTCCGTACGGGTTCGAGGAACGACTCCCCCGCGCTGGTGAGCCGGACCGAGCGGGTGTTGCGCCGCAAGAGCTCGACGCCGAGCTCCTTCTCCAGCTGGCGGATCTGCTGGCTCAGCGGCGGCTGGGCCATCTGGAGCCGCTTGGCGGCCCGGCCGAAGTGCAGTTCCTCGGCCACGGCGAGGAACGCGTTGAGGTGGCGTAGTTCCATATTCATACTCCTGGCGTCCTGATCCGACCCTAATTCGGTATTGGACAGCCATCAATGGGTGCTGACACCGTGGGGCCGGCGCATGCGGAGGTGAGGAGCACGGTGGAGCGGACGGCGGTGATCGGGGGGTGGGAGCGCCCGGCGGTCCGGCTGCCGGGCTCGGGGGGTGCGGTCGAGGTGATGGCCAACGCCCGTGAGGTCTTCGTCGTGACGCGCCGCCACACCCCGCGCTCCTTCGCCGGCACGCTCGACTTCCGCACCACGCCCGGCCCGGACCGGGCGCTCGCGGACGGCATCCGCCCGCTCGGCGTCGGCGTCACCCGGGTCATCACCGAGCTGGGCATCCTCGCCCGGGACGGCGTCGGCGACGAGCTGCGGCTGGTCGCCGTGCACCCCGGGGTGAGCGTGGAGCAGGTCAGGGCCGCGACCGGCTGGGAGCTGAAGGTGGCCGACACGGTCACGACGGTGGAGCCTCCCACGGACGCGGAACTGCGGCTGCTGCGCGACGATGTCGATCCCCACCGTTTCTACCTCCGCTGACACCCCCATCATGACCATCTCCGCCGGAAGGGCCTCAACTGCCATGCGTATCAGGATCGTCGGAGCCGGGGCCATGGGCCGCGGCATCGCCCAGTGGGCGGCGAGCGCGGGACACACCGTGGAGCTGGGTGACGTACGCGCCGAAGCGGTGGCGGACGCCGTGGAGTTCATCGGCTCGATGCTGGACCGGGCGGTGGCCAAGGGCCGGATGTCCGCCGCCGACCGGGACGCGTCCGTGGCGCGGCTGGTGCCGCTCGGCGACCCGTGGGCGGCCGGGCCGGACGTGGAGCTGGTCATCGAGGCCGTACGGGAGGACCTGGAGACCAAGGCCGAGGTGTTCCGGCAGCTGGAGCGGGCGCTGCCCTCCTCGGCCGTCTTCGCGACCAACACCTCGTCCCTGTCGGTGACCCGGATCGCGGCGACCCTCCAGGACCCCTCGCGCCTGGCCGGGCTGCACTTCTTCAACCCGGTGCCGCTGATGCGGATCGTGGAGGTGGTGCCGGGCGCGGCGACCCGGCCGGAGATCCCGGGCGCGCTCACCGAGCTGGTGGAGGGGTGCGGGCACCGCGCGGTGACCGTGGCCGACACCCCCGGCTTCCTGGTCAACCACGCTGGGCGCGGGCTGGTGACGGAGGCGCTCGCGCTGCTGGAGGAGTCGGTGGCCGGGCCCGCCGACATCGACCGGATCGCGCGGGACGTGCTGGGGCTGCGGATGGGCCCCTTCGAGCTGATGGACCTGACGGGTCTGGACGTCACGGCCGCGGTGATCGACTCGATCTGGCAGGGCTTCCGGTACGAGGACCGGCTGCGCCCCTCCTACCTCACCCCGAACCGGGTGGTGGCCGGGCTGCACGGCCGTAAGACGGGGCGGGGCTGGTACGCCTACGGTGAGAGCGCCGCGGGACCCGCGCCGGAGCCGGCGGTCTCCGGGAACGGCGACCGGCCGGTGTTCCTGGCGGCGAGCGGGTCCGTGGAGACCACGTCGTACGTCGAAGCCCTCACCGGTGCTCTGGAGGCGGCGGGGGTCCGGGTCGAGCGGGGCGAGGGGCCGTCCGGCGGGGCGCTGGTGCTGGTGCCGGTCTGGGGGACGACGGTGTCCGGTGCGATCCGGGCGGGCGGGCTGCCGGCGGAGCGGACGCTGGGCGTGGAGGTGCTGCCCGCGGCCGGGCGGCGGCGGGTCCTGGCGGTGACGGCCGCGACCGATCCGGCGGCGGCCCGGGACGCCCGGGCGGTGCTGGCCCGGGCGGCGGCGGACGAGCCGCACACCGTGACGGTGGTGCGGGACACGGCGGGGTCGGTCGCGCAACGGCTGCTGTCGTCGATCGTCGCGGTCGGCGCCTCGATCGCGGAGCGCTCGCTCGCCACCCCCGACGACATCGACCTGGCGGTGACGACCGGCCTGGGCTACCCGGCCGGGCCGCTGGCCTGGGGCGAGCGGATCGGGGCCGCCAGGCTGCTGGAGCTCCAGCGGGCGCTGCACGCGGTGACCGGCGACCCGCGCCACCGCCCGACGCGATGGGTGACCGAACGGGCGGATCTGGGGCTCGCGCTGACCGGGGCGGGGACTTCGGTGGACGACTGCCGGGGGTGACTTCGGTGGACACCCCGTGTCCGATTGGTACAAGACCCCGGGGGCGGCGAGCGCCTACCGTCGTTCCATGACTCCACGATTCGACGCGATCAGCATCATCACGGCCGACCTGGCGGCCTCGCTCGCCTTCTACCGCAGGCTCGGCCTCGACATCCCGGCCGGGGCGGAGTCCGCCCCGCACGTGGAGGTGGACCTGCCCGGGGGGCAGCGGCTGCTGTGGGACACCGAGGACGTCATCCTCTCGTTCGACCCGAGCTGGGAGCGTCCGGCGGGCGGGGAGCGGCTCGGGCTGGGGTTCGTCTGCGACAGCCCGGCGGAGGTGGATGCCCGGTACGCGGAGCTCATCGGTGCCGGGTACGCCGGGCACCTGAAGCCCTGGGACGCGGTGTGGGGGCAGCGCTACGCGGTGGTGCTGGACCCGGACGGCTGCGGGGTGTCGCTGTTCGCCGACGCCTCCGTGCCGTCCGCCGAGAAGTAGGCCCCCCAGGGTCGTGCCGGCCAGGTCGCGCGTCTCACGGGCGAGATGGGCCTGGTCGGTGCAGCCCGCCGCGCAGGCCGCTTCGGCGTACGGCCGCCGAGGGCCAGAGGTCGGCGAGCTCGGCCCGGTGGTCGCGCAGTTCGTCCGCCGGTACGCCGAGGAGTACGGGCGCGGTGCCGGGGCGAAGCGGATCGCGGCGCACGAGGCCCGGTTCTGCGGTTCCACCTCGAAGGCGCGGGTGTCCGGGCCCGCGACGACCAGGCGGCCACCGGTCCCGATCAGGTCCGTGCAGCCGTCCGGCAGCACGGAGCGGGCCCTCCCGGGCGGGTGGTCGGGGGCCTCCCAGGTCCGGACGACGGCACCGGGCAGCCGGGAGGGCCGTTCCCGGTACCGCTGCTGTTCCTGGGGCATGTCGCCACGCCGACGCGGGGTCAGGAGAACGGTGGCCCGGAGTCGTCCCGGGGCTGTCCGGACTCCTTGCCCGACCTGCTGTTCTCCCTGCCGGCCTGCTCCTTGGGCTCCTTCGCCTCCCTCGGCTCCTTCTCCCAGGTCGACTGGAGCCGCGCCTTGACGTCGTCGGGGGGCAGGAAGCGGGACCAGCGCTCCGGGAACTCCGAGGGCATGTAGGCGGGGTCGTCGTCCTCGTCGTCGTCCATGCCGTCCCAGGACGGGCGGGTCCGGGCGACGAACTCGGCGGCCTGCGCGGCCCGGACCCGTTCGGTGGCTTCGCGGGCCGCGGCGGTGGCGACGGAGGGCCACACGTGGTCGATGGCCGCGTTGACCGCGGCGCCGACCAGGACGGCGAAGGCGGAGATACCGATCCAGAGGAGGACGGCGATGGGCGCGGCCAAGGAGCCGTAGATCGTGGGGCCTTCGACCGTGTTGGTGAGGTAGATCCGCAGCAGGAAGCTGCCGAGCACCCACATCGCGAGCGCCACGAGCGCTCCGGGCACGTCCTCGATCCAGGGCGATCGCACGGGGACGGACACGTGGTAGAGGGTCGTGAGGAACGCGATGGTCAGCAGTATGACCAGCGGCCAGTACAGGACGGCGATGACCTCGGTGCCCCAGGGCACGAACTCGACCACCCGGTCGGGGCCCACGACGAGCAGCGGCAGCACCACCGCGCCCAGCAGCAGGGCGACGACGTACAGCAGGAAGGCGAGCAGCCGGGTCTTGACGATGCCGCGGTGGCCGTCGAGGCCGTACATGACGGTGATGGTGTCGATGAAGACGTTCACCGCGCGGGAGCCGGACCACAGCGCGATGGCGAAGCCGATGGAGATGACGTCGGGGCGGGCGCCGGTGGTGACGTCGTCCAGCAGCGGTCTGGCGAAGTCATTGACCCCGCGCTCGGAGAGCACGGTCTGCGAGGCCGAGAGGATGTTGCGCTCGATGGAGGCGACCGTGGTGGTGGTCGTCCACTCGTCGACGTAACCGAGCAGGCCGATCAGGCCGAGCAGCAGCGGCGGCAGGGAGAGCAGGGTGAAGAAGGCCGCTTCGGCAGCCAGCCCGAGGATCCGGTACTCGATGCACGAGTTGACGGTGTCCTTGAGCAACTGCCATGCCATCCGCCGCTTGGAGACGTTGCGGTAGAGGGCTCGGGCCCGGTGGAGCCGGCCCGGTGGCCGCTCGGGTGTTTCATTTGCTGCCTGCACCTCCTTACCGTATCGGCATGGCAGCCACCACCCACACAGTGACCAATCAGGTTCCGCCGCTGGTCGGCTATGACGTCTTCACCGCCGACCGGGCCCTGTCCGAGGCCGTCGAGCGGCACATCGAGCCGGGCGTTCTGCCCGGGGCGCGGGAGGAGCTCGTAACGCTCGGGCGGTCCGCGGGTTCGGCGCAGGCCCAGGAGTGGGGTGCGCAGGCGAACGAGCACCCGCCCGTGCTGCGCACCCACGACCGGTACGGGAACCGGATCGACGAGGTGGAGTTCCACCCGTCCTGGCACCGGCTCCTGGGCCACGCCGTCGCCGCCGGACTGACCGACGCCTGGGGCCGCCCGGCCGGGCATGTCCGGCGTGCGGCCGGATTCCTGGTCTGGACGCAGGCCGAGGCGGGGCACGGCTGCCCGCTGTCGATGACGCACGCCGCGGTGCCCGCGCTGCGGACCGACCCGGCGCTGGCCGCCGAGTGGGAGCCGCGGCTGACCTCGTACGTGTACGAGGAGGGGCTGCGGCCCGCGTCCGAGAAGGCCGGGGTGCTCTTCGGGATGGGCATGACGGAGAAGCAGGGCGGCACCGACGTGCGGTCCAACACGACCCGGGCGGAGCCGCTCTCCGGTGAGGGCGAGTACCTGCTCACCGGGCACAAGTGGTTCTGTTCGGCGCCGATGTCGGACGGGTTCCTGGTGCTGGCACAGGCGCCGGGCGGGCTGACCTGCTTCCTGGTGCCTCGGGTCCTGCCGGACGGTTCGCGCAACGTCTTTGCGATCCAGCGGCTGAAGGACAAGCTCGGCAACAAGTCCAACGCCTCCAGCGAGGTCGAGTTCGACGGGACCTGGGCCCGCCGGGTCGGCGAGGAGGGGCGCGGGGTGCGCACCATCATCGAGATGGTGGCGGCGACGCGGCTGGACTGCGTGGTGGGTTCGGCGGCGCTGATGCGGCAGGCGGTGGCCCAGGCGATCCACCACAGCACCTACCGCAGTGCGTTCGGCGGGCTGCTGATCGACAAGCCGCTGATGCGCAACGTCCTGGCCGACCTGGCGCTGGAGTCGGAGGCGGCGACGGTGCTGGCGATGCGGCTGGCGTCGGCGTACGACACGGACACCGAGGAGGAGCGGGCGTTCCTGCGGCTCGCGGTGCCCGCCGCGAAGTACTGGGTGACCAAGCGCTGCACCCCGGTCGTCGGCGAGGCGCTGGAGTGCCTGGGCGGCAACGGGTACGTGGAGGAGTCCGGGATGCCCCGGCTGCTGCGCGAGGCGCCGCTCAACTCGATCTGGGAGGGCTCGGGCAACGTACAGGCGCTCGATGTGCTGCGCGCGCTCCAGCGGGAGCCGCAGGCGCTGGACGCGTTCCTGCGGGAGGTCGGGAAGGCGCGCGGGGCCGATCACCGGCTGGACGCGGCCATCAAGGACCTGCTGACCGAGCTGGCGGACCTGGAGGGCATCGAGGCGCGGGCCCGGCGGCTGGTGGAACGCATGGCGCTGGTGCTCCAGGGGTCGCTGCTGGTGCGCTGGGCGCCGCCGGAGGTCTCCGACGCGTTCTGCGCCTCGCGGCTCGGCGGGGACTGGGGCACGGCGTTCGGGACCCTGCCGCACACGCTGGATCTGGCCTCGGTGGTGGCGCGGGCCCGGCCCGTCGCGGAGTGAGCGGGGCCGCGGAGTAAGCCGGGGGAAGCGACGGAGGGTGGTGCTGCGCCGACACGGCACCACCCTCCATGCTGGAACCGTGCCGATCGCCGGGCACGGGCCCGGCGTACGGCACGCTGCCACTCTCGTACGGTCCGGTGGGGCATCGCCAGAGTTGCAGGGGGTTGCAACCGATGTGGGGACTGCGCGATGGGGACGTCCCGGCAGCGGCAGGATGGGGTCGGAGAGCGCGAAGTGTTTCGGGGGGAACGGGGACGGACCATGAGTCGGACAGGTTCTGCCGGGGTGGTGCGGGTGATCGGCCAGGAAGCGGACCGCGCGACCCGGCTGCTCCACCTGGCCAGGGAGGCCCGGCTGGCGGGCGAGCGGTCCTCCGTCGCCCCGCGGGCGGAGATCGACGCCTCCTGGCAGCGGGTGGTGCGCAGCGGCATCGACCCGGAGCAGTCGCCGGAGAGCGAGCTGCTGCGGGCGGAGGAGATCGAGCACCGGCGGCACAGCACGGCGCTGGGCGAGGTGATGCCGCTGCTGCGGGCGGGGCTCGCCTCGATAGCCGACGCGGCGCAGCAGATCATGGTGGTCACGGATGTGGAGGGCCGGGTGCTGTGGCGCCAGGGCGACTCCGGGGTGCTGCACCGGGCCCATGACATCTGCCTGGAGGAGGGGGCCGCCTGGGCGGAGGCGGCGACGGGGACGAACGCGATCGGTACGGCGCTGGCCGCCCGCGCGCCCATCCAGGTCCACTCGGCCGAACACTTCATCCGGGCGCTGCACAACTGGACCTGTGCGGCGGCCCCGGTCCGTGACCCCCGGGACGGGCGGCTGGTGGGGATCGTCGACATCAGCGGTCCGGCCGCCATGTTCCATCCGGCGACGCTGGCCCTGGTGGACTCGGTGGCGCGGCTCGCCGAGGCCGACATCCGCACCCGTCACCTGGTGGCGATCGAACGGCTGCGCGCGGTGGCGGCGCCCATCCTGTGCCGGCTGGGCGGCCGGGCGATGGCGGTGGACACCCACGGCTGGCTGGCGGCGGTGACCGGGATGCCGCCGGTGGACCGGCTGCCGCTGCCGAAGTCGCTGCGGGCGGGCCGGGTGTGGCTGCCCTCGCTCGGGATGTGCCGGGTGGAGCCGCTGCCGGGTGGCTGGCTGGTGCAGGTGTCGGACGGTACGGCGGAGGGGGCGCCGCGCCGGGCGGTGCTCGACCTGAGCCGGCCGCGGGCGCTCGCCGTGCATCTGGTGGGTCCGCTGGGCACCTCGACGCAGCGGCTCTCGCCGCGCCACGCGGAGCTGCTGTACGCGCTGGCGGTGCACCGTGAGGGGCGTACCGCCTCCGAGCTGGCGCAGGACATCTTCGGGGACGCGACCCGGACGGTGACGGTACGGGCCGAGGTCTCCCGGCTCCGGCGCCACCTGGCGGAGGTGCTGGCGCACCGCCCGTACCGCTTCGG
This sequence comes from Streptomyces sp. NPDC088706, assembly GCF_044752765.1. Lineage (NCBI taxonomy): Bacteria > Bacillati > Actinomycetota > Actinomycetes > Kitasatosporales > Streptomycetaceae > Streptomyces > Streptomyces sp. NPDC088706. The sequence continues at coordinate 129,132 of NZ_JBIVLW010000009.1, forward strand.
GGACGGGGTGGAGGTGGAGGTGGTCCACCCGGAGCACCCCGCCGACCTGCTGCCGCACTCGAAGGCGCCGGTGGTGACGGGGGCGCGGCGGGGGGCCGCACCGGCCTGACCGGGGCGGAGGGGCGGGCCGGCGGGCGGGCCGGGGCGAGGGCCGGTGGGCGGGCCGGTGGACGGTCCAGGGCGAGGGCCGGTGGGCGGGCCGGTGGGCGGGCCAGGGCGAGAGCCGGAGGGCGGGCCGGTGGCGGGCCCGCTGTGCGCCGGCCGGTGGCGGCATGGTTTTCTGGCCGCCATGAGCAACCCCACCCAGCCCACCGCGTCCCGTACCGAGGCGACCGCCGAATCGATCAGCGAGGCGACCACCGAGGTGACCATCTGGTCGCTCGAACAGACCTCGCCCGCCGATCTGCGGCCCGCCGCCGTACCCGAGGGTGACGTGCGGATCGTGCGGTCCGAGGTGCCGCTGCCGGAGTTCAGCCGCTTCCTCTACACGGCGGTGGGCGGCGACATCCGGTGGACCGACCGGCTGGGGATGACCTACGCCCGGTGGCAGGAGGCGCTGGAGCGGCCCGGGGCGGAGACCTGGGTGGCGTACGCGAACGGGACGCCGGCCGGGTACGTGGAGCTGGACCCGCAGGACGACGGCGTGGTCGAGATCATGTACTTCGGGCTCATCCCGGCCTTCCGGGGCCGGCGGATCGGCGGCCACCTCCTCTCGTACGGGGTGGCGCGCGCCTGGGACCTGGCGGAGCGGTGGCCCGAGCGGCCGCGGACGGAGCGGGTGTGGCTGCACACGTGCTCGAAGGACGGCCCGTACGCCATGGACAACTACCTGCGCCGCGGCTTCCGGCTCTTCGACACGAAGACCGCGGTGGAGGCGGAGGTGGCGGCCCCGGGGCCGTGGCCGGGAGCGTACGGCGGCTGATCCTCCCCTCCGCCCCACCCTGGGGCGATTCACCCCGCTTGCCCCGCTTGCCGCCGTTGCGGCACGTGACCGAGACCACAGTGTCTCGATCCGCGAGACGATGTCGTCCACATCGTGGATAGTGGTGGACTGCCCCGAGATCCGCGTGACACGCTTCCGTCATGTCTGGAACTGGAATTGCCCTGGTGAGTCGGCGCCACGTCGACCTCTGCCGCATGTCCAGCGCCATCTGTCCGGCGGGCTGAGAGTCCCAGCACCCGCCGCACCCTCTTACCTCTGCCTGAACCCAGCGCACCGCCGCGCCTCAGCGCGAGTGCGCCGTTCAGAGCCGCCCTCCCGCAGTCCCGAAGGACGTACTGTCATGGCCGCAACCCCGGAACAGCCTGCGACCACCACGCCCCGCCGCAAGGCCGGACGCCACCGTGGCGAGGGTCAGTGGGCCGTGGGCCACCACACCCCCCTCAACGGGAACGAGCAGTTCAAGAAGGACGACGACGGTCTCAACGTACGGACACGTATTGAGACGATCTACTCCAAGCGCGGCTTCGACTCCATCGACCCGAACGACCTGCGCGGCCGTATGCGCTGGTGGGGGTTGTACACCCAGCGCAAGCCCGGCATCGACGGCGGGAAGACCGCGGTGCTGGAGCCGGAGGAGCTGGACGACAAGTTCTTCATGCTGCGCGTCCGGATCGACGGCGGCCGGCTGACCACGCGGCAGCTGCGGGTGATCGGGGAGATCTCCCAGGAGTTCGCGCGCGGCACCGCCGACCTCACCGACCGGCAGAACGTGCAGTACCACTGGATCCGCATCGAGGACGTGCCGGAGATCTGGCGGCGCCTGGAGGAGGTGGGCCTGTCCACCACCGAGGCCTGCGGTGACACACCGCGCGTGATCCTCGGCTCCCCCGTCGCGGGCATCGCCGAGAACGAGATCATCGACGGCACCCCCGCGATCGACGAGATCCAGCGCCGGTTCATCGGCAACCCCGACTTCTCCAACCTGCCCCGCAAGTTCAAGTCCGCGGTCTCCGGCTCCCCGCAGCTGGACGTGGCGCACGAGATCAACGACATCGCGTTCGTCGGCGTGAACCACCCGGAGCACGGTCCCGGCTTCGACCTCTGGGTCGGCGGCGGCCTCTCCACCAACCCCAAGCTCGGGGTCCGCCTCGGCGCCTGGGTGCCGCTGGACGAGGTCGCCGACGTGTACGGCGGCGTCATCGGGATCTTCCGCGACTACGGCTACCGGCGGCTGCGCACCCGAGCCCGCCTGAAGTTCCTGGTCGCGGACTGGGGCGCGGAGAAGTTCCGGCAGGTCCTGGAGGACGACTACCTCCAGCGCAAGCTGGTCGACGGCCCCGCCCCCGAGCAGCCCGTCCAGACCTGGCGCGACCACCTCGGGGTGCACCGGCAGAAGGACGGCCGCTTCTACGTCGGCTTCGCCGCGCGGGTGGGCCGGGTCGACGGGACCACGCTCACCAAGATCGCCGACCTGGCGGACCAGCACGGCTCCGGCCGGGTGCGGACCACCGCCGAGCAGAAGATGATCGTGCTGGACGTGGCCGAGGAGCAGGTCGAGTCCCTGGTCGCCGGTCTGGAGGCGCTCGACCTGCGGGTCACGCCCTCCCCGTTCCGGCGCGGCACGATGGCCTGCACCGGCATCGAGTTCTGCAAGCTGGCGATCGTCGAGACGAAGGCGCGCGGCGCCTCGCTCATCGACGAACTGGAGCGCCGCATCCCGGAGTTCGACCACCCGATCACCATCAACGTCAACGGCTGCCCGAACGCCTGCGCCCGTATCCAGGTCGCGGACATCGGTCTCAAGGGCCAGTTGATGCTGGACGACGACGGCAACCAGGTCGAGGGCTACCAGGTCCACCTCGGTGGCGCGCTCGGGCTGGAGGCCGGGTTCGGCCGCAAGGTCCGTGGTCTGAAGGTCACCTCGGCCGAACTGCCGGACTACGTCGAGCGGGTGCTCGGCCGCTTCCAGGAGGAGCGCGAGGACGGCGAGCGCTTCGCGACCTGGGCGGCGCGCGCCGGTGCGGAGTCGCTGTCATGAGCGAGCGAGCCGCCCCGTTCCACTGCCCGTACTGCGGCGACGAGGACCTGCGCCCCAATGAGACCGGTCACGGCGCCTGGGAATGTGCCTCCTGCAACCGTGCGTTCCAGCTGAAGTTCCTGGGGCTGCTGACCCGGGGCGTCCAGCGCAACGACGGTGAAGGGGACCGGATATGACGGACACTCTGCTGAGCGGCGAGCTGACGGACAGCGAGTTCCAGGAGCTGGCCGAGCGGGCGGGCCGGGAGCTGGAGGACGCCTCCGCCACCGAGATCCTGAAGTGGGCGACCGACACCTTCGGGCCGCGCTTCTGCGTCACCTCCTCCATGGAGGACGCCGTGGTCGCACACCTGGCCTCGCGGGTGATGCCGGGCGTGGACGTGGTCTTCCTGGACACCGGCTACCACTTCCCCGAGACCATCGGGACCCGGGACGCGGTGGACGCGGTGATGGACGTCAACGTCATCACGATCACCCCCCGGCAGAGCGTGGCCGAGCAGGACGCGGAGCACGGCCCCCGGCTGCACGACCGCGACCCCGACCTGTGCTGCGCGCTGCGCAAGGTCAAGCCGTTGGAGGACGGGCTGACCGGGTACGCCGCGTGGGCGACGGGGCTGCGCCGCGACGAGTCCCCGACCCGGGCGAACACCCCGGTCGTGGGCTGGGACGCCAAGCGCCGCAAGGTGAAGGTCTCCCCCATCGCCCGCTGGACCCAGGACGAGGTGGACGCCTACGTCGCCGAGCACGGGGTGCTCACCAACCCGCTGCTGATGGACGGTTACGCCTCCGTCGGCTGCGCGCCCTGCACCCGCCGGGTGCTGGAGGGCGAGGACGCGCGGGCCGGCCGCTGGGCCGGACGGGGCAAGACCGAATGCGGGTTGCACGGCTGATGACGACTGATCAGGAGAGTTCGATGAGCGTGACGGAGACGGGAGCCACCATCTGGCTCACCGGTCTGCCGAGCGCGGGCAAGACCACCATCGCGTACGAGCTGGCGGGCCGGCTGCGGACCGAGGGCCACAAGGTGGAGGTGCTCGACGGCGACGAGGTCCGGGAGTTCCTCTCCGCGGGGCTCGGCTTCTCCCGCGAGGACCGGCACACCAACGTGGCCCGGATCGGCTTCGTCGCCGAGCTGCTCGCCGCCAACGGCGTGAAGGTGCTGGTCCCCGTCATCGCCCCGTTCGCCGACAGCCGCGAGGCGGTCCGCAAGCGGCACGCCGCCGAGTCCACCACCTACCTGGAGGTGCACGTGGCGACGCCCGTCGAGGTGTGCTCCGTACGTGATGTGAAGGGGTTGTACGCCAAGCAGGCGGCGGGCGAGATCAGCGGTCTCACCGGGGTCGACGACCCCTATGAGGCACCCGAATCGCCCGACCTGCGGATCGAGTCGCACCAGCAGACCGTGCAGGAGTCCGCGGCGGCGCTGCACGCGCTGCTCACCGAGAGGGGCCTGGCGTGAGCACCGTCACCACCGTGCCGGAGGGCACCGTCCATCCGTACGCGCTCAGCCACCTGGACTCCCTGGAGTCGGAGGCGGTGCACATCTTCCGTGAGGTGGCGGGGGAGTTCGAGCGGCCGGTGATCCTGTTCTCCGGCGGCAAGGACTCCATCGTGATGCTGCACCTGGCGCTCAAGGCGTTCGCGCCCGCGCCGGTGCCGTTCACGCTGCTGCACGTGGACACCGGGCACAACTTCCCCGAGGTCCTGGAGTACCGCGACCGTACGGTGAAGAAGCACGGGCTGCGCCTCCATGTCGCCTCCGTGCAGGAGTACATCGACGCCGGGAAGCTCCGCGAGCGCCCCGACGGCACCCGCAACCCGCTCCAGACCGTCCCGCTGACCGAGGCGATCCAGCGGCACCGCTTCGACGCGGTGTTCGGCGGCGGGCGGCGCGACGAGGAGAAGGCGCGCGCCAAGGAGCGGGTGTTCTCGCTGCGCGACGAGTTCTCGCAGTGGGACCCGCGCCGCCAGCGCCCCGAGCTGTGGCAGCTGTACAACGGCCGGCACGCCCCCGGTGAGCACGTCCGGGTCTTCCCGATCTCCAACTGGACCGAGCTGGACGTCTGGCAGTACATCGAGCGGGAGTCCATCGAGCTTCCGGAGATCTACTTCGCCCATGAGCGCGAGGTCTTCTCCCGCAGCGGCATGTGGCTGACGGCCGGCGGCTGGGGCGGTCCGAAGGAGCACGAGGCGGTCGAGACCCGGCTGGTGCGCTACCGCACGGTCGGCGACATGTCCTGCACCGGTGCCGTCGACTCCGACGCCACCACCCTGGAGGCCGTGATCACCGAGATCGCCGCCTCCCGGCTCACCGAGCGGGGCGCGACCCGCGCCGACGACAAGATGTCCGAGGCCGCGATGGAAGACCGCAAGCGCGAGGGGTACTTCTAAGATGACCACACACCTCGAATCGGGTGCGCAGTTGAGCGCCACCACCCTGCTGCGGTTCGCCACCGCCGGGTCGGTCGACGACGGCAAGTCCACCCTCGTGGGACGCCTGCTGCACGACTCCAAGTCGATCCTCACCGACCAGCTGGAGGCCGTCGAGCAGGTGTCGCTGAGCCGGGGCCAGGAGACGCCGGACCTGGCGCTGCTGACCGACGGGCTGCGGGCCGAGCGCGAGCAGGGCATCACCATCGACGTCGCCTACCGCTACTTCGCCACCACCCGGCGCCGGTTCATCCTCGCGGACACCCCGGGCCATGTGCAGTACACCCGCAACATGGTCACCGGCGCCTCCACCGCCGAGCTGGCCGTGGTGCTGGTCGACGCCCGCAACGGGGTGGTCGAGCAGACCCGCCGGCACGCCGCCGTCGCCGCGCTGCTCCGCGTCCCGCACGTGGTGCTGGCGGTCAACAAGATGGACCTGGTCGACTACGCGGAGCCCGTGTTCGCCGCGATCGCCGAGGAGTTCACCGCGTACGCCGCGTCCCTCGGCGTCCCGGAGATCACCGCGATCCCCATCTCCGCGCTGGCCGGGGACAACGTGGTGGAGCCGTCCGCGCACATGGACTGGTACGGCGGTCCGACCGTCCTGGAGCACCTGGAGACCGTCCCGGTCAGCCACGACCTCACCGCCTGCCACGCGCGCTTCCCCGTCCAGTACGTGATCCGCCCGCAGACCGCCGAGCACCCGGACTACCGGGGGTACGCCGGTCAGATCGCCGCCGGGGTCTTCCGGGTCGGCGAGGCCGTCTCCGTACTCCCCTCGGGCCGCACCACCACGATCACCGGCATCGACGCGCTCGGCGAGAGCGTCGACATCGCCTGGGCGCCGCAGTCGGTGACGCTCCGGCTGGCCGATGACATCGACATCTCGCGCGGCGACCTGATCGCCCTCACCGACGACGCGCCGCCGGTGACGCAGGACGTCGAGGCGACCGTCTGCCATGTGGCGGACCAGCCGCTCTCGGTGGGTCAGCGGGTGCTGCTGAAGCACACCACCCGTACGGTCAAGGCGATCGTCAAGGACATCCCGTCCCGGCTCACCCTGGACGACCTCTCCCAGCACCCGGCGCCGGGGCAGCTGGTCGCCAACGACATCGGCCGGGTCGTCGTGCGGACCGCCGAGCCGCTCGCGCTCGACACGTACGCCGACTCCCGGCGCACCGGATCGTTCCTGCTGATCGACCCCGCGGACGGTACGACGCTCAGTGCCGGCATGGCGGGGGCCTCCTTCGCCGCCGCTCCGGAAGCGGCCGGGGCCGACGACGACGCCGAGTGGGACTTCTGATGACCGACGACTTCTTCTCGACCTTCGCGAAGGAGGGCGGCCGCGTGGGCAGCGGCGCCCTCGGCAGCGGCCAGGGAGGCGAGGGGCGATGTGCGTGATGACGTACGCGCACCGCTTGCGCGCCCACCCGCACCACCCGCACCACCCGCACCGCCCGTACCGCCGAAGACCTGCCGATCTCCCGGCCGCGCCCCCCTGACCACCAGCGGGACGCGCGTACCGGGCCAACGAGAGGAAAGCCTCCCGTGCCTGCCCCCCGTTCCACCGTTCGCCGCTCCATCGCCGCTGTCGCCGCCCTGCCGCTGCTCGCCCTGGCCGCCACCGCCTGCGGCTACGGCTCCGACGCCAAGGACGACGACGCGAAGAAGGCGAACGTCTCCAGCGGAGAGAAGAAGCTCTCCGCGGACACCGTGAAGATCGGCTACTTCCCGAACCTCACGCACGCCACCGCCCTGGTCGGTATCCAGGAAGGCACCATCCAGAAGGAGCTGGGCGGCACCAAGGTCGAGTCCACGACCTTCAACGCCGGCCCCTCCGAGATCGAGGCGCTGAACGCGGGCTCGATCGACATCGGCTTCATCGGCCCCTCCCCCGCCATCAACGCCTACGTCAAGTCCCAGGGCAAGGCCCTGCGGATCGTGGGCGGCGCGGCCTCCGGAGGCGTGAAGCTGGTCGTCAACCCCAAGAAGATCAAGACCCTGGACGACCTCAAGGGCAAGCGGATCGCCACCCCGCAGATCGGCAACACCCAGGACGTGGCCTTCCTCAACTGGATCTCCGAGAAGGGCTGGAAGGTCGACCCGCAGAGCGGCAAGGGTGACGTCTCCGTGGTCCGCTCGGACAACAAGGTGACGCCCGACGCCTACAAGTCCGGTTCGCTGGACGGCGCGTGGGTCCCGGAGCCGACCGCATCCAAGCTGGTCTCCGAGGGCGCGAAGGTGCTTCTCGACGAGAAGGACCTGTGGCCGGACAAGAAGTTCGTGATCACGCACATCATCGTGTCGCAGAAGTTCCTCGACGCGCACCCCGATGTCGTCGAAGCAGTGGTCAAGGGGTCGGTGTCCACCAACAAGTGGATCAAGGCCAACCCCGAAGAGGCCAAGGCGTCGGCCAACAAGGCGCTGGAGAAGCTGAGCGGCAAGCCGCTGCCGAAGGAGATCCTCGACCCGGCGTGGGAGTCCATCGAGCTCACCAACGACCCGCTGGCCACCACGCTCAAGACGCAGGCCGGGTACTCGGTCAAGGCCGGTCTCCTTCAGGACCCGAAGCTGGAGGGCATCTACGACCTGGGCCCGCTCAACAAGATCCTGAAGGCCGACGGCCAGCCTGAGGTCGACGACGCCGGTCTCGGCGTCAAGTAGCCCGCCCACCCGTACCCGGACCCGTCGGATTCCCAGGATTCCCAGGAGGTGACGACCATGGCGACCACCACCCTCACCAAGGCCGAGGACCGTACGGCGGTCGAGCACGCCGCCCGTCTCTCGCACGTCTCGAAGTCCTTCGCCGGACCCACGGGGCAGCAGCTCGTCCTGGACGACATCTCCCTCGATGTCGCTCCGGGTGAGTTCGTCACCCTCCTGGGAGCCTCCGGGTGCGGCAAGTCGACGCTGCTCAACCTGGTGGCCGGACTCGACCGCCCGACCGCGGGGTCCATCGAGACCCCCGGCGGGCGGCCGGCCCTGATGTTCCAGGAGCACGCCCTCTTCCCGTGGCTGACCGCGGGCAAGAACATCGAACTGGCCCTGCGGCTGCGCGGGGTCCCCAAGGCGCAGCGCCGCACCGAGGCCGAGCGGCTGCTCGCGCTCGTCCGTCTCGGCGGTGCGTACGGCAAGCGGGTGCATGAGCTCTCCGGCGGTATGCGGCAGCGGGTGGCGATGGCCCGCGCGCTCGCCCAGGACAGCCAACTGCTGCTGATGGACGAGCCGTTCGCGGCGCTGGATGCCATCACCCGCGATGTGCTGCACGACGAGCTGACCCGGATCTGGCGCGAGACGAACGCCTCGGTCCTCTTCGTCACGCACAACGTGCGCGAGGCCGTACGGCTCGCGCAGCGCGTCGTGCTGCTGTCGTCCCGGCCGGGCCGGATCGCCCGGGAGTGGACGGTCGACATCGAGCAGCCGCGCCGTATCGAGGACACCGCCGTGGCGGAGCTGTCCGTCGAGATCACCGAAGAACTGCGTGGGGAGATCCGCCGACATGGCCAGCACTGACATCACGTCCGGCCGGAAGCGGCCGGACGGACCGGCCGGTCCCGTCGACGCGAAGCCCGACGATCTGGCGGGGCTGGAGGCCGGTCTCGACGCCCTGGACGCGGTGCAGATCCGCCGCACCCCGGTGCGCGAGGTCCTGCGGAGCAAGGTGCTGCCGCCCGTCGTGGCGGTGGCGCTGGTCCTGGTGGTCTGGGAGCTGCTGGTCCGCGCCCAGGTCACCGAGGTCTACAAGCTGCCGCCGCCGTCCGCGGTGTGGGACAGCGCCAAGGCGATGTGGCTCCAGGGCACGCTGCTGGAGGTCGTCTGGACCAGCGTCTCGCGCGGTCTGCTCGGCTTCCTCCTCGCGGTGGCGATCGGTACGCCGCTGGGGCTGCTGGTCGCCCGGGTGAAGCTGGTCCGGGCCGCGATCGGGCCGATCCTGTCCGGGCTCCAGTCGCTGCCGTCGGTGGCGTGGGTGGCCCCGGCGGTCATCTGGCTCGGGCTGAACGACAGCATGATGTACGCGGTGATCCTGCTGGGCGCGGTGCCCTCGATCGCCAACGGGCTGGTCTCCGGTGTCGACCAGGTGCCGCCGCTGTTCCTGCGGGCGGGCCGCACCCTGGGCGCGTCCGGGATCCGCGGGACGTGGCACATCGTGCTCCCGGCCGCGCTGCCCGGCTACCTGGCCGGGCTCAAGCAGGGCTGGGCGTTCTCCTGGCGCTCGCTGATGGCCGCCGAGATCATCGCCTCATCCCCCGAACTGGGCCTGGGTCTTGGGCAGTTGCTGGAGAACGGCCGAAGCAACTTCGACATGCCCGGGGTCTTCCTCTCGATCCTGCTCATCCTGTTCGTCGGCATCGCCATCGACCTGCTGATCTTCAGTCCGCTGGAGCGGTGGGTGCTGCGCAGCCGCGGTCTCCTCGTCAAGAACTGAGTCACGCCATGTCCCACCCCGTCCTCCTCGTCATCGCCCACGGCAGCCGCGATCCTCGCCACGCCGCGACCGTGCACGCCCTCACCGAGCGGGTGCGGGCGCAGCGGCCGGGGCTGCGCGTGGAGACGGCGTTCCTGGAGTTCAACGCCCCTTCCGTGCCCCGGGTGCTGGAGCGCCTGGCCGCGGAGGGGACCGACGATGTGGTCGCCCTGCCCCTGCTGCTGACCCGGGCGTTCCACGCCAAGACCGACATCCCCTCGGTCCTGCGCGAGGCCCGGGCGAGGCTGCCCCGGCTGCGTATCCGCCAGGCCGACGTGCTCGGCCCGTCCCCGCTGCTCCACGCCACGCTGGGGCGACGGCTGCGGGAGGCCGGGGTCCGCCCCGGCGACCTTCCCCGGACCGGGCTGGTGCTGGCCTCGGCGGGGTCCTCCGACCCGGAGGCGATCGCAGTGATCGCTGAAATCGCGCGGGAGCTGCGGCACACCGGTTGGTGCGCCGTGCGACCTGCGTTCGCCTCCGTATCCCTGCCCCGCACCGAGGACGCGGTACGGGCCCTGCGCGCCGAGGGCGTGGAGCGCGTGGCGGTGGCGCCGTACGTCATCGCGCCCGGCCGGCTCCCCGACCGCATCGCGGCGGGCGCGGAGGCGGCCGGGGCGGACGTGCTGGCCGATGTGCTGGGCCCCGCACCGGAGTTGGCGCGGCTGCTGCTGGACCGGTACGACGAGGCGCGGGTGACGGCGCGGGCCTCGCTGTCGGCGTGAGCCCCCGGCCGGTCAGTCGTAGGACAGGCCGCCCGAGCGGGCGCGCTTGAGCTCGAAGAAGCCCGGGTGGTTGGCCAGCACCCGGAAGCTGTCGAAGAGTCCGGCCGCCTCCTCACCGCGCGGGATCGCGTTCAGGACCGGACCGAACCACACCGTGCCGTCGACGTGGATCGTCGGCGTGCCCACGTACGCGTCCTGCTCCGGGTCCTTGCCCGCGTCGTGGCCGCGGGCGACCTCTTCGTCGTACGCCGTCGAGTGCGCGGCCCTGACCAGCTCGGCGGGCAGGCCCAGTTCGGCGAGGGAGGCGGCGATCACGGCGTCGAAGTCCTGCTCCTCGTGCTGGTGGATGCGGGTACCCAGCGCGGTGTAGAGGTCCCGCAGGATCTCCTCGCCGTGGGCGGCGGACGCGGCGACGGCGACCCGGACCGGACCGATCGACTTGTCGACCAACTCGCGGTACCAGGGGGCCAGTTCGTTGCCCTGGTTGTGCAGGTACAGGCTCATGGGCCGGAACCGGAGCTCGATGTCGCGCCGCTGCTCCACCTCCAGCATCCAGCGGGAGGCGATCCAGGCGAACGGGCAGGCGGGGTCGAAGAAGAAGTCGACGGTGGTGCGGTGCGGGGTGCTCATGGTCCCAGCCTAGGAACCGATTGGCGCGGGCTCCCGGGCCAATCGCGTTCCGCTACGGTGGGCCATTCGGGGCTCCACCGGGCGTCCCGGCCGGTCAGGCGAGCGTCTCCGGCGGCCGGCCGGCGGCCGGGGTGTGGTGGCGGCCGACCGGGATCACCAGCGGGGTCCGGCTCACCGGGTCGGTGGCGACCTGGCAGCGCAGTCCGAAGACGTCCTCGACCGTCCCGGCGGTGATGACGTCGGCGGGGGCACCCTCGGCGACGATGGCGCCCTTCTTCATCGCGATGACGTGATCGGCGTACCGGCAGGCCTGGTTGAGGTCGTGCACGACCATGACGATCGTGCGTCCCTCACGGCGGTTGAGGTCGACGACGAGGTCCAGGACGTCGATCTGGTGGGCGAGGTCGAGGTAGGTCGTCGGCTCGTCCAGGAGGAGGACCGGGGTGCCCTGGGCGACGGCCATGGCGATCCAGGCGCGCTGGCACTGGCCCCCGGAGAGCTCGTCCACGGCGCGGTCGGCGAGGTCGGTGGTGCCGGTGGCGGCCAGCGCGTCGTGCACCGCCTGCTCGTCGGCCTTGGTCCACTGCCGCCACCACGTCTGGTGCGGGGAGCGCCCCCGGTTGACCAGGTCGATGACGGTCAGGCCCTCGGGGGCGACAGGCGACTGCGGGAGGATGCCGAGCCGCTGGGCCAACTCCCGGGTGGGGATGGTGTGCAGGGCGCGTCCGTCCAGGCTGACCGCCCCTTCGCGGGGGGCCAGCAGCCGGGCCAGGGCGCGCAACAGGGTCGACTTCCCGCAGGCGTTGGCGCCGACGATGGCGGTGATCCGCCCCGGCGGCACGGCCAGGTCGAGTCCGGAGACGACGGCCCGGTCGTCGTAGCCCAGGTGCAGGCCTTCGGCCCTCAGTTCGGGTTCGGCGGTGGACATCGGTCAGCCTCCTGAGCCCGCGCGGTTGACGCGGATGAGCAGCCAGAGCAGCACCGGGGCGCCGAGCACTCCGGTGACGATCCCGACGGGCAGTTCGGTGCCGGGGATCAGTTCGCGTGCCAGGACGTCGGACGCGAGGACGATGACGGCGCCGGTCAGTCCGCCGGCGAGCGGGGGCGGCCAGGCCGTGCGGCAGAGCCGCTGGGCGATCTGCGGGGCGGCGAGCGCCACGAACGCGACGGGCCCGGCCGCCGCAGTGGCGAAGGCGACCAGGCCGACGCCGGTGAGCAGCACGGTGAGACGGACGGCTTGGACCCGGGTGCCGAGCCCCCTGGCGACGTCGTCGCCGAGTTGCAGCGTACGCATCAGCCGGCCGATCAGCAGGGCCGCGGGGACCAGCACGATCAGGGAGTAGGCGAGGGGCGCGGCCTGCTGCCAGTCGCGGCCGTTGAGGTTGCCGACGAGCCAGCCGAGCGCGGCCTGCGCCTGGAAGCGGCCGCCCCGGGCGAGCAGGAAGTCGGTGACGCTGAGGCAGATCCAGGAGACGCCGATGCCGACGAGGATGATGCGGTAGCCGGTGGTGCCGCGCCGCCAGGCGAGCCCGTAGACCAGCAGGGCGCTGGTGAGGGCGCCGAGCAGGCCGAGGGCCTGGGTGCCGAGGCCGAGGTCCCAGCCCAGCACGATGCCCGCGACGACGGCGGTCCCGGCGCCCTGGGTGAGGCCGATCATGTCGGGGCTGGCCAGCGGGTTGCGGGTCATCGTCTGGAACAGGGCCCCGGACATGCCGAACGCGATGCCCGCGAGCAGTCCCGTCATGGCCCGGGGCAGCCGCAGCTCCTGGACGACGAGCAGGGTACCCGGATCGCCGGAGCCGGTCAGGGCACGGGCGACGTCCTTGAGGGGGATGCCGTACTCGCCGATGGAGACGTTCCAGCACAGGGCCACGAACACGGCGACGGCGAGGCCCGCGCAGACGGCGAGCTGCCGGGGGCGCAGGGTGCCGGAGACCGGCGGGAAGGCGAGGCGGAAGGGGCGGGCGGCGGTCTTCGAGCTCAGGGAACGCGTGGTCACGGTCATACCTCCGCGAGCCGGCGTCGGCGGACCAGGGCGATGAAGAACGGGCCGCCGACGAAGGCGACGATGATCCCGGCCTGGACCTCGACGGGCCGGGCGATCACCCGGCCGAGGATGTCCGCGCCGAGCAGCAGCCCGGCCGCGAGGGCGGCCGAGAGCGGCAGCAGCCAGCGGTGGTCGGGGCCGAGTCCGGCGGACTGGGCGAGGACCCTGGCGACGTGCGGGACGACCAGGCCGATGAAGACGACGGGGCCGATCACGGCGACCGCCGCACCGGTGAGCAGGGTGACGGCGACGACGCCCTGGAGGCGTACGAGGCCGAGTCTGCGGCCGAGGGATGCGGCCACGTCGTCGCCGAGGGCGAGGCTGTTGAGGGCGGGGGCGCTCGCCAGGGCGAGGAGGGTGCCGAGCCCGAAAGGGCAGGATCCGCAGCACGGTGGAGGCGTCCTGGTTGGCGAGCGAGCCGGCCGACCAGAACCGGAAGCGGTCCAGCGCGGCCGGGTCGGTGAGGACGACGGCGCTGGTCAGCGAGGAGAGCACGGCGGTCACCGCGACTCCGGCGAGGGCCAGTTTCACCGGCGTCGAACCGGAGCGTCCCATCCGACCCAGCAGATAGACGACGATGCTCGCCGCCATCGCCCCGGCGAACGCGAACCAGATGTAGCCGAGCAGTGAGCCGATCCCGGCGACCCCGGCGGCGAGCACGATGGCGAAGGCGGCACCGGCGCTCACGCCGAGGATGCCGGGGTCGGCCAGCGGGTTGCGGGTGAGCGCCTGCATCACACAGCCGGAGAGGCCGAGGGCGGCGCCGGCAGCCAGCCCCAGGGCCGTACGCGGCACGCGCACCGACCAGATCACGTCCTCGATGCGGGGCCCGGCCGGTTGCCCGGTAAGCGCCTTGAGGACGTCGCCCGGCGGGATCCGGAGGGCCCCTAGACCGAGCGAGAGCAGGCAGAGCACCACCAGCACGGTGGCGAGCACGGCCACGAGCAGGGCGGGGCGCCATCGGGCGGGGCGGGTCACGGGGCTGGCTCCACGGTCCGGTTCCTCACGGGGGGTTCAGCAGGGGGTCCGTCCCGACGCCACGGGCGGTTCGGCGGGGGTGGTCGGTCCGTCCCGCCGGATCGCGGCGGGGCGGGGTGGGCCGAGGAAGGCGTCAGGAAGCGGGGTGCACGACCTTCGTGTCCGTCTTGCCGTCGACGGCGGCCGACAGCATCGGGACCAGGCGGTCGACGGTGTACGGGATGCTCAGCGGGCTCACGAAGGAGATGGCGCTGCCGAAGTGGCTGCTCTCCTCGATCATCACCTCGCGGCCTTCCTTGACCGCGTCGAGCTTGCCGTACAGCGGGTCGGCGTGGAGCTTCTTGGCGTCCTTGGCCGGGTCGGTCACGATCCAGGCGACGGCGTCGGTGTCGAGGAGGTCGGTGCGCTCCTTGCTGATGTTGGCGCCGAACGCCTCACCGACGACCTTGTCGAGGCCGGTGGGGAGTTGGAAGCCGAGGCCGGTCAGCACGCGGGAACGGTTGTCCTGCGGACCGTAGACGTACATGCCCTCGTACGGCGTCGCCATGACGGCGGTCTTCCCCTTGAACTCGGGGTGCGCGGCCGCGGCGTCGGTGATGTGCTTCTCGGTCCTGGCGACCAGCGCCTTCGCCTCGTCGCTCCTGCCGAGGGCCTTGCCGACCTGTGCCGTCTGGTCCTGCCAGGAGATCCCCCAGTCCGGGACGTCCTTGGGCTGGGCGACGACCGGGGCGATCTTGGAGAGGGTGCGGTACTGGTCCTTGGTGAGACCCGAGTACAGGGCGAGGATCAGGTCGGGGCGGAGCGAGGCGATCTTCTCGACCTGGGGGCCGGTGCCGTCGTCGTGGAGGACGGTGGGGCGTGGCTTGTCGCCGAGCGCCTTCTCGGCCCAGGGGCCGACCGCGCCCTTGAACTCGCCGAGCCACTCGGTGGTGCCGACCGGGGCCTTGCCGAGCGCGAGGACGGCGTCCTGGTCGGAGAGGCCGACGGTGACGATGCGCTTCGGCTCGTTCTTGACGGTGGTGGCACCGTACTTGTGGTCGAGGGTGACCGGGAAGGCCCCCTTCTGCGCACTGTCGGCGGACGGGGCCGCGGAGTCGCCGCTCTCGTCGGACCCGCAGGCGGCGGTCCAGCAGGCGGAGTTCGCCTTCGACGGCCGCGGCCACGGCGGGCGATGGCTCAGACACGTGTCATCTCCACCAGTTTCGCCACGGTGTTCCAGTTGCGGGTGGTGGCGGTCAGGCCCGCGGTCTGCCGGGGGCGCGCCAGCGCTTCGGCCAGCTTGGAGCGGCCGAGTCCGTCGGGAGCGTACAGATAGAGGCAACGGTCACCGAGCGAGAAGGCCTCCGGCAGATAGGCCTGCGCGTCGAGTGCGGCGAAGCGTTCCTTCTCCACGGCCCGGTCGAAGTAGGTGACGTGGAGCTGCTTGCCCTCCAGCTCGGCGGCGGGGAAGGGGCAGGCGTCGGCGACGGCGGTGAGATAGGTGCCGCCGCGGACGATGCAGCCGACGGAGAATCCGAACCGGGCGAGCAGGGCCTGCTCCAGGGAGGCCGCGAGTGCGCTCTCGTCCTCGCTGTCGCTGCGGAAGACGGCGTTGCCGCTCTGCAGGTGGGTGGCGATGTCGGTGTGCCCCAGTTCGCCCAGCACAGTGCGCAGTTCCGGCATCGGGACCCTCTTGTGGCCGCTCACATTGATCCCGCGCAGCAGCGCCGCGTACGTGGTCTTCATGGCCCCACACACTAGTGCGATCTTCCTTCCGGCGCGCAGCCGCCGCGCCCCGTGGGGGAGGGCGCGGCGGCGGCTGTCACGCGAGCGGTGCCGGACGGTGGCGGTGGGGCGCCGCCGTCCGGCAGCGGTGCTACTCGACGATCTTGAGGAGCTTGTTCGCCGTGCCCTCGGTCGCGTTGGAGATGGCGTCCGGGGTGGCTCCCCCGGCGAGTGCCGCGGCGACCTGCTCCGGGGTGGCGTCCTGGTGGCCCGCCAGGTAGACGGCGGCCGCGCCGACGACGTGCGGGGTCGCCATGGAGGTACCCGAGATGGTGTTGGTTCCGGTGTCGCTGTCGTTCCAGGTCGACGTGATGTCCGAGCCCGGCGCGTAGATGTCCACGACAGAGCCGAAGTTGGAGAAGTCCGACTGCTCGTCGGCCTCCGTGGACGAGGCGACGGTGATCGCCTCGGGGACGCGGGAGGGCGAGCCCTGGCCGGCGTCGCTGGACTCGTTGCCCGCGGCCACGCCGAAGGTGATGCCGGCGGCGATGGCCTTCTGGACGGCCCCGTCGAGGGCCGGGTCGGCGCCGCCACCGAGGCTCATGTTGGCGACGGACGGCCCGGAGGCGTTGGCGGTGACCCAGTCGATGCCGGCGATGACCTGCTCGGTGGTGCCCGAGCCGTTGTCGTCCAGGACCCGGACACCGACGATCTTGGCCTTCTTGGCGACCCCGTGCGCGGCCCCGGCGATGGTGCCCGCCACGTGGGTGCCGTGCCCGTTGCCGTCGTCGGCGTCGTCGTCGTTGTCCACCGCGTCGAAGCCCGAGGTGGCGCGACCCTCGAAGTCCCCGTGGGTGACGCGGACACCGGTGTCGATGACGTACGCGGTGACGCCCTCACCGCCGGCGTCGGGGTAGTTGTACGCCTTGTCGCCCGCGGTCCCGGCCTGGTCCACGCGGTCCAGACCCCACGACGGGGGGTTCTCCTGGGTGGCGTTGATGCTGAACTTCTTGTTCTGCACCACCTTGGCGACGGACGGGTCGGCGGCGAGGCGCTTCGCCTCGGTCTCCGAAAGGCCGCTGGCGGAGAAGCCGTTGATGGCGGAGGAGTAGTTGCGCTGGAGCTTGCCGCCGTACTCCTCGGCGAGCTTCGACTTGTCCGCCTTCTCGCCCAGCATGACGATGTAGCTGCCGGAGACGGCGGTCGCGGCGTCCGTGCCGTAGACCGTACCCAGGGGGGCCGGCGAGGCTCCGGCGAACGAGGTTCCGAAGAAGGTGACTCCGGCCGCGGCTGCCACGGCGGTGATCGCGGCGGTCAGCTTGGTCCGGTTGGTCCGACGGGCGGTGCGCTGGTGCTTGGCCATGAAGAGGGGTCTCCTCGTCAGTCTCTGTGGGGGGATTGACCTCCGGCCGGAAGATCTCCGGGGGTTGGCTCGAAACCCTGACCGATTGACGAGCACAGATCAAGACCCCCTTGCAGCTGTGACTTACTCAACAAGGTTTCGTAACAAGAAATCGGCCACGGCGGGCCACAACGGGCGGCGAGCGTCAACACGCCGGAAACAACGGCGGATCGGCAGGCCGCGAATGGGGTTCGAACACAAAGAACCAGCAGCTCACGGCCGTTGCCGGAGCCGGCGCTCCACCGCACACCGCCCTCACGTGCGCCCGGCACCGGCACCGCCCGGCGCACACGGGTATGCGTGGAGAGACGTGAACGTGCGTGAAGAAGTGCGCGAGAGGCGTGAAGTCCCCTGGTGGAGGTGTGGAGTCACACGGGGATGCGTGCAGATGCAACGACCACCGGGATCACACAGACGAACGCCCCGCCCCGCGCCACCCCCTTGTACGGCGGCGCGGGGCGGGGCGGACAACGTCCGGATATCAGTCCGGCCGATCCGCTCAGAGGGGCAGTTCGGCTCCGATCGGCTCAGCTCGGAGCGGCGGTTCGGCCTCGGTCAGCGTCAGTTCGGCCTCGGTCAGCGTCAGTTCGGCCTCGGTCAGAATCAGTTCGGCCTCGATCAGCGTCAGTTCGGCCTCGACAGCGTCAGTTCGGCCTCGATCAGATCGGCCGCCCGGGGCGTGCCGCCCTCCTTCGCCATCCGCTCGCGCAGCCGGGCCGACCGCTGCGCCACCTCCGGGTCGCCGACCAGGGCGAGCACGGCCTCGCGCAGCGTCGCCGCGTCGGCCTCCTCCATGGGCACGTGCCGGGCCACGCCGAGCGCCTGGAGCATGTCGGCGTTGCCGAACTGGTCCACGGCCTGCGGTACGGCCACCATCGGCGTCCCGGTGGCGAGCCCCTCCTGGCTGCCGCCCGCACCGGCATGGGTGATGAACGCGTCGGCCTGCTTCAGCACCGCCAACTGCGGCACCCACGGGTGCACTTCCACGTTCGCCGGTACGTCACCGAGCTCGGCCGTCTCGACATGCGCGCCGATCTGGAGCACCACGTGCCAGCCGGGCAGCCCCCCGAAGGCGGCGACGCACTCCCGGTAGAAGGCGGGCCGCTTGGTGAACGAGGAGCCCAGCGAGACCAGGAGCACCTTCTCGGCGTCCTCCGGCCGTTCCCACTCCCCCTGGCCGGCGCGCTCGCCCTGGCAGGCGCCGACGAAGGTGTACATCTCGCGATTCACCCGGTCGGCGTTGGGCTGGAGCGCCTCGGGGATCAGGACGAGACCGCGGCGCGGGCGGGCCACGAAGTCGTCGCTGGAGACATGGCCGAGGCCGTTGTCGGCGAGCCAGCCATCGAAGCGGGCGTAGTACGCCTTGCCGCGCTCGGTCTGCTTCAGCTCGGCGGTCATCGGCTCGCCGACCTCTTCCTCATACCCCTCCCAGGGGACCAGGTTGGGCCAGAGGGAGACGGCGGGGACGCCCCAGCGGTGGGCGAGGACGCGGGCGGGATAGGAGGTGATGTCGTGCAGGACCAGGCCGGGCTCATCACCCTCGAAGGCGGCGACGAGCTGCGGGAGTGCCTGGACGGCGTCGGCCAGGAACGGTTCGAGGTTGTCGATCAGTTCGGTGCCCCAGGCCTCGGGGTCGTCGTCCGTCGGCAGGGTCGAGGTGTAGATCACCGGCTCGGCGCCGGTGGCGGCGACCTGGTCGGCGAACGAGGCGGGGATGGCGTAGCTGACGCGGTGTCCACGGCTGACGAGCTCCCGGATGACGTCGAGGCTCGGGTTCACATGTCCGTGGGCGGCGATGGAGAACATGGCGATGTGGGCACGCGGTGATTCGGTCATGAGTCGGACCATAGACGAGACGGAACGTCTCGTCTAGCAATTTCCGATGTCCTCTTCAGCGCTGGTAGCGGGCGAGGACCCGGTTGCCGTCCTCGACCAGCCGTTCACGCAGCTCATCGGTGCCGATCGCGCCGCTGTAGTACTCCTGGAGAGCGGGGGTGGCGACCTTGTCCTTCCACTCGGGGTAGCCGCGCACGGTCTGGGCGGGCGCCGGACGCAGGTACCAGGCGAGCGCGGTCCCGGTGGCCCAGCCGTTCTCGGCGGTGTGCAGGGAGGGGTGGGCGAGGGCGGTGGTGCCGGTGGGCAGCATCCAGTCGCCCCGGGCCAGGCGCACCATGTTCGGTGGCCGGAGCAGGAAGTCGATGAAGGCGACGGCCTCCTTCTTGTGCGGGCTCTCCTCGGCGACGGAGAGGGTCTGCGGGCTCACCCCCTGGGCCGGCCCTCCGGCGCCGGCCGGAGCGGGCAGGACCGTCCATTCGAACCCTTCGGGGGCCTGCTCGACGACCTGCTGGCGGTAGGCGAAGCCGAGCGGGAGCATGGCGTACCGGCCGCCGAAGAAGCCGGGCAGGGCGTCCGAGCCGCCCATGCCCAGCGCCGTACGGGCCGCGCTGCGGTCGGCGTTGACCTGGTCGCGGATGGTGCCGGCCACCACCCGGTCGCCCTCCTCGAAGCGCAGCTGCGCCTTGCCGTCCGGGCCCCGGTGGAAGAGCTGCCCGCCGCCGGAGAGGCCCAGGTTGAGGGTGACGGAGACGGGTTCCTTGAGCGGCCAGGCGATGCCGTAACGGTCCTTGCCCGTCAGCTCCTTGGTGACCCGCCGGAACTCCGCCCAGCTCCAGGGGCGCTCCGGCGTCGGGATGCGCACACCGGACGCCTTCAGGATCTTGGTGTTGGCCAGGAGGACCCGGGGCTCCTGGAGGAAGGGGACTCCGTAGATCCCGCCGTCGAAGGTGGTGGTGCGCCAGGACTGCTCGGGGATGTCGTCCTTCAGCCGGTCCGGGAGGAGGGTGCTCAGGTCGGCGAGGTAGCCGCCGTACGCGAAGTCGGCGAGGTCGTCGGAGGCGTCGTGGATGATGTCGGGCGCCTCGCCGCCCTCGAAGGAGGTGAGCAGCTGGTCGTGGACGTTGTCCCAGCTGCCCTGGACGTAGTCCACCTGTACGCCGGGGTGGGCGGCGTTCCACTCCCTCACCAGCTGCCTGTTGGCGTCGACGGACTCCTTCTGCCAGGCCAGCGACTGGAACCTGAGCCGGATGGTGCCGTCGGCGCCCCTCCCGTCCTCGCCGCCGCCGGAGCAGCCGGTGAGCAGGAGGGCGAGGACGGTGGCGGCGGCTGCGGCCCGCCGGGCCAGGGCGCGCATCAGCCCCTCACCGCCCCGGCCGTCATACCGCCCGTGATCCGCCGCTGGATGAAGGCGAAGAGGGCGAGCGAGGGCAGCGTGGCGAGGAACGCGGCAGCGGCCAGCGGCCCGAGGGCGGCCACGCCCTCCGCGCCGAGGAAATGGGTGAGGACGACCGGCAAGGTCTGCTGCTCCGGGGTCTTGAGCAGGACGAGCGCGAAGAAGAACTCGTTCCAGGCGGTGATGAACGCGAAGAGGGCGGTGGCGACGATCCCGGGGGCGAGCAGCGGGGCGACGACCGAGACGAGGGTCCGCACCCGGCCCGCGCCGTCGACGGCGGCGGCCTCCTCCAGCTCGGCCGGCACGGCCCGGACGTAGCCGGCGAGCATCCACAGCGCGAAGGGCAGCGACCAGACGACGTACACCAGGATCAGCCCCCACAAGGCGTTGATCAGATGCAGGTTCTTCAGGACCAGGAAGAGCGGAATGATCACCAGCACGAACGGGAACGCCTGGCTGACCACGACCCATCCGGTCGCGGCGGTGGCGAGCCGGCCGCGGTGGCGGGCCATCACATAGGCCATCGGCGTGGCGATGACGACGGCGATCAGGGCGGTGGAGACGGCGGCGATCAGCGAGTTGGCCGCCGCCTGGAGCAGCGGCTGCTCGTCGAAGGCCTGGCGGAAGTTGTCCAGGGTGGGCTGCTCGGGGAGCCAGGTGGGGTGCAGCGAGCCCAGTTCGCGGGCGGGCTTGAAGGCGGTGGAGAGCAGCCACAGGAACGGAAAGGCCAGGAAGACCAGGTACGCCAGGAGCGCGAGGTACTGACCGGTGCGCGCGGCCCTGCTGGTGGGGAGACTCATCGCGTCCCGCCTCTCCTGAGGATGCTCATCGCTCCTCGCCTCCCCTGATCCGGCCGACGAGGTAGCAGGCGAGGAGCACGGAGATCACCGCGACCATCACACAGCCCATCGCGGCGGCGTAGCCGAACTGTCCGTAACGGAAGGCCTCTTCGTACGCGAAGAGCATCGGCAGCCGGGTGCGGCCGCCGGGCCCGCCGCTGGTCAGGACATAGACCAGGGCGAAGGAGTTGAAGTTCCAGATCAGGTTGAGCGCACTGATGGCGAGGGCGATGGGTTTGACCGCGGGCCAGGTGACCGTACGGAACCGGCGCCAGGCGCCCGCCCCGTCCAGGGCCGCCGCCTCGTGGAGTTCGTGCGGGGTGTTCTGGAGTCCGGCGAGCAGGGCGACGGTGGTCTGGGGCATGCCCGCCCAGATGCCGACGAGGATCACGGCGGGCAGCGCGGTGGCCAGACCGGTGAGCCAGTCCCGGCCGTCGCCGAGGCCGAGGTCACGGATGGTCTCGTTGAGGATGCCCGCGTCGGGGTTGTAGACCAGGCGCCACATGATGCCGACGACGACCTCGGGCATCGCCCACGGGATGATCGCCAGCGCCCGCGCCAGCCAGCGCAGCCGCAGCTTCTGGTTGAGCAGCAGCGCGAGACCCAGCGCGAGGAGGAACTGCGGGACGGTGACACCGGCCGCCCACAGCAGGCCGATCCGGAACGAGTCCCAGAAGAGGGTGTCGTGCAGGAGGTCCTGGAAGTTGAGGGTGCCGATCCACTGGGTGGATCGGGTACGGCCGGACTGGGCATCGGTGAAGGCGAGCGAGATGCCGTAGAGGAGCGGGCCGACGCTGAGGATCAGGATGGGGAGGAGGGCGGGCAGAACGAGGAACCAGGCCGCCCGGTCGCGGGCCGCCGCGCGGGCCCCACCGCCCGGCCCGTTGCCCGCACGGCCCGGCCCGTTGTCCGCACCGCCCGGACCGGACCGCTTCTTCACGGTCACCCATGTCACGAATAGTCCCCTTCACCGCCTAGGAGAGGTTCATCCCGTTCTGGCCGCTCGGGTGGCCCTCGCCATCGTGCTGACGGGCCGTCGGTTCGTCAAGGTGGCCTGCACGGATGCGAAAATCGCACCCATGGACGAGATGCGTGCGCGTGAGGTGCTGACGGCCGCCGGTTTCCCCGGCGCGGCGGAGCTGCTCGCGCTGGGCGAGAACGCGGTCTTCGCGGCCGACGGTCTGGTGGTGAAGGTCGGCCGGGACGCCACCGGCCACCCGGAGCTGGCGGCCCGGGCCGAACGGGAGGTGGCGGTCGCCGACTGGCTCGCCGCGTCGGACGTCCCGGCGGTCCGGGCCGCCGAGCACCGGATGCGCCTGGTCGAGGGCCACCCGGTGACGGTGTGGCACCGCCTGCCCGCCCCCGTACGCCCCGCCGAACCGCGCGACCTGGCGCCCCTGCTCTCCCGGGTGCACGCGCTCCCGGCCCCGGCGGACTTCACGCTCCCGCGCCGCGAACTGCTCGGCGGGGTGGAGCGCTGGCTGACCCTGGCGGGCGACATGATCGACCCGGCCGACGCCGACTACCTCCGCGCCCGCCGCGACGGATTCGCCGCCGCGGCCGCCGCCCTGGCCCCCCACCTGCCACCGGGCCCGATCCACGGCGACGCGCTCCCCCGCAACGTCCACATCGGCCCCGAGGGCCCGGTCCTGGTCGACCTGGAGACCTTCTCCACGGACCTGCGGGAACACGACCTGGTCGTCCTCGTCCTGTCCCGGGACCGCTACGGGCTCGACCCCGCGGCCTACGACGCCTTCACCACCGCGTACGGCTGGGACGTACGGGAGTGGGCCGGCTGCACGGTCCTGCGCGGCGCCCGCGAGACGGCCAGCTGCGCCTGGGTCGCCCAGCACGCCCCGGCCAACCCGAAGGCGCTCACCGAGTTCCGCCGCCGGGTGGCGTCCCTGCGCGCGGACGATCCCGAGGTCCGCTGGTACCCCTTCTGAACGGTTCGGGGTGACGTTCCGGTGCCCGGTGACCCTTCCGCAGCAGAGCTGGACCGACCAGATGGCCAAGGCGGTCAAGGCCGTCGACGACGCCGACCGTCTTCTCCGGCACACGGGCTCTCTCCCGGAGTGCGCTGACCGGAATGGTCAACGCATCCGGGGGATGAGCGGCCAGGCCTGCTCAACGACCGCCGTCGGATCCGCGTTGCGCCGCAGATACGTCTGCAGGGACAGCGACTGCTCGGCTGCCGCGTGCACCTGGAGGCCGTGCAGGTCCGCCAGGGGCATCACTCCGACCGGCTGATACTTCTCCCCCATGCGTCGCACCACGCGCGCGGCGGCCACGGCGTCCGCCCGCGCGTCGTGCGCGTCGTCGAGCGATACCCCGTAGTAGGCGCAGAGCGCGTGCAGGGCCCGCTTCCCCTTCCGGTACTTGTCGACGTGCTTGTCGATGACCAGCGGATCGATGACGGGCGAAGGCGCTTCGCCCAGCCGCTCGCTGACCGAATCGACGCCGTGGCGCCGGCATTCACGGTCGAGCAGGGACAGGTCGTAGCGCGCGTTCATCACCACCAGAGGTATCCCCGAGCGCAGCCCGTCGGCGACCGCGCGGGTGATCTCCTCGATCGCGGCGGCGGCCGGGACCCCGTGCTCGCGGGCGCGTTCCGTCGAGATGCCGTGGATCGCCGATGCCTGCTCAGGTATGGCCACACCGGGATTCAGCAGCCAGGTCCGCTCCTGGGACACGGATCCGTCCGTCTCCAGCCGGACGACCGCCGCGGCCACGATGCGGTCGGACTCGACATCCGTCCCGGTCGTCTCCAGATCGAACGCCATCAACGACCCGCTGATCCAGCTCATCCCGTACCTCCGTCTGTGGTGCTCTCCCCCAAGTGATGACCACCTTCGCACGCACCACTGACAACGCAGGCGGAGCGTCAGGAGACCGGCCTGGAGTCCGTCCAGACCGATTCGAACTCCTCGCGGTAGATCTCGAAGAGGCCGTGTTCGCTGTCCTGCCCCGCCCGCACCACCGTGCGACGGCCGCCGCCGCGCAGCACCAGTACCGGCGCCTCCATGCCCCGGGCCCGGCGCAGATAGGGCTGGACGACGCCCACCGCGTCCGGTCCGTCGCCGTCCACCAGGTACGCGGTGAAGCGCGGGGTCTCGTCGAAGACCTGGATCTCGAAGGCGCCCGGGTCGCGGAGCTTGGAGCGGACCCGGCGCATGTGGAGGATGTTCATCTCCACCGAGCGGCTCAGCTCGCCCTTCTTGAGGCCCAGTTCCCGCTCCCGGCGCTTCACCGCGCTGCTGGCCGGGTTGATGAACAGGAGCCGGACCCGGCACCCCGACTCGGCGAGCCGGACGAGCCGGCGGCCGGAGAAGTTCTGGACGAGCAGGTTGAGGCCTGTGCCGATGGCGTCCAGCCGCCGCGCCCCGCCGAACAGGTCCTCGGCGGGCAGCTGGCGCTGGAGCCTGACCCGGTCGGGGTGGACGGAGACCACGTCCGCGTACCGGTCGCCGACCAGCTCCTCCACCGCGTCCACCGGCAGCCGGTCGGCGGAGGGCACCCCCGCCCCGCTGCCCAGGATGTCCAGGAGGCGCGCCGAGGCCCGCTCCGCCTGGGCGAGCACCGCCTCGTTCAGCGCGCGGTTGCGGGAGACGACGTTGCGGGCCACCTCCAGCTCGTCCAGAGCCAGCTCGACGTCCCGCCGGTCGTCGAAGTACGGCTCGAAGCACGGCCAGTGCTGGACCATCAGCTCGCGCAGCTGCGGCAGTGTGAGGAAGCTCAGGACGTTGTCGTCGGCCGGGTCCAGCAGATAGCCCTTGCGGCGCGAGACCTCGCGTACGGCGACGGCGCGCTGCACCCACTCCTGCCCGGCCGGTCCGGCCGCGGCCACCACCCAGTCCTCGCCGTGCACCGGCTCGTAGATCGGCCGGAGGACCGCGGCGACGACGGCGCGCAACCTCTGTTCGACCAGATTCAGCCAGATATAGGCGCGCCCGGCCCGCTGGGCGCGGGTGCGCACCTCGCTCCAGGCCTCGGCACCCCAGTCCAGCTCCGCGCCGATCTCCATGGGCTGCGCGAGGGACACCGCCCCGGGCGGCGCATCGGTCGATTCCCCCTCGTGACCTGCGTCACCTGGGGGTAGCTCGAACCCTCCCGAGCTCACCCGCGTACCGCCTTCCACTCCCCCACCCAACGATCAAGGAAGGGTACTCCGGGAGCGCGATCCGGTGCAGCCCGATGGTCGGTCCGGTTTCTCAACTCCCGTATCGGCGAGGCCTGTTCCCTGCGGCAAGATCGGGTGGAGTGAGCTGATTCATAGGGATTGGGGACCCTGGCGAAGGCCGCGATCCGGACGCCCGCCGGCCGGGCGTGTCCGTAATCGCGTCCGGGGCGGCACCCCGGTGTCCGAAGTTGACCGGTGTGGCCGGAGCCGGGCGACGGGACCCGGCCGCACCGCGCGACGTACTAGGTGCGCGCCCCACTTTCGGGGAGTATTCGAGGAGTAACGGGCCGAGGAAAGCCACCGCACCCGGATCAGAAGTGGAAGAGTCTCATCTATGCAGGTCTGGCCGGGACACGCTTATCCCCTCGGCGCCACCTATGACGGCGCCGGAACCAACTTCGCGGTCTTCTCCGAGGCCGCCCACCGGATCGAGTTGTGCCTGTTGCACGACGACGGTTCAGAAACGGCGGTGGAGCTCCGCGAATCCGACGCCTTCGTGCGCCATGCCTATCTGCCCGGCGTGATGCCGGGCCAGCGGTACGGCTTCAGGGCGCACGGGCCCTACGAACCCCAGAACGGGCAGCGGTGCAACTCCGCGAAGCTGCTGCTCGACCCGTACGCCCGGGCGGTCGCCGGGCAGATCGAGTGGGGCGAGGCGGTGTACGGCTACCCGTTCGGGAAGCCCGACGCCCGCAACGACCTCGACTCCGCGCCGCACACCATGAGCTCGGTGGTGGTCAACCCGTACTTCGACTGGGGCGACGATCGCCGCCCTCGTACGGACTACCACCGCACGGTGATCTACGAGGCCCATGTGAAGGGCCTCACGATGCTCCATCCGGGGCTCCCGCCCGAGCTGCGCGGTACGTACGCCGGGCTCGCGCACCCGGAGGTCATCGCCCATCTGACCGAACTGGGCGTCACCGCGATCGAGCTGATGCCCGTCCACCAGTTCATCCAGGACCACCGCCTGGCGGACATGGGGCTCGCCAACTACTGGGGCTACAACACCATCGGCTTCTTCGCCCCGCACAACACCTATGCTTCCTGGGGCGACCGGGGCGAGCAGGTGCTGGAGTTCAAGCAGGCGGTGAAGGCCCTGCACCAGGCGGGGATCGAGGTCATCCTCGATGTCGTCTACAACCACACCGCCGAGGGCAACCACCTCGGGCCCACGCTCTCCTTCCGCGGGCTCGACAACGCCTCCTACTACCGCCTGACCGACGACCAGCGGTACTACATGGACACCACGGGCACCGGGAACTCGCTGCTCATGCGGTCCCCGCACGTGCTCCAGATGATCATGGACTCGCTGCGGTACTGGGTGACCGAGATGCATGTGGACGGCTTCCGCTTCGACCTGGCGGCGACCCTCGCCCGCCAGTTCCACGAGGTGGACCGGCTCTCCTCCTTCTTCGACCTCGTGCAGCAGGACCCGGTGGTCAGCCAGGTGAAGCTGATCGCCGAGCCGTGGGACGTGGGCGAGGGCGGCTACCAGGTGGGCAACTTCCCGCCGCTGTGGACCGAGTGGAACGGCAAGTACCGCGACACGGTCCGCGACCTGTGGCGGGGCGAGCCACGCACCCTCGCGGAGTTCGCCGGGCGGCTCACGGGCTCCTCGGACCTCTACCAGGACGACGGGCGCCGCCCGCTCGCCTCGATCAACTTCACCACCTGCCACGACGGCTTCACGCTGCACGACATGGTGTCGTACAACGACAAGCGCAACGACGCCAACGGCGAGGGCAACCGGGACGGTGAGAGCCACAACCGGTCCTGGAACTGCGGCGTGGAAGGGGAGACGGACGATCCGGAGGTCCTGGAGCTGCGGGGCCGGCAGATGCGGAACTTCATCGCCACGCTGATGCTCTCGCAGGGCGTGCCGATGCTGAGCCACGGGGACGAGTTCGCCCGGACGCAGCAGGGCAACAACAACGCCTACTGCCAGGACAACGAGCTGTCCTGGATCCACTGGCCCGACCCGGACGCCCCGGACGACGAGTTCCGGCGCAACCTGCTGGAGTTCACCCGGGCCATGGTGTGGCTCCGCCGCGACCACCCGGTCTTCCGGCGCCGCCGCTTCTTCCACGGGCGGCCGGTGGAGGGCACCCACGACGAGCTCTCCGACATCGCCTGGTTCACGCCCGAGGGTGAGGAAATGACCCAGACGGACTGGCAGGCGGCCCATGCCAGGGCGATGACCGTGTTCCTCAACGGCCAGGCGATCTCCGAGCCGGGGCCGCGCGGGGAGCGGATCACCGACGACTCGTTCCTGCTGATGTTCAACGCGAGCGCCGAGACGCTGGAGTTCGCCGTTCCGGTGAACCACGGGGAGCAGTGGCAGGTCGTCGTGGAGACCGCCCGTCCGGAGGGGGTGCCGCCGGGCGCGGGTCCGAAGGTGGCCGAGGGCGAACGGGTGACGCTGCTCGGACGCAGCCTCACCGTGCTGAAGCGTCCCGGCTGAAAGGGGCGGCAGGAGTGAGTGGCCGGCCCGGGGTGACACAGATCGCCCCGGGCTGGGTACGTAGAAGGCCATGACGCCCACCGCCACGTACCGGCTTCAGCTCCAGCCCGACTTCCCCTTCCCGGCGGCCGAGAAGGCGGTGCCCTACCTGGCCGCGCTCGGCGTCTCCCATCTGCATCTCTCGCCCGTCCTGGAGGCGGTCCCCGGCTCCCGGCACGGTTACGACGTGGTCGACCACAGCCGCGTACGGGAGGAGCTGGGCGGTGAGGAGGGGCTGCGGAGTCTCGCCGCCACGGCCCGGG
Source organism: Streptomyces sp. NPDC088706 (assembly GCF_044752765.1). Classification (NCBI taxonomy): domain Bacteria; kingdom Bacillati; phylum Actinomycetota; class Actinomycetes; order Kitasatosporales; family Streptomycetaceae; genus Streptomyces; species Streptomyces sp. NPDC088706. Next base: position 157,504 of record NZ_JBIVLW010000009.1, read on the forward strand.
AGCACGGGCTCGGGCTGGTCCTGGACATCGTGCCCAACCACATGGCCGCCGTGCCCCGGCACAACCGGCAGCTCTGGGAGGTGCTGCGCGAGGGCCGCGCCTGCCCCTACGCCCGCTGGTTCGACATCGACTGGGCGGCGGGCGGCGACCAGGTGCTGCTGCCGGTCCTGGCGGGACCGCTCGGCGGTGAACTGGACGCGTTCTCCGTCGACGTCGACGGGGAGGTGCTGCGCTACGGTGAACAGGAGTTCCCGCTGCGGGCGGGCACGGCGGACCTTCCGCTGACCGAGTTGCTGGACGCCCAGCACTACCGGCTCGCCTGGTGGCGGCTGGCCCGTACCGAGCTGAACTACCGCCGGTTCTTCACCATCTCCGAGCTGATCGGGGTCCGCGTCGAGCACCCCGAGGTCTTCGACGCCACCCATGGCAAGGTCCTCGAACTGCTGCGCGACGGGGTCCTGGACGGGCTGCGCATCGACCACCCGGACGGCCTCGCGGACCCGGCGGCGTATCTGCGGCAGCTGCACGAGGCCACCGGCGGCCGGTGGACGGTGGTCGAGAAGATCCTCACCGGCGACGAGCACCTCCCGGCCGACTGGGCGGTCGCGGGGACGACCGGGTACGACGCCCTGCACCGGATCGACGGGCTGTTCACGGACCCGTCCGGGGCGGCGGAGCTGCTCGGCCGCTACCGGGAGTTCGCGGGCCCGCCCGGGGACCGGGGCGGCTACTGGAAGGCGACCGCGCGCCGGGCCGCCTACCGGGTGGCGACCCACGAACTGGCCGCCGAGACGGCCTGGCTGACCCGGCAGGCGGTCTCCGTCTGCGCCGGGGACCCCGCCCTGCGCGACCACGCGCCCTGGGCCCTGCGCACGGCGATCCGCGAGCTGCTGGTGCGGGTTCCGGTCTACCGGCCGTACGTCACGGCGGGCGGGCCGCCGACCCGGATCGCGGAGGAGAGCCTCCCGGACGATGCCGTACGGGACGCGAAGGCGGTGTTCTCCGTGCCGGAGGAGGCCGCCGCCGTCGACACCGTACGGGATCTGGCACTCGGGCGGCTGGGGGACGGGGAGGAACACGCGTCCTTCTGCGCCCGGTTCGCCCAGACCGCGTCCGCGTTGCACGCCAAGTCGGTGGAGGACACCGCGTTCTACCGGTACGTGCCGCTGATCTCCGCGACCGAGGTGGGCGGGGACCCGGGGCAGCCGGCTGTGACACCCGAGGAGTTCCACGCCTTCGCCACCCGGATCGCCCGGGACTGGCCGGCCACCGGAACGGTCCTGACCACCCACGACACCAAGCGCAGCGCCGACGTACGGGCCCGGATCGCGGTCCTGTCGGAGTGCCCGGAGCGGTGGGCGGCCCTGGTGGCCGAGCTGACGGACGCCACAGCCGTCGCGGCGCCGGACCCGCAGCTGGCCTGGCAGGCCTGGCAGTCGGGTTACGGCTGCGCCCCGCTGCCCGCCGAGGAGCTGGGCGCCCGGCTGGAGCCCGCCCTGCTCAAGGCGGTACGCGAGGCGGGGCTCCGCACGAGCTGGACGGAGCCGGACGCGGCGTACGAGAGGGCGGTGACGGACTTCGTCGCGGCCGGCCCGGGCGGCGGCTCCGGTGCGGCCCGCAGGCGGGCGGCCGCGTTCGCCGAGTCGCTGGCCCCCCATGTGCGGGCCAATGTGCTGGGGGCGGCGCTGGTGCAGCTGACCATGCCGGGGGTGCCGGACCTGTACCAGGGGACGGAGAGCGAGTACCTGGCCCTGGTCGACCCGGACAACCGCAGCCCCTTCCGGCGCCCGGAGGGACCGGACGAGAAGCAGGCCCTGACGGCGGCGGCGCTGGGTCTGCGGCGGGAGCTGCCGGAGGTGTTCGGGGAGCCGGGGTCGTACGTGCCGCTGAGGGCGCGGGGCGCGGCGGCCGGGCATGTGGTGGCGTTCAGCCGGTCGGGCGAGGTGGCGGTGGCGGTGACCCGGCTGTCGCTGCGGCTCGCGGAGGGCGGCGGCTGGCGGGACACGGTGCTGGAGCTGCCGGACGCGGGCCGGTGGCAGGACGTGCTGGCGCCCGTGCCGGGGCGGGAGTTCGCGGGGGGTGCGGTGGCGGCGGACGAGCTGTTCGCGGAGCGGCCGGTGGCGCTGTTGCGGAGGGTGCGGGGGTGAGGGGGGCGGTGCCCTTGCCGGCCGGGCTCAGGACGGGCGTACGAGCAGGGTGCGCGGCCCTCGCGTGAGCACCCCGCTGGACGTCGGGCGGAAGCCGTCGGCCCAGCGGATGCGGGGCATCGCCGTCAGCAGGGCGCGCAGCCCGTGTTCGGCCTCCAGCCGGCCGAGCAGGGCGGCGGGGCAGCCGGCCGGCCCGGGAAGCAACGGGTCGGCGTCGGCGCGCAGCGGGTCGAACCGGTCGGGGGCGGTGAACCGGGCCGGGTCGCGGCCCGCCGCGCCGATGAGACAGGCGACGGGCGCCCCGCCGGGCAGCGTGCCGCCGCTGACCCGGACCTCGGTGCGGGTGCGGCGCAGCACGATCTGGACGGGCGGGTCGCGGCGCAGGGTCTCCGCCCAGGCCCGGCCGGGCAGCGTCCCGGACCCGTCCCCGCCCGCCACGGCGGCCAGCAGGTCGGGGTCGTCCAGCATGTTCGCCAGGAACGAGGCGAGGGCCCGCTCGCGGAGCCCGGTGTGCCGGGCGCAGTCACCGGCTCCCCGGCCGGGGCGGGGCGGGGTGTCCAGGTCCGGGCAGGAGAGCCCGGCCGCCACCACGTCGGCGCCGGCCGGGAGCCATCGGCAGAACTCGCCGACCAGGTCGGCCCGGGCACGCCCGGCCAGCCGGTGGGCCAGGACGTAGGCGGTGCGCTCCACGGCGGCGGGGGTCGTGGGGGTGGCGGGCGCGCTCCCCGGGAACTGTGCCCCCGCGGTGCCCGGCAGCGGGGTACAGACGAGACTGCCCCGGCAGAGCCCGAGCGGGGCGGGCAGCGGACCGCGCGATGCCCCGTCGTGCGGATAGCCGGTGAAGCGGGGATCGGTGAGGGCCAGGGCCACATCGGCGTACCGGCTGAGCAGCCAGGCGCCGAGGCCCGGGTCGTATCCGAGCGGGAAGTCGGTGCGCAGGACGCGGTAGAGGCGCAGGCGGTACGGATCGGTCGCGGCGCCCGGCTCCAGCAGGCCCGGTTGTCCGCCCGCGAGCCGGAGCGGATGTCGGGCCGCGGGCAGGGCCTCGGAGCGGTCGGCCGGCATCCCTCGTCGCCCCCTGCGGTCATGGCGTCGCCTGTCGACGCACCTGGCTCTCAGCGGACCACCGCCGGGGGCTCCCCGCAGTCGACGTACACCCGTTCGGGTGAGGGGGGCGCCGGGAGAGCGGGGGTGGGCGGCGGGAGCGGGATCAGGCCGGCGGGCGCGGCGCGGGGGCGGAGAGCGGGATCAGGCCAACGGGCGCGGCGCGGGGGCGGAGAGCGGGATCAGGCCGGCGGGCGCGGCGCGGGGGCGGTCAGGCGGAAGCTCATCCTCCCGAAGCTGACCTGGTCCCCGTCCCGCACCGGGATCGAGCCGACGAGCCGCTGGCCGTTGACGCAGGTGCCGTTGGTGGAGCCGAGGTCGCGCAGGACCCAGCGGCCGTGGTGCACGGTGAGTTCGGCGTGCAGCCGGGAGACCGTCTCGTGGTTGAGGCGCAGCCCGTTGCCCGGGTCGCGGCCGATGAGCAGCGGATAGGGGCTCGGCGCGGGGAGCAGCAGCTTCGGGAGCCGTTCGGTCTGCCAGGCGCGGCGCAGCCGTCCCGGGAAGGCGGATATCCCGCCGACGGCCCGGACCAGTCCCTGGGAGAAGCGGCCCCCGCTGTCCAGGTCCGAGGTGAGGGTTGCCAGTTCCTCGGGGCGGCGGGCGACGAGGGCGAGCTCCATGCGCCGCATGAACGTGTCGTGCGACAGCTTGCCCTGTGCGGCGCCCTCTCTGAGCACGCCGAGGACACGGTCGCGCTGGGCGTCCGACAGCCGTGCGGGAGGCGTGGGGAACTCGAAGGAGGACGTCACGTCGACGATTGTCGGGCCGAGGGGCCCGAGGTGTCCAGAACGATCCCGCTTCCCGCCCGCGCTGACCTGCGGCGGGGCTCGGTGGGACCCGCACGTCCCGGATGGTGCGGCCCGGGACGGCCGTGGGGCGACCGGGCCGGGGCGGGGGCGTCGGTCATTCGGGAGGAGCCGCGTAAGTCCCTTCGGCCGTACGGTTGCGGGTCCGGTTCTTCTGGGCGTGGATCAGGTCGCGGTACCAGGCGTAGGAGGCCTTCGGCGTACGGGTGAGGGTCTCGTAGTCGATATGGACCAGGCCGAACCGCTGCGAGGCCCCCTCCGTCCACTCCACGTTGTCGGTGAGCGACCAGGTGAAGTAGCCGCGTACGTCGACCCCGGCGTCCATCGCCGCGCGCAGGGCGGTGAGGTGGCTCTCCAGATAGGCGATCCGGCGGTCGTCGGCGTGCGGTTCGGCCAGGGCGCAGCCGTTCTCGGTGATGTGGAGCGGCGGGAGGCGGTCGCCGTAGCGGCGGTGCAGCAGGGTGAGGATCTCGGTGAACCCCTCGGGGACCACGGGCCAGCCGAAGCCGGTCTTCTCGTACCCCTCGATCTCGCGTATCCCGAAGGGGAGTCCGTCGGGCATCGTGAAGCCGGAGAAGGTCTCCAGGGCCTCCGGCGTGGGGGCGCCGACGAGGGTCGGGTTGTAGTAGTTGACGCCGTACCAGTCGAGCGGGGTGGAGATCACCTTGAGGTCGTCGGCGACCGGACCCGGCATCAGGGCGGCGACCGACTCGTCCGGGTAGTGGCCGGTGAGGACGGGGTCGGCGAAGAGCCAGTTGGTGAGGGTGTCGTACAGCTCGGCGCCGAAGCGGTCCTCGTCGGAGTCCCCGGCGGTCCACACCGGGGCGTGGGAGAGGGCGATGCCGATGTTGTCGGCGCCCGCCGCGCGCAGGGCGCGGACCGCGAGGCCGTGGGCGAGGAGCTGGTGGTGGGCTGCGGGCAGGGCGTCGAAGAGAAGGGTGCGGCCGGGGGCGTGCTCGCCCAGCGCGTAGCCGAGCATCGTGACCTCGGCGGGTTCGTTGACGGTGATCCACATCGGGACCCGGTCCGCGAGCCGCTCGGCGACGATCCCGGCGTACTCGGCGAAGCGGTACGCGGTGTCCCGGTCGAGCCAGCCGCCCGCCTCCTCCAGCGGGAGCGGGGTGTCCCAGTGGTAGAGGGTGGGGGCGGGGGTGATGCCGTGGGCGCAGAGCTCGTCGACGAGCCGGTCGTAGAAGTCGAGGCCGTCGGCGTTGACGGCCCCGCTGCCGCCCGGCACCACGCGGGGCCAGCTGACGGAGAACCGGAAGGCGTCGGCGCCGAGCCCGCAGAGCAGGGCGACGTCCTCGCGGTAGCGGGCGTGGAAGCCGGTGCCCCGGGTGGTGTCGGTGCCGTCCTTGATCCGGCCGGGCCGGGCCGCGAAGGCGTCCCAGCCCGAGGGGCCCTTGCCGTCGGCGTCCACCGCCCCCTCGGTCTGGAAGGCGGAGGCGGAGGCTCCCCAGAGGAAGCCGGGCGGGAACTGCGGTACGGGCATCTCGGCCTCCATGAGCCGTACGGATGAACGGAGCCTGTATGAGCGGGAGCCGGGCCGGGCAATGATCAGGACCAGACCTTAATGGCCGGTGACGGGCCGGTTCCAGGGGTGCGCGGTCGCGGGTCCTGGGGACCGCCTCCGGACGACGGGGCGACCTGGCGATCCGTTACGGACGAGGAGTGGTGGATGCGGTTCGAGGTGTGGGCCCCCGATGCGGACACGGTCGTGCTGGAGGCGGCGGCCGTCCGGTACCCGATGGAGCGCGACCCGCTGCGGGAGGGGTGGTGGGGCGCCGAGGCGGAGGCGGGGGACGGGGAGCGTTACGGGTTCCGGGTGGACGACGGACCGCTGCTGCCGGACCCCCGCTCGCGGCGTCAGCCGGACGGGCCCGACGGCCTGAGCGCGGTCGTCGACCAGGGGGCGTACGCCTGGCGCGAGGTCTGGGCGGGGCGGCGGCTGACCCGCGCGGTCCTGTACGAGCTGCACGTGGGGACGTACACCCCGGAGGGTACGTTCGACGCGGCGGCGGCACGGCTGGGCCATCTGGCGGAACTGGGGGTCACCCATGTGTCGCTGATGCCGGTCTGCCCGTTCCCCGGCACCAACGGGTGGGGGTACGAGGGTGTCTCGCTCTGGGCGGTGCACGAGCCGTACGGCGGCCCCGAGGGGCTGAAGCGCTTTGTCGACACGGCGCACGGGCTGGGGCTCGGGGTGGTCCTGGACGTGGTCCACAATCACTTGGGCCCGTCCGGCAACTACCTGCCCGCCTTCGGCCCGTACTTCACCGACACCCACCACACCCCGTGGGGCGCGGCGGTCAACCTGGACGCCCCGGGCTCGGACGAGGTGCGGGCGTTCCTGCTGGGCAGCGCGCTGGCCTGGCTGCGGGACTACCGGCTCGACGGGCTGCGGCTCGACGCGGTGCACGCGCTCGCCGACACCCGGGCGCTCACCTTCCTGGAGGAGCTGTCCACGGCGGTCGACGCGCTCGCGGTGGAGGTGGGCAGGCCGCTGGGGCTGATCGCCGAGTCCGACCTCTGCGACCCGCGCACCACCACTCCGCGCCCGGCCGGCGGCCTCGGGCTGCACGCCCAGTGGAATGACGACTTCCACCACGCCCTGCACACCGCGCTCACCGGAGAGTCCCAGGGCTACTACGCGGACTTCGCCCGCTTCCCGCTCGCCGCCCTGGCCAAGACGGTGACCTCCGCGTTCTTCCACAACGGGACCTACTCCACCTTCCGGGGCCGCACCCATGGCCGCCCGGTCGACGTGACCCACTCCCCCGCCCACCGCTTCGTCGGCTACGCGCAGACGCACGACCAGATCGGCAACCGGGCCATCGGCGACCGGCTCGCCGCCTCCCTCTCCCCCGGCCTCCAGGCGTGCGCCGCCGCCCTCGTCCTGACCGGACCGTTCACGCCGATGCTCTTCATGGGCGAGGAGTGGGGGGCCCGCACCCCGTGGCAGTTCTTCACCGACCACACCGATCCGGAGCTGGCGGAGGCCGTACGCAACGGCAGGCGGCGGGAGTTCGGCGCGCACGGCTGGGCGGAGGAGGAGATCCCCGACCCGCAGGACCCGGCCACCCGCGACCGCTCCTGTCTCGACTGGGACGAGCCGGGGCGCGAACCGCACGCACCGCTGCTGGCCTGGTACCGCGAACTGATCGCGCTGCGGCGGGCGTTGCCCGACCTCCACGACCCTGACCTGGCCTCGGTGAAGGTCGCGTTCGACGAGGACGCCCGCTGGTTCGCCTACCGCAGGGGCGATCTGCGGATCGCGGTCAACCTGGCGGACGAGCCGGCGGTGATCCCGCTCGGCCTCGGCCGCCACCGCCGGTCCGGCGGACGGGTGCTGGCGGCCTGGGAGCCGGTCCGGGCACCCGGGCCGGACGGGGTGCTGCGTCTGCCGCCGGAGTCGTGCGTGGTGCTGGCGGACGACTGAACTCCCCGGCGCTGCCGGCTACTCCACGATCGCCAGCTCGCGTGCGGTGGCGTTGAGGCGGCGGCCGCCGTCCTCGGTGACGGTCACGATGTCCTCGATCCGGACCCCGAAGCGGCCGGGGAGGTAGATGCCCGGTTCCACGGAGAAGCACATGCCGGGGACGAGCGGCTGCTCCTCGCCCTCGATCATGTACGGGGGTTCGTGGGTGGTGACGCCGATGCCGTGGCCGGTGCGGTGGATGAACCGCTCGCCGTAGCCGGACTCGGTGATCACCGCGCGGGCGGCGCGGTCGATCTCCTGGCAGGCGACGCCCGGGCGGACGGCGGCGCAGCCCGCCTGCTGGGCCTCGCGGACGATGTCGTGGACCCGCTGCTCCTCGGCGGTGGGCTCGCCGACGTGGACCGTACGGGAGGTGTCGGAGCCGTAACCGTGCTTCAGGCCGCCGAAGTCCAGGACGACCATGTCGCCGCGTTCGATGGTGCGTGTCCCCGCCTCGTGGTGCGGGTTGGCACCGTTGGGGCCCGAGCCGACGACGGTGAAGTCGACCTGGGAGTGGCCGAAGTGCCGCAGCAGCGCGGCGAGGTCGGCGGCCACGTCGGTCTCCCGGCGGCCGGAGAACCGCACCTTCAGGATCTCCTCGTACGTGGCGTCCGCCGCCGCCCCCGCTGCCGCCAGGCGCTCCAGCTCGGCCGTGTCCTTCACCGCCCGGAGCATCGGGAGCGCCTCGGTCAGAGAGGTGTAGGCGGTGTCGGGCAGCGCCCGTTGGAGGCCGAGGAGGTGCATCGCCCAGGCGTTGTCGCTGACGCCGAAACGGCCCCGGGGGCCGAGCAGGGGGGCGGCCACGGTGTACGGGTCCGTGCCGTCGGTCCAGTCCCGCAGGGCGAGGGCGGGGGCTCCGGCGGCCTCGGCCGCGTCGGGCGCCTCCAGGGTCGGGACCACCAGGACCGGTTCCGCACCGGCCCGCAGGACGAGGAGGGTGAGGCGTTCGGTGGAGACGGGCTGATAGCCGGTCAGGTGGACGAGGTCGGGGCCGGGCGCGACGACCACCCCGGCCAGCCCGGCCTCGGCGGCGGACTCGGCCGCCTTCGCCATCCGAGCCCGGTAGACCTCGGTGGTGAACGGCACGGGATGCGGCGCGGGCGGGGTGGGGCTGGACATCAGGACCTCCTGGCGGCGGAACGGCACAACGGGGCGGGGTGCGGGGCTGGGCAGGGCAGGGCAGGGCTCTCTGCATCCTGCCCGCCTCGTGGGGCGTACGCGAACGAGTTCCCGGGAGGCGGGTGGGGCGTACGCGAACGAGTTCCCGGACGGCGGGCGGGGCGTACGCGAACGAGCTCACGGACGGCGGGCGGGGCGTACGCGACCCGCCCGGTCACCCCTGCACCCGCCCGGTCACGACGGCAGCCGCACCACCGCGTCGGCCCGGTCCCGGCCGCGCTCCACCAGCCGGGCGTTCGCCTCGTCGGAGCGCTCCACCCACGCCCGCGCGTACGCCGGAGGCTTCCCGTACCGCACATGACGCTCGACGAGCCGGCGCACCCGGACCTCCGGATCGAGGTCCAGGAACCAGACCTCGTCCAGCAGCCCACGCACCGCCGCCCACGGCCCCTCGTCCAGGAGCAGGTAGTTGCCCTCGGTGATGACGAGCGGTACCTCCGGCGGTACGGCCAGGGCTCCGGCGACCGGCTCCTCCAAGGCCCGGTCGAAGGCGGGGGCGTACACCGGGTGGTCAGGATCGGGGTCGCGCAGGCGGCGCAGGAGGGCGGCGTACCCGGCCGCGTCGAAGGTGTCGGGGGCGCCCTTGCGGTCGGCGCGGCCGAGGCGGCCCAGCTCGGCGCCGGCCAGGTGGAAGCCGTCCATGGGGACCAGGACGGCGCGTCCCTCCAGGGCCTCGGCCAGCCGCTGGGCCAGGGTGGACTTCCCGGCCCCGGGCGGTCCCGCGATCCCGAGGACGCGCCGCTGTCCGGTCCCGGCGAGGCGGCGGGCCCGGTCCGTGGCGGCGGCGAGGCCGCCGGTGGTCGTGGCGTCCAGGATGTCCATGCGGGGCATTGTGCGGGGCGGGGGCCGGAAGCGTTAGTGTTACGTATAACCACGTCAGCGTCACGTATGACGACGTCTCGATCCTCTGGAGCGGCCCATGTCCCGCATCGCCCTGGTCACCCTGGTCGTCCGCGACTACGACGAGGCCCTGGCCTTCTATCGCGACGCACTCGGCTTCGAGCTGGTGGAGGACACCGACCGGGGCGACGGCTCCCGCTGGGTGGTGGTGCGCCCGCGCGGGGCGGCGGCCGGTACGGGGCTGCTGCTGGCCCGTGCGAAGGACGGGGCGCAGGAGGCGTGCGTGGGGGCGCAGACCGGCGGAAGGGTCGGCTTCTTCCTGCACACCGAGGACTTCGCCGGTGACCACGCCCGGATGAGCGCGGCGGGGGTGCGCTTCCTGGAGGAGCCCCGGCACGAGACGTACGGCTCGGTCGCGGTCTTCGAGGACCTGTACGGCAACCGCTGGGACCTGCTCCAGCCGGCCTGAGCCGGGGGGCGCGCACGAGGTGTGCGGTCGCCATTCGGCCCACAGCCGGCGCGCTGCCCCGAGCCGCCGCCGGTGACCATGGGCCCATGGAGCAGCCCAGGGGTCCCGGCGCCCCGCCCGTGGTGGCCGAGCGGCACGCCGGCGGGAACGAGCTGTTCTTCGACCTGGTCGTGGTCGCCGGCGCACGCCGCCGCGCCCGCACCGCCCGGGCTCAGCGAGGCGCGCGTCGACACCGCGCACCTGGGGAAACGGCTCGGGCTGTGGCGCTGGTGTGCCGGCAGGTGGTCGCCATCGGGAGCGGCGCTCACGCCCGTGCCAGCCCCGCCTCCCGTACCGCCACCGCCTCCATCGCGTCCAGCACCGGCCGGATCAGCGGATGGCCCTCGGCCCCCTGGCGTACGGCCGCGAAGACGCGGCGGGTGGGGGCGCTGCCCTCCACCGGGCGGACGACCACCCCGGTCAGCTCCATCCCGCGCAGGGCCGACCTCGGCACCAACGCCACCCCCGCGTCCGCCCCGGCCAGCGCCACCACCGCCCGGAAGTCGTCCGACGCGTGCTCCAGGCGGGGTTCGAACCCGGCGAACTCGCAGGCCAGGACCACGACGTCATGGCAGGGGTTCCCCCGGTACGGCCCGATCCACGGGTCCTTGGCCAGGTCGGCCACCGCCACGTGGTCCTGGTCCGCGAGGCGGTGGGCCACCGGGAGCACCGCGTCGAACGGCTCCGAGTAGAGCGGGACGCGGGTCAGGCGCCGGTCGTCCTCGGCGGGGGCGCCCCGGTACTCCACGGCCACCGCCACATCGACCTGCCGGTCCAGCACCATCGGGACGCTCGCGTCGCCCTCCGCGTCCTGGACCTTGACCCGGATGCCGGGCGCGGTGCGGGCCAGCTCGGTGAGGGCGGGGGCGAGGACCAGGCCGATCCCGGTGGCGAACGCGGCGACCGTGACCGTACCGGCCACGCCCGCGCTGTAGTCCGCCAGCTCCGCCTCGGCCCGCTCCAGCTGGGCCAGGACCACGTTGGCGTGGCTGAGCAGGATCTCCCCGGCGGCGGTGAGCCGGGCGCCGCGCGCGCCGCGTTCGACGAGGCGGTGGCCGGTCTCCTGCTCCAGGGCGGCGAGCTGCTGGGAGACGGCGGAGGGCGTCAGGTACAACGCGGCGGCGGCCGCGGTCACGGTGCGGTGGTCGGCCACCGCACGGAGGATTCGCAGCCGCCGCGCATCGATCATGTGCCCATTGTCCCAGGTCGTGGCGGATACCCCGACCCGGTGAGCGGTCAGGCCTCCAGGGCCGCCCGGGCGTCGACGAACGCGTCCACGGCACGGTTCACATCGGCGGTGGAGTGGGCGGCGGAGAGCTGGACGCGGATGCGCGCGGCGCCCTGCGGGACGACGGGGTAGGAGAACCCGATCACGTACACACCGCGCTCCAGCAGCAGCTCCGCCATCCGGCCCGCCTCGCCCGCGTCCCCGATCATGACGGGGGCGATGGCGTGGTCGCCGGGCAGGATGTCGAAGCCCTCCTCGGTCATCCGGGAACGGAAGAGGGCGGTGTTGGCGGCCAGCTGCTCGCGCAGGTCTCCGGCGGACTCCAGCAGGTCGATGACCTTGAGGGAGGCGGCGGCGATGACCGGGGCGAGGGAGTTGGAGAAGAGGTAGGGGCGCGAGCGCTGGCGCAGCAGGGCGACGATCTCGGCGCGGGCCGCGACGTAACCGCCGGAGGCACCGCCGAGCGCCTTGCCGAGGGTGCCGGTGATGATGTCGACCCGGTCCATGACGCCGTGCAGCTCGGGTGTGCCCCGGCCGCCGGGGCCGACGAAGCCGACGGCGTGCGAGTCGTCGACCATGACCATGGCGTCGTAGCGGTCGGCGAGGTCGCAGATCTCCTGGAGCGGGGCCACGTACCCGTCCATGGAGAACACGCCGTCGGTGACGATCAGGCGGCGGCGGGCGCCGGACGCCTCCTTGAGCTGCTTCTCCAGGTCGGCCATGTCGCGGTTGGCGTAACGGAAGCGCTGGGCCTTGGAGAGCCGGATGCCGTCGATGATCGAGGCGTGGTTGAGGGCGTCGGAGATGACCGCGTCCTCGGCGCCGAGGAGCGTCTCGAAGACGCCGCCGTTGGCGTCGAAGCAGGAGGAGTAGAGGATCGTGTCCTCCTGGCCGAGGAAGGCCGAAAGGCGCTGCTCCAGCTCCTTGTGGACCTCCTGGGTGCCGCAGATGAAGCGGACCGAGGCGAGCCCGTAGCCCCAGCGGTCCAGCGCGTCGTGGGCGGCGGCGATGACCTCGGGGTGGTCGGCGAGGCCCAGGTAGTTGTTGGCGCAGAAGTTGAGGACCTCGCCGGCGCGGCCGCCGGAGGTGACGGCCACCGTCGCGGACTGCGGGGTGCCGATCACCCGCTCGGGCTTGTGCAGCCCGGCGGCGCGGATCTCGTCGAGGGTGGTGCGCAGATCGTCGCGTACGGAGTCGAACATGCTGGATTCCTTAGAGGGATGCGAGAAGAGGTTCGAGAGGAGGTTCGACGGGTCAGACGGTCCAGTCGAGGATGACCTTGCCGCCCTGGCCGCTCGCGGCGTCGTCGAAGGCCGCTTCGAAGTCGCGGAAGCCGTACCGGCCGGTGATCACGGGGGCGAGGTCGAGGCCGCCCTCCAGCAGGACGGACATGGCGTACCAGGTCTCGTACATCTCGCGGCCGTAGATCCCCTTGATGGTGATCATCGATGTGACGATCCGGGACCAGTCGACGGCGAACTCCTCGGCGGGCAGGCCGAGCATGGCGATGCGGCCGCCGTGGGTCATGTTCCCGACCATCTCGCGCATCGCCTCGGGGCGGCCGGACATCTCCAGGCCGATGTCGAAGCCTTCGCGCAGGCCGAGCTCCCGCTGCCCGTCCGCGATGGTGCGGTCCGCGACGTTGAGGGCGAGGCTGACGCCGACCTTGCGGGCGAGGGCGAGGCGGGCCTCGCTGACGTCGGTGATGACGACGTTGCGGGCGCCGGCGTGCTTGGCGACGGCGGCGGCCATGATGCCGATCGGTCCGGCGCCGGTGATCAGGACGTCCTCGCCGACGAGCGGGAAGGAGAGCGCGGTGTGCACGGCGTTGCCGAACGGGTCGAAGATCGCCGCGATGTCGAGGTCGACGGGGACCCGGTGCACCCACACGTTGGAGGCGGGCAGGACCACGTACTCAGCGAACGCCCCGTCCCGGCCGACGCCGAGGCCGACGGTGGAGCGGCAGAGGTGGCGGCGGCCGGCCAGACAGTTGCGGCACTTGCCGCAGACGAGATGGCCCTCGCCGCTGACCAGGTCGCCGACCGCGATGTCGGGGACGTCGGAGCCGAGGGCCGCGACCTCGCCGACGAACTCGTGGCCGAGGATCAGCGGGGTGGTGACCGCCTGCTGGGCCCAGCCGTCCCAGGCGCGGATGTGCAGGTCGGTGCCGCAGATCCCGGTACGCAGGACCTTGATCAGGACGTCCCCGGGGCCGTACTCCGGCTCCGGCACGTCCATCAGCCACAGTCCCGGTTCGGCCTTCTGCTTGACGAGTGCCTTCACGGCTGCGGCTCCCTGCACGTGGTACGCGGGTGGTGGACACCCCGGGCCTTGGGGCCTGTCGGAGGAGCCCTGCGGCCCGGGGTGGTCTTCGGGGGGTCACCCCCAGGGTGGGGGTCCGGCGAGGCGGGACGGAGCACGCCCGTGCGGCTCCACGCACCGTCCCCGGCCGTCACCCAGAAGGCTGCCGTACGACGGGGTGCCGGGTCCATCGAGGATTTCTTAAGCGCGGCCGCAGGAGATCTTCACACCTGGGCAGGGCGTCACCGACCGCTGCCGCCGTCGTCCCCGCGCTCCCTGTCCCCGGGCGCGGCCCGGCCCTCCGCCGGCAAGGCCGTGATGTGCTCGGCGAGAGCATCCGGCCGGTCCTCGGGAAGGTCGGGAAGGAGCGGGTAGCTTTCGGGGACCTCCACCAGCCGGCCCTGCGGGAGCAGTGCGGCGAGCCGTCGTCCGTGGTCGGGCGGCATGACCCGGTCCTCGGTGGCCCGGACGACGAGCGCGGGGTGGTCGAAGGTACGCAACTCCTCCGCCCACCGCAGCAGTTCGGCCCGGTCCGGCATTCCCAGCACATACGTCCGCGGGTCGCGGCGGATCTCCTTCGAGGACCGGACGGGACGGCACCAGCCGTCCATCACGTGGCGGTGGACGGCCCCACGGGCGGCGGGGCGGCCGAGGCCGCGACGGCGGGGCCGTCAGGCTCCAGGACCACGGCGGCAGGATCAGGTACCGGAACGTGTGGGTGGAGCCGCCGGCCCAGGGAGGTCGATCACCTGGGCGGGGCGGCGGCCATCCGGCTGTCGCCCCTTCGCCGTCCCGCTTCCCGTCCGGGATGCGGGAAACGGCATCGCGCGGGCCCCGGATCTGCTGGGATGGTCGGTGGGAGCATCAGGTGAGCACGGGGGCGCACGGTGGGGCTGGAGTTCGGGCACAATCTTGGGCTGCGTCGTGCCCTGCGGGGGATGCCGCTCGCCCCGCTCATCCCGGGGTACGGGCATCTCGTGGACCGGCAACAGGTCCTGGGGTTACGGCACATCGGTGACGCGCTGGTGGAGCGCGGGCGGGTGCTGCGGGTGCTCGACGGCCTCTTCGAGGAGCGCGCCGCGCGCCGCTGGCAGCACATCGGGGCGGACCGGATCCGTGCGGCGGGTGCCGCCCGCGGTGGGGCGTACGGCCCGCTCCTCGCCCAGCTGGAGGCGGTGCAGCTCCAGGACCCCGCCGCCCTGCGCCGCGTCCTGCTGTACCAGCTCACCGAACTCCTCCAGGCCCATCCGCGGGGCTCCGAGCCCCGCACCGCCGTCGCGCTCGGCGTCTGCCCCCAGGAGGCGGGCGCCCTCGCCCGCGCGGCCGCGGGACGTCACCGGCTGGACGGTCTGCAGCGCGGTGCGGCCGAGGGGTTGGAGGACGCCTGGAGCAGCGGCAAGGTACGGCGGGCCGCCCGGCTTGCGGTCCGGCTTCCGGCGGACGGCGGGGGCGACGCGCTGTTGCGCGGGCGACTGGCGGACATCGCGCTGCGGGTGGAGGAGGCCGACCGGGCGCTCGACGCGGCGCGGGAGGCCGAGCGGTCGGGTGACGCCCGCGCGGCCCAGGACGGCTTCCTCCAGGCCGCCCGCCTGGCCTCCGACTGCCCCCGCGCCGTGCTCGCCCTCGTGCGGGTGCGACCGGCGGACGACGGGGAGGCGGGGCCCGGTGAGGTGCTGGCGGTCCGCCCGGACCCCGAGACCGTGTCGCTCTCCCCCGCGCGCCCGGCGCCCGGCGCGGCGCCCGACCAGCGGGTCCTGCGGCTGACCCGGGTGCCCGGCGGCCCGACCGGGATCACCGAGATCGCGGACGTCTCCCCGGCGGGCGGCTGGGTGGACCAGCATCCGCCGTTCGGCCAGGAGGTCCGCTATGCCGCGTTCCCGCTGCGGGACGGCAGGATCGACGGCCCGCCCGCGGTCTCGGACGTGCTGCTCGTCGCCCCGGACGTGTCCGGACTGCGCTCCACCACCGGCCGGGGCCGTATCGACGCCGCGTGGACCGAGCCGTCGGGTGCGCTGGGCGTACGGGTCCGGCTCGACGGCCCCGACGGCCCGGTGGACGGGATCGACGTGCGTACGGGTGCGCTGACCGCGACCGGCCTGGACGTCGGGGCGTACGTGCTGCGCGTCCACTGCCGCTACCGGTCGCCGGACGGGGCCGTCATCGAGTCGGCGGGCGCGGAGCACCCCGTCTCCGTCGACCCCTGGCCCGCCCCCGTGCACCGGCTCGACGCGAGCGCCGGCCGGGGGGCCGTCCGGTTCTCCTGGAGCGGCGGCCAGGACGCGGACGTACGCCTGGTCTCCTGGCCCGCGGACCCGCCGGCGCAGGGGGCCGAGCTGACCTACGATCCGGCGCGGCCCTGGCCCGCCCCGCTGCCCTGGGAGGCCGGGACGGGCGGCCTGGTGCCGCCCCCGGGCTCGGTCACGCGGGTGTCCGCCCTGGCCGTGCTCGGCCTGCGCGCGGTGGCGGGGCCGTGGCTGGTCGTGGAGTGCCCGCCCCCGGTGGCCGGGGCGCGGGTGGAGCGGGAGGCCGGGGGCCGGGCCCGCGTAACGTTCGACTGGCCGGCGGAGACGGGCGAGGTGGTCGTCGCGGTGGACCAGGACGGCGGGAGCACCGTGCACCGGGTGACCCGCAGCACCTACGTACGGGAGGGGCTGTACGTGGACGTGGCGCCGTCAGCGTTCTCCCTGACCCTTTCCGCCGCCCCCCGGACGCCGGACGCGGTGGTCGTCCCTCCGCCGGGCGGCGAGACCCGGGGCCCGGCGGACATCGCCGTCAGCTACCGCATCGTCCCCGGTGCCCGCCGGGCGCTGCGCCGCGGGCCCGCGCTGCTCCGGGTCACCCTGTCCTGCCCGGGTGAGGTCCCCGCGGATCTGCCGGAGTTCGTCCTCGTGGCCCGGGCGGGCAACGGCCGCGACCCGATCCGGCCGCGCACCCACACGGACGGGACGACCCTGGTCCGGCTCGACGGCGGCACGTTGCGTGCCGGCAGTCCCGTCGAGCTGCCCGTGCCGTCCGCGCTCCGGCCCCCCTATGCCCTGCGCGGATTCCTCCTCGGAGGCCGGGCCGCCGACGTGCGCCTGGACGAGCCCTCTCCCACGACCCTGGTGGTGCGCTGACATGACGACCGTCATCTGTCCCTACTGCTTCGACCGCGCACCGGCCGCGCGCCTGCCCTACCGCTGTCTGACGATGGCCACCGGGGTACGCGGCGGGACCCCGTGCGACCCCGAACCCGACGATGTGTGGGCCGACTTCATGGGACCGGGCCTGCCGCCGTCGCGGCGGCTGCGCGGCCCGGTCTTCCCCGCGCCCCGCACCTTCGCGGCCTTGCGGGGCACCTCCGCCCGGCAGCCGTGTCCCCGGTGCGGGGTGGCCACATCGGTACGGGTCTGCCGGGGCTGCCACAACGACTTCCCCAGCGAGTACTGCGACCAGGAGAGCCGCATCATCGCTCTGGTGGGGGCCAAGGCCTCCGGCAAGAGCACCTATGTGTCGGTGCTCGTCAACGAACTGCGGGGCCGGGTGGGCCGGCAGTACAACATCTCGCTGCCCGCGATGGGGGCCGAGACCCAGCGCCGCGACCGGGAGATGGAGGAGGACCTGTACGAGCGGCTACGGCTCCCCGACACGACGCGCCCGGCGGCGATGGGCTTCAACGACCCGCTGCTCTACCGGTTGAGCGTGCCGCGCCGGGGGCGGTACGCCCAGGGCAGCAGGCACACCACGCTGGTGTTCTTCGACGCGGCGGGCGAGGACCTCAAGAGCGCGGAGGCGATGGCCCGTTACACCCAGTACCTGGCGGCCGCCGACGGGATCATCCTGCTCGTCGACCCGCTCCAGATGGGTTCGGTGCGCGACCGCGGCGCCTGTGCCGACGGGCCGCCGCTGCCCGTGGTCGAGACGTCCCCGCAGCAGATCGCCTCCGATCTGGCCGCGCAACTGCGTTCCCACGGACGGAGCGTGTCGCGGGGCCGGGTCACCACGCCGATGGCCGTCGCCGTGACGAAGACGGATGCGCTGAGGGCGCTGCTGGGGTCGCACTCGCCGCTGCTGCGCAACGCCACCCACACCGGCGGCGAACACGACGACGACGACCGGCTCGCCGTGCACGAGGAGCTGCGCTCCCTGCTGGGCGAGTGGGACTCCGGGATGCTCTCCCGCCAGTTGGAGAACGACTTCGCCGAACTGTCGTACTTCGGCCTCTCGGCACTGGGTGCGCCGCCGCCCGCCGACGCACCGGCCGACGCACCGAAATCGGGCCCGCAGCCGGTCCGGGTGGAGGACCCGCTGCTCTGGCTGCTGGGACGACGCGGCCTGATCCCGGTGCGCAAGAGCCAACGGGAGAGCCGGGACCGCACGGGGAAGGCCGACGCATGAGCCTGGGACAGCTGCACTACACCTCGGCGCCGCCCGGCCCGGACGGCTCGGGGTTCCGCTTCACCGCGCTCACCCCGGGGTTGCCGCCGTCGGTGCTCCGGGAGGCCGAGCAGCTCATCGGGTACGAGCCGCCCCGCAACGCGCCCTCCCGCCCCTCCGCGTCCGAACTCGAAGCGTTCCCCAAGGCGTTCAGCTACAGCGAGCTGTCCGACGGCAGCCGCCTGCTGGCCCGAACGGTCTACACGGGCGCCGACTACAGCGGCCGTTGGGGCAACTTCCATGCCCACGCCGTGCATCTGGCCCCGGGCCGGCAGCTGCCGGACGGGGCGTTGCCCGTCAGCGCCTGGGAGTCCCCCGGGTGGGCCACGGCCACCCCTGAGGGAGGCGCCCCGCCACCCCTGGCCGCGCTGCCGCCCTCCGGCGGACTGGACCGGGACGGTCTGATCGCCTTCGCCGCGTCCAGGGCGCCCTGGCTGGCCGCCGTGTTCACCGATCTCCAGCGCCAGGCCGAGGACGAGACGGCGCCGCAGATCGTCCTCGTCGAGCCGGACAGCGCCGATGTGGCCCGCTGGGTGGTCCTGGCCGGCACGGTGCTGCCCCGGGAGGCCGCCCACCGGCTGACGTTCACCACCTACACCCGGCGCCCGCACCTCGCCGGGCAGCGGATCATCGGCGTACTGCCGGACGACGCCCACGGGCTCGCCGGTTCCGGGCGCCGTTACCGGGTCCACGACTGTGCCGTCCCGCCCGCCCAGGACGGGCCGGAGCCGACGCCCTGGGCGGTGGCCGCCGCCCGGGTCTGGTCGGACGGCTCCTTCGAGCTGTTCCGCCGCGCCGCCCGGCTCCCGGGGGACCCGTTCGGCGCCGGGCCCGTCTCGGCGCTCGCCCTGTGCGCCGGGATCGACCTGCCGTCGCCCCACCGCACGGCGGCGGCCCTGTGGGCGTGCGAACACCCGGCCGCGCTCGGCGAGCAGGAGTTGGACGGGCTCGTACGGACGCTGGCGGCGTCCCGGCGGGAGGCGGTACCGGCGGCCGAGACCGCCGCCCTGGCCGAGCTGTCCGCCCGGCTCGGCGGCGACCTGCGGCCGGAGACCGCGGCCCCGCTGGCCGCGCGCCTGCTGGTCGCCGCCGTCCGCTCGGCCGAGCCCGTACGCCTGCCGGCGCGTGGCGTCCTGACCGACGAGGTGGTCCGGCAGCTGGCGGCCGAACTGGGTCCGGAGCTGCGGTCCGGGATCGGGGACGCGTCGGGCGGTCTCGCGCGCGCCCTGCGGCTGCTGCGGGTGGCCGGTCTCCTCGCGGTGGACTGCGGCGACCTGGTACGCCCTCTCGCCCGCCGCTCGGCCTCCGCGCTGCTGGCCGATCCGTCCGCGTACGGAGGTGAGCTCCACGAGACACTGACGGACCGGCCCGACCTGCACACCGCGCTGCTGCGGGAGCTGGACGTGGCGGCGCTGTCCGGTCCCGCCGCCGTCACCGTGCTGCTGGAACGCGCTCCGGTGCCGCTGGAGAGCCTGGAGGCGCTGCCGTATCTGCGGATGTGCGGCGTGACGGCGCGTCGCCCGGCCGGAAGCGGGAGTCGCGACCGGAACGGTGAACTGCGGGCCGTGCTGGAGGCGGCCGGAGTGTCCGTCTTCGCCCATCCGCCGCTCCTGCGCATCGCGTTCCGTCTGGTGTGGGGCTCCACCGCACCGACGCCGGAAGAGGCCCGGTACGTCCTCGCCGAGACCGGGGCCGATGTCCACCGTGCGGCGGAGACCTGGCCCTTCCTCGTCACGGCGGCGCTCAGCGGCCGGCCGGGAGACCCGCAGGCGGACGAGCTCGCGCACGAACTCCTCGCGGCCTTCGCCAAGGAGCTGCAACCCCACGACCGGGCGGCGCTCCTGCTGCTGGAGTTCGCCCGGGACCTGCGGGCGGGCGGCGCGTCACCGGGCTGGGTGGACCGGGTGCTCGGCCTGCGGAGCACGGCCGGACCGGTGAACCCCCCGGTGCTGGAACACGTCTTCGGCGAGCTCGCGCGGCGGCTGCTGACCGACCCCCGCGCGGGCCGCGAGCTGGACGAGCTGATCCGCAGCGGGGACGCCGCCCTCTGCGCGGCCTACGAGCGGGCCGCCCGCGAAGGCGGGGTGCGGAGCCGACTGCTGCGCGACCCGCACTACTTCGCGGACCGTTTCGTGGACTGGAACACCCAGGCCCCTGCGGGCGGAGCCTGGGGCGGGGTGCGGGGCGCCCTGCTGGACGGAGTGCTGCGGCCGGCGGCGCGGGAGCTCACCGCCGAGGATCTGGCCGCCGTCGAAGGAGCTCTCGCCAGGAGGGGTGCACGGCACGCGGAGGAGTTCCGTACCTGGAACCGGCCCGGTGCGCTGGGCAGGCTCGGGCTGCGGTTCGGCGGTCGGGACGGCCGCCAGGGCAAGGCCTCGCCCCGCCGCCGCCGCGGCTCCGGCTCCGGCTCCGGCTCCGGCTCCGGGGAGCGGTACCGGGACGGGGGCGCCTGATGGGCTGG
Organism: Streptomyces sp. NPDC088706; assembly: GCF_044752765.1. Classification (NCBI taxonomy): domain Bacteria; kingdom Bacillati; phylum Actinomycetota; class Actinomycetes; order Kitasatosporales; family Streptomycetaceae; genus Streptomyces; species Streptomyces sp. NPDC088706. Next base: position 177,972 of record NZ_JBIVLW010000009.1, read on the forward strand.
CTGATCACCGCGGTGGTCTGGCTGACGGTGGCGGTCTGGGCGGGGGTGTGCCTGTTCCGCGCGTTCTGGGAGTTCCTCGCCCTGGCGCTCGGCGCCTCCGCGAAGCCGCTCGGCCCCCGGAAGCCCGGCACCCCGGACCGCCGCATCCCGTCCGTCGGGGCCGAGCCCACGCAGCGCGCGTACTGGTCGCAGCTGATGTGGGTGGACACGTACACCTCCACCCGGGCCGCCGCCTCGGCCGTCCGGTACCGGTTGCTGGGCCGCTGGATGGCGGTCACCGCCCGGCGCATGTTCACCGGACGCCAGCCTTCCACCGGCTACCGCTTCGACCACTGGATCGCCAACGTCGTCGTCCGGTTCCTGGCCCCCGGCACCGCGCTCGGCGCGATCACGGGGGCGCTCCTCGCGTCGGCGGTCATGGTGCTGGTCCACCTCGTGATGTGGGTGCTGGTGGCCCTGGTGTGGCTGGCGGTGGTGGCCTGGGTCGCACTCCTGCGCGGTGCGGACCGTGCCGGTGCGCTGGTGCGGCGGGTCCGGATGAAGTGCCCCTACCCGGGCTGCTATCGGGCCTTCCCGCTCGCGGTGCACCGCTGTCCGGGCTGTGGCACGGCACACCGGGAGCTGCGGCCGGGCCGGTTCGGTTCGCTGTGGCACATCTGCTCGTGCGGGCGCCGGCTCACCACCGTCTCGCTTGCCGGGCGCGACCGGCTCGCCGTCGAGTGCCCGCGCTGCGACCGGCCGCTCCCGGCCGGCATCGGGCGGCTGCGCACCGTGCACGTACCGGTGATCGGCGGGACCTCGTCGGGCAAGACGATGCTGATGGCGGCGGCGGTCGCCGGGCTGCACGCGGCGAACGGGCGGAGCGCGCTGAAGGTCACGTTCGCGACGGACGACGACCGGCGGGATGTCGTGGACCTCGAAGGGCAGCTCAAGCAGGACGGTTGGGTGCGCAAGACCCAGGGCGGCCAGCCCCGGGCCCTGATGCTCCGGGTCACCCGAGGCCGCAGGCACCGGCTGCTGTACCTCTACGACCCGATGGGCGAGTCCTTGTACGACGTGGACGTCACACGCCGCCAGGAGTATCTGGCCCACGCCGACGGGGTGGTCCTGGTCGTCGATGTCCTGGCCGAGCCCCCGGTGCGCCGGGCCCTTTCGACCGCCCAGGAGGAGCTGGCGCGCGCGGCCAACCCGTCGGAGCCGGGCCCCTGGCAGACGTATCAGACGTTCACCGGCGAGCTCTCGGCGCTGGCCGGGCGGCGACGGCGGGGCCGTCTGCCGCTGGCCGTGGTGGTCACCAAACGGGATGTGCTCGACCGGATCGAGCACCTGCGGGTCCCCACGACGGGGATCGGCCCGTGGCTGGCCACGATCGGCCTGGACCCGCTGGTACGGGACCTGGGGCACCGCTTCCGGACCCGGCGGTACTGGGCGCTCAGCGCTTACGCGGCCACCGGGACGGGTCCGCTGGTGAGCGAGCAGCAGCGGGCGGCGGAGGCGGTGCTGTGGATTCTGGCCCGCACGGGCCTGCGGGTCGGCAAGCTGCTCCCGAAGGACCCTCCGGCCGCCCCGAAGGCCCCCTCCGTGCCGGCACCGCGCACCGCCCCCGCACAAGATCGTTCAACCCGCTGACGGAGCCTGACGTGGTCGTTAAGGTCATCACGTCCGAGAAGAGAGGGACGGTACACGACTATGGCGGTCGTCACACCGAACATCGCGCGGGGGCGGCGGCTGCTCCTCACCCTGTTCGTCATCGCCGCCGTCCTCGTCCTCGGCGGGATCCTGGCCTGGGGGCTGGCACTCCTCGGTGAGCAGCTGACCGGGTGGCTGAGCGACAACGGCACCCCACCACGTTCCCGATGACACGACACACGACACACCACGACAAGGAGGGCTTCGAGTGAGTGACATTCCCGGCGGCCCCATGGCGAACCGGCCGGTCCACTTCATCTGGCTGCTGGACTGCTCCTACTCCATGCAGGGCGAGAAGATCGGACAGCTCAACTACGCGATCCGGGAAGCGGTTCCGGAGATGCGGTCGGTGGCCCACGACAACCCGGCGGCCCAACTCCTGCTGCGCACGCTGACGTTCTCCACGGAGGCGCGGTGGCACCACAAGGACCCGGTGCCGGTGGACGACTTCACCTGGCAGGACGTCCAGGTCGACGGCATGACCAACCTGGGTGAGGCGCTGGAGGTCGTCTCCCGGGAGCTCCAGACCCCGCCGATGCCGCAGCGGGCCCTGAAGCCGGTGCTGGCCCTGGTCTCCGACGGGGTGCCGACGGACGACTGGAAGTCCGGCCTGCGGGCGCTGGACGCCACTCCCTGGGGCAGGAAGGCCGTGCGGGTGGCCATCGCGATCGGGGCGGACGCCGATCGCGGTGTCCTCCAGGACTTCCTGGGCAACCCCGAGCTCCAGCCGCTGGACGCCAACAGCCCCAAGCAGCTGGCGGCGGCGATCCGCTGGGCGTCGACCGCCGCGGTCAAGGCGGCGTCGCAGCCGGTGGCGGCTCCCTCCGACGCCACGGTCAAGCAACCCCCGTACGCGCCGCCGCAGTTGGACGACGACGATGACGATGTCTGGTGAGCGCCTCCGAGCGGCCGCTGTGGGAGACGCTCGAACACAGCGTGCGGGGCGTCAACAAGCAGGTCAACCAGGACTGGTACGTCGCCGAGGGGTCGGGGGCGGACGGTGATCCGCTGATCCTCGCGGTGGCGGACGGCCATGGCTCGGCGGTACACGCCCGCAGCCATATCGGCGCGCGCTGCGCGATCGACCTGTTCGCGGCCCAGACCCGGACGTTCGCCGAACTGGCGCGCTCCGAGGGGCCGGACGGGGCGCACAGCCTGAGCTGGCTGATGAACTACGCGCGCAACGAGCTGCCCCGGCAGCTGGTGGCCGCCTGGCAGGAGAGCGTACTCGCCCACTGGGACCGCCACCCGGAGACGGTGGACCCGGCGGCCGAGCCGCCCCGCAAGGGCCAGAAGCTGCTGCTGTACGGGGCCACGCTGGTCGGCGCGGTGCTCACCCCGCGGATGTTCGCGGCCTGGCAACTGGGTGATGGCGAGCTGACGGTGATCGACGCCGACGGGGCGATCGCGCTGCCGCTGGCCCCGGTGGAGGCGGATCTCGGCGACGAGACGGAGTCCCTCTGCAGCCGTCAGGCCTGGAAGATGATCCGGGTGCACTGGGCGCCGGTCGTCGCGCGGGACCGCACCCCCCGGCTGATCGCGCTGTCCACCGACGGCCTGTCCAAGAGCTTCGCCTCGGACGAGGGCTTCACCCAGTTCATGACCGGACTGGACCAGCGCCTCTCGAAGGACGGCGGCCCCGACGACGTACGCGGCGCCCTGCCCGGGTGGCTGGCCGAGGCGGCCCGCTACTCCGGTGACGACACGACCCTGGTCGCCGCCCGGCGGCCCGGTCCCGACGCGGCGGACCACAGCCCCGCGGCAGAGAGACGACGGAGTGACGCATGACCGGCATGCTCGACGGAGGAACGCTCCTCACCGCTGACGACGGGGAGTCCGTCCGCGTCATCGACATGCTCGGCGCCGGTGGCCAGGGGGAGGTGTACCGGGTGGCGACCGCGTCCGGCGAGCGCGCCCTGAAGTGGTACTACCCGTCCTGTGCCACGCCCGAGCAGGACGCCATCGTGCGGGAGCTGGTGGCCCGGGACTTCGACGACGACCGCTTCCTGTGGCCGACGGCGTACGTGCCGTCCGGAACGGGGGCGTTCGGCTATCTGATGGATCTGCGGCCGGACCGGTTCAAGGGGCTGCCCGATCTCTTCCGCCGCCGGCTGCGGACCACGCCGCGCGCCCTGCTGGCCGCCGCGCTCTACACGGTGGAGGCGTATCAGGCACTCCACTCGCGGGGGATCGCCTACCGGGACATCTCCTGGGGCAACATCTTCTTCGACCCGGCCAGTGGTGACGTCCTGGTCTGCGACAACGACAACGCGGTGGTCGAGGGTGACAGCAGCGGCATCTCGGGCACCATGGAGTTCATGGCACCCGAGCTGGTGCGCGGCGACGCGGGGGCGAGGCCCGGCACCCAGTCCGATCTGCACTCGCTGTCCGTGCTGCTCTTCATGCTCCTGATGAACCATCACCCGCTGAAGGGCAAGCGGGAGTTGGAGATCCACTGTCTCGACGAGGCGGCGGAGAAGCGGCTGTACGGGAAGCAGCCGCTGTTCGTCTTCGATCCCGACGACCTGACGAACGAACCCGACCCCGTCGAGCAGTCCACCGTCCTGCACACCTGGGCGGCGGCTCCCCCGGCCCTCCAGGACCTCTTCACGCACAACTTCACCGTGGGTCTGCACCATCCCGCCGCCCGGGTGCGCGAGTCGCAGTGGCGTGACGTGCTGCGGGCCGTCCTGGACGCCATCGTGGACTGTGCCGACTGCGGCCGGCAGAACATGACGCAGCCAGCCGCGACCACGGCGGGAACGTGCTGGTCCTGCGGCAGCTCCCTGGTCCTGCCGCCCCGGCTGAGCATCGTCACGCCGCTGCCCCGGTCCGAGCGCCATGTCCGGCTGCGCCGGGACGCCCGGGTGCACGAGCACCACTTGGCGCCGGAGCCCTCGCGGCACGACTACAGCGATGCCACGATGGTGGCGGAGCTGACCGAACATCCCAGCAAACCGGGGAAGTTCGGGCTGGCGAACCGTTCGTCGACGAGTTGGACGGGGAGCCGTTCCGACGGCACATCGCAGGTGATCGCCCCGGGTCAGACCGTCCCGCTCCGGGCGGGCCTGCGGCTGGATCTCGGCGGGGCGCAAGCGGTGGTCCACGCGCGATGACGGGCGGGCGTGGCCGCCGGGCCACGCTCACCTGTCGGCCACCCGCGGGGACGGGCGGGCGTGGCCGCCGGGCCCGCTCCCCGGTCGGCCACGCCCGCAGGGCTCGTGGCGCAGTCCATCCCCCTCCCCGGTCAGAGCCCGACGAGGCGCCCGATCTCCTGCGCCAGGGCGATCCCGCCGCTGCCCGCCGCGAGCCCCACCGTCAGCGTCTCCAGCGCCTGCCGGATCCGCCCCTGGTCGGCGGGGCGCCCCTCCTCCCCCGCCCGGACCAGCTCACCGCGCACGATCTCCGCCTGAGCGGCGAGCTCCGGGCGCGCCGCCTCCCGGCGGACGAGCTGGACGAGGTCGGTGGCCAGTTTCAGTGCCTCGGCCGGGGGCGTGCCGTAGGCGACCTCGATCTTCCCGTGGTCACCGAAGTTGCTCGGGCCGGAGATGTCGCCGTGGAAGTTGTACGTGCTCATGTCTCTCCTGGTGGTCGGTGGGTGCGCGTCGGGCTCAGAGCTCAGGGAGTGCCGCCGGCGGCCGCCGGCGCCTGGGCCCCCTGGCCGTAGGCGGCGGAGATCTGTCCGTTGTTGCCGATGTTGGCCGGGCCGGTGATGTCGCCGGAGATGTTGTACGTCTGGGTGTTGATGACCTGCTGGGCCCGGTCGAAGGAGCTGGTGTCCACGTTGTGGTCCTTCAGGAACCGCTCGGTGGCGATGAGCACGCCCTGCTGGAGCCGGTGCAGGAAGTCCTGCGAATCGGTGCGCTCGGAGTGGCCCAGCTGGTCCCAGGAGGCGACCCGTTCGCGCAGGCTGTCCCTGGTGCCGTAGTCGTACAGCGCGTGCCGTTTGGTGATCTCCTTGCGCCACTTCTCCAGGTCGCGGGCGCGCCGCTTGCGCTCGGAGTTGCGCCGCCCGATCCGCCCGGGGGCGCCGGTCAGCGCGGACCAGGTGTGCGAGGTGGCGAACCGGACCAGGCTCCACCAGCCTTCGAACCCGCCGCGCGGAATGTAGTCCGCACCGTAGTAGCGGGCGTGCAGCGGCGGAATGCAGTAGGCCGCGACCTCCCAGGACAGGCTGGGGTGCTGGAGCCGGGCCCGCAGGTGCATCGATACGATGACCCGGCCGCCCTCGCCGACCCGCTCCAGGCTGAGGTAGGTCCGCGTCCCCGCGCCCGGCTTGAGCAGTCCCGCCTTGACCAACGGCGAGGGGATCTCGCTGTTGGGGGGCCGCAGCCGGTCGGGCAGCACGTCGTCACCGAGGTAGACGACCTGGGAGCCGAGCACGTAGAGCCGGTTCTGCGCCCGCAGCCCTTCGAGTCCGGCCAGGTGGCCCAGCTCCCGTGCCAGGTACGTGTGGAGATCGACGGCGTCGAAGGGGATCAGGGTCGCCTTGCCGCCGCCGGGGGCGTCGGCGGGGCGGCTGATGTCGATGGGCTGCCAGACCGTCTCCTTGATCTTGTCCCCGCTGCCGACGAAGGGGTTCTGCCGCTCCGCGCTCCTGGTGTACGGCACCATGTTCGGCCGCCGCAGCGCGCGCAACCGCCGTTCGGCCTCCTCGGCGACCTCGGGCGCGAGATCCTGGGGGCGCGTGGCGGAGTAGCGCGCTTCGAGGGCGTCGGCGCGGGCCTGCGCCTCGGCCCGGTGGACCAGCCACCAGGCGCAGCCGAGCACGAGCAGCAGAGCGACGACCGCACCGCCCCACACGGCGGACGAGCCGGCGACCAGGCCTCCGAGCACGGTCAGCACGGCGAGCCACCACACCGCGCAGAGCCGGGCCAACACGCGGTCGCGGAGGTCCATCCGCCCGGTCGCGCGGCTCGCGTGGCGCGCCAGGGCCAGCAGGTTCACGCCCAGCGGCAGGCCTATCGCGGTGAGGCGGTCCCCTGAGAGCTCCTGATGCGCGTACCGGGCGAACGCGTCGTCCAGATGCACCGACGAGCACAGCAGTCTGGTGGCCGCGTCCTTGTCGTACGTGGGCAGATCGGGCACATGCCGCATCGCTTCCCCCCTCCGGTGCGCCCGGGCCGGCGCACTCCCCCCAGTCTTCTACACGACGGCCCCCACACGCCGTGGAACACTCCTCGGGCCAGCACCTGACGCAGCGTAGGGACACGCCCGCCGTCCTTGATAACGTCGCCCCCGCGGCCGTGGACTTCTCCCCCGACCCGGTCGCGTATGGGTGGAGCGGGGACCCGGTCGCGGCAGGACGAAGAGGGCCGAGAATTGAGCCTTGCACAGGTGCACCACATATCCGCCGCGCCGGGGGGCGAGGGGGCGGCGGGCCGGTTCACGGCGGTCGGGCGCGGGGTGACGGGGGCGCTGCTCGCGGAGATCGAGCCGCTGGTCGGGTACGCACTCCCGGACGGAGTTCCGCACCGGCCGGCCGACGCCGAACTCCGCTCGCTGCCGCAGGCGTTCACGTACGCGGTCCTGTCCGACGGCAGCCGTCTCGTCGGCCGTACGGCTCCGGCGCGTGGCGCGGGTCCGGCGCCCGTACGGTTCCACACGCACGCGGTGCACCTGCCCCCGGGGGTCCCGTTGCCGGGCGACCGGCTGCCGGTGGAGGCATGGCGGTCGCCGCACTGGGTCTCCGCGACACCCGCCGGAGGCGCAGCGCCCGACCCGCTCGGCACGCTGCCGCCGGGCCCCGCGCCCGTACGGGAGGGGCTCGACGACTTCGCCGTCTCGCGCGGCCCCTGGCTGGCGACGGTCCTGACCGACCTGCGCCGGGCGAGCGAGGAGGAGGCCCCTGCGGACGGGCCGGTGGTGCTGGTGGAGAAGCAGAGTGCGGATGTGGCGCGCTGGCTGGGGCTGGCGGCGGTGACCCTGTCGAGGGAGAGCGTGGAGCGGCTGACGTTCACCACGTACACACGGCGGCCGGGCAGTTCGGCGCTGCGGGTGGTGGGGGCGCTGCCCGAGGACGCGGCGGCGGCGCGGGAGGCGGGGCTGCGGGTCCACGAGTGCGCGGACCGGCCCCCGGTGGACGGCGCGCCGGACGCGTGGGCCCGGACGGCGGCCCGGGTGTGGCGGAGCCGGGCGCCGGAGCTGTTCCAGAAGGCACGGGAGCTCCCCGGGGACCCGTTCGCCGCCGGGCCGCTGGCGGTGATCGCCCTGTGTGCCGGGGTCACGCTCGGGCCCGAGGAGCGTGCGGCGGCGGCCGGGTGGGCGGCGGAGCGGCCGTACGCGCTGGACGCGAAGCGGACCGGCCAGCTGGTGGAGGCGCTGACCTCGCCCGGGATCGATGACCGTACGGGTTCCGAATTCGACGCGGTGGGGCGGCTGTTCGGCGCCCTCGACGGGCGGTGCCCCACCCCGGTCACCGCCCCACTCGCCGCGATGCTGGTGACGGAGGCGGTGCGGGGCGGCAACGGTTCGCTGGAGCTGCCGCGCCGGGACGCGTTCGCGGGCCCGGACGGGGAGGCGATCGCCGGGGTGCTCGGCCCGGAGATCCTGGCCGAGCTGGAGAGCGGTGCGGGCGGGGCGCGCCCGGTGGCACGGACCGTACAACTGCTCCGCGTGGCCCGGCTGTTGGGTGTGAACGGCACAGAGGTGCTGCCGGAGGTCGTCGACCGGCTGGCCCGCACGATCCTGACGGAGGCGGACGGGTCCGAAGGGGCACCTGCCTTCGCCCCGGCGCTCCTGGAGCTGCTGGACGAGCAGTTCGACGTACGCACGGCGTTGCTCGGCGCGCTGGACCGGATCGCGCCGGAGGACCCCGGGGCGGTGGCCCGGTTCCTGGAGCGGGTCGCGCTGCCGTTCACCGGGACGCAGGCCCTGCCGCACCTGCGGATGTGCGCCGAGGCGCCCGGAGCGATGACGACGCTCGGCCGGGACCGGACGGCCATCTGGCACCGGGTCCTGCGGGCGGCCGGCCTCTCCCCCTTCGCCGAGCCCTTGGTCCTGCGGACGGCGGCGGGCCTGGTCTGGGAGGACCGGGCGCCCACGCTGGAGGAGGCCCGGCTGCTCCTGGACGCGGCGACCTCGGACGCGCACCGGGCGGCCGGTACGTGGGCCCGCCTGGTCGACGCGGCGCTCGGCGCCCCGGCGGACGCGGAGGAGGCCACCACGCTGGCCCACGACCTGCTGCGGGCCTTCCCGCAGGAGATCGGCGGTCGGCAGCGGGCCGCGCTCCAGCTCCTCGAACTCTGCCGCGACCTGCGCACGGGGGCACCGGAGCCAGGCTGGACGGAACAGGTCCGCACGCTGCGCGACCGGGCCGCCCCGCTCGAACCGGCGGTTCAGGAGCGGGCGTTCACCGCCTTGGTGGAACGCCTGCTGGCCCCGGACCGGCCGGGCGCGGAGCTGTACGCCTTCGTCCGGAGCGACGACGCGGAGCTCATCGCCGCCTACGACCGCGCGGCCCGCTCGGAGCCGACCCGCGCCCGCCTCCGTACCCACCCCGCCTACGCGGCCGACTGCTTCACCCACTGGACCGCCCACCCGCACGCGGGCACCGCCTGGACGACCACAGCCGCCGCCCTGCTGGACGAGGTGCTGCGCCCGGCGGTGCGCGGGATGACGGCGGAGGCCGTGGCGGAGGTGGAGGAGACGGTAGGCCGCACGGGCAGCAGCGGCCGGGCGAACGCCTTCCGCGACTGGAACCGGTCCCGCGCGCTGGGCCGGCTGGGGCGGCGGATCGCGGGGCGGGTACGGCGGGGCTGAGCGGGTGGCGGGCTGGGTGTCACGGGAGGGACCGCCGTCAGCGCTGTGACTCCTGCGTCCGCGCCGGTGGCGGCCGATTCGGCGAGTTCCGAGGACGCGCCGATCGGCACGGCACGGGACCGCGCAGCCGCGACAGGTGAACGCTACGAGGTCGAAGCCCTCCGGACCGCGAGCTCGACCACCTACGCCAATCTCGGCCTGGACCAGCCCCGTCCCGATCGCGGCGGGTTCCCCTGCCCTGCCGAACCCGGTGGCCCCTGGCTCCTCGGCCACTGTGCCGCTGAGCATCGCAGGGGCCTGCGTCGGGACGACCGGCTGCGTCGGGGTGACCGGCACGCCGCTCAAGGTCGGAAACGTCTCCGGCCGGGACTGGCGCGCGTACCTCAAGGCCGGCCTGTCCGGCGTTCCCGCCGGGACGCGAGTGACCAATTCCGTGCTCAAGCTCGACTCCCGGACCGCCTGCACGTCGCGGACGATCGTCAACGACCCCGTGGTGCCGAAGCTGGCGTCGGTCGACCTACGCTTCGCCGACGGAAGCCGGCAGAGGGTGGACCTCACCCAGGACGAAGGGGTGTGGTGGCTGGCACTGGGTGACGGCGACCCCGTGAAGCCGTAGACCGCCACGCGGACAGTCCGGACAGGGCCGCCGCCCACGGAACACCTTCCGTGGGCGGCGGCCTCGCCCATGACCGGATACCGAACCCTCCGGTCACCGTTCGGAGGACCGGTGACCGGACTCGGCGACTAGAATCGTGTTCATGTCGAAGCCTGATGAGTTGCTCGTCGATGTGGCCGCCCTGGTGGAGTCCGGAAACAGCAACCAGATGTCGCTGACTGTCGTCGCCGGGGGTGCCGTCATCACCGGCCGGCTGGCCCCCGAGGCCGTCTGGAGGCAGCGGGTCTCGGAGGTCCTGGCGGACTCGGCCCAGCTGAGCGAGTTCTCCGCCGCCTTCACCGCTGCGGCGCGCAAGGAGGGACCGCCCACGCATCTGCACTTCCATGTGGCGCGCATCCTCCAGGGCTCGGTGGGGATCCCCGAGACGGGCGGGATGTACCGCGTGGCGATCGAGGACGTCAGCGCCTGGACCATGGGCGACTTCAGCTACTCCGACCACTGACGGCGTCGGGGGCGGTGGTCAGTACAGCAGGTCCAGTTCCGCGCGTACTGTCTTGCCGGGCGGCTCACGGTCGATGACCGCCCAGCGGTCCGCCAGCGCGTCCACGATCAGCATGCCGCGCCCGCTGTCGTCAGCGTCGGCCGGTGCGGCGATCTCGCCGGGGCCGGGCGGTCGGCACTCGCCCCGGGTGTCGGACACCTCGATCCGCAGGACCCCGAGGATCTCCCGGTCGCCGGGCGTGTGCGTCAGGCACAGCTCGAAGTCGCGCCCGGGGACCCGCCCATGGGTCACGGCGTTGGCCGTCAGCTCTCCGATGATCAGGGCCGCCGACTCCGAGGCGTCACTGAGGTACGGGATGCCCCAGGTGTGCAGCTGGTAGAGGCCGACGCGGCGAGCGAGCCGGGCACCGCGTGGGTTCGGACTGAAACGACGCCTGAACACACGTACGGTTACGTCGGGTTGAGTCTGCGTAGGTGCTTCCATGCCCCCAGATTCCCGGGCCGGGGCACCCCTTCACCAGGTCAGCTACCCGTACGCTGAGTCAGCGTACGGGCGCGAAGGGTGGACAGTACGGATCACGTTCCGTGAGCATGGACGGGTTGCGAACCAGGACAGGCGCACGGGGAGGTGGCCGTACATGACGCACGGCACGGATGGCATCGACAGCACGTACGGGACCTTCGGCAACGGCCGCACGAGCCGCCCCGAACCCGAACCGCACTACAACCTTAAGATGTTCGGAGAGGTGGTCAAGACCTTCCGCAAGCGGGCCCGGCTGACCCAGGAGGAGCTCGCTCCGCTCGTCGGCTACTCGCTGGAGACCATCGCCTCCATCGAGCAGGGCCGCCGGCTTCCGCCCCCGGACTTCCCGGAGCGCGCGGACAGCGTGCTCGACGCGTTCGGTGTGATTCTGGCGGCGGCGAAGCACCTGACGCGGCGGAAGGGGCTGGCGAGCTGGTTCCGGCAGTGGGCGAACCTGGAACTCACGGCGCTGAGCCTGTACACGTACGAGTGCCGGTTGATTCCGGGGCTGTTGCAGACGCCTGCGTACGCGCGGACGCTGTTCACGGACCAGTTGCCGCCGCTCGCCGACGAGCAGATCGAGGCACAGCTCGTGGCTCGGTTGGAGCGCCAGGAACTCCTGCGGAACCGGCCGAACACCGCGTTCAGCTTCATCCTCGAAGCGCATCTGTTCCTAAGGCAGTTGGGCGGCGAGGAGGTCACTGTGGAACTGATCGACCACATCCTCGAACTGTCCGAGCTACGTAATGTAGACATCCAGATCATGCCGCTGGTGCGGAATCACCACGCGGGCCTGGGCGGTCCCGTGCAGCTACTGGAGACGCCGGATCACCAGTGGTTCGGCTATCTGGAGGGGCAGGCGCACGGACAGCTCGTCTCCGACCCCAAAGCGATCAGCGTGATCCAGATGCGGTGTGCCAGTATGCGTTCACAGGCTCTCTCGTTGGACGACTCCAAGAGCCTGATGCAGCGTATGCGAGGAGCGAGATGAGCACCACAGACCTGGCCTGGTTCAAGAGCACCTACAGCAGCGGCGACGGCGACTCGTGCGTGGAGGTCGCGCTGGAGTGGCACAAGTCGAGTTACAGCAGCGGCTCCGGGGATTCCTGCGTCGAGGTCGCCACCTGCCCCTCCACCGTCCACGTCCGCGACTCCAAGCTGGACGAGAGCCCGCAGCTCGCCCTCGCCTCGACCGCCTGGACGCACTTCCTGGCGTACGCGGTCCAGGGCTGAGCCCCGGGGCGGCTCGTGCGGCGCGCGGCGGGCACCCGCCGCTCCGACCGCCCGCCGTGTCCCGGCGCGCTGCCCCTCGGCCAGTGTGCCGGTCACGAAGAACGTCGCCCTGACGCGTCCGGCATCCCGCAGCGCCCTCAGATACTCGGCCGTGACGCCATCGCCACGGCCGCGCTGAACCCTATGCGCGTCCTGCCTCGCTTGCTCGTACGGGGGAATCCTCTCAGCGGGATGAACTGGTGAATCATCAAGGCACCGGAGCGGCACGAAGCACACGAAGCAGCGGCTCACTCACCCATATCCGCCCTGGGTATGGCTGAAGCCGGACGTCACACACGTTGCGCCGGACAGTCCTGTCACACAAAACGATTCGGCAAACGCGGGCAGGCGAAATACGGGTTCCCGACGGGGCCGCCCAGCGGGCACGTCAGTCCAGGTCCAGGTCTTCGCCCGGCTCCGCGACCACGCGGGCGTCCGGGTCCGCGACGAGCCGCTCCTGCCGCTACCCCGGCCGAAGTGCCCGCGAGCTCCAGGGGCGAAGGCCGCCCGGTCCGTGCGGCGGTGCCGGGCGGGTAACGTAAAGAGGTACTGATTGACTCATGGGCCTCCTGGCGGGCTGCGTGAACCCCAGGTGGAGGAGCCGACATGACGACCAACCGTGGACGCAAGGACGTCATCCGCGACCGGATGGCCGCCACCGGCGAGTCGTACAACGTCGCCGCCCGCAACCTCAAGGCCATGAAGGACATGGGCGCCACCCGCGAGGCCGTCCTCGTACAGCGCTGGAAGCCCGCCGACAGCTTCGACGTGCCGTGTCCGTGCGGCGGGACCTGTGAGCCGGGTGAGACCTGCGACCACTGTCACGCCCGCCACCGCCATGTGAAGCGCTACCCCGGCTCCACCACCCAGATCGAGACCTGGGCCGACCGCTACGAGTGCACCGGCTGCTCCTCCTCGTACACCCTGACCATCCACCTGGCCGGACGGCCCTGGGGTGTCGCGGAGACCGTCGTGCAGGGCGGCTCGGCCGAGGAGGTCGTGCGGGCCCGGGTCTTCCCCGGGGTCATCCATCCGCTGCTGCGGTCCGAGGCTGCCGAGGATCCCCGCCAGGAGTGAGGCACTCCTCGGTGAACGCGTCGTCACCGTGGCGTGCGGTCGGGCGTTTGCGGGGTAGGCGAGAGACAGGCCCCTCAAGGAGGAACCATGTCCCGCCTGATCGCTCGCATCACCCAGTTCACCCGCAGCCCTCAAGGCCGGCGGACCATCGAGTCGGCCCGGCGCGCCGCGGCCGATCCACGCAAGCGCGCCCAGGCCCGCAGCCTGCTCGGACGGCTGCGCGGACGCCGGTGACACCTGCGCTCCGGCGGACGGCCGGAGCCGTCGGGCGGCGTACGCGAAGATGCCCGCACGGGTCTTCCCGTGCGGGCATCTTCGCGTTCCGTGGGCGCCCGGCTCAGCTCTCGTCCGGTGCCAGGGTCAGCGAGATCGAGTTGATGCAGTAGCGCTGGTCGGTGGGGGTCGGGTAGCCCTCGCCCTCGAAGACGTGGCCCAGATGCGAGCCGCAGCGGGCGCAGCGCACCTCGGTGCGGACCATGCCGTGGGCCCGGTCCTCGATCAGCTCGACCGCGTCGGTGTCCTTCGGATCGTAGAAGGACGGCCAGCCGCAGTGCGACTCGAACTTGGTGTCGGAGCGGAACAGCTTCGCCCCGCAGGCCCGGCAGGAGTAGACGCCCGCCGTCTTGGTGTCGGTGTACTCACCCCGGAAGGCGGGTTCGGTGCCGGCCTGGCGCAGGACCTGGTACTCGGCGGGGGTCAGCTCCGCCCGCCACTGCTCGTCCGGCTTCTCGACGTCGTACGGCACGGCTAGCTCCTCAGCTCGACAGGTGGTCGCTCGCTCCGCTCGCCCCTCGGCTACCGGGCGCCCGACAGGTGGTCCAGGATGCGCGGGCCGAGGTCGGTGACATCGCCCGCTCCCATGGTGAGAACGAGATCACCGGGCTTGGCCATTCCCGCCACTGCGGCGGGGACGTCCGCCTGGTCGTGGACGGCGGTGACCTCGGCGCCCGCCGCCTTCGCCGCGTCGATGATCAGGGCGCTGGTGATGCCCGGGATCGGGTCCTCGCGAGCCGGGTAGATGTCCAGGACCACGGAGGCGTCGGCCAGCGCGAGGGCCTGGCCCATCTCGGTGCCCAGCTCCTGCGTACGGGAGAACAGGTGCGGCTGGAAGACGACCAGGATGCGGGCGTCGGCTGCGGCGCCGCGCATGGCCTCCAGATCGGCGGTCATCTCGGTGGGGTGGTGCGCGTACGAGTCGATGACCTGCACGCCCGCCGCCTCGCCCTTGAGCTGGAGGCGGCGCTTGACCCCGGTGTAGCTGCCGATCGCGGAGGCGAGGTTGTGGGCCGGGATGCCGAGGGCGACCCCGGCGGCGAGGGCGGCGACCGCGTTGTGGGCGTAGTGGCTGCCGGGAACGGAGACGGTGAAGGTGAGGAACCTGCCGTTGAGCAGGACCGTGACCTCGCTGGTCAGGCCGCGCGGGGTGACCTTGTGGACGCGGACGTCGGCGTTCTCGGCGGAGCCGTACGTGACGACCTTGAGGTCGGAGAGGTCGCGGACCCGGCGGGTCAGTTCGACGGCGCCGGGCTGGTCGGCGGAGATGACCAGGGCGCCGCCGGGGACGACCTTGCCGACGAACGTCTCGAAGGAGTCGTAGATCTCGTCCATCGAGGCGTAGTTCGCGTGGTGGTCCAGCTCCACGTTGAGGACGATCGCGACCTCGGGGTCGTACTTCTGGAAGCTGCGGTCGCTCTCGTCCGCCTCCGCGACGAAGATGTCGCCCTCGCCGTGGGTGGCGTTGGTACCGGGGCCCTCCAGGTCGCCGCCGATGGCGTACGAGGGGGCCAGGCTCAGCGAGGAGAGGGCGACGGCCAGCATCGACGTCGTCGTGGTCTTGCCGTGCGTGCCGGCCACCGCGATGGCGCGCAGGCCGTTCATCAGGGAGGCCAGCGCGTCGGAGCGGTGCACCACCGGGATGGCCAGCTCGTTCGCCCGCAGCAGCTCCGGGTTGTCGGCGCGGATGGCGCTGGAGACGACCACGCAGGACGCGTCCTCGGCCAGGTGCCGGGCCTCGTGCCCGATGTGCACGGTCACCCCCAGCGCCCGCAGCGACTCGGCGGTGGCGGACTCTTTGGCGTCGCTGCCCGCCACCTTCGCCCCGCGCTGGGCGAGGATCTTCGCGATGCCCGACATTCCGGCGCCGCCGATGCCGATGAAGTGGGGTCGTTCCATGGCGGCGGGAATGCCGGGTGCCATCTGTGCTCCTGGAGGATCGCTGCGGTTCGGACGGCGGCCGAGGGCCAGCCCGGACCGCGCGGCTTCAGCCTATTCGCTGTGCGCGAAGAGCTTGAGCACCGGGACGCCGACCTTGTGCCGGGCGCGGGAGGCCCAGTCGCGGTGGAAGAACTCCTCGACGTAGTGCGGGGCGGTCAGCACGATGACCTCGTCCGCGCCCGCCTCCTCGACGACGGACGTCAGTTTGTCCAGGGGGTGGTCCTCGATCACCTGTCCGACCGCTTCGGCGCCCGCCTCGCGCAGCGCCCGTAGGGAGTACTCCAGGCCGATCTCGGCGGGTTCGCGGGCTTCCTTGCCCTCCGGTTCCTCGCCCTCGCGGACGGCCTCCCGAAGCTCCCCCATCGCCACGTCGTCGATCGCGCGCAGCAGGACATCGGCCTGGTCGCCGCGCGGCTGCAACAGAACGACGAACGAGATCCGCTCCTCGCCGTGGAGGGTGGTGACGAAGTCCACGTCCTCGGGAGTGAGCGGCTTCTCGATCATCAAAACGCTTGTGAACACGACAGGCGCCCTTCCGCTTCTGCGTCTCGCCGACAGCCGGCTCGGCCGTCGGCGGTCGTTTGCTGAAACCATCCTTCCCCGTGCTTCCACGGGGACTGCAGAGGTAAGTGTGCCCAGCCGGAGCTAACCGGAACGGCAAATTCCGCTAAGTGTCCCTCCCTCGGTCACCGTGAGCCCCTCTACCGGTCACCACGCACCACTTCGCCCGTCAGCGCGCACTCCCCCGCCGGTACCGCCCGAAGAGGAACCCGTCCTCCTCCAGCAGCGACGCCAAGGCGAAACGTTCCGGCACGGTCACTCCGGGGCCTCCGGCGATCCGCTGCGCGTCCCCGGCCGTGAGCATCGGGGAGAGCGTCAGGCACAGCTCGTCCAGCGCCCCCGCCGCCACGAACTGGCCGAGCAGCCGGGGCCCGCCCTCGGTCAGCTGCCGCCGCAGCCCCCGGCCCGCCAGCTCGCGCACCGCACGGGCCGGGTCCACCCGGGTGCCCTCGCCCGCGATCACCACCTCCGCGCCCGCCCTCCGGGCCGCCGCGATCCGGTCGGCGGGAGCCCCGGCACCGGTCACCACGAGGGTCGGGACCAGTGGCTCGGTGAACAGCGGCAGCGAGAAGTCCAGGTCCAGCGAGCCGCTCACCACCGCGACGGCGGGCGCGGGGCCCTGGCCGGCCGCCGCCCGCCGCGCCGCGAAGGCCTCCCGGGCGCGGGCCGGGCGGTACCCCTCCAGGCGTACGGTCTCGGCTCCGGCGATCACCACATCGGCCAGCGCCCGCAGGGTGCCGAAGATCCGCATGTCGGCGGCGCAGGAGATGGGCTGCGAGCGGCCGTCGTGCTGGGCGGCGCCGTCCAGGGTGGAGACCATGTTGGCACGCAGCCAGGCGCTCCCGGGCCCTTCGGTCGGGAGGTCCGCGGGGTAGGCGTACGCGTCGGCCAACTCGTCGAGGCTCCACTCACGGCCTTCACGACCTTCACGGTCTCCGCGGCCTTCACGGCCTTCGCAGCCTTCACGATCTCCGCGGCCTTCGCGGTCTCCACGCCCTTCGTTTCGGCCTTCGCGGTCTCCGCGGGCGGTGAGCGGCCCGGACGGGTCCGGGGCGGTCGGCAGACCTGGGGCGGCGGCTGCCGTTGTCAGGTCCGTCACAGGGAACAGGCTTCGCATGCGTTGCAGTGTGGCACGGGCCTTAGGGTGGAGAGTTGTGTCGTCCTCCACCGCGTTTCCGGGGCAGAGCCCCCCTGCCGCAACGGCCCCGCTGTCCCTGTGCGCCCGCGAGCCGCGCGTCCCCGCCGACCGTCTGGTCGCGGAGATGGTGCCGCCGCCGCGCTTCGATTCGGTGCGCTTCGACACCTACGTACCCGACCCGAACCAGCCCAGCCAGAGCGAGGCCGTGACCGTCCTCGCGGGCTTCGCCGCCGGGCTCGGCGGGTCGCACGCGACGGGTACCGGACGCCGCAAGTGGTTCGGCGGCCGTAAGCCGGCCGCGCCGGCCGGGCCGCGCGGGGTGTATCTCGACGGCGGCTACGGCGTCGGCAAGACCCACCTGCTCGCCTCCCTCTGGCACGCCACGCCCGCCGAGCCCTCGCTGAAGGCGTTCGGCACCTTCGTGGAGCTGACCAACCTGGTCGGCGCGCTGGGCTTCCAGCAGACCGTGCGGACCCTGAGCGGGCACCGGCTGCTGTGCATCGACGAGTTCGAGCTCGACGACCCGGGCGACACCGTGCTGGTCTCCTCGCTGCTGAGCCGGCTGGTGGAGAACGGGGTGGCGCTGGCCGCGACCTCGAACACGCTGCCGGGCAAGCTCGGCGAGGGCCGGTTCGCCGCCGCCGACTTCCTGCGCGAGATCCAGGGCCTGTCCGCGCACTTCCGCCCGCTGCGCATCGACGGCGAGGACTACCGGCACCGGGGACTGCCCGAGGCCCCGCCGCCGTACAGCGACGAGCAGGTCACCCGTGCCGCGTACGCCACGCCGGGCGCGTCGCTGGACGACTTCCCGGGTCTCCTGGAGCACCTGGCTCGGGTGCACCCCAGCCGGTACGGGGCGCTGACCGACGAGCTCGGCGCGGTCTGCCTGACCGGGGTGAGCGCGGTGCCCGACCAGTCGACGGCGCTGCGCCTGGTGGTGCTGGCCGACCGGCTGTACGACCGCGAGGTGCCGGTGCTGGCGTCCGGGCTCCCGTTCGACCAGCTGTTCAGCGACGAGATGCTGAACGGCGGGTACCGGAAGAAATACTTCCGGGCGATCTCGCGGCTGACGGCACTGGCACGTGACGCGAAGGGCTTGGTGGCGCAGTAGGTTCGGGGCGTAACGCAACGGGGCACTGCGCACAGCGACGTGCCCCGAGTCGTCCCGTACAACCGCGCACACCGTTCCGTTCGAAGGGATCCAGTATGGCTACCACGCGTCAGGCGCACACGGTCTGGGAAGGCAACCTGATCGAGGGCAAGGGGGTCGTCACCTTCGACTCCTCCGGCATCGGTGAGTACGAGGTCTCCTGGCCGGCCCGCTCGGAGCAGCCGAACGGCAGGACGAGCCCCGAGGAGCTCATCGCGGCCGCGCACTCCAGCTGCTTCTCGATGGCGCTCTCCAACGGCCTCGCCAAGGCCGGCACCCCGCCGACCAAGCTGAACACCCAGGCCGAGGTGACCTTCCAGCCCGGCACCGGCATCACCGGCATCCACCTCACCGTCCAGGGCGAGGTCCCCGGCCTCGACGAGGACGGCTTCGTGAAGGCGGCCGAGGACGCCAAGGCCAACTGCCCGGTCAGCCAGGCGCTGACGGGTACGACGATCACCCTGTCGGCCTCGCTGGCCTGACCCGGCGGCACGGCCGGTCCACGGCCGTGCGGGACGGCGGCTCCGCCCGGGGCCGCCGAAGCCCGCTCGGCCGTCGCAGCGGCAACGGAGGCGCGAGGGCGCGCATGGTTCCCCCGCGCCTCTGTGCGTGCTACACACATGCGGGTCACGTCACCTGTCCGCCAACAGGGAGTTGCCTCATGTCATCCGCGTCCCGGAACACCGCAACACGACGACAGGTCCTGGCAGGCAGCGGCGCAGCGGCCGCGATCGCCTTCACCGGGGCTTTCTCCGAACTCTTCGCCGGTACGGCCGCCGCCCGCGGCCACGGCGGCTACGGCCCCCTCGTCCCGGACCCGGACGGTCTGCTCGATCTGCCGAAAGGTTTCCGCTACCGGGTGCTGTCCCGGGAGGGCGACCCGCTCCGCTCCGGTGAGGGCAAGGTGCCCGGCAACCACGACGGCATGGTCGCCCTCGCGGGCCGCCACGGCCGCGTCCACCTCATTCGCAACCACGAGAACCGGCACACGGCGAAGCTCGGCGTACCGACCGTCGCGGGCCTGACCTACGACCCGGCGGCCAAGGGCGGCTGCACGTCCCTGGAGCTCGACGGCCGGAACAGGGTCCTGGGCGAGCGGGTCGCCATCGCCGGTACGGCGGTGAACTGCGCGGGCGGACCCACCCCCTGGCGTACCTGGCTGACCTGCGAGGAGACCGAGGACAAGGCCGGCACCAACGGGTACACCAAGGACCACGGCTTCGTCTTCGAGGTGGACGGCGCCGACCCGCGCCGCACCGGCGCGGTCCCGCTGACCGCGATGGGCCGCTTCCAGCACGAGGCGATCGCGGTCGACCCGGGGAACGGGATCGTGTACGAGACGGAGGACGCGTTCGACCAGCCGTTCGGCCTCTTCTACCGCTTCCTCCCCGAGAAACCGCTCGGCGGCACCGGCTCGCTGCGGGCGGGCGGGGCGCTGGAGGCGATGCGGGTGCCGGGGCTGCGGGACCTCTCCGCGGTCCAGGAGACCGGCGCGAGCTTCGACCGGGTCGAGTGGGTGCCAGTACCGGACCCGCTGGCGGCCGGGACCCCGATCCGGCTCCAGGACTTCGGCCCGAAGGGCATCACGCACGCCCAGAAGCTGGAGGGCTGCTACTGGGGCGGCTCGTCCGTCTACTTCGTCTCCAGCTTCGCCCGCAGCGACGAGGGCTCGGCGGCCGACCACTACGGCCAGGTCTGGCGGTACGAGCCGGGGAAGCGCCGCCTCACCCTGGTCGTGGTCTTCGGCCCGGACACCGACATCCAGCTCCCCGGCGAGTCCCCGGACAACATCTGCCTGGCCGCGGACGGCGGGCTGATGGTCTGCGAGGACGGCGGCGGCGCGCAGCACGTGCTGGGGGTGACGCGGCGGGGCGAGGTGTACACCATGGCACGCGGGCGGCAGAACATCGGGACGCCCCAGGAGCCGGAGTGGGGCGAGTTCGCGGGGGTCACCTTCTCGCCGGACGGCTCGACGATGTACGTGAACTGCTACACGCCGGGGACGACGTTCGCGGTGACGGGGCCGTGGTGCTGAGCGGCTGACCCGGGCAACGGGGTGGCGCGGGCCGCCCCTGTGACGGCTGATTTCGGTTTTCGGCTTCGACGGAGAGGACGAACGATGACCATCAGCGCAAGTGGGGCACGCAGCAGTGCCGGCCCCACAAGCATCCAGCTGCCGGGGATCGTGCTGGGCGTGGGGCTGGGCGGGTTCCTGGACGGCATCCTGCTGCACCAGCTCCTCCAGTGGCACCACATGCTGACGAGCACGAACGACGACCGGATCGGGGTGAAGTACTACTCGCCGAACACGGTCTCCGGACTGGAGATGAACACGGTGTGGGACGGCGTCTTCCACACCGTCTGCTGGGTGTCGGTGCTGGTGGGGCTGGGCATCCTCTACTCGCGCGTGACATATGACCGGCGGCGGGTGTGGACCTCCCGCGTGCTGTGGGGCTGGATCCTGGTGGGCTGGGGCCTGTTCAACCTGGTCGAGGGCGTGCTGGACCACCACATCCTGGGCATCCACCACGTCCACGGCGGACCTCATCAGCTCTGGTGGGACCTGGGCTTCCTGCTCCTGGGGCTCCTCCTCGTGATCGGCGGCCACCTGCTGCGGCGCAGCGGCCGTCCCTTCGACCCCGACGCCCCCACGACCGTCGAGCGGCCGTCCTGATGGGCGGCGGCACACACCACCCGCACGGCGGGGGCGCGGAGGGCGGTCCGTGGGAGGTGCTGCTGCCCGCCGCGGCGGTCGCGCTGCTCGCGGGCGGCTACCTCCTGCTCGCCCACCGGGCCCGCGCACGCCGGCCGGCCCCGGGGTGGGGACGGTGGCGGACGGCGAGCTTCCTGGCCGGATGCGCGGTGCTGGCCGTGGCGCTGCTGCCGCCGGTCGCGCCGTTCGCTCATGAGGACTTCCGCGGGCACATGGTCCAGCACATGCTCATCGGCATGTACGCGCCCCTCGCCCTGGTGCTGGGTGCTCCCGTCACCCTTCTGCTGCGTACGCTGCCCGCCGGACGGGCCCGGCGCCTGACCGGCCTGCTCCACAGCCGCCCCCTGCGTGCGGTGGCCCGTCCGGTGCCGGCTCTGCTCCTGAGCACCGGCACGCTCCCGGTCCTGTACTTCACCCCGTTGTTCGACGCGACGATGGACCGGCCGTTCCTGCACTGGCTCATGCACGCTCACTTCCTGCTCTCCGGCTGCCTGTTCGCGTGGGTGATCGCCGGCCCCGACCCGGCACCGGCTCGCCCCGGAGTGCCCGCCCGCCTGGTGGTCCTGGGCGTCGCGGTGGCGGCGCACGCCACGGTCTCCCAGTTGCTGTACGGGGGCTTCCTGGTCGACGTACACGCCCCGATCCCTCAGGTGCGCGGCGGCGCGGAAATCATGTACTACGGCGGGGACATCGCCGAACTCCTGCTGGCGGCGGCCCTCGTCACGACCTGGCGGCCGGTTCGCCGCGGGCGGCGGGCCGCCGTTCGGCCCGCTCCGGCCACTTCGTGAGCAGGGCCGGACCGGGGCCGCCGGGGCGCCCCCGGAGAGCCGCGGCGGGCCTGCGGCCACGGTGTCCGATACTTTCCATAAATGATCAGATCAACAGACAAAATGACTACCGTGGTCGCCACGGGGGTGATGGCGCTCGCCGCCCTGACCGGATGCGATGCCCCCGCGAATGCCCCCTCCGCCGCCCCCGCTGTCGCGCCCTCCGCCGCCTCCACCCCTCCCGCTCCCCCGAAGAAGCCACCCACGATGGCCCCCGGCCCGGCGGGGCGCACCCCGGTCTTCGAGCGGCGGGCGGCGGGCGAGGGCGCGGCAAGCGGGTCGGGCCGGTCCGCGGAGAAGGTCGTGGCGCTCACCTTCGACGCGGACATGACCGCCGATCAGGGCCCTCGGGCCGAGGCGGGTGAGCGCTTCGACAACCCGGAGCTGATCGCGCTGCTGCGACGGCTGGAGGTGCCCTCGACCGTCTTCATGACCGGACGCTGGGCGGAGGAGTACCCGGCGCAGGCGAAGGACATCGGGACCGACGACCTGTTCGAGGTTGCCAACCACTCGTACAGCCACTACGCCTTCACCGACGACTGCTACGGCCTGCCGGTGGTGCCCGAGGACGCCATGGCGCGCGACGTGGAGCGGGCCTTCTCGGCGTTCCGCCAGGCAGGCGTACGGAACGTGGTGCCGTACTTCCGCTTCCCCGGCGGCTGCTACGACGACGCGGCCCTGCGTGCGCTGACCCCGGCGAGCGTGACGGCGGTGCAGTGGGACGTGGTGAGCGGCGACGCGTTCGCCACGGACGCGGGGGCGGTGGCCCAGCAGGTGCTGGAGGGGGTGCGGCCGGGGTCGCTGGTGGTGCTGCACTGCACGCGCAGCGCGGCGCCGGTCACCGGGGAGGCGGTCAGCAGAATCGTTCCGGAACTGCGGAAGCGGGGCTACCGGTTCGTGAAGGTGTCCGAGCTGATGGAGGGTTGAGCCGCTCCCCCGCGCTCCGGGCGGAGGTCTCAGCATCGCTGATGGTGCGCGAGCAGGCGGGTGAGCGGAAGGGTCAGGGTCTCGCGCTCCTCGGCCGAGAGCGGTTCCAGGCGCCCACCGTCTTCACCGACGACGTGACGGCGCATCCGCCGCTCGGCTCCTCGATCCACGGCATCGACCAGCTCACCGCTCTCATGCGCGGGAGGGAGGTGGCGGGGGAGTACACCCAGCACCTGACCACCGACCTGCCGGCGGAGGTCGACGGCGACCGGGCGGCCGTCACCGCCAACTCGCTCGTCCACTTCTTCCGCGACGGCCAGGCGCCCCACCGGACGAGTGGTCTGCGCCTGGTCGGCACCGCGGTGCGGACGCCGGCCGGCTGGCGGCTCCGCGAGTCGCGGACCGTCCTCGCCTGGATGCGGGAGCGGTGACCCCGCACCGGCCGCCCGCCGCCCCCTGGCGAGACGGCCGGGCGGAGGTCAGCCGGTCGCCTTCTCGGGCCTGGCCTCGCTCGGGCGCACGATGACGAACCCCTCGCCCTGGAGCATCAGCTGGACGGCCTCGCCCGAGCCGCCGCGCACCATCGAACCGACGCTCTGGGAGCGGTGCAGGGTGCTCGTGAGCTGCTGGCTCCAGCCGACGACCGCGTCCGTGTCCACGTACACCGGCTGAGCGGCCGTCACCGGGATCACGATGGGGGTGCCCTCACACATCAGGCCGAGCTTGCCGTACCCCGTGAAGACGCTGTTGAAGAGGCCGCCACCGGCCATGCCGGCGCCCTTCACCGTCTTGATCTCGTACGAGAGGGTGGCGTCGAAGCAGAGGACGTTGCGGCCGTTGATGGTGAGCTGGTCACCCTGGTCCATCTCCACGATGAAACAGCTGGCGGCCTCGTGCGCGAACCACGCCTCGCCCTGGCCCCGGACCGCCATGAGCGCGAGGCCCTCGCCGGTGACCGCGCGCTTGAGCATGCCGCCGAGGCCCTGCCCCTTGCGCTCGAACTGGAGATTGCCGCGGAACGCGATCATCGAGCCCTGGCGGGCGTGCATCTCCCCGTTGACCGCGTATTTGATCGACTTGGCGTTCTGCAGGGTCATACCGGGGGCGGTGGCCGGCTGGGCCATGTGCTCGCTGGAAAAGAGATCGCTCTTCATGTGGAGCATCCTCACCCGGACCGCCTCGTTCCGCCAAGCAGGTGACGTCGGCCGCCTGGCAGACTGGGACGGTGAGCAGCGACGACACCTCCCAGAGCCCCTTCCGCAGCGGTCCGACCGACCGGGACGAAGCCCCGCAGTACGTGCTCCCGCTCGTGGTGCACCTGGAGAAGACGGACCCGCCCGCCCGGACGGACGCCCTGCGCACCGCCGCCCGCGCGGTGCTCACGATCCTCTCCGACGAGCGGTCCACCGGCGAGGGCGAATGGGCCCGGGCGATGCGGGACTGGGAGGACGCCCGCATCCGCAAGGTGGTGCGCCGGGCGCGCGGCGCGGAGTGGCGCAAGGCGGCCGCGCTGCCCGGGATCACGGTGACGGGCGGGAGCGCGGAGGTACGGGTGTACCCGCCGATCCCGCTCGACGGCTGGCCCAAGGAGCTGTCCAAGCTCCAGGTGTCGGGCACCGACCTGGACGACCCCGAGCCGCCCGCCGCCCCCGGCCCGGAGGGTCCGGTGCTCTGGCTCAACCCCGAGCTGGAGATGTCGGCGGGCAAGACGATGGCGCAGGTCGGCCATGGCGCCCAGCTCGCCTGGTGGGAGCTGTCCGACACCGAGCGCAAGGCGTGGCGCGAGGCGGGGTTCCCGCTGTCCGTGGCCACCGCGGCCCCGGGGCGCTGGCGGGAGCTGATCACGAGCGGTCTGCCGGTGGTGCGTGACGCCGGGTTCACCGAGATCGCCCCGGGGCCGACGGTCGCGGTGGAGGGCGGCCTGCGCCTCTGCCCGCTCCCGGGCGCACGGACCCGCCTCTGACTCCCGTGATCCGTCAGCGGGTACGGAGCCTCTCACCGCGCCGGACCGGTTCGACCGGTACCGAGCATTCCCGCGCCCGTCACTGAGCATTCCCGCGCCCGTCTGCGTATCTCCCGATACTGCCCCATCGGCATGACCGCCAAGTAGCCTGCACGGCAGGTCGCTTGGCGGTTGATCGACGCCTGATCGACGCTGTCACGCCTCGTCCCGGGAGACACCTTGTTGCGACGCATCAACGGAACGGCCCTCATCATCGCGGCACTGGTCGCCACACTGGGCGCGCTCGCCTTCCCCGTCTGGTCCTACGCGGACCGCTCGGGCACCGGCGAGGCGAATCTGAACGCCTCCAGCGTCGCCACCCAGTGGGGCCCGCTCTCCGCGACCGACCGGGACTTCCTGGTCAAGGTGCGGCTCGCCGGGCTGTGGGAGCTGCCCGCCGGGCAGCAGGCGATCGAGCGGGCGCCCAGCGAGGCGACGAAGGCCGCCGGGGACCACCTGGTCGTCGGGCACACGGACCTGGACCGGCGGGCCCGGGACGTGGCCGCCAAGCTCGGGGTGGAACTGCCCAACCAGCCGACCGAGCAGCAGCAGGCCTGGCTGCGGGAGCTGACGGCGGCGAGCGGCGAGGAGTACGAGCGGAAGTTCGCCAATATCCTGCGGGCCGCCCACGGCAAGGTCTTCGGGCTGATCGGCCAGGTCCGGCACACCACCCGCAACACCCTGATCCGGCAGCTGGCGAGTGACGCGAACCAGACCGTGCTGGACCACATCACCATGCTGGAGGGCACCGGCTTCGTCGACTTCGACGCCCTGGCGCGCGAGGCGGCCGGCGGGTCCACGGCCAGTCCCTCGGGCCCGTCGATGCCGCAGGGCGGGCAGGCGCCGCAGGTCCCGGTGCCGGTGACGCCGACCGGCGACCAGTCCTTCACCTCGCGCCCGGTACCGCCGACGATGCCTCCGATGCCGTGACGAGCCCGGCGGGCCCGGAACCTCAAATCATCCTCTGAACGTCACCCTCTTCAGGTTGGACGCCGCTCGACGGGGCCATCACCCCGGGACGGAGCGGAGGAGGGGGACACCATGAAGCTGGGCATGGGGATCGGTTGGCGGCCGGAGATCGCGGCCGAGGTGGAAGCGCTCACGGGGATCGACTGGGTGGAGGCGGTGGCGGAGAACCTCTGCGCCGACCACCTCCCGGACTCCCTGGTGCGACTGAGGGAGCGGGGCGTGACCGTCGTACCGCATGGCGTCTCGCTCGGGCTGGGCGGTGCGGACCGCCCGGACGCCGAGCGGCTCGCCTCTCTGGCGGCGCGGGCCGAGCTGCTGGGGACGCCGCTGGTGACCGAGCACATCGCGTTCGTACGGGCCGGGGGGCCGCTGACCGCGTCACCCCGGCTGGAGGCGGGCCACCTGCTGCCCGTGCCGCGCACCTGGGACGCGCTGAAGGTGCTCTGCGAGAACGTGGCGATCGCCCAGGACTCGCTGCCGGTGCCGCTGGCCCTGGAGAACATCGCGGCCCTGATCTCCTGGCCGGACGAGGAGCTGACCGAGGGGCAGTTCCTGGCGGAGCTGGTCGAGCGCACGGGGGTGCGGCTGCTGATCGACGTGGCCAACCTGCACACCAACCACGTCAACCGCGGCGAGGACCCGGCGAAGGCGCTGGACGAGCTGCCGGTGGAGGCCATCGCGTACGTCCATGTGGCGGGCGGGATCGAGCAGAACGGCGTCTGGCACGACACGCACGCCCACCCGGTGACCGCCCCGGTCCTGGACGTGCTGGCCGAGCTGCGCTCCCGGGTGGACCCGCCGGGCGTGCTGCTGGAGCGCGACGACGCCTTCCCGCCCGGGGCGGAACTGGCGGCCGAACTGGAGAGGATCCGGGGCACGCTGCGAGCGGCGGCCCGCGCGGACGACCCGCCTGCGGCCCGGCCGCAGGCCCGTACGACTGGAGCCGAGGCCCGTACGACTGAAGCCGAGGCCCGTACGACTGAAGCCGAGGCCCGTACGGCTGGAGCGGGGCAGCGCCGGGGGGCGCACACCGCACCCGCGACCCCCGGAGCCCGCGACCGTACCGCCGTCGCCCAGACGGCGCTGCTCTCCGCGCTCGTCGCCGGCACCCCGGCCCCCGAGAGCTTCGACCGGCGGCGGCTGCGGGTGCAGAGCCGGGCGCTGGCCGCCAAGCGCGCCGATGTCGTCGCCAAGGTGGCGTCCGAGCTGCCGGAGATCCTCGGCGACGGCTACCGCGCCGCGTTCCTGTCCTACGCCACGTCCCGCCCGATGGGCGGCGGCTACCGGCGTGACGCCCTGGACTTCGCGGAGCACATCCTGCTCGCCGGCGGCCTCGCCGACCCCGTGGCGCAGCGCCGGCTGACGCACTGGTGGGAGGACCGTTCCGGCCTCCGGCCGCCGCGCCGGAGGCGCCGTCTCGTCCGGGCGGCCCGTGCCGTCCTCGCAGGGAAGTGACCCGCCGTGAACACACTGTCCCTGCTGCTGACCCTCGCGGTCGCCGTCTCCACCGTGCTCCTCGTCGTGAAGGCGGTCGCCTCCCGGTCCCGCCGCCCGTCGGCCGGCCCCTCCCCCACCGTCCACGACCTCTACGAGGCGGCGTTCCTGAACGGCGGTCCGGCCAGGGTCGCGGACACCGCGTTCACCGCCCTGTACGCGGACGGCCGGGTGCTCATCGGCGGCCCCGGCATCATCTCCGTACAGCGTCCGCAGGCGAACGACCCGGTCGAACGGGCCGTGCTCCAGGAGCTGTCGGCCGCGCCGAGCGGCGCCCTGCACGTGGTGCGGGACGCGGTGATGCGCCACCCGGCGGTGCAGGAGATCGGTGACGGACTGGCCCAGCGCGGGCTGCTCGTCCCGCCCGCCGCGGGACGTCCCGTACGGCGGTGGGCGCTGATCCAGGCGGTGAGCTGCTTCGTCGCGGTCCCGCTCTCCATCGTGCTCACGGCCCTTCAGTACATCTGGCACGACTCCCCGTACGACATGCCGTTCCCGTTCGTCCTGAAGATGCTGCCCGCGATCGTGCTCGGCGGGGTCAGCGGGCTCGTCGTGGCCTCGGCCGCCGCCAACCGGATCACCCGGCCGGGCCGCCGGGCCGCCCGGGCGCACCGCGCCGCCCACGCCTACCCGGTCACCCCGCCCCACCTTGTCGCCACCCAGGGGCTGCGGGCCCTCCCCGACCCCGTGCTCCAGGCCCAACTGACCGCGGCGGCCCGGCTGTACGTACGGACCGGCCGGTCGCGGTCCGGCTTCGCGGGCAGCCGGTCACCCGGGTACGGGGGAAGTACGACAGGGTCGTCGGAGTACGCGGCGACAACGGTGTGGTGCGCCGACGCGGGTCCCGGCCACTCGGGTTGCGGCGGGTCGTCCGGGGGCGGTTCGGGGTCCGGCTGCGCCGGCGCGGGGTCGAGCTGCGGAGGCAGCTCGGGAGGGTCCAGCTGCGGCGGGAGTTCGGGCGGCTCCAGCTGCGGCAGCAGCTCCTGAGACACCTGCGCCGACGGGAACCGGGCATCCGGGTCGATTCCGGCAACACGCCTGCCCGGTGCTGGACTTCGCCCGGCCCGGCTCCCACCATTCCCTCTCCGCATCCGCAGAGAGGGTCCCGCCGTGAGAGCAGTACCGCTGTACGCAACGATCGGCTCCCTGGTCCTGACCGCGCTGACCGCCGCCCCCGCCACCGCCTGGGACGGTTCAGATCCGGCCTCCGCCGAGGCGCGCGGTACGGCGGTGGCGGCGGCCCGCGCCACGGCGGCCGGGATCTCCTTCGGGGCGTGCCCGCAGGAGGAGCAGCTGCCCGACTCCCTGAAGTGCGGCACCGTCAGCGTCCCGCTGGACTACGCGCGGCCGGACGGCCGGACCATCGAACTGGCCGTCAGCCGCGCCCGCGCCACCGGCGAGGCGGCCGGCCGGCAGGGCTCGTTCGTCTACAACCCGGGCGGCCCCGGCGCCTCCGGCATCACCTTCCCGCTGATGGGCGAGATGTCCGGGTGGAAGGAGGTCGCCGCGGCGTACGACATGGTCGGTTACGCCCCACGCGGTGTCGGCGCCTCCGCCCCGCTCTCCTGCCAGCAGCCCGCCGCGTTCGCCAAGAGCCCCACCGACTCCCCCGCCCACCCCTCGGCCGCCTACAAGGAGCAGCGGATCGCGCAGGCGCGGGCGTACGCGCGGGGGTGCGAGAAGAACGCGGGCGAGGCGCTGCGCCACTACACCTCGCTCAACAACGCCCGCGACCTGGAGGTGCTGCGGGCCGCGCTGGGGGACGACCGGCTGACCTTCATGGGTGCCTCGTACGGCACGTACATCGGTTCCCTGTACGCGACCCTCTTTCCCTCACGCGTACGCCGTATGGTCTTCGATTCCGCGGTCGACCCGGACCCGGAGCAGATCTGGTACCGCTCCAACCTCGACCAGTCGCTGGCCTTCGAGTCCCGCTGGGAGGACTTCCGGCGCTGGGTCGCCGAGCACCACGATGTCTACGGGCTCGGCACCACGCCCGAGGCGGTGGGGCGCCACTACGACGACGTCCGGGCCGCGCTGGCCACGGAGCCGGCGGGCGGGAAGGTCGGGCCGGGGCAGTTCCAGGCGGCGTTCTTGGAGGCGGCGTACTACGACGACTACTGGGCGATGCGGGCCACCGCCCTCTCCGAGTACGTCCGGGGGAACCCGGAGCCGCTGATCACCCAGATGTCGCCGCGCGCCGTCACGGCGAAGGACGACGAGAACGCGCGGGCCGTCTACACCGCCGTCGAGTGCAACGACGCCCGCTGGCCCGAGGAGTTCGAGGTCTGGGACCGCGACCACACCGACCTCGCCCGCGTCGCCCCGTTCCAGACCTGGGACAACGCCTTCACCAACCTGCCGTGCGCCTTCTGGCCCGCACCCCGGCAGCGGCCGGTGGACGTCTCCACCGAGTGGGGTGAGCTGCCCCCGGTGCTGATCCTGGCGGCGGAGCGCGACGCGGCGACCCCGTACAAAGGGGCGCTGGAGCTCCGGCGGCGGCTGCGCGGCGCGGTGCTCGTCACCGAGCGGGACGCGGGGACGCACGGCATCGGTGGCACCGGGAACACCTGCGTGGACGGCCATCTTCGGCGCTATCTGCTGACGGGTGCGACGCCGGCCGGGGACGCGCAGTGCGCCCCGCGCGCGGAGCCGAACGCCGTCCCGCTGGACTAGGGCGGGGCGAGAAGGTGCCCTGGAACGCCGAACGGGCCCCGTGGCCGTGCGGTCGAACGCACGGCCACGGGGCCCGAAGCCGAACCCGGTGTCGCTGGAGAGGCGGGCGGCACGGTCGGTGCCCGGTGCCCGTCTTCTGATCTTCCGGGTTGGGGTGGTGCGGGAACTCGCTGGTTATGCGAGCCCGGCCACCAGGTCTTGGACGCTCTTCCTGCGGCCCGTGTAGAACGGGACCTCCTCGCGCACGTGGAGCCGTGCCTCGGAGGCGCGCAGGTGACGCATCAGGTCGACGATGCGGTACAGCTCGTCCGCCTCGAAGGCGAGGACCCACTCGTAGTCGCCCAGCGAGAAGGAGGCGACGGTGTTGGCGCGGACGTCGGGGTAGCCCCGGGCCATCTTGCCGTGGTCCGCGAGCATGCGGCGGCGGTCCTCGTCGGGCAGCAGGTACCAGTCGTAGGACCGTACGAAGGGGTAGACGCTGATGTAGTCGCGGGGCGTCTCGTCGGCGAGGAACGCCGGGACGTGCGACTTGTTGAACTCGGCGGGCCGGTGCAGGGCCATGTTCGACCAGACCGGCTCCAGAGCGCGGCCGAGCTCGGTGCGGCGGAAGAGGTTGTAGGCCTCCTGGAGCTCGTCCGAGGTCTCGGCGTGCCACCAGATCATCAGGTCCGCGTCGGCGCGCAGACCCGAGACGTCGTAGGTGCCGCGCACGGTGATGTCCTTGGCCGCGAGCTGGTCGAACAGCTCCTGGACCTCGTCCGCGTAGCCCGCCCGGTCCAGCGGCAGTACGTCGCGCAGCTTGAAGACCGACCAGAGGGTGTAGCGGATGACCTCGTTGAGGTCCTTGGCCTTCTTTCCGGCGTTCGGACTCTTGCTGGATGTCACAGTCTCAGGAGCACTCATACGGCTATTGTCCCGCCTCGCTCCGGGTGGACCGCACCAGGGTGGGCGTGGCGATGATCTCCTCCGTGATCTTTCCCGTCAGATCCCGCGCGATCTCGTCGGCGGCCCGGCGTGCGCTCGCGATGCAGGCGGGGATGCCGACCCCGTCGTAGACCGCGCCGCAGACCCGCAGGGCGGGCAGTTTCGCGACCTCGCCCCGGATGCGCGCGACCCTGGTGTGGTGGCCGACCGGGTACTGCGGCAGTCCGCCGATCCAGCGGGTGACCTCGCTGTCGACGGGGCGCGCGGCGAGTCCGGTGGCCGCGGCCAGGTCCCGCAGGGATACGGCCACGAGTTCGCCGTCCTCGCGGTGCAGGTGGTCCTCCTCGCCGTACCGGCCGACGGAGGTGCGGAGCACGAAGAGGTCGGGGGCGCTGTCCGCCACCCACTGCCACTTGTTGCTGGAGAAGGTGGACGCCTTGACGGTGTGGCCGTCGACCGGCGGTACGAGAAAGCCGGAGCGGCCGCGCAGGGCCGTCCGCGCCTCGATGTCGGCGCGGCGGAAGGCCAGGGTGACCAGGGCCATCGAGGCGTATTCGACACCGGCCAGCTCGGCGGAGGCGGCCGGGGACTCGGCGGCGAGCAGGGTGGAGGCGGACCAGGCGGGGGCGGCCAGGACGATGCCGTCGGCGGTGGTCACCCCGGTGTCGGTGCGGACCGCCCAGCCCGTGTCCGTACGGGTCAGGCCGAGGACGGGGGTCTGCGTACGGATCTCGCCGCCCCCGGCCCGTACGGCGTCGCCCACCGCGTCCGGCAGGGTGCCGATACCGCCCTCGATGCCCTGGAAGACGGGTCCGGTCACCTGCCGGGCCGCCGCGCGCTCCTGGACGCGGCGGACGGCCTCCAGCAGCGGGCCGCCCTCCTTCACCGCGTCGAAGAGCTGCGGTACGGCGGTACGCATCGAGATCCGGTAGGCGTCGCCGGCGTAGACCCCGCCGAGGAGGGGCTCCACCAGCCGGTCGACGACCTCGCGGCCGAGCCGGTCGGCGACGTACGCGCCGACCGCGACGTCGTCACCGACGGGCGTCGGGGTCAGGTCGCGCTCCGCCGCGATCCGGGCCAGGCCTTCGGGCGACAGCACCCCGGTGAGGGCCGCCGGGTCACCGGGGACCCCCATGACGTGGCCGCCGGGCATCGGGCGCAGCGCGTCACGCGTCCAGAGGGAGGCGGATGCGGTGGCGGGCGGCTGGAGGCGGCCGGCGAGGCCGACCACACCGGCCAGCTCGACCGCCTCGGGGCGGCGGGCCAGCATCGACTCGGCGCCGAGGTCGACCTGGACGCCCGCGACCTCGCCGGTCATGAGCTTGCCGCCGAGCCGGTCGGTCGCCTCCAGGAGCGTGACCCGCAGGCCGGTGGAGACCAGGCGGTGGGCGGCGGCCAGCCCGGCGATGCCGCCGCCGATGACGACGACATGGCGCGCGGGCGGGCCCGCATCCTGATGTGAACGCTGCATGGGTCCACTCTCTCAAATCCCCGCCGCGTCCTGACCGTGACCACTTTGCAACCCCGGGCCGGGATCCGGTCCCCAGGCCGCCGCGTCGAATCGGCACTGTCGACAACCGTCCTGGGGGACCTGTTATGACCAGCCATACCGACGCCCGACTCCCCGCCCGCCCGCCGCGTCCGGCGCCCCGGCGCCGCCCCGCTGTCCGCGCCGCGCTGGCGGCGGGGGCGCTCGGCGCGCTGCTGCTCGTCGGCGGCTGCGGGGCGGGCAGCGGCAGCGAGTCCGACGAGAGCGGGGGGAAGGCGAGCGACCTCAAGGCGAGCGCGCCGCAAGGACTCGTGGACGAGCAGTACGCGGGCCCCGAGAAGGCGGACGGGGCGAAGAACGCCGAGCGGAGGAAGGCGCCGAAGCCGGGGGCCGCGGGCACCCACGTCATCCGGACGACCGAGCTCTCCGTGGAGGTGCGGAGTGCGCCGAAGGCGGCCGCCGCGGCCCGGAGCACGGTGGAGGCGAGCGGGGGCCTGGTGGCGAGCGAGACCACCGAGCGGATCGACGACACCCACGAGACCTCGCACCTCGTGCTGCGGGTGCCGCAGGACAGCTACCGGGCGGTGCTGCGCGAGCTCACCGGCTCCGGGAAGCTGCTCTCCCGCTCCTCGAACGCGAAGGACGTCACCGACGAGGTCGTCGACGTGGAGAGCCGGATCGCCACCCAGCGCGCGAGTGTGAAGCGGGTGCGGGAGCTGATGGACAAGGCGGAGAAGCTCAGCGATGTCGTCACCCTGGAGGGCGAGCTGAGCAGCCGTCAGGCCGACCTGGAGTCGCTGCTGGCCCAGCAGTCGAGCCTGAGGGACCGCACCTCGCTGGCGACGATCACGCTCGACCTGACCGAGCCGGACGCCCCGCGCGAGGACGGCGAGGACGACGGCCCGGGGTTCCGGGACGCGCTGGGCGGTGGCTGGGACGCCTTCGTGGCGATGTTCCGCTGGATCGCGGTGGCGATCGGCGCCGCGGCCCCGTTCCTGGTCACGGCCGCGCTGCTGCTGACGGGGTGGCGGGTGCTGCGCGCCCGGCGGGCGGCCCGCAGGGCCCCTGCGGCACCCCGGCCGGAGGCGGAGGGCACACCGGCTCCCTGAGCGCCGTAGCGTGGGCCTCCGGACACGGCGAAGGGGACCCGGAATGGCAGCGGAGCGACTCGTGGTCATCGGCGGCGACGCGGCGGGCATGTCCGCCGCGTCGCAGGCCCGCAGGCTCAAGGGGCCGGACGAGCTGGAGATCATCGCCTTCGAGCGCTCCCCCTACACCTCGTACTCCGCGTGCGGCATCCCGTACTGGTTGAGCGGCGACGTCGGGCACCGGGACGACCTCATCGCCCGTACCCCCGAGGAGCACCGCGCGCGGGACATCGATCTGCGGATGCGCACCGAGGTCACCGAGATCGACGTGGCCGGGCGGCGGGTGCGGGCGCTGGACCGGGAGGGCGGGGACGCGTACTGGACGGGCTTCGACAAGCTGGTGATCGCCACCGGGGCCCGTCCGGTCCGCCCGGAGCTGCCCGGCATCGACGCGCCGGGCGTGCACGGGGTGCAGACCCTGGGCGACGGGCAGGCGCTGCTGGACACGCTGGACGGGGTCTCCGGTCGGCGGGCGGTCGTGGTGGGCGCCGGGTACATCGGCGTCGAGATGGCCGAGGCGATGCTGAAGCGCGGGTTCGAGGTGACGGTCCTCAACCGGGGTGAGCAGCCGATGGCGACGCTCGACCCGGACATGGGCCGCCTTGTCCACGACGCGATGGACGGGCTCGGCATCACCACGGTCAACGGCGCCTCCGTCACCGGGATCGGCACGGGCCCGGACGGCCGGGTGCGCGAGGTGGTGACCGAGGAGCGGACCTACCCGGCGGACGTGGTGGTCCTCGGCATCGGCGTCGAGCCGGAGACGGAGCTCGCCCGGGAGGCGGGGCTCACGGTGGGGCCGCACGGCGGTCTCCTCACCGACCTGGCGATGCGGGCGATGGGCCACGAGGACATCTGGGCGGGCGGGGACTGCGTGGAGGTCCTGGACCTGGTGGGGGGCCGCACGCGCCACATCGCGCTCGGCACCCACGCCAACAAGCACGGCCAGGTCATCGGGTCGAACGTCGGCGGTGGCTACGGGACGTTCCCGGGCGTCGTCGGTACGGCGGTGAGCAAGGTCTGCGACCTGGAGATCGCCCGGACCGGGCTGCGGGAGAAGGACGCCCGGGCGGTGGGGCTGCGGTACGTCACGGCGACGATCGAGTCGACGCAGCGGGCGGGCTACTACCCGGGGGCGAAGCCGATGACGGTGAAGATGCTGGCCGAGCACCGCACGGGCCGGCTGCTCGGGGTGCAGATCGTCGGCCGTGAGGGGGCGGCCAAGCGCGTGGACGTGGCGGCGGTGGCGCTGACGGCCGGGATGACGGTGGAGCAGATGACGGCGCTGGACCTCGGCTACGCGCCGCCGTTCTCGCCGGTGTGGGACCCGGTCCTGGTGGCGGCCCGCAGGACGGTGGCGGCGGTGCGGGGCGCGGGGAGCTGAGAGCCTTCCGGGGGCGGCCCGCTGTACGGGTCGGCCCCCGGGTCACGTTCAGCGCGCGGTCTGCTCGTGCACGTACTCCACGAGCCGGGTGAGCGCGTCCGGGTCCATCGACGGCATCACGCCATGGCCCAGGTTGAAGATGTGACCTTCCAGCCCGGCGGCGGCGTCCAGCACCTCGCGGGTCTTCGCCTCCACCGCCGGGGTCGGCGCGAAGAGCACGGCCGGGTCCAGGTTGCCCTGGAGCGCCTTGCCGGGGCCGACGCGGCGGGCGGCCTCGTCCATCGGGACCCGCCAGTCGACGCCGACGACGTCCGCCCCGGCCTCACCCATCAGCCCCAGCAGCTCGCCGGTGCCGACGCCGAAGTGGATGCGGGGGACGCCGTACGGGGCGATGGCGTCGAAGACCTTCGCGGAGGCGGGGAGCACGGCGCGGCGGTAGTCGGCGGGGGCGAGCGCGCCGACCCAGGAGTCGAAGAGCTGGACGGCGGAGGCGCCGGCCTCGATCTGCACCTTGAGGAAGGCGCCGGTGATCTCGGCGAGCCGGTCCACCAGGTCGGCCCAGAGCTGCGGGTCGCCGTACATCATGGCCTTGGTGCGCTCGTGGTTGCGCGAGGGGCCGCCCTCGACGAGGTAGCTGGCGAGGGTGAAGGGGGCCCCGGCGAAGCCGATGAGCGGGGTGGCGCCCAGCTCGGCGGTGAGCATCCCGATGGCCTCGGTGACGTACGGGACGTCCTCGGGCGTGAGGTCGCGCAGCCGGGCCAGGTCGGCGCGGGTGCGGATCGGCTCGGCGATGACGGGGCCGACGCCGGGCTTGATGTCGAGGTCGATGCCGATGGCCTTCAGCGGGACGACGATGTCGCTGAAGTAGATCGCGGCGTCGACCTTGTGGCGGCGCACGGGCTGGAGCGTGATCTCGGTGACCAGCTCCGGCATCATGCAGGAGTCGAGCATCGCGATGCCCTCGCGGACCTTCAGGTACTCGGGCAGCGAGCGCCCCGCCTGCCGCATGAACCAGACCGGCGTGTGCGGCACGGGTTCGCGCCGGCAGGCCTTGAGGAACGCCGAGTCATGGGTGGCGTGGTGGCTGGCGGCGGTCGTCGTCTGCTGGCCCGAAGGGCGGTCGTTGGCGCTCACGCACCAAATCTTCGCACGCATGGCGAAGGAGCCCGGCGCCGCACGGGTGTCTCTCCCTGCGCGGGGCCCGCGTTCCGCCTACTCTTCCCGGCATGGCTCCGGCTCAGGGACAATTTTCCGATCATTCCGATGGCGCTGACGGCAAGGACAGTGCGGAGGGTCCTCCCGTCCCGCCCGCGTTCCGGTCGGCGGTCGACGCGTTGCGCTCCGCGCGGCTCCGTCCGGAGCTGGAGGTGGAGGCCACCCGGCCGCCGCAGCGCCTGGCGCCCCACGCGTACGCCCTGGAGGCGGCGGTGGTCGACGGCGAGGACGATCTCGCCGACGGCCGGCTCGTCCTGCTGCACGATCCGGCGGGGCACGACGCCTGGCAGGGCGCCTTCCGGCTGGTGACGCTGGTGCGGGCCGAGCTGGAGCCGGAGATGGCCGCCGATCCGCTGCTGCCCGAGGTGTGCTGGTCCTGGCTGACCGGTGCGCTGGACGCGCGCGGATTGTCGTACGGGGAAGCCGGAGGGACGGTGACACGCGCCGGATCACACTACTTCGGTGCGCTGGCCGCGCGCCGTCCGGCGACGCAGATCGAGATCCGGGCCTCGTGGACACCGCGGGAGGGCCGGGGCGGCGTGCCGGACGTGGCGTCGCACCTGATGGCCTGGGGTGATCTGCTCTGCCAGATCGCGGGGCTGCCGCCGTCGGACCCGACGGACGCGGCGGTGGTGACGCTGCCGCAGCGGCGTGGTCCGCAGGTTTCGTAACACCCCGTCACCCCTTTCGCACACCCACCGGCTCTCTTTTCGTACAATCGATCGCGCGTCCTATTTGCCCGAATTGTTACTCACCAAATCGTGATCTTCCTCTAAAGGAGGACGGGTCTGCTGCCGAAGAGGTCAATGACCCTTCAAGCACGGTTCGCCCCGGCTTCATCCCCCGAGCCGGCCCCCGTCCCGCCACTCCCCCAGGAGGCCTGGTGTCCGTTCTCCTTGAGCAGCCCGCAAGCCTGGTCGCCTACCGCCCGAACAAGCCGACGGCCATGGTCGTCGTGGCCGACCCGCGCGTCCGTTCCACCGTCACCCGCCATCTGTGGGCCCTCGGAGTACGTGACGTCATCGAGGCGTCGTCCATCGCGGAGGCACGTCCCCGCGTCGGCAACCCGCGCGACATCTGCATTGCCGACGTCCACCTGCCCGACGGTTCCGGGCTGACCCTGCTGTCCGAGACCCGCGCCGCAGGCTGGCCGAACGGTCTCGCCCTGTCCGCCGCCGACGACATCGGCGCCGTTCGCAACGCCCTCGCGGGCGGCGTGAAGGGCTACGTCGTCACCGGCACCCGAACCAACATCGGCCACCCCACCCGCCCCGGCGTCGCCCCCATCGGCGCCAACGCCGCCCGTATGCACCGCAGGCCTCCCGGGTCCCCGAGCCACCCGGGCGGCTACCGCGAACTGTCAGGACGTGAGGTGGAGGTGCTCCGCCTGGTCGCCGAAGGCCAGTCCAACAAGGCCATCGGCGTCTCGATGGGCCTCTCCGCCCTGACGGTCAAGTCCCACCTCGCCCGTATCGCCCGCAAGCTCGGCACCGGGGACCGCGCGGGCATGGTCGCCGTCGCCCTGCGGACGGGCATCATCCACTGACCCCCACCCCCGCCGGGACGTGCACCGATGCGTCTCCGGCTGGAATACGCGCATGGCCACCCGTCGACGGAACGTTCCGTCGACGGGTGGCGCGTATACACAGATACCCTTGACGCGTGACCGACGCCCAAGAGACCGCAGCAGACAGTTCACTGCGAACCACCGGGGGCGCTCCCCCGGACGACGTCGCCCCGGCGCCGATCCCCTTGCTCGAACCGCGCGAGGGCATTCCCCCGGTGGTGGCCTCCGACGTCGCCCTCGCCCAGGTGGTCGCGGCCTTCGCCGCGGGCACCGGCCCGGTGGCCGTCGACGCCGAGCGCGCCTCCGGCTACCGCTACGGCCAGCGCGCCTACCTCGTGCAGCTGCGCCGCGAGGGCGCGGGCAGCGCGCTGATCGACCCGGTCGGCTGCCCCGACCTCTCGGACCTGTCCGCCGCCCTGTCGGGCTCCGAGTGGATCCTGCACGCCGCCACGCAGGACCTGCCCTGCCTGCGGGACATAGGCATGGCTCCCACCTCGCTCTTCGACACCGAGCTGGCCGGACGGCTCGCGGGCTTCCCGCGCGTCGGCCTCGGCGCCATGGTCGAGAACGTCCTCGGTTACGCCCTGGAGAAGGGGCACTCCGCGGTCGACTGGTCCACCCGCCCGCTGCCCGAGCCCTGGCTGCGCTACGCCGCGCTCGACGTGGAGCTCCTGATCGACCTGCGCGACGCGCTGGAGGACGAGCTGGAGCGGCAGGGGAAGCTGGAGTGGGCCCGGGAGGAGTTCGACGCCATCGCCTCGGCGCCGCCCGCCCCGCCGCGCACGGACCCCTGGCGCCGCACCTCCGGTATGCACAAGGTCCGCCGCCGCCGTCAGATGGCGGTCGTCCGCGAGCTGTGGAACGTCCGGGACCAGGTGGCCCAGCGCCGCGACATCTCCCCCGGCAAGGTGCTCGGCGACGCCGCGATCGTGGAGGCCGCGCTCGCGCTGCCCGCCAACGTACAGGCGCTCACCGCACTGCCGGGATTCGGCCACCGGATGGGCCGCCGTCAGCTGGAGCAGTGGCAGGCGGCCGTGGAGCGGGCGAAGGCGCTGCCGGAGCCGGAACTGCCGCAGCCCGGTCAGCAGCCGGCCGGGCCGCCACCCCCGCGCTCCTGGGCCGACAAGGACCCGGCGGCCGCGGCCCGGCTCTCGGCGGCCCGCACGGCCGTCTCCGAGCTGGCCGAGCGGCTCCACATGCCCCAGGAGAACCTGATCACCCCGGACACCGTGCGCCGGATTTGCTGGGAGCCGCCGAAGATCGTGACGCCGAGCGCCGTCGAGGACACCCTCGCCGGGTACGGGGCCCGGCACTGGCAGATCGAGCAGGTCGGCCCGCTCCTGGTCCGGGCGCTCGCCGCCACCGCCTGACCCCCGCGCGGAAGACGCCCCCGGTCATCGGCCGGGGGTTCTCCGTTGTGCGGGTCCTGTTCGCGGACCGAACCGATGGTCGAAATCACGCCAGGTTCGGAGCCTGTTCCTCCGCCTGACCGACACCGCGGCGGGCACCGGGGCGATGTGACCTTCGACGCTCCGGCCATGGGGGGTGGGCAGTCTGGTTACCCGCAAGTAGCATGAGGGTCAGGCGGTGCGTCCCACGGGCGTGCCCCGCAGCAGTGCCATCCCGCACCCTGGAGGAGAGCCATCGTGCCTCGTACCATCCGGGACGTCGTCTTCGTCGACGGCGTCCGCACCCCGTTCGGCAAAGCGGGCCCGAAGGGCATCTACCACGAGACCCGCGCCGACGATCTCGTCGTGAAGGCCATCCGGGAGCTGCTGCGCCGCAACCCGGACCTGGACCCCAAGAAGATCGACGAGGTCGCCATCGCCGCGACCACCCAGATCGGCGACCAGGGCCTCACCCTCGGCCGTACCGCCGGAATCCTGGCCGGTCTGCCGCAGTCCGTCCCGGGCTACTCGATCGACCGCATGTGCGCGGGGGCGCTGACCGCCGTCACCTCGACGGCCGGTTCCATCGCCTTCGGCGCGTACGACGTCGTCGTGGCCGGTGGCGTCGAGCACATGGGCCGCCACCCGATGGGCGAGGGCGTCGACCCGAACCCGCGGTTCGTGTCGGAGAAGCTGGTCGACGAGTCCGCCCTGTTCATGGGCATGACGGCGGAGAACCTGCACGACCGCTACCCCACGATCACCAAGCGGCGCGCCGACGAGTACGCGGTGCGTTCGCAGGAGAAGGCCGCCAAGGCGTACGCCAACGGCAAGATCCAACAGGACCTGGTACCGGTCTCGGTGCGCCGCACCAACGCCGAAGCCGGCGAGACGGGCTGGGGCCTGGTCACCGCCGACGAGCCGATGCGCCCGGGCACCACGATGGAGTCGCTGGCGGGTCTGAAGACTCCCTTCCGCGCCCATGGCCGGGTGACGGCCGGTAACGCCGCGGGTCTCAACGACGGCGCCACCGCCTCCCTGCTCGCCGCCGAGGACGTCGCCCGCGAGCTGGGTCTCCCGGTCAAGATGCGCCTGGTCTCCTACGCCTTCGCGGGCGTCGAGCCGGAGGTCATGGGCTACGGTCCGATCCCGGCGACCGAGAAGGCGCTGGCCCAGGCCGGTCTGAGCATCGACGACATCGGTCTCTTCGAGATCAACGAGGCGTTCGCCGTGCAGGTGCTCGCCTTCCTGGAGCACTACGGCATCGCCGACGACGACGCCCGCGTCAACCAGTACGGCGGCGCGATCGCCTACGGCCACCCGCTGGCCTCCTCCGGGGTCCGGCTCATGACGCAGCTGGCCCGGCAGTTCGAGGAGCAGCCCGAGGTCCGCTACGGCCTGACGACGATGTGCGTCGGCTTCGGCATGGGCGCCACGGTCGTCTGGGAGAACCCGCACTTCAACGCTGACGGAGGCAACAAGTGAGCTCCACCACTGAGCTTCTGAAGGGTGCGGCCGAGCTGTTCCCGGGCGAGGTCGTCACCCAGGCGCACGTACGCCATCTGGACCTGCCGTCCGGTGCCGGGCGGTTCGCGCTGATCACGCTGGACAACGGCCTGGACCACACCAAGCCGACCACCTTCGGACCGCAGTCGCTGGCGAACCTGGACGCCGCGATCGACCAGGTCGAGAAGGAGGCCGCCGACGGCACCATCACCGGCGTCGGTATCACCGGCAAGCCGTTCATCTTCGCCGTCGGCGCCGACCTCAAGGGCGTCGAGCTGCTCGGCCGCCACGAGGACGCGCTCGCCATCGGCAAGGGCGGGCACGACGTCTTCCGCCGCCTGTCCGGCCTCGCGGTCCCGACGTTCGCGTACTACAACGGCGCGGCGATGGGCGGCGGTGTCGAGGTCGGTCTGCACTGCCGCTACCGCACCGTCTCCACCGCGATCCCGGCGTTCTCGCTGCCCGAGGTCTTCCTCGGCCTGGTCCCCGGCTGGGGCGGCTGCGCGCTGCTCCCGAACCTGATCGGCGCGGACCGCGCGGTCTCGGTGATCATCGAGAACTCGCTGAACCAGAACCGTCAGCTCAAGGGCAGGCAGGTCTACGAGCTCGGCATCGCGGACGCGATCTTCGAGGGCGCGGACTTCCTGGAGCAGTCGCTGATCTGGACCGCGGCCGTCCTGAAGGGCGAGCTCGCCGTCGAGCGGCCCGAGATCGACCGCGGCGAGGCCTGGGACCAGGCCGTGGCCCGTGGCCGGGCCATCGCGGACTCCAAGGTGCACGGCGCGGCCCCGGCGGCGTACCGCGCGCTGGACATCATCGCGGCGGCCAAGGACGGCGACCTGTCCGCCGGCTTCGACGCCGAGGACCAGGCGCTGGCGGACCTGATCATGGGCGGCGAGCTGCGCAGCGGCATCTACGCCTTCAACCTGGTCCAGAAGCGCGCCAAGCGCCCGGCCGGCGCTCCGGACAAGAACCTGGCCCGCCCGGTCACCAAGGTCGGCGTCGTGGGCGCGGGCCTGATGGCCAGCCAGCTGGCGCTGCTGTTCCTGCGCCGCCTGGAGGTCCCGGTCGTCCTCACGGACATCGACCAGGAGCGCGTGACCAAGGGTGTGGGCTACGTCCACGCCGAGATCGAGAAGCTGCTCGGCAAGGGCCGCATCAACCAGGACAAGGCCAACCGCCTCAAGGGCCTGGTCTCCGGTGTGCTCGACAAGGCCGAGGGCTTCGCGGACGCGGACTTCATCATCGAGGCCGTCTTCGAGGAGATCGGCGTCAAGCAGCGGGTGTTCGCGGAGGTCGAGGCGGTCGCTCCGGCGCACGCGATCCTCGCCACCAACACCTCCTCGCTCTCGGTGACCGAGATGGCGTCGAAGCTGAAGAACCCCGAGCGGGTCGTCGGCTTCCACTTCTTCAACCCGGTGGCGATCCTGCCGCTGCTGGAGATCGTCCGCGGCGAGCAGACCGACGACGCCTCGCTGGCGACCGCGTTCGGGGTGGCCCGCAAGCTGAAGAAGACCGCGGTCCTGGTGAAGGACGCTCCGGCGTTCGTCGTCAACCGCATCCTCACCCGCTTCATGGGCGAGATCCAGAACGTCATCGACGAGGGCACCCCGGTCGAGGTCGCGGAGAGGGCCGTCGAGCCGCTCGGCCTGCCGATGTCGCCGCTGGTGCTCCTGGAGCTGGTCGGCCCGGCCATCGGACTGCACGTCTCCGAGACCCTGAACCGCGCCTTCCCGGAGCGCTTCACCGTCTCCGAGAACCTCGCGGCGGTCGTGAAGGCCGGCAAGCGCGGCTTCTACGTCTACGATTCCGGCGCGCCGGTCCTCGACCCCGAGGTCGCCGCCCTCCTCCAGCAGGGCGACACCGTCCTCACCGAGGAGCAGACCCGCGACCGCGTGCTCGACGCGGTGGCGCAGGAGATCGGCCTGATGCTGGAAGAGGGCGTCGTCGCCGAGGCGCAGGACATCGACCTGTGCCTGATCACCGGCGCGGGCTGGCCCTTCCACCTGGGCGGCATCACGCCGTACCTGGACCGCGAGGGCGTCTCGCAGCGGGTGAACGGCAAGCCGTTCCTGGCGCAGGGCGTGGCGAGCGTGCCGGCCTAACGCTCGTAGCACCTCTGGAGCGCTTCCGCGGAAGGCACGCGGAGCGGGCCGGGGCGGGCCGGAGCAAGCCGGGGCGGGCCGTACGAGACTCTCGTACGGCCCGCCTTTGCGTGCCTAAAGTCCGGAAAGTAGTCACATCGGAACCTTTTAATTGCAGACTCAACCTTAGTTTCTTGTTAATCTTCACCTCTACGACACTTCTGTTTCACTCGGCAGCACTTGCGACGGATTCTTCGTCTCCCCCACTCCGCCGGACCGACTGCACAGACGTGTCGCCGTCACCAGTACTGGTTGCTCGCCGACAGGCCGAGCGGGGGAGCATGAGGTAGTCGCGAGCGATGGGTAATCCTGAGACGTCCACGCTCGTGCGCCTGTACCGGCGTACGTTGCCGCACGCCCTGCGGCAGCGGCTGGTGAAGGTCTTCCCGGCGGACAGCCGGCTCTTCCTGCAACAGTGCCTGGCCGGGCTGGGCTCTGCCTGGCGCGGTCTGCGCAAGCACCTGAGTCTGCGGCTCAGCAAGCGGCTGCGCCGGGATGCCGGCCGGGCCGGGGTGCGCCTGGTCTGGTCCGGCGGCCGGATACGCGCCGCCGAGATCACCGAGGGCCTGGCCCCCTCCGTGGCCCGCGCCACGAACCTGCTGCGCGTCTGCGACATCCTGGAGCGGCACGGCATCCCGCACTTCTGCGTGCGCGGCAACTCCGTCACGATGACCGCCATCGCCGTTCCCGCGGCCCAACGGGCCAGGACCGAGCGAGCCCTGCGGGTGAGTTCCCTCGCCGAGGGCGCTCTCATCTCGGGCGGTGTGAGCGGCGGTCGTCCGCTCCACGCCGACCAGCGCGGCTCCTGGTCGCAGCTGGAAGCAGATACGGTTCTGCGGATGTGGTGGCTGCTCTCCGACCCCACCGGTCGCTGGACGCTGGGCCCCAACCACGCGTGCGTCATCGAGTTCTGGGCCGAGGAGCACGGGCTGCTGGCCGCCCCCGTCCCCAACCTCACCGCCATGGCCGTGGTCGCCGCCGAGCGTCCCGTACAGGTCCCGGTCAGTCACTTCACGGGACCGGTCAGCGGTGCGCTGGGCGCGCCCGCGCAGGTGCACACCCGCTCGGAGTTCACGCTCTCCCTCCCGGACGAGGTCACGTTCCCGGTGGACGCCGTGTACACCTGGGTCGACGGGGCCGATCCCGAGTGGATCCGACGCCGGGCCGGCGCGCTGGGCCGTACCGATTACCACGAGCAGGCGGTGAGCGCCGCCCGCTTCACCAGCCGCGACGAACTGCGCTACTCGTTGCGTTCGCTGTACCAGTTCGCCCCCTGGCTGCGCACCATCTACCTGGTGACGGACGGGCAGGTGCCGGCCTGGCTGGACACCTCGCACCCGGGCATCGAGGTCGTGCACCACCGCGACATCTTCAGCGATCCCACCGCGCTGCCGACCT
This sequence comes from Streptomyces sp. NPDC088706, assembly GCF_044752765.1. NCBI lineage: Bacteria > Bacillati > Actinomycetota > Actinomycetes > Kitasatosporales > Streptomycetaceae > Streptomyces > Streptomyces sp. NPDC088706. The sequence continues at coordinate 222,245 of NZ_JBIVLW010000009.1, forward strand.
TCAACTCGCACGCCATCGAGAGCCAGCTGCACCGCATACCCGGGCTCTCCGACCACTTCCTCTACTTCAACGACGACGTGTTCCTTGGCCGTAGCGTCACCTCGGGCGAGTTCTTCCACGCCAACGGCCTCTCGAAGTACTTCCCTTCGAACGCGCTCGTCCCGATGACACCGCCCTCGCCCCAGGACCCGCCGTCCGAGATCGCGGCGAAGAACAACCGGGTCGTCATCGCCGGGACGTTCGACCGGGTGCTGACCCGGAAGATGAAGCACGTGCCGCACTCCCTGCGCCGCGACATCCTCCAGGAGATCGAGGAGCGGTACGCGACCGAGCACCGGCTGACCCAGCACTCGCAGTTCCGCAGCCCCGGCGACCTGTCGATCACGTCCTCGCTGCACCACTACTACGGGCAGCAGACCAGCCGTTCCGTGCCGGGGAAGATCCGCTACACGTATCTGGACCTGGCGGCACCCAACACCGGACGGCATCTGAACCGGCTGCTCGCCCAGCGCGATTACCACACCTTCTGCATCAACGACACCGTCGACGATCCGGAGACGACCGAGGCCCGCACGGCGATGCTGAGGAACTTCCTGGAGAGCTACTTTCCCGTACCCAGTCCCTACGAACACCCCGGACCGGGCTTCACCCGGCCTCCCGCGGACCGGCTGGACGCCGGCCGCGCCGAGTGGCGGACCCGGCACCCCGACCCTTGCGAAGTGGAACGATGACACATGACCAGCGCGTGATCCGCGCAGCAGCTCCGGTGATCGGCGAAGAGGAGATCGAGGCCGCGGTACGCGTACTGCGCGGCGGCATGGTCGCCCAGGGCCCCGAGGTCGCCGCCTTCGAGGAGGAGTTCTCGAAGTTCGTCGACGGACGGCACTGTGTCGCGGTCAACTCCGGCACCAGCGCGCTGCACCTGTCGCTCATGGCGCTCGGCATCGGCCCGGGCGACGAAGTGATCGTCCCTTCCTTCACCTTCGCGGCCACCGCCAACGCGGTCCGTCTGGTCGGCGCGACCCCGGTCTTCGCGGACATCGAGCGCGACAGCTTCTGCCTCTCGCCGGAGGCCGCCGAGGCCGCGGTCACCCCGCGCACCGCGGCGATCATGCCGGTGCACCTCTACGGCCACCCGGCCGCCATGGGTCCGCTCACCGAGCTGGCCGAGCGGCACGGCCTGGCGATCGTGGAGGACGCCGCCCAGGCCCACGCCGCGTCACTGGACGGCACGCCGGTGGGTGCCTTCGGCGCGGCCGCCTGCTTCAGCTTCTACCCGACCAAGAACATGCACAGCCTTGAGGGCGGCATGATCACCACGGGTGACGTCACCACCGCCCGGACCCTGCGGCTGCTGCGCAACCAGGGCATGGAACAGCGGTACGCCAACGAGATCGTCGGCTTCAACGTCCGGATGACCGACGTCGCCGCCGCGATCGGCCGCGTACAGCTGCGCAGCCTCGACACCTGGACCCGGCAGCGCCGGGCTAACGCCGCGGCACTCGACGCCGGGCTGCGCGCGGTCGTCACCCCGCCGGTCGCGCGGGGCGCGAAGCACGTCTACCACCAGTACACGATCCGGGTGACCGCGGAAGGCGGCAAGGACCGGGACACGGTCTCCCGGGAGCTCCAGGAGCGAGGGGTGGGCAACGCGGTGTACTACCCCACCCCGGTGCACCGGCTGGCGCCGTTCCGGACCGGCGAGAAGGTCCTCGGGTACGCGGCCGGTGATCTGCCGGAGACCGAGCGGGCCGCGGCCGAGGCGCTGTCCGTCCCGGTCCACCCGATGCTCACCGCGCAGGAGCTCGAGCAGCTGACCGCCACCGTGAACGAGGTCGTGGGAGGCCGCGCGTGAGCACCCACAAGACCCTGCGGGCCGGGCTGGTCGGCCTCGGTTCGATGGGGCGCAACCACGCCCGTGTCCTCGCCTCCCTGGAGGGCGTCGAGCTCGTCGCCGTGGCGGACCCGGTGGCGGGCGCGGACAGCGCGCCCGCCGGCGTGCCCGTGGTGCGTACGGTCGCCGAACTCGTGGCGAGGGGAATCGACTACGCCGTCGTGGCCTGCCCCACGGCTCTGCACGAGGAGGTCGCGCTCGACCTGGCCGGGCGTGGTGTCCACGCGCTGATCGAGAAGCCGGTCGCCCCCTCGGTGGAGTCGGCCGAGACGATGGGCCGGGCCTTCCGGGAGCGGGGGCTGGTGGCCGGCGTCGGTCACATCGAGCGCTTCAACCCGGCTCTGCGTGAACTGCGCGCCCGGCTGGAGATGGGTGAACTCGGCGACGTCTACCAGGTGGTGACGCGCCGCCAGGGGCCTTTCCCGGCTCGGATCGCGGACGTCGGCGTGGTGTACGACCTGGCCACCCACGACATCGACCTGACCGCATGGCTCACCAGCGGCCGTTACGAGTCGGTGAGTTCGGCCACGGTGTCCCGCAGCGGCCGGCCGCACGAGGACATGGTCGCCTTCGTCGGACACCTCTCGGGTGGTGTGGTCACCAGCCATCTCGTCAACTGGCTGTCCCCGCTCAAGGAGCGGGTCACGATCGTGACGGGCGAGCACGGCTGCTTCGTGGCCGACACCCTCACCGCCGACCTGTGGTTCTACGCGAACGGCTCCCAGCCCACCGAGTGGGAGGGGCTGCGTCAGTTCCGGGGCGTCTCGGAGGGGGACGTCACGCGCTACGCGATCGTCAAGCGCGAACCCCTGCTGCACGAGCACGAGACCTTCCGTGACGCCGTGCTCGGCAAGGACGCCGACATCGTCACGCTGGAGCAGGCGACCGGGACGGTGGCGGTGGCCGAGGCCGTTCTCTCGGCGGCCAGAACCAGGACGGCCGTCGATCTGACGCCCGGCCGCCCCCTGGCCTCCGTCTGACCCGCCCGGCGCCCGGGAAGCCTGCCGAGCAGGTACCCGGGCTCCCACGCGTCGTTCCGGCGTCTTGAGGACGCACTGATGTACTGGAGTATTCGGTGATCCATCCGATCAATGCCACGGTCGGCCGCGCGCGGCGTGCGCTGCCACCGGGCCTGCACGAGGTGCCGGTGGGAATGCACCGCCGCGTCGCGCACGTGCAGCCCGGCCTCACCCCGCTCGCGGTGCGCGCCCAGCACCTGTCGCTGGTCTCCATCGCGCTGACCCAGGCGGGCGTGGAGCACTTCGTGGTGCCCGGCACCGAGGACACCTCGTCGGCCGTCGGCGTCCGGGACGAGCAGCGGGGCCGGGTCGCCCAGGCGCTGCGGTCGCTCTTCTCCCGCAGCCCCGGGTACATCCAGCGCAAGGTACCCGTCCTGCGCACCGGCGAACTGCTGCAGCTCGGCTCGCGCGAGGCGTCCTGGCAGGGGCTGGAGACCGTCGACGTCCTGCGGGCGGTCTGGTTCCAGGCCGACCCGTCGGGCGAGCTGGTCTACGGTACCGAGTACGGCTGCGACATCGAGTTCTGGCGCGAGGAGGACGGGCGGCTGCTGCCGCCCCGGATCAACCGGGGCGCGAGCTATCTTCCGGCGCACGGCGAGATGACGCTCGTCTCGCCGCACCGCTTCACCCGCCTCGCCCCGCCCCAGGCGGAGGCCCCGCCGAAGCAGCGGCGCTGGGGCAGGAAGCCCGAGCGCAGCGGGCTGCCGACCCGCCAGGAGTTCGTCTGCACCGGCGCCGACGAGATCACCTTCCCCATCGACGTCGTCTACACCTGGGTGGACAGCGACGACCCGGCCTGGCAGCGCAGGCGTGCCGAGGCCTCGGGCGACGTCTTCCACGAGGAGTCGGCGAGCGCCGGGCGCTACATCAACCGCGACGAGCTGCTGTACTCGATGCGCTCGTTGCACATGTACGCGCCGTGGGTGCGGCACATCTTCCTGGTCACCGACGACCAGGTGCCGCACTGGCTGAACAGCGCGGCCGAGGGCATCACCGTCGTCTCGCACCGGGAGATCTTCCGGGAGACCGGTCGGCTGCCCGTCTTCAACTCCCACGCCATCAGCGCCCAGCTGCACCGGGTGCCGGGCCTCTCGGAGCACTTCATCCACTTCAACGACGACGTGTTCGTCGGCCGGCCGATCACCCCGCACGAGTTCTTCCTGCCCAACGGCGCCTCGAAGCACTACCCGGACAGCGTCCGCATCCCGATGGGACCGGTCCTGCCGGAGGACCTGCCGCACGAGGTGGCGCGCAAGAACGTCCGTGCCCTGCTGGAGGGCCGGTTCGGCCGCACGATCATCGATGCGATGAAGCACACTCCGGTACCGCTGCGGCGCAGTGTCCTGGAGGAGATGGAGCGGGAGTTCGCGGACGTCTTCCGGGCCACCGCGGCCGCGAGGTTCCGCAGCCGGACCGATATCGACGTCGGCACCTGCATGTACCCGTATTACGCGTACTTCACGGGGCGCGGGGTGCCCGACACCATTCCGTACGCCTACCTCCACCTCTCCATGGTCCAGCTCTCGAAGAAACTCGACCGGTTGCTCAAACGGCGTGATGCGGCGGTCTTCTGCGTGAACGACTCATTCACCACCGAGGACGACGTGGCGGATCAGGAAGCGCTCATTCACCCCTTCTTCGAGGCGTACTTTCCTCTTCCGAGTCCGTACGAGACTTCCGCGGCAACGCGATGAAGATCGAATTCCTTGTCCAGAACGCCTATTCCTCGGACGGCTCCACCCGTGCCGTGCTCAATCTCGCGGCCGCGCTCGCCGACACCCACGAGGTGCGTGTCGTCTCGGTGTTCCGCTGGCTGGACCGGCCCGCGATCGCGCCCGCGCACGGGGTGCGGGTCGTCCCGCTGCTCGACCTGCGCGAAGGCCGCCGTCCGGACAAGCAGGACGTGCGCAGGCTCACGCCGACCCGGGTGATCCCCCGGACGCAGGAAATGTCGTGGCGCTACAGCCAGTTGACGGACGACAAGATCGAGGAGTACCTGCGGGCCAGCCAGGCGCAGGTGGTGGTCGGCACCAGTCTCGAACTGGCCGCCTACGTCTCCCGCTGGGGCCGGCCCCGGGCGCTGCGCGTGGGGCAGTTGCACCAGCTGAGCACGGTGCTCCCGGCGGCGGAGCAGAGCCGTGCCTGGGCGGGGCTCGGGCGGCTCGACGCCGTCGTGGTGCCGAGCGCGGAGGAGGCGAGGGCCGTCACCGCCGCGGGGCTGGCGGGGGACGTCGCGGTATACGCCCATCCGGACTGCGTGCCCGATCCCCGGGTCGCCCCGGCGGACGGGCGCTCGCGCGTGGTGATGGCCGCCGGGCGGCTGGTTCCGGAGAAGCGCTTCGACCTGCTCGTCCAGGCCTTCTCCCAGGTGGTGCGGGCCCGGCCCGACTGGCGGCTGCGGATCTACGGGACCGGGCCGGAGTACGGCCAGCTCCGCGCGCTGGTGGCCGAACTCGACCTGTACAACCACGTGTTCCTCATGATGGAGGAGCCCCGGCTGGAGGCACGTTGGGCGTCGGCCGCCATCGCGGCCGGCACGTCGGACCGGGAGTCCTTCGGTCTGGCGCTGGCCGAAGCCATGCGCTGCGGGCTGCCCGTCGTCGCGACCGCCTGCGCGGGCGGGCCCAAGGAGATCGTCCGCCATGAGGTCAACGGCCTGCTCACGCCGGTGGACGATGCCGACGCGTTCGCTGCCGCGCTGCTGCGGCTGATCGAGGACGAACCGGCGCGGGCGGCCCTGGGTGCCCAGGCCCGCGAGGACGCCCGCGCCTTCGGCCCGGAGCTCTCGGCCGGTCGGTTCGAGCAGGTGATCAGGATGGCCCGCCGGACCCGGCGGGAGAGCCGGCCGACCGCCGAGGTGGCGGTGGGCTGCGCGGTGGCGCCCGACGGGCTGATCACGTTGCGTCTGGACGGCGTGCGCGGGGGCCGCGACGACCTCCAGCTGGTGTTGCGCCGACGCAAGGCTCGGCGTGGCGAACGACCCGTCAGGCTGCCGCTGCTGCCCTCCGACGACGGTGTGCCGCACCGGTACGCCACGGTCGTCCCGCCGGACCCGGGCGTCCTGTCCGAGGGCCGCTGGGACATCCATCTGGACAACGGCGAGGGCAAACCGGTGAAAGTTCGGCCCGGCAGCATCGATCTGCGCGGTTTCGGCCCGGTAGCCACCAGCCCCGCGTACACCGTCGTACAGCTCCCGTACGCGTCCGAGAGCGGCCACCTGGCGCTGCGCACCTGGACCAGGGACCGCCACGCCGAAGCCACCGAGGTCTGGGTCGGCGACGGAGTCATGCATGTGCGGGGGCTGCTGTACGGCTCCGACTTCGGCGCCGCGGAGCCGCTGCTGCTGATGCGCAGGCGCGGGGTGGAGGAGTCGGGTTTCTGGCTGCCCGGAGTCTCCTCGGGCGGTGCCGACTTCTCGTTCTCGCTCCCCGCGTCGGACCTGGCCGAGCAGTTGGTGTCCCGGCACGAGCTGTGGGACCTGTGGGTGGGCAGGCGCCACGACCCGGTCGTCGCGCGGCTGGGCCGCTTCCTGACGGACGTGGTGGATGTGAAGAGCGTGTTCGCCTACCCGACCATGGTGGTGCCCACGGACGACGGTGCGCCGGTCATGGTGAAGCCGTACTACACGGCCGGGACCGAGCTGTCCGTCCGGGTCTCCGAGAAGGCCGAGTGACGATGCGGGGGGAGACGGAGCGCGGAACGGGCGAGCGGGGGGCGGCCGCGCGGGCCGCCCGCGGCTCACAGCCTGCGCCAGCCCTCCAGGGCCATGCCCTGCTGGTCGGCGCGCTGCCGGGTGGTCCGCATCCGGCCGTCCGGCCCGATGACGGCGACGACCAGCCTTCCGTGCCGGTCCAGGGCGAGTGCCGGTGCCCCCTCGCAGGGTTCACGGGTCTCCGCCCACCAGGCTCCGGCCGCCTCCATCTCGGTCGGGTAGGCCGTGAGCGCGAGGGTGCCCGTCCCCTCCTCCTGGGCCAGCACGGTGCAGTCGTAGCCGTCGACGAGGCAGCGGGCGAGGGCGAGCGGGCCTCGCCCGGAGCCTCCGGACAGCGGGGCGGGCGGTACGTCGGTGTCTCCCGGCGGCGGCGGCCGGTAGGCGACCACCTCGCCGGACACCTCCTCACGCCAGAAGTGGGTGATCCTGCCCTCGTAGGTCTCCACACCGGATGCCGTTCCTGGCCGGGCGATGAAGACGAGGTTGGGGGCCCTGTCCAGCGGGCCCCCCGGCTTCTCCTGACGCCAGACGTACACGCCTTTGTCGGCCGGTATGAAGAGTTCGACGCGGCCCGACCGGGTGACCGTCGCGGACATCCCCTCACGAACGCGCTTGCACGGCAGGGCCGTCCACTTGCCCCACACCCCGTCGGGGCCGCGCCTGCGGGTGAACACCCCTCCGGCGGCGCTGCGGACGAAGACATGGAGGGTGTCGCTGCTGTCGACGACGGCGACCGGCGCGCCGACGGCCGCGGCCGACTCCGGGTCCTTGGCGTGCGGGTTGCCCACGGAGTGCCAGCCGGTCATCGGCCGGCCCGGCTGGTACTGCGAGGCGTACACGAGCTCCAGCGGCGAGTGCGGGCCGCCGTCCGTGCGGCGCACACCGAACAGGTCGACGAAACCGCCGGGGCCATGCGCGACGGAGAGATACGGGAGCATCCGGGCATCCCTGAGCAGAAGTTCGGGCGCTGCCCAGCCGTTCGGGGACGCGGGGTCATCGGTCCATCGGACGATCCCGCCGGTCCGGGCCGGGGCGTACGCGCTGAGGCGGCCGTCCGGCGAGGAGACCAGCCAGTCGGCCCGGGACGGTGCGGCCGCCAGGCTCTCGTCGCTCGCCACGGGCTCCTGGACCTGCTCGGCCGGGCCCTTCCGGGAGGGTGCCGCGGCACGTCGACGCCCGGTACGCAAAGCCATCGTTCCCCGCCCCGTTCTCCACTGAATGCCTTCTCCGACGCCGGAACGGCATGGGGCGGAGTCCCATCGTCCCTGCCGAGCTTCACGCTTCACTGCAACAACTAGTGTCACAATAATACTCGACAGGGGTCGATTTACGGGTGATTCCTGTCGCACCATGCGACTTTGGGATGCAAAACCCTTCGGGCAGAAGCGCGGTACCCACGGAGCGACTTCGGCAGAAATGCCCCGCCCCTTACCTATTCCTCTCCTCTCGCACGCCTTCCAGCGTGTCCCGACGGAAGAACCAGACGAACCCATGACAGATCAGACCTCCGCCGCCGGATCGCGCCCGCCCGGTGAGCCCCGGTCCAGGCGCGCCGCCAAACCCCGCAAGCGCCGCCGCGGCCTCAAGATCACGCTCGGCGTCCTCCTCGTCCTGCTGCTCGCGGGCGGCGGCACCGTCTTCTGGCTCTACAGCAGCCTCGACGGCAACATCAAGGGCGTCGACATCGACAAGGCGCTCGGCGAGGACCGCCCGGAGAAGCTCCCCACCAGCGGGCAGAACCTGCTGGTCCTCGGCTCGGACTCGCGCGCCGGGGCGGAGAACGCGGAGCTGGGCGGCGGCGGGAAGGTCAGCGGTGCGCGCTCCGACACCGCGATGGTGGTGCACATACCCGAAGGGCGGGCCAAGGCGGTCGCCGTCTCCATACCGCGCGACACCCTGGTGACCCGGCCCGAGTGCACCAAGGCCGACGGGACGACGGTGCCGGCCAAGGAACGCGAGATGTTCAACGCCGTCTACTCCCTGGTCGGTCCGGCCTGTGTGGTGAAGACGGTGGAGAAGATGTCGGGCGTCCGCATCGACCACTACCTGGAGATCAACTTCGCCGGGTTCAAGGACTTGGTCGACGCCATCGGCGGGGTCACCGTCGACGTGCCGCAGGACATCGACGACAAGGCGAGCGGACTGCACCTGAGCGCCGGCCCGCAGAAGCTGAACGGCACCGAGTCCCTGGCGTACGTCCGGACACGGCACGGCATCGGCGACGGCAGCGACCTCGGCCGCATCGGGCTCCAGCAGCAGTTCCTGATGGCCCTGCTGAGCGAGGTCAAGTCGCAGGACCTGCTGGGCAGTCCGGCCGGTTCGTACAAGATCGCCAACTCCGCCACCAAGTCGCTCACCACCGACTCGGGGCTCGCCTCGCTCGCCTCGCTGGCCGAGTTCGCCCGCTCGATGAACGGCGTCGACCCGGCCTCGATGGAGACGATCATGCTGCCGGTGGCGTACGACAAGATCGACCCGGCCCGGGTGATCGCCTCCGAGCCGCAGGCCGGTCAGCTGTGGAAGGCGATCCGCGAGGACACCACCATCCCGGAGTCGGCGAAGAAGTCCCCCGCCACCGGCGGCTGATCGCACCGCGGGCCGGCCGCCCCGTGACACCCTGCCGGGATGAGCGAGGACGCAGCGGTACTGGTGATCGTGGATGCCGCCAACGTGGTCGGCTCCGTGCCCGACGGCTGGTGGCGGGACCGGCGCGGGGCGGCGGAGCGGCTGAGGGACTCGCTGGTCCCGTACGCGGCGGCCGGGCTGCCGGGGCTGCCCGGCCCGGTCGGGATCGTGCTCGTGGTCGAAGGGGCCGCCCGGGGCGTCGAGTCGGTGGCCGGGGTCGAGGTCGCCCCGGCCCCGGGCAGCGGTGACGACCTGATCGCGGAGCTGGCCGCGGCCGCGGCCCCGGAGCGCCGCTGCGTCGTCGTCACCGCCGACCGCGGACTGCGGCAGCGGGTCGAGGCGTACGGGGCCCGGTGCGTGGGGCCCCGTACGGTACGGCCCTAGCGGCCCCTCTTGCCCAGCAGGCTGTGGGAGCGCCCGTACACGAAGTAGATCACCACGCCGAGCACCATCCAGGCCCCGAACCGCACCCAGGTCTCCACCGGCAGATTCAGCATCAGCCAGACCGAGGCGGCCACCGAGACGATCGGGAGCACCGGCACCCACGGGGCGCGGAAGGCGCGGGGCAGGTCCGGGCGGGTGCGGCGCAGGACCAGGACACCGAGGGCGACGACGACGAACGCGAAGAGCGTGCCGATGTTCACCAGGGTGGCCAGCTCCTCGATGCTCGTGAAGCCGGCGATGATCGCGATCACCACACCGAGCAGGATCGTCGGGCGGTAGGGGGTGTGGAAGCGCGGGTGGGTCTTGGAGAAGAAGCGCGGGAGCAGGCCGTCGCGGCTCATGGCGAAGAAGACCCGGGTCTGGCCGAGCAGCAGGATCATGCAGACCGTGGTGAGGCCGACCGCGGCGCCGAAGCTGATCAGCCCGGCGTAGAAGGGGTGCCCGGTGGCCTTGAAGGCGTCGGCGAGCGGGGCGCTGACGGAGAGTTCGGTGTACTTCTGCATACCGGTGACCACGATGGAGACCGCCACGTAGAGCACCGTGCAGATGATGAGCGAGCCGAGGATGCCGCGCGGCATGTCGCGCTGGGGCAGCTTGGTCTCCTCGGCGGCGGTGGCGACCACGTCGAAGCCGATGAAGGCGAAGAAGACGATGGACGCGGCGGTGAAGATGCCCATCACGCCGAAGTTCGTCGGTTCGTAGCCGAACATCAGCTGTACGAGCGGGGCGTCCCAACCCGAGCCGGCGGGCTGCGTCTCGGCCGGGGGGATGAAGGGCTTGTAGTTGTCGGCCTTGATGAAGAACAGACCCGCGATGATCACCATGAGGACCACGGCGACCTTGATCGCCACCACGACCGAGGTGACCCGGGCGGACAGCTTCATGCCGATGACCAGGATGACGGTCAGCACCAGCACCAGGGCGAAGGCCAGGATGTCGAAGCCGAACCCTTCCGCCACGTCCGGTCCCGACAGTGCCTCGGGCATCGTCCAGTCGGCGTTCTCCATCAGCGAGCGGACGTAGCCGGACCAGCCGACCGCGACCACCGCGGTACCCAGCGCGAACTCCAGCACCAGGTCCCAGCCGATGATCCAGGCCACCAGTTCGCCCAGTGAGGCGTACGCGAAGGTGTACGCGGAGCCGGCCACCGGGACGGTGGAGGCGAACTCGGCGTAGCAGAGCGCGGCCAGCGCGCACACGACACCCGCCGCGACGAACGCGAGCGCCGTGGCAGGACCCGCCGTCTCCTTGGCGACCTGGCCGGTGAGGACGAAGATGCCGGTGCCGATGATGACGCCGACGCCGAAGACCGTCAGGTCCAGGGCGGAGAGGGACTTCTTGAGCGCGTGTTCCGGCTCCTCGGTGTCACGCATCGACTGTTCGACGGATTTGGTGCGGAACATACCGTTTCCGCGGGGTGGTGTGACCTGCGCGCTCACCTGCGTTACCTCCACGCACTCGTTGTGAACGCCATGATGGGGACCGGAGGGCGTGCGATCGCGCCATCCGGCCCGTTTCATGCGAATGGACCGGGAGAACCACCCGGACAGGGGCGGTCTTCCCGGCCCATCGGCCGTGGAAACGGGTCAGTCGCGGGCGGGTTCGACCGCGCGGCTCTCGAATCGGCCGTCCAGCTTGGCGACCAGGCCGGTGACCTGGCGGGCGATGTCCGGTGCGGTCAGTCCGATCTCGGCCATGACCTCGCCGCGGGAGGCGTGGTCGAGGAAGACCGGCGGGATGCCGAAGTCGCGCAGCGGTACGTCGACGCCGGCGTCGCGCAGCGCCTGGGCGACGGCGGAGCCGACGCCTCCGGCGCGGCTGTTGTCCTCGACCGTGACGACGACGCGGTGGCGCTCGGCGAGCGGGGCGAGCGCCTCGTCGACCGGTTTGACCCAGCGCGGGTCGACGACGGTGCTGGAGATGCCCTGGGCGTCCAGCAGGTCGGCGATCTCCAGGCACATCGGGGCGAGCGCGCCGACGGAGACGACCAGGACGTCCGGGCGGGAAGCCTTCGGCTCGCGCAGGATGTCCATACCGCCGGCCTTGCCGACCGCCTTGACCGCCGGGCCGACCGCGCCCTTGGAGAAACGGACCACGGTGGGCGCGTCGTCGACGGCGACCGCCTCGCGCAGCTGGGCGCGGACCTGGTCGGCGTCGCGCGGGGCGGCGATCCGGAGCGTGGGCACGCACTGGAGGATCGACATGTCCCACATGCCGTTGTGCGAGGCGCCGTCCGTACCGGTGACACCGGCCCGGTCCAGGACGAAGGTGACGCCGCACCTGTGCAGGGCGACGTCCATCAGGACCTGGTCGAAGGCCCGGTTGAGGAAGGTGGCGTAGACCGCGAAGACCGGGTGGAGGCCGCCGGTGGCGAGGCCCGCCGCGGAGACCGCGCCGTGCTGCTCGGCGATGCCGACGTCGTAGATCCGGTCCGGGAAGGCCTCCTCGAACTTGCCGAGGCCGACGGGCTGGAGCATGGCCGCGGTGATCGCGACGATGTCCTCGCGCTCCTGGCCGAGCTTGACCATCTCCTCGCCGAAGACCGAGGTCCAGTCGAGGCCGGAGGTGGAGATCGGCAGGCCGGTGTCCGGGTGGATCTTGCCGACGGCGTGGAAGCGGTCGGCCTCGTCCTGGAGGGCCGGGGTGTAGCCGCGGCCCTTCTCGGTGAGGCAGTGCACGATGACCGGGCCGCCGAAGCGCTTGGCGCGCTGGAGCGCGGACTCCAGGGCCTCGATGTCGTGCCCGTCGATGGGGCCGACGTACTTCAGGCCGAGGTCCTCGAACATGCCCTGCGGGGCGATGAAGTCCTTGAGGCCCTTCTTGGCACCGTGCAGGGTCTCGTACAGCGGGCGGCCGACGACGGGCGTGCGCTCCAGGATGTCCTTGCCGCGGGCCAGGAACCGCTCGTAACCGTCGGTCGTACGGAGGGTGGCGAGGTGGTTGGCCAGACCGCCGATGGTCGGGGCGTACGAGCGCTCGTTGTCGTTCACCACGATGACCAGCGGGCGGTCCTTGGCGGCGGCGATGTTGTTCAGCGCCTCCCAGGCCATGCCGCCGGTGAGGGCGCCGTCGCCGATGACCGCGACGACGTGGTCGTCCTTGGCGAGCACCTCGTTCGCCTTGGCCAGGCCGTCGGCCCAGCCGAGGACCGTGGAGGCGTGGCTGTTCTCGATGACGTCGTGCTCGGACTCGGCACGGGAGGGGTAGCCGGAGAGGCCGCCCTTGCTCTTGAGCCGGGAGAAGTCCTGACGGCCGGTGAGCAGCTTGTGGACGTAGCTCTGGTGGCCGGTGTCCCAGAGCACCTTGTCCCGGGGCGACTCGAACACCCGGTGCAGGGCGATCGTGAGCTCCACCACGCCCAGGTTGGGGCCGAGGTGTCCGCCGGTCTTGGACACCGCGTCGACGAGGAAGGTGCGGATCTCCTCCGCGAGCTGCTCCAGCTCGTCGAGGCTGAGCCGGTCCAGGTCGCGCGGTCCCTTGATGCGGGTCAGCAGATCCACCCGTGCCTCCTTGCGTTTGAGCTGATCGAGCGTGCCGATCCGATGAGTCTAATGTTCCGCCCACGGGCGTGGGCAGCGGGCGCCTGTGTTCGAGCGCGGACGGGCGGGGACGTGCAGGTGCCCGGCACCCCCCTGGGGCGCCGGGCACCTGCACGGATCCGCGGTCAGGCGCGGCCCGCGGTCTTCTGGGTCTTACGGGTGACGGAGTCGATGACGACCGTGGCCAGCAGCACACCACCGGTGATCATGTACTGGATCGGGGTGGCGATGCCCTCCAGCGACAGTCCGTACTGGATGGAGACGATCACCATGACACCGAGCAGCGCGTTCCAGGTGCGGCCGCGGCCGCCGAAGAGGCTGGTGCCGCCGATGACGGCGGCCGCGATGACGTTCATCAGCAGGTCGCCGGTGCCGGAGCCCTGGTTGGCCGCCGCGATCTTGGAGGCCCAGAACAGGCCGCCGATCGCCGCGAAGGTCCCCGCGATGGAGAAGACGGAGACGCGGATCGCGGTGACGTTGATACCGGCGCGCCGGGAGGCCTCGACGCTGCCGCCGAGCGCGAAGATCTTCCGTCCGTACGCCGTGCGGCGCAGCACGAAGTCCGTGCCGACCAGGACGATCAGGAAGAGGACCAGGGCGAGCGGCAGGCCGCGGTACTGGTTGAACATGTACGCCGCGGCGAAGGCGAACACCGCGAGGACGGCGGTGCGCACGATGATGTCGACGATCGGCCGGGACGGGATGCCCGCCGCCTCGCGGCGGCGGGTGTCCAGGAAGGCGGCGGCGAAGTAGCCGATGACCGCGACGGCGGCGAGCCCGTAGGCGGCGGCGACATCGGTGAAGTAGTACGTGGTCAGCCGGCCGACCACGCCGTCGCCGTCCAGGTTGATGGTGCCGGAGTCGCCGAGCAGCTGGAGCATGAAGCCGAGCCAGAACAGCAGGCCGGCCAGGGTGACGGCGAAGGCGGGCGCGCCGATCCTGGCGAAGAAGAAGCCGTGGATCGCGCCGATCACCGCGCCGCTGACGACGGCGACGACGATGGCCAGCCACTCGTTCATGCCCTGGGTGACGCTGAGCACCGCGACCAGGGCGCCGGAGACACCGCTGACCGAGCCGACGGAGAGGTCGATCTCGCCGAGCAGCAGGACGAAGATGATGCCCACGGCCATCATGCCGGTGGCGACCATCGTGGTGGCGATGTCGCTGATGTTCTTCGCGGAGAGGAACTCGGAGTTCATGCTCTGGAAGACGATGGCGATGATCGCGAGGCCGACGACGACCGGGATCGAGCCGAGGTCACCGCCGCTGATCTTGCGCTTGAACTCGGTGAGGTAGCCGGCGAAGCCCTGCTCGCGGATGAGCAGGCGGGGGTCGACGACCGTGGCGGCGCCCTCGGCGGCGTCCGGGTTGCCGACCGGCGGCGCGTCCGCCGGGGTGGAGGTCTTGTCCAGCGAGGTCGCGGACTTGTCGGTGGTCACGGGGAAACCTCCGCGTTGCGCGCCGCACGTCGGGTCACGGCGTTGTCCGTGGCGCCGGTGATGGCGGAGATGATCTCTTCCTGGGAGGTGGTCTTCACGTCGAAGACACCGTTGTTCCGGCCCAGCCGGAGCACGGCGACCTTGTCGGCGACGGCCTTCACATCGGCCATGTTGTGGCTGATGAGGATGACCGCGTGACCGCGCTCGCGCAGCCGCTCGACGAGGTCGAGGACCTGGGCGGTCTGCTCGACACCGAGGGCCGCGGTCGGCTCGTCGAGGATGACGAGCTTGGGCTCGCCGAGCATCGACCGGGCGATGGCCACGGTCTGGCGCTGGCCGCCGGAGAGCGAGGCGATCGGGATGCGGACGCTCGGGATGCGGATGGAGAGCGTGGACAGCAGCTCGCGGGAGCGGCGCTCCATCTCCACCTCGTCCAGGATGCCGAACCTGCGCAGCTCCCGGCCCAGGTAGAGGTTGCCGACGACATCGATGTTGTCGCACAGCGCGAGGTCCTGATAGACCGTGGCGACGCCGAGGTGCTGGGCGTCGTTCGGCTTGTCGATCTGCACGGCCCTGCCCTCCCACTCGATGACACCGTCATCGATGGGGTGCACTCCGGCGATCGTCTTGACCAGCGTTGATTTACCGGCGCCGTTGTCGCCCACCAGGGCGACCACCTCACCGGCGTGGACCTCAAGCTCTACATCGGTGAGTACCTGGACGGCACCGAATCGCTTGGAGACCCCTCGCAACGCCAACACGGGCGTAGCGGACACGTGAACCATCTCCTTCGCCGCCTGACCGGCGGGGATGCCGCGCCTGGGGGAAGGCGCGACGGTCGAGCAGAAGAACAGAAAAAGGGGGGAAGCGTTCCGTCCGGCGCCCCGCCCGGTAGCGGGACGGTCGGTGGGCGGGGCACCGGACAGGCTTCGTGGCGCGCGGGGCCGGGGTGCGGCGGGCGCGGGCGCGGCAGGGAGCCCCGGGGGGCTACTTCAGACCGATCTTGTCGCAGGCGGCCTTGTACTTGCCGGTGCAGATCTCGTCCAGCGTGTAGATGCCGTCCTTGATGACGGTGTCCTTGATGTTGTCCTCGGTCAGTGAGACGACCGGGACGAGGACCGTCGGGATGCCCTTCTGGCTGGCGTTGTCGACCTTGGAGGTGGCGATCGAGTCGAGCTTCTCGCCCTTGGCCAGGGCGACGGCCATCTCGGCGGCGACGACGCCCTCGGCCGGGTAGGACTTGTAGACGCTCATGAACTGCTCACCGGTGACGATGCGCTGCACGCCCGCCAGCTCGGCGTCCTGGCCGGTGACCGGGGGGAGCTCCGGCAGGCCGGCGGCCTTGAGGGCGGTGATGATGCCGCCCGCCATGCCGTCGTTGGCGGAGTAGACGCCGTCGATCTTGTCCTTGCCGAGCGCGGTGATCGCCGCTTCCATGTTGGCGTTGGCGTTCTCCGGCTTCCACTCCTTGGTGTCGTACTCCTTGCCGTACTTCACCTTGCCGTCGAGGACGGACTTGGCGCCCTTCTTGAAGAGCGCGGCGTTCGGGTCGGTGATCGCGCCGTTCATCATCACGATCGTGGAGCCGGCGGCCTTGTCGCCCAGGGCCTCCAGCAGCGCGGTGCCCTGCGCGCGGCCGACCTCTTCGTTGTCGAAGGAGGTGTACGCGTCGATGGGGCCCTCGGCGAGACGGTCGAAGGCCACGACCGGGATGCCCGCGTCCTTGGCCCTCTTGATGCTGTTCTCGATCGCCTTGGCGTCCACCGCGCCGACGATGAGCGCGTCGACCTTGTTGGTGATCATCGTGTCGATCTGCTGCGCCTGGGTCGTCGCGTCCTGCTTGGCGTTGTTGTAGGTGACCTTCGCCTTGCCGTCCGTGAGCTCGCTGATCTTCTTCTCGATGATCGGCCGGTCGAACTTCTCGTAACGGGCCGTCTGGTTCTCGGGGAGGAGCAGACCTATCTTCAGGTCGTCGCCCTTCTTCTCCGAGCCCTGTTCGGCCTTGTCGCCGGACTCCTTGGCGCTCCCGCAAGCGGCCAGCGAGACCGCCATCGTGGTGGCGGCAACGGCAACGGCGGCACGACGCATACGCGTGTTCATTCTCGAACCTCCCTGACGAGGCCGCGACGTTGCGGCCGAGGTGGCTGGAAGTCAACTCGGCCGCAGCGTCAGCGTCAAGGAGTAAATCCTTAACGAGATGACAACGGTGCCATTCGTTATCTAAGTGAAGGCAGGAGTCGCGGCCGGGAGAGTGCTCTCCAATAGGGTGGAATCCCCCATCTCGCTCAGCACCAGGGCGAGGGCGCCCAGCACTTCGGCCCGCCCGCCCAGGGCGCCCGGGAGCACCGAGAGCTGCCGGGCGGCGCTGGGGATCGCGTAACGCGACACGGAGTCCCGTATGGGCCCCAGAACCAGCTCCCCGGCCTCCGCCAGCGAGCCGCCGAGCACGACCCGGCTGGGGTTGAGCAGGTTGCACAGGTTGGCGACACCGCTGCCTATGTGGCGGCCGACGTCACCGATCACCCGGCGGCACCCCGGATCGCCCTCCCGGGCCAGCTGGACCACCCGCTCCATGGTGAGGCCGGGCCCGTGGCTGGGCTGGAGCAGCGGCAGGACGTAGCGCGCGGCGGTGAAGGTCTCCAGGCAGCCGCGGTTGCCGCACCGGCAGACCGGGCCCGACTCGTCGAGGGTGATGTGGCCGATCTCGCCGGCCGTGCCGCCGGGACCCCGGTAGATGGTCCCGTCGATCACCAGACCGGCGCCGACACCGCTGGCGACCTTGATGTACGCGAGGTCCCTCACGCCCCGCCCGCTCCCCCAGACCAGCTCGCCCAGGGCCCCGAGGTTGGCGTCGTTGTCGACGTACACCGGGACGCCGAGACGGCCGGAGAGCTCCTCGCTGGGGTTGATGCCCGTCCAGCCCGGCAGGATCGAGGTGGAGCCCAGCGTGCCGGACTCGACGTCGATGGGGCCCGGTACACCGAGGCCGACGCCGACGATCTTGTCCGGGCCGATCCCGGTCGCCTCGATCAACCGGTTGACCAGCACTTCCGCCCGGTCGAACCCCTCCGCGGAGGAGGCGTCGACGTCCAGCGGCTCGGACTCCTCGGCCAGCACCTGGTGGGCCAGGTTGCCGACGGCGACCCGCAGGTGCGTATGGCCGAAGTCGACCCCGATGACGATGCCCGCGTCGCCGCTGAGCGAGACGCTGCGGGCCCGGCGGCCGCCCGCCGAGGTGGGCGTCACCTCGACCGTTCCGCCGTCCTTCAGCTCCCGGACGATATTGGAGACCGTGGCCGCGGAGAGGCCGGTGCTCCGGGCGATCTCCGCCTGGGTGAGCGATCCCGCCATCCGTACGGCGCGTACGACCCGCTCCAGATTGGCCCTGTGCAGCGATGTCTGCGACCCGGGAGTCTCCATCGACTCATCCACTCCTGCCCTTGGCGGGCGGCCCAGCGGGCCACCCCGGCCGGGGCAGCAGCGATGACACCCCGGCTTCCTCCAACATGTGAACTCTAAGATGACCGTTCGGGGGTGCCTCCCGTCAAGACCTGAGCATCCGCGCACCCACGACGGCCCGGTGCCCCGGCGGAATGACTCCGCCGGGGCACCGGGCCGTCGTCGATACGTGACCTACTTCAGCGCCCCCGCCGTCAGACCGGAGACGACCTGGCGCTGGAAGATGATGTACGCCGCCAGCACCGGAAGCATGGCGATGACCAGCCCGGCGAAGAGTCCGGAGTAGTCGCCCTTGTACCCCTGGCTGGAGGCCAGCTCCACCAGGCCCTGGGCGAGTACCCGCTTCTCCGGGTCGGTGTTCAGCACCGTCGGCAGCATGTACTGGTTCCACTGCCCCAGGAAGTTGAAGATGCCGACGCTGATCAGGCCGGGCTTGGCCATCGGCAGCATCACCTGGAAGAACGTCCGGGTGTGCGAGGCCCCGTCGATGATCGACGCCTCCGCCACCGAGGTCGGCAGCGTACGGAAGAACGAGGTCAGGAAGAACACGGTGAACGGCAGCGAGTACGCGATGTACACGAGGATCAGTCCGTGGATCGTGTTCAGCAGGCCCATGTTGTCCATGACGTAGAACAGCGGGACCAGGGCCAGCATGATCGGGAAGCTCATGCCGCCGACGAACAGGAAGTAGATGAAGCGGTTGCCCGGGAACTCGAAGCGCGCGAGCACATAGGCGGCCATCGAGCCGAAGGCCAGGGTGCCGACGAGTGACCCGCCCACCACCAGGATGGTGTTCAGGAAGTACTCGCTCATATGGGCCTGGCTCCAGGCCCGGCCCCAGCTGTCGAAGTTCAGCGAGCTCGGCAGCGACCAGGGGGTGTTGAAGATGTCCGAGTCCGTCTTGAACGAGGACATCACCGCCCAGAACAGCGGCAGCACGACCATCACCGCCCACAGGACGAGCATCCCGTGCGAGAAGACGTTGAGGACGTGGCCCTCGCTGCTCTTCGCGGGGGCCGACGGGCGCTTGGGGGCGGGCCCGGTGCGCTGGGCGGGCACCTGGGAGACGTCGGTGCCGGAGGAGGAGCCGGAGGCGCCGGAGGGAGGGGTGTCAGTGGTCTTCATCAGAACTCCAGCCGCTCGCGCCGGCCCACCCGCATGACGACGGCGGCGAACGCCAGCGTCACGATGAGCAGGGCGACACCGATCGTGGTCGCGTAGCCCGCCTGTCCGTCACGGAACGCCGCCTGGTAGACGTACAGCGGCAGGACGGTGGTCGAGTAGTCGGGCCCGCCGGGGCCGACGCTCATGATGTGCACGATGGCGAAGCCCTCGGCACCGAGCGCCAGGATGCCCATGTAGACCCAGCCGGACTGGACCGTGTCCCACAGCAGGGGCAGCGTGATCCGGAAGAAGGTCGTGAAGCGGCTCGCCCCGTCCAGCAGGGCGGCTTCGTAGAAGTCCTTGGGGATGGAGGCCATGCCCGCGGAGAACAGCACCACGAAGAACCCGGTCGTGCACCAGACGAGGACCGCCATGATGACCCACAGGGCCAGCTGCGGATCGCCCAGCCAGTCCGGTACGTCGTCGAAGCCCACGGCCTTGAGCGTGCCGTTGATCATGCCCTGGGCCGGGTCGAAGGCGAACTGGAACAGGATGGCCACGATCGCGATCGAGAGCACCTGCGGGAAGAAGTAGGCGATCTTGTAGAAGCCCGAGCCCCGTACGCCGGTGACGGCGGCGCCCTTGCGGCGCCTGCCGCCCACGTTGAGCATGAAGGCGAAGAAGAGCGCGAGGCCCAGCGTCACCAGCGGCAGCAGCACGGCCAGCAGCACGCTGTGCTGCAGCGATTTCCAGAAGACGTCGTCGTCGAGCATCTTGGTGTAGTTGTCGAACCCGACCATCTTGAAGTCGGGGCTCAGCCCCGTCCAGTCCGTGAACGAGTAGTAGATGGACTGGATGAAGGGCCAGATGACGAAGATGACGTACAACGCCATCGGGACCACCAAGAACCCGACTATGAACCGGTATTTACCGTGTTGCATCGTTACCGACTCCGACCTTCCCCGAGCTGCCGCCGCTGGTGACGCGTGATCACGCGTGCTTGAAGTGCTTGATGGACTGGTCCTTGGCGGTCGCGTCGGCGAAGGCCTGGATCTTCTTGATGGTCTCGGCCGGGGTGGCGCGGCCGGCCATCATCTCGCCGAGCGCGGCGACACCGATCTGCTCCTTCTGGAGCTTCACGTACCAGTCCTGCAGACGGGGGTTGACCACGTTGGTGCCCGCCTTCTCCAGCGCGGCCACACCGGACTTCAGGCCGTCGGAGAGCTCGATGCCGTCGGTGCCGCCGTTGAAGGCGGAGAGCGACTTGGTGTTGGTGGTGAAGGATGTGGAGGAGGCCTCGCTGAGCATGATGCGCAGCTGCTCCATACCGCCCGCCGGGTTCTTCGCCTTGGTCGGGACGATGAACGGCTCACCGCCGGACGCCCAGATGGTGCCGAAGGGCAGCTTGTCCGAGGAGTCCAGGCTGGAGGGGGCGCCCACGGACAGCTTGAAGTCCTTGGGGATGATCGCCGCTTCCTCGTTCTCCACCCAGGAGCCGTTCGGGATGAACAGCGCCTTGCCGCGGGCCCAGGCGCCCTGCGAACCGCGGTGGTCCAGGCCCGGGGTGCCCTTGAGGATGTAGCCCTTGGCGTAGAGCTCGTAGTACGCCTCGAATGCCGTCTTGACCGCGGGGTGCTCCCAGGCCTTCGGCTCCAGGTTGTCGATGGCGTCGAGGACCTCAACGCCGCCGATCTTGCCGATGAACGGGTAGAGCGAGAAGGGGATGTAGTACGGGTGCTTGCCGGGGTAGGTCCAGCCGGCGATGCCCTGCTTCTTCGCCTTCGCGCAGAGCGCGAGCATGTCGTCCCAGGTCTCCGGGTACGTGGCGTCGAGCTTGTCCAGCGCGGTCTGCGAGTACCACACGCCGTAGACCGTGTACGCGTAGTACATGATCCAGACCGGGTCGCCGTCGAACTGGCCCATCTCGACGATGCCCGGCCGCAGGGTGTCGCGGACCTTCTTGGCGGGGTCGTCGATGGAGGGGGCGTCGAGCAGCGGGGTGAGGTCGGTGAGCTGCTTCTTGCCGACCAGGACGCCCATGTCCATCTGCTGCGCACCGGAGTTGTCGATCAGGTCCGGCGGGGTGCCACCGTTGAAGCGGGGCTGGAGGACCGACTGGATCTTCTGCGTCGCGGAGAACTTGACCTGCGCCTCGGGGTAGGTCTTCTGGTAGACGTCCCGGGCGTCCTCGGCGTACTTGGTGCCGAACCCGCCGTCGAAGATGACGATCTCCAGCGGGGCGCTGCCGTTGACGGCCAGCGGGTTCTTCTCGGTCTTCTCGCCCTTTTCGACCTTGTCGTCGCTGCCGCTGTCGCCGCTCGCGCAGGCGGACAGGAAGCTCATCGTCGGAACAGCGATCAGGCCGAGTGCGGCAGAACGCTTGATCAGATCACGACGGCCGAGGCCCTCATTGTCGTGAGCGGAGGTGGATCCCATGCTCAAGTCCTCGCCTTCTCCAGGACTCAGGCGGTGTACCGGTCACCCGTCGAAAATTCGCCTCAGGCGAAGGGCCCCGCCACCGCGGTCGGTTGCGCTCGGGTCTTGCGGATATGCAGGTGTACCGGAGAAAACCGGCGGAGTGGGGGTGTCGGAGAACCGTACAGTCAGGACGCCCCCGGCGCCCTCGCTGCCATCCCCTCGTTCCCCCCGGTGCGCATCCGTCGGAAACGGCTGCGCAGATGGCGACAGGTATAGTCCACTTGTCGCCAACTGAGCAAGATCGAATGCACGTTGGGGCGACAGTCTTTCCCGAGTTGAGACCTCGCGGACTCCTCGGCACCGTACGCCCTCGCCCAGGGGCGGTTTTCTCCTCTTACGGTGATTCGTGGACCGCACCTGAGGCAACACCCTTGACACGCCCTGTCACTTGGCTCCCTACTGGACCTTGCATCCCGCTATGACAACGTTGTCCAAGCACGCTCCGGGGAGGAATGGCTCGGTATGCAGCCACCACGTGGTCTCCATCATGGCGCCGGGAAGGTCTTCAGCAGCGCCACCCGTACGAGACGGAGCCGCACGGCCGCCGTCCTCGCGGCATCTCTCGCCCTGGCCCTCGCGGCCCCCACGGCCGCCGTCGCCGACCCGTCCGGGGCACCGCGGAAGCCTGCCGGCGAACGGACGTTCCGCTCCTCGTTCGAAGCGGACGAGAGGCAGCCGGACTGGCGCAACACGGTCGAGGAGGGGCCGGACGGCAACGAGCGCTCATCGGGTGTCGACGGCGGGTTCTCCGCCGGAATACCGGGCAACGTCACCGGCCGGGTGACCGACGTCCGCGCCAGCGCCGAGAACACCGCGGGCGGCGAGGTCAAGGAGAACCTGGTCGATGTCGAACCGGGCTCCAAATGGCTGGCGTTCGCAAGGACCGGCTGGGTCGAGTTCGACCTGGACGAGCCGGTGGAGGTGGTGACGTACGCGCTCACCTCGGCCAACGACCACGCCCCGCGCGACCCGAAGGACTGGACGCTCAAGGGCTCGGCCGACGGCAAGGAGTGGACCGACCTCGACAAGCGCACGGGCGAGACCTTCGCCAAGCGGCACGAGACCAAGTCGTACGACTTCGCCTCCGGCACCGCCTACCGGCACTTCCGGCTGGAGATCACCGCCAACAACGGCGCGTCGGACATCCTCCAGCTCGCCGACGTTCAGTTCTCGAACGGGGACAGCTCCGTACCCGTCCCGGAGGAGATGCGCAGCCAGGCCGACCGCGGTCCCTCCGGTTCGCCGACGGCCAAGGCGGGCGCGGGATTCACCGGAAAGAGGGCACTGCGTTACGCCGGTACGCACCAGCCCGACGGCCGGGCCTACTCGTACAACAAGATGTTCGACGAGAACACGGCCGTCACCAAGGACACCGAGCTGTCCTACCTCGTCTACCCGCAGATGGGTGAGACGGACCTGAACTACCCCGCCACCCACATCGCGGTGGATCTCGCCTTCACCGACGGCACGTATCTGAGCGAGCTGAAGGCCACCGACAGCCACGGCGGGCTGCTGACCCCGCGGGGCCAGGCGGACGCCGAGCGCCTCTACGTCAACCAGTGGAACAAGGTCGCCTCCCGCATCGGCACGGTGGCCGCCGGCAAGACTGTGGACCGGATCCTGGTGGCGTACGACTCCCCCAAGGGCCCGGCGAAGTTCCAGGGCTGGGTCGACGACGTCGTGATCGCCCCGAAGGCGCGCGAGAAGCGCAAGGCGCATCTGTCGGACTACGCGCTGACCACCCGCGGCACCAACTCCAGCGGCGGCTTCTCACGGGGCAACAACATTCCGGCCACCGCCGTCCCGCACGGCTTCAACTTCTGGACGCCGGTCACCAACGCCGGTTCGCTGAGCTGGCTGTACGACTACCACCGGGGCAACAACGAGGACAACCTCCCCACGCTCCAGGCCTTCGCCGCCAGCCATGAGCCGAGCCCCTGGATGGGCGACCGGCAGACCTTCCAGGTGATGCCCTCGGCCGCCTCCGGCACCCCGGACGCCGCCCGCACCGCCCGCGCGCTGCCCTTCCGGCACGAGAGGGAGACAGCGAAACCGCACTACTACGGCGTCACGTTCGAGAACGGCCTCAAGGCCGAGATGGCGCCGGCGGACCACGCGGCGCGGATGCGGTTCACCTACCCCGGCAAGGACGCGAGCCTGGTCTTCGACAACGTGTCGAACGCCGGCGGCCTGACCCTGGACCCCGGGACCCGTTCCTTCTCCGGCTACACGGATGTCAGGAGCGGCCTGTCCACCGGGGCGACCCGCATGTTCGTGTACGGCGTCTTCGACGCTCCGGTCACCGACAGCGGGAAGCTGAAGGGCGGCGGGGGCGACGACGTCACCGGCTTCTTCCGCTTCGACGCGGGCAAGGACCGCACGGTCAACCTGCGTCTGGCCACCTCACTGATCGGCGTGGACCAGGCGAAGGAGAACCTGGCCATGGAGATCCCGGAGTCCACCTCCTTCGAGCGGGTGCAGCGCAGGGCGCAGCGGGCCTGGGACGACATCCTGGGGACGATCGAGGTCGAGGGCGCGAACGCGGACCAGCTCACCACCCTCTACTCCAGCCTCTACCGGCTCTATCTCTACCCGAACTCCGGCCACGAGAAGGTCGACGGGAAGAACAAGTACGCCAGCCCCTTCTCCGAGCCGGCCGGCAAGGACACCCCGACGCGGACCGGGGCGAAGATCGTCGACGGCAAGGTGTTCGTCAACAACGGCTTCTGGGACACCTACCGCACGACGTGGCCCGCGTACTCCTTCTTCTCCCCGAAGAAGGCCGGCGAGCTGGTCGACGGCTTCGTGCAGCACTACAAGGACGGCGGCTGGACCTCCCGCTGGTCCTCCCCCGGTTACGCGGACCTGATGACCGGCACCAGCACGGACGTGGCCTTCGCGGACGCGTACGTCAAGGGCGTGAAGTTCGACGCGGAGGCGGCGTACGACGCGGCGGTCAAGAACGCCACGGTGGCCCCGCCGTCCTCGGGGGTGGGCCGCAAGGGCCTGGAGACCTCGGTCTTCACCGGCTACGCGAACACCGCCACCCATGAGGGCCTGTCCTGGTCGCTGGAGGGCTACGTCAACGACTACGGCATCGCCCGGATGGGCCAGGAGCTGTACCGGAAGACGAAGAAGGCGCGGTACAGGGAAGAGTCCGAGTACTTCATGAACCGGGCGCAGAAGTACGTCAAGCTCTTCGACGACAAGGCCGGGTTCTTCCAGGGCAGGAAGCCGAACGGCGACTGGCGCCTGCCCGCCGGCAGTTACGACCCCCGCGTCTGGGGCTACGACTACACCGAGACCAACGGATGGGGTTACGCCTTCACCGCCCCGCAGGACAGCCGGGGCCTGGCCAACCTGTACGGCGGCCGCGCGGGGCTCGGCAGGAAGCTGGACACGTACTTCTCCACGCCGGAGACGGCGGGCCCGGAGTTCGTCGGCAGCTACGGCGGGGTCATCCACGAGATGACCGAGGCGCGTGACGTGCGGATGGGTCAGTACGGGCACAGCAACCAGGTCGCCCACCACGCCACGTACATGTACAACGCGGCCTCCCAGCCGTACAGGACGCAGGAGAAGGTCCGCGAGGTGCTGGGCCGGCTGTACGTCGGCAGCGCGATCGGGCAGGGCATCCACGGCGACGAGGACAACGGCGAGCAGTCGGCCTGGTTCCTGTTCTCCGCGCTCGGCTTCTACCCGCTGGTGATGGGCAGCGGGGAGTACGCGATCGGCTCGCCGCTCTTCAAGAAGGTCACCGTCCGCATGGACAACGGCCGCAAGCTGACCGTCAAGGCCCCGAAGAACAGCGCGAAGAACATCTACGTGCGAGGCGTGAAGGTCAACGGCAAGAGGTGGACCTCCACCGCGCTCCCGCACGACGTGCTGGCCGAGGGCGGCACGCTGGAGTTCGACATGGGCCCCAGGCCGTCCGCCTGGGGCACGGGCAAGGACGCGGCCCCGGTCTCCATCCAGCAGGACGACAGGGCTCCGGCGCCCAGGGGCGATGTGCTGAAGGGTGACGGTGTCCTGTTCGACAACACCTCGGCCACTTCTGGGGAGGCCGCGTCGGTGGAGCTGCCGGTGCCCTCTGCTACGAAGGCGCTCCAGTACACGCTGACGTCGGCGGCGGCGGACAAGGCCCCGGCGGGCTGGACCCTCCAGGGCTCGTCCGACGGGAAGACCTGGAAGGACCTGGACCGCCGCTCCGGCCAGTCCTTCGCCTGGGACAGGCAGACCCGGGCCTTCTCGGTGGACCGGCCCGGGGCGTACGCGAAGTACCGGTTGGTGCTGACGGGTCCGGCGACGCTGGCGGAGGTGGAGCTGATCTCCTGACGCTCCGGTCGTATGCCGGCGGCCGGTACCCCGGGGTGGGGTGCCGGCCGTCGGCGTTCACGCCTCCTGGAGGCTTTCGGGCAGGGCCAGGTTGAGTGCGGTGACGACCGGCCGGCCGTGTTCGGTGCCGAGCCGGGAGACGGCTCCGGTGGCGAGCTGGAAGAGGCGCCCCTCGGCCGGGGTCAGCCCCAGGTAGCGGGCGGTGAGCACGCGCAGGAAGTGCGAGTGGGCGACGAGCGCGATGTCCCCGTCCCCGGCCCGCTCGGCGGCCGAATGGACCCCGGCGAGCACCTGATCGGCCCGCTGCCCGATCTGGGCGGGGCTCTCCCCCGGGTGCTCCGGGGTGCCGGGGTCGACTCCGTCGGTCCAGAGGTTCCAGAAGGGCCGGGTGCGGCGGATCTCCTGGGTGGTGATGCCCTCGTAGCCGCCGTAGTCCCACTCCCGCAGCTCGGGTGTGACCCGGGGAGCGGGGAGCCCGGCCAGCTCGGCGGTGCGGCGGGCCCGGACGGCGGGGCTGACGAGGGTGAGCGCGATGGTGCGGTCGGCGAGCAGCGGGACGAGGGCCCGGGCCTGGCGTTCGCCGGTGGCGGTCAGGGGTAGGTCGGTGTAACTCGTGTGCTGCCCGGAGCGGGACCATTCGGTCTCGCCGTGCCGGATGAGGATCAGCTCGCCCATGGTGGTCCGTTCGGTTTCTGTACGGGTGGTGTGAGTGTGGCTGGTGGGGCCACGTACCGTAAAGCCCTCACCTGATCGACTTCCCGTGGGGGGACCTCATGTCCGACAACTTTCCGCCTCCGCCGCCCGAACAGCCCCAGCCGTCACCGCAGCACCCGACGGGGTTGCCGCAGCCTTCGCCGTGGGTGGCTCCCATAGCGCCGCCGCACAAGCAGCGTACGGGGCTGATCGTCACGCTCGCCGTGGGAGGGGGGCTGGTCGTCGCGGGGGCGGTGGTGGCGCTCGTCTACTCGGTGATGACGTCGGTCTCGGACTCCATCGCCCGGTCCCCCGAGCGGTCGGACGCGCCCTTCTCCGCGCCGTACGACGAGGAGCCGGTGGAGGAGTACGACCCCGAGCCCGTCGAGCCCGAGCCGGCCGCCGAGGAGGACGTCACGATCAGCAAGTGCACGCGCGACGACCTGATCGGCTGGCCGCACGCCGACCTGAAGATCGTCAACGGGTCCGACACCCCGGCGGGTTACGTCGTGTTCGTCACGTTCGTGGACGGCGACGGCGCCAAGGTGACCGACGGCACCGCGACCACCGCGAGCCTCGCCCCCGGTGCGACGGCCAAGGTGAAGGCCCAGGGACTCGGCGAGGTGCCCGCGGGCACGAAGTGCCAGATCGAGCGGGTCCAGCGGGACCCGATGTGACGCTCCGTCGAGCGGGCGGGTCCAGCGGGATCCGATGTGACGCTCCGTCGAGCGGGTGGGTCCAGCGGGACCCGATGTGACGCTCCGTCGAGCGGGCGGGTTCAGCGGGACCCGATGTGACGCTCCGTCGAGCGGGTGGGTCCAGCGGGACCCGATGTGACGCTCCGGTGTTCCGACGGAACGCGGAAGGGCCGCCCCCCGGGGAGATCCGGGGTGCGGCCCTTCCTCGCTCGGTCGCCGACCCGCCTACTTGCGGATCAGGCTGCGGAGCACGTACTGCAGGATGCCGCCGTTGCGGTAGTAGTCCGCCTCGCCGGGCGTGTCGATACGGACGACGCCGTCGAACTCCACACCGGTGTCGGTGGTGACCTTGACCGTGCGCGGGGTGGTGCCGTTGTTCAGTTCGGTGACGCCGGTGAAGGAGAAGGTCTCCTCGCCGGTGAGGCCGAGGGTCTCGGCGGTCTGGCCCTCGGGGAACTGGAGCGGGAGGACGCCCATGCCGATGAGGTTCGAGCGGTGGATGCGCTCGTAGGACTCGGCGATGACAGCCTTGACGCCGAGGAGCGCGGTGCCCTTGGCGGCCCAGTCACGGGACGAGCCGGAGCCGTACTCCTTGCCCGCGAGGATCGCGAGGGGGGTGCCGGCGGCCTGGTAGTTCTGCGAGGCGTCGTAGATGAACGACACCGGGCCGTCGTCCTTGGTGAAGTCGCGGGTGTAGCCGCCCTCGGTGCCCGGCGCGATCTGGTTGCGCAGGCGGATGTTGGCGAACGTGCCGCGGATCATGACCTCGTGGTTGCCTCGGCGCGAGCCGTAGGAGTTGAAGTCGCGGCGCTCGATGCCGTGCTCGTTGAGGTACTTGCCGGCCGGGGTGTCGGCCTTGATGGCGCCGGCCGGGGAAATGTGGTCGGTGGTGACCGAGTCGCCGAGCTTGGCGAGCACCCGGGCACCGGTGATGTCCTCGACCGGGGTCGTCTCCATCGTCATGCCCTCGAAGTACGGGGGCTTGCGCACGTAGGTGGACTCGGAGTCCCATTCGAAGGTGTTGCCGGTCGGGATCGGCAGCGCCTGCCACTGGGCGTCGCCCGCGAAGACGTCCTGGTAGGACTTGTTGAACATGTCCTCGCCGATGGCGTTCGCCACGACGTCGTTGACCTCGGCCTCGGAGGGCCAGATGTCGGCCAGGTGGACCGGCTTGCCGTCCTGGTCGACGCCGAGGGCGTCCTTGGTGATGTCGACCTTCATCGAACCGGCGATGGCGTACGCGACGACCAGCGGCGGGGACGCCAGGTAGTTCATCTTGACGTCGGGGTTGATCCGGCCCTCGAAGTTGCGGTTGCCGGAGAGCACCGAGGTGACCGCGAGGTCGTTGTCGTTGATCGCCTTGGAGACCTCGTCCGGCAGCGGGCCGGAGTTGCCGATGCAGGTGGTGCAGCCGTAGCCGACGAGGTTGAAGCCGACCTTGTCGAGGTACGGGGTCAGGCCCGCCTTGTCGAAGTAGTCGGTGACGACCTTCGAGCCCGGGGCGAGGGTGGTCTTGACCCACGGCTTGCGGGTCAGGCCCTTCTCGACCGCCTTCTTCGCCACGAGCGCGGCGGCGACCATGACGTAGGGGTTGGAGGTGTTGGTGCACGAGGTGATCGCGGCAACGGTGACGGCGCCGTGGTCGATCTCGTACGTCGAGCCGTCGGGGGCCGTGACGGTGACCGGCTTGGACGGGACGCCGTTCGGCGTGTTGGACGGGGCGTCGGAGGCCGGGAAGGACTCCTTGCTCGCCTCCATCTCGTCCGCGACGTAGTTGCGCACGTCCTGGGCGAACTGCTCCTTGGCGTTGGCCAGGATGATGCGGTCCTGCGGGCGCTTCGGGCCGGCGATGGAGGGGACGACCGTGGAGAGGTCGAGCTCCAGCTTCTCGGAGAAGTCCGGCTCGGCGGCCGGGTCGAGCCAGAGGCCCTGCTCCTTGGCGTACGCCTCGACGAGGGCGACCTGCTGCTCGTCGCGGCCGGTCAGGCGCAGGTACTTCAGCGTCTCGTCGTCGATCGGGAAGATCGCCGCGGTGGAGCCGAACTCCGGCGACATGTTGCCGATGGTGGCGCGGTTGGCCAGCGAGGTGGCGGAGACGCCCTCACCGTAGAACTCGACGAACTTGCCGACGACGCCGTGCTTGCGGAGCATCTCGGTGATGGTCAGCACGAGGTCGGTGGCGGTGGTGCCGGCCGGGAGCTCGCCGGTCAGCTTGAAGCCGACGACGCGCGGGATGAGCATGGAGACCGGCTGGCCCAGCATCGCGGCCTCGGCCTCGATGCCGCCGACGCCCCAGCCCAGCACGCCGAGGCCGTTGACCATGGTGGTGTGCGAGTCGGTGCCGACGAGGGTGTCGGGGTAGGCCTGGCCACCCCGGACCATGACCGTGCGGGCCAGGTGCTCGATGTTCACCTGGTGGACGATGCCGGTGCCCGGGGGGACGACCTTGAACTCGTCGAAGGCGGTCTGGCCCCAGCGCAGGAACTGGTAGCGCTCCTTGTTGCGGCCGTACTCCAGCTCGACGTTCTGGGCGAACGCCTCGTTGGTGCCGAACTTGTCGGCGATGACGGAGTGGTCGATGACCAGCTCGGCCGGGGCCAGCGGGTTGATCTTCGCCGGGTCGCCGCCCAGTTCCTTCACGGCCTCACGCATGGTGGCGAGGTCCACGACACACGGCACGCCGGTGAAGTCCTGCATGATCACGCGGGCCGGCGTGAACTGGATCTCCTGGCTGGGCTGCGCCTGGGAGTCCCAGCCGCCGATGGCACGGATGTGGTCGGCGGTGATGTTCGCGCCGTCCTCGGTACGGAGCAGGTTCTCCAGCAGGACCTTCAGGCTGTACGGGAGGCGCGCGGAGCCCTCTACCTTGTCCAGCTTGAAGATCTCGTACGACTCGTCGCCCACGCGCAGCGTGCTGCGGGCGTCGAAGCTGTTCGCCGACACGACAGTCTCCTTCTTCAATGTGCGCGTCTACCGCGCCGCGCCTCATTGGCAGCGGGCGCCGCGTTGTGCCGCCTACGGCCCCGACCATCCGCTAAGGTAAGGCTAAGTTAGGCATGCCTTACCGGGCGGCGGCTGCGGTGCGCCTCGGCAGATATCTCGATGTCGAGATAACTCTAGTACATAGCCGCCGCCCGGTCATGCCCAGGTGTCCTCCCGCACTCCTACCCGCGC
The DNA here is from genome assembly GCF_044752765.1 of Streptomyces sp. NPDC088706. Classification (NCBI taxonomy): domain Bacteria; kingdom Bacillati; phylum Actinomycetota; class Actinomycetes; order Kitasatosporales; family Streptomycetaceae; genus Streptomyces; species Streptomyces sp. NPDC088706. The sequence goes on from NZ_JBIVLW010000009.1 coordinate 252,858, forward strand.
CTTCGTGGGCGATGTCGGCGGTAGTAGGAGAGCGTCACGGCAGCCGTTGGACGACGGCGGCCATGGGGCGCACCTGCCGCCCGCCGAGCAGCGGGATCCAGCGCGGTACGACCTCGCCCCAGGGGCGGACCAGGCCGATGGTCAGGAGGGCGACCAGCTCGCAGGCCTGGCTGAGCGCCGGCATCCAGACCTTGGCCCCGGCCGTCGTGAAGGGCTCGAAGCCCGCTCCCATGTAGCCGGCGGGGTGTCCGAGCACCAGGGCGATGCGCCACAGCCCGCTCGGCAGGACCACCGGTGCGGTGAGGCGCGCGGCCGGACCGCCCAGCGCGGCGGCGGGGCCGCGGAGGGGGCAGGGGCTGTGTGTGAGGTCATGCGCCTCATCCTGCTGGCCGCCCGGACCCGTTCCATCGGCCTGTGCGGCGGACCTGATGAGCTCTCGGTACGAGAGGTACGCGTCGGGCTCCGCCCGGCGGCGCAGGCCCGGTCGTGCGGGAGACGCAGACAGCGCAGGCCCGGTCGTGCGGGAGACACAGACAGCGCAGGCCCGGTCGTGCGGGAGACGCAGACAGCGCAGGCCCGGTCGTGCGGGAGACGCAGACAGAGATCCGGCCTCCCCGCCGGATCGCGGGAAGGCCGGACCTGGTGCCAACGGGTGCGCTACGACGCGTCGCGGACCGTGCCCTCGAAGGGCTGGGCCAGCGGTTCTCCCCCGTCGTCCGTGAGCTGGAAGCGGACGTACTCGGCCGACTCCTTCACTTGGTCACGGACGGTCGGAACGGTCAGGTCCAGGGACGTCTTCCCGGCCGGGACCGACATCCACAGCGTCCCGTACTCGACCTTCGAGAGCGGGATCGCCGGGTTCGGGGCCTCCTCCACGAGCTGGTCCAGCCACTCCTGGTCGACATCGGCCGTGGACAGCTCCGGGCGTCCGTCGGGGACGGGGACCAACTGGGCCAGGGTCCAGATCTCGGTGTCCGCCTGCTCCGAGAGGGAGACGCGCCACGTCAGCGGCGCGCCCTCAGAGACATCGGCGGCCACCGGCTCGACGGTCACCTTGGGCATCGGGTCGTCGTTCTCGGCGGTGACACCGCCGGCGTCCGCGCCGACGACCGTTCCCCGGACCGCCTTGACCAGGATGTCGTGGGGCTTGTCCCAGCCGTAGCGCTTGTTGCCCTCGACCTTCACCGTGACCTTGATCCCGGCGGTGCCGGGGCCGACCTTGACCAGCCGGCCGGCCGACTCGCCGGTCTCGGGGTCGACGACGTACAGCCGGACCGCTCCGGCGTTCTTGCCGGTGGTGCGGACGGGCACCTGGTACGTGCGGAAGCCGGAGTCGCCCTCCTTGACCGTGAGGCGGCCGATGTCGACGCGGGCGAGCGGCGCCGCCTTCGCCGCAGGGGTGCCCGGCTTCCAGGACCAGGCGTCCATCAGCCACGCCTTGCCCGAGGAGGACTTCGGGGTCAGCTCCAGGGAGGCGATCGTGCCGAGGTTCAGCTTGGCGCGGGTCGCGGCGGTCAGCGGGACGCGGACCTCCTGCGCCCAGTACGAGGCGGTGCGGTCGGTGCCGGGGAGCCCGTCGATCTTGACGCTGCCCAGCTTGGCGCGCTTGCCCTTGGCGTCCTTGACGTGGACGTCGAAGCGGGTGCCGCTGGTGTTCGGCGGTACGGCGACGCGCAGGGCGAGGCTGTGCGCGCCCTTGAGCGAGACCGGCTTCTTCGGGGTGAGGCGGGCGGCCGTGCCCGGCTTCTTCCAGTCCAGGGCGACCGCCTGGCGGCCGGCCTCGTGCTCGGGGCGCCACCGCGCGAAGTGCGGCGAGGAGCCGGGGTCCTTCTCGCCCAGGCAGGCGGAGCGGCCGGGGGCGACGGCGTCGCACAGCCTGGCGCCGGTGACCTTCAGCGGGCCCTGCGGGTCGTCGGGGAGGAAGCCGGCGCTCCGGTTGCCGCCGACCGCGTGGGTCAGCACCCGGGCGGGGTCGGCGGAGGGGGCGCGGCGGCCGGTGCCGTCGACGAGCTGGCGTACGCGGTCGTCACCGCCGACGAACAGCCGCGCGGCGGCGGCGATGTAGGTCGCGCCCACCTTGTGCTGCTGGTCGGCGGTCAGCCGGCCGGCGGCGCCGGGCGAGCAGAGCGGGTCACGTGCCTCGGGGTCGTGCCAGAAGTCGTCGTCGGCCGGGGCCTGGGCCTGGCCCGGGGTCCACTCGGTGTTGAAGTAGTTGTGGTTGGCGCCGACCATGTAGACCGAGCTGTGCAGGGCCTTGCCCTGGCTGACACCCCGGGTGCCGTCCGTGAACACCTGGCCCTGGAGGTCGGAGACGTCCCCGTCGCAGCCCGGCAGGATGGTGAGCGAGGGGACGTCCGGCACCGGGTTCTGGCCGAAGAGGGTGGGGCCGATGTGGACCGTGCCGCGGATGTTCCAGCGGGCCTTCGACCGGTAGCCGTCCTCGGCGGCCGGTGGCTTGTACAGGCTGTCCATCACCGCGCGGTTGACGCCCTCGCCGCCGCGCGAGTGCCCGACGAGGAGCACCCGGGACAGGTCGGCCTTCGGGCCCTTGCGCACGGTGGCGGGCGCGGAGGCGGGCTTGGCGGCCCAGTCGGCCCAGCGGCCGAGGTGGTTGCGGATCAGCGAGGAGCGGGCCTGCGCGCCGCCGTCCTCGACGTCCCCGTCCTGGCCGTTGATGCCATTGGCGGAGATCGAGACGGTCACGTACCCCTGGGAGGCCAGCAGTTTCTGGTCGCGCAGATAGCCCCGGTGGCTGGGGATCGGCTTGCTGCCCTTGGCGCAGGGCCAGTCGCCGGAGACGTCCTCGGTCCTGCCGGGGACGTAGCAGGTGGAGTGGCGGCCGTGCAGGAACAGGGCGAGGGGACGCTTGCCGGGTGCCTTCTTCGGGGCGACGACGACACCGCGCATCTCGACCGGGGCGGGGAGGCCGGGGAGCTTGACGGAGGCGAGGCTGTACTCGCCGGTGGTGGTGGCGTACGTGCCGGACTTGCCCGGGTCGATGGTCCCCGCGGGCAGCTTGGGCGGCAGCTTCGGAGCGGGCGGCTCGGCCCGGCGGCTCGCGCCGGCGCCCGGGGCCTCGTCGAGCCGGCGCCCGGCGGCCTCGACCTCCAGGTCGCCGAGGTCGGCGGCGCGGACCTCGTCCATGGGGAGCCGGAAGGTCCGGCCGTCGTCCTGCTGTTCGGGTACGCCCACGAGTTCGCCGTTCGCGCGGAACTCCACGCGGGCGTCGCCCACGGGGACCGGCTGGGGCGCGCGCCACTCGAGGTGGTTGCGCCCCTTCTCACCGGCGATGCGCCAGCCGGGCGGCAGCGCGTTCCCGGTGTCCCGCGTCGCGGTGGCGGTGGGTATCTCCGGCGGGGCCGGGGTGGCGTACGCCCCCGTAGGCGCCACCCCTGCCACCGTCAGCACCGCGATCGCGGTGGCCCATGCTCTCCGGCCACGTATCAAAGCCCCTCCTCAACCCTGGTCACACGCGTGTCCGTTCCGGTGGTCTGTTCCGGATCGAACGCGCTCTCGGACATCGAGACGGGGAGGTGATCGCGTGGGTTGCCTCCGCGGGCGGAGTGATCCGCGATCCTCGCGCACCGCCGGTCGGTAGGGTCGTGCGGCGGATACGTGCCGCGTGGCGGAGGGATGGCGGAGTGAGGGTCAGGGAGAGCGATCTGCGGCTGGACGACGGCCGCGGGCTCCATGTGTACGACACCGGCGACGACGACGCCCCGGACGACGGGCTCGTCGTCTTCTGGCACCACGGCACGCCGAACACCGGCTCTCCGCCGGCCCCGCTCTTCCCCGCCGCCGCGGCGCTGGGCATCCGCTGGGTGTCGTACGACCGTCCCGGCTACGGCGGTTCGTCCCCGCTGCCCGGCCGCGACGTGGCGTCGGCCGCAGCCGACGTACGGGCGGTCGCCGACGCTCTCGCCATCGACCGGTTCGCCGTCCTGGGCCATTCCGGCGGCGGTCCGCACGCGCTGGCCTGCGGCGCGCTGCTGCCGGACCGGGTCGTCGGCGTGGTGACGGCCGCGGGCCTCGCCCCGTACGACGCCGGGGGGCTCGACTGGTTCGCCGGCATGGTGCCGTCCTCGGCGGCTTCCCTGCGGGCGGCGGCCGAGGGGCGCGCGGCGAAGGAGGCGTACGAGGCGGGCGCCGGGTACGACCCGGAGATGTTCACCGACGCCGACCACGACGCGCTGGCCGGTACGTGGTCCTGGTTCGACCAGGTGGTGGGGCCGGCCCTGGAGGGCGGGCCGGACGGCCTGATCACCGACGACCTGGCCTACGTCGCTCCGTGGGGTTTCGATCCCGCGCGGATCACCGCCCCCCTGCTCCTGCTCCACGGCGGGCAGGACCGGATCGCGCCCGCCACCCACGGCCGGTGGCTCGCGGAGCGCTGCCCGACGGCCGAACTGCGGCTGCGGCCGACGGACGGGCACATCTCGGTGCTCGACGCGGGGGCGGAGGCCTTGGAGTGGCTGGCGTCCGGGAGCGGCTGACGGCTTGACGCCCTGGAGTGGGCGGCGTCCGGGGCGGGTGATGCGGAGGCCCTGGAGTGGGCGGCGTCCGGGGCGGCCTGACGGCTGACGCCGGACGACCCGTCGGCGCAGCGGCTGAGCCGGGCCGACACCCCGTACGGCCGTAAGTCCCGCGCCGCGTCGCCCCACCCGGGGGACGATGGCGGCGCGGGCCGTTCGCGCGTTCCGCGAGCGGGCGGTACGCCGCCCTCCCGGAAACGATTCGAAACGGTTGCACTCCCGTCACTCGAACGGCACAGCCCCGCAGCGGCCTCATCTCATATCTGAGATAACCTGCCGCCATGTCAGACGACTACCTCGCACGCATCGGCAAGCTCATCCGTGACGCCCGGCAGCATCGGGGCTGGACCCAGACGCAGCTGGCCGAAGCGCTCGGCACGAGCCAGAGCGCTGTCAACCGCATCGAGCGCGGCAACCAGAACATCAGCCTTGAGATGATCGCCCGTATCGGCGAAGCCCTCGACAGCGAGATCGTGTCGCTCGGCTACTCCGGGCCCATGCATCTGCGGGTCGTCGGTGGCCGTCGGCTCTCCGGCGCCATCGACGTCAAGACCAGCAAGAACGCCTGCGTCGCGCTGTTGTGCGCCTCGCTGCTCAACAAGGGCCGCACGGTCCTGCGCCGGGTCGCCAGGATCGAGGAGGTGTTCCGGCTCCTGGAGGTGCTGAACTCCATCGGGGTGCGCACCCGCTGGGTCAACGACGGCGTGGACCTGGAGATCGTGCCGCCCGCGCAGCTGGAGATGGAGGCGATCGACGCCGACGCCGCGCGCCGCACCCGCTCGATCATCATGTTCCTGGGCCCGCTGCTGCACCGGATGGAGCAGTTCACCCTGCCGTACGCGGGCGGCTGCGACCTGGGCACCCGCACGATCGAGCCGCACATGATCGCGCTGCGCCGGTTCGGCCTGGAGATCGCCGCCACGGAAGGGCTCTACCACGCGCAGGTGGACCGCTCGGCCTCCCCCGGCCGGCCCATCGTGCTGACCGAGCGCGGCGACACGGTGACCGAGAACGCCCTGCTGGCCGCCGCCCGCCACGAGGGTACGACGGTCATCCGCAACGCCTCCTCCAACTACATGGTCCAGGACCTCTGCTTCTTCCTGGAGGCGCTGGGTGTACGGGTCGACGGCATCGGCACGACGACGCTCACCGTGCACGGGGTCCCGCAGATCGACGTGGACGTGGACTACTCCCCCTCCGAGGACCCGGTCGAGGCGATGAGCCTGCTGGCCGCCGCGGTGGTGACGGAGTCCGAACTCACCATCCGCCGGGTGCCGATCGAGTTCCTGGAGATCGAGCTGGCGGTCCTGGAGGAGATGGGTGTCGACTGCGACCGCACCCCGGAGTACGCGGCTGACAACGCCCGTACCCGCTTGGTCGACCTGACGGTCCGGCCTTCCAAACTGGAGGCGCCGATCGACAAGATCCATCCGATGCCGTTCCCCGGCCTCAACATCGACAACGTACCCTTCTTCGCGGCCATCGCGGCCTCCGCGCAGGGCCAGACCCTGATCCACGACTGGGTCTATGACAACCGCGCGATCTACCTCACCGACCTCAACCGCCTCGGCGGCCGCCTCCAACTCCTCGACCCGCACCGGGTCCTGGTCGAGGGCCCCACCCGCTGGCGCGCCGCCGAAATGATGTGCCCGCCCGCCCTGCGGCCCGCCGTGGTGGTGCTGCTGGCGATGATGGCGGCCGAGGGCACCTCCGTACTGCGCAACGTCTATGTCATCAACCGGGGTTACGAGGAGCTGGCGGAGCGGCTCAACTCGGTGGGGGCGCAGATCGAGATCTTCCGGGACATTTGACACGACGATGCCGCCGCACCCCATCTGACCTGCCATTTAGCGGGTCAGGGAGGGGTGCGGCGGCATGTCTGGGACTTCTCTGGGACTTTGGGCCTGCGGCGGGCTACGAGCCACGCTCCACGGGCCCAGCGGACCGGCTGGAGGACATCGGCAGGGGGAGGGAAGCGGTGGTCCGTAGCGGCGATGGCGCTGAGGGATCTCTCCGGTCGGCAGCGGCTTCCGGGCATGGCAGGGGAGAGAGGGCGTGCGGCCGGCGGGGTGACCTCGGCGACTGTCACGAGCGGTTACCTCGCAGCACTGCTCGAACGGTCTTTCCGACTTCCCCGTCCTTGCGGGGATGCCAGGACACGACATCTCCGTATTGCGCGACGCGCCAAAGCCCCTTTCCCCAAAGGCCCTCCGCCGCCTGCTCGAAGAACGGGAACTCCGGGTTGCGGTCCGTCACATCGAGCAACAGGTCGTCTGTGCCGGTGCGCGCGATACGAAGCCCGATCTCCTTGTCGCGGCACCGGCCGAACTCGCTGGCATTGCGAACCAGGTGATCGACTGTTGCGACTGCCAGCCCAAGCGGACCGGCCCAGCCGGACGTGGCTTAGGCACGTCAGCGCCTGGATACGTGCGGCCTGGGCGTCCCGGTGCGGCTGGAGCGAACGGATGGCGAGGCGACGTTCCAGGGTGAGCGCTGCCGGAGGCGAGCGGAATGGTGGGGTGGTGAAGGTCATGCTGCACGCTCCGGAAGAGCGAGCGCGCAGTGGACCGTCAACCCGTCATCACTGACGTCCAGACGATCGACGAAGGCGGCGACGAGGTGCAGGCCCCGCCCGTCCTCCGACTGATCGTCCAATGGTCGAGGAACGGGCGTGCGCCCGGGCAAACCGCGACCGACTGCACGCAAGATCGCTCTCGGACAGGAGCTGCGTAAGCTCCGCGCTGCCCGAGGACTCACGATCGAGGAGGCTGCCGCCGGCATGGGCTTCTCGGAGGCCCAGTTGCAACGCGTCGAGACCGGGTTCTCAGCCCTGCGCCGGATCAACCATCTCAGCGCTCTCCTGGAACGCCACGGAGTCGAAGAGACAGACCAGCTTGAGCTGATGACCATCTGGCGTGACGCGGCGAGCGAGGAGTGGGTCAGCGAGTTCAAGGACGGCATGACGCCCACCCAGATGCCGAAGTTCGTGGGCATCGAGGAGGTTGCCCGCACGATCCGGGCGTACCACCCGCTGCTGCCGTGGGGGATGCTCCAGACCGAGGAGTACGCAAGAGCCTTGTTCGCTATGCAACAACCCGTGCTCGAAGCGCCGTCCGAGTCCGTCGAGAAGGCCGTCAGGCTCCGACTCCGCCGCCGGGAGTGCATCACTCGCGAAGACGAGCCGGTGAACTTGGTCGCCATCATTGGCGAGTCGGCGCTGCGGCACATTGTCGGTGGCATAGATGTCATGCAGGGCCAGTGCCAAGAGCTGATCAAGTTGTCCGAGCTGGGCAACGTCACGATTCAGATTCTGCCTACCGAGGGCAAGCGATATCGCTTCGCGGCAGATTTCAGCATCCTGAACATGGGGGACGAACTTCCTTCGCAGGTCCAGGCAGATAACGCGTGGGGCGCTCTTGCTATGTCGAGTCGGCCTCGCGATGTAGGGGTCTTCAGTCGGAGGTTCGAGCGGCTGACGGCAGCCGCTCTCTCTCCGGAAGAGACCGCAGACTATGTTCGGAATCTATCCCGAGAGATCAAATGACCAAATCATCCGTACACCCCAACAACCGCCCCAACTGGTTCAAGTCCTCCTACTCGGAGGGCAGCGGCAACGCCTGCGTTGAGATCGCCATCCAGGCTGCAGAGGTGCCCGTCCGTGACTCCAAGGACCTGACGACGCCGTACTTCGGAGTGTCTACCGCCGCATGGTCCGCCTTCGTGGATCACGCAGCCCGCTAGGACGCCGCGAGAGCATCGGCCCCCTCAGAACTCCTTGAGGGGGGCCGGTTTGCGCTGTGTGCCACCGGCCTACCCTCGCTCGCGGCGGGGCGGCCTGACCAGGCAGCCGAGTTCCAGCTCGTCATCGTTCCGGGGGCAACTGCCTTTCCGGCGCCACCCGGAGCGGTACCTGGAGTCTGCTCCCGTACGGACGAGGGCCACCGAGGACGAGTCCGGGGGCCATCCCGCCTCTGCCGAATGCGCCGAGTACGACCTGCTCGCGCGCCCGTGTGCTCCGGATGATCAGGCGCGCAGTGCAGCACGCCGCCTTCGACCTCAAGAGGCATGCTAAGAGCTCGTAACACGATCATGTGCGTGTCTTCTTGAGGCGTCTCCAGCAGATCAGGCTGCAAGCCAGGGGGACGAAGGCGTCGTGGAGTTCGGTGCGGCGTTCCCAGCGGACGGCGAGACGCTTGAAGTGATGGAGGAGCGCGAAGGTCTGCTCGACGACGTAGC